>JBBIGV010000066.1:0-20145 GCA_037447335.1 Ignavibacteria bacterium | reverse complement strand
TTAAAATTATTTGATATAAGTTTAGGGTGTCCCAATGCGTAAGTCAGGAAGAAATTCTTTCGCAGTTTAATGATATGACCGAACAACCACATAAGCTGCTAACCGACAGAGAGTATGAAGTAATGCTGCTGCTTGCTAAAGGCATACCGGTAAAAGATATCGCTGAAAAACTTTTGATCAGTCCCGCTACAGTAAGTACATACCGCGCGCGCATTCTTGAAAAAATGAATCTTAGTAGTAATGCAGAGATTACTTATTACGCAATAAAATCAGGTTTGATTGACTAGTATCAAATTTTTAACTCCTTATAAAATAATAAGTTAAATAACTTAACTGCCCTGATTTTTGTAGTAAAAAAACGACCCCGCAATTATCCCTTTAACTACCTTCTGTTCATATTCAGAACTACTGATTAGGCATACTCTAACTATTAAGTTGCATCCTGAAACAAAAGCGGAAAATACAGTGAATCCCGTATCAGTGATAATTGCAGACGACTCTGTTCTAATGAGATCAAAAATTAAATCTATACTTGCTGAAGCGCCCGGAATTGAAATTAAAGGCGAAGCGCAAAACGGGATCGAAGCTGTAACACTTGTAAAACAATTAAACCCTGATGCTATACTGCTTGATCTTAAGATGCCGCTCATGAGCGGAATTGAAGCCCTTAAAGAAATCAGAAGCTTCAATTCTGAAATTAAAATAATCATGCTTACGGGACATGCAAACGAAAAATATAAAAAGCTTTGCCTGGAATCCGGAGCAAATTCTTTTTTCGATAAGAGTACCGAATACGATTTTTTGGTTAAAGCAATAATTCAACAGACGGACTAACAGAAACGATCTTTAGCATACGTAATTTAGGGAGTGACTTATGAACAGCAATTTGAAAATACTTGTAATAAATAGTGACCCTCATATCTTTAATAACCTCGTTGAGCAGCTTAAATTAAAAAAATATTGTATCGAACAAGCATCAAACGTTAATGAATGTATACAAATAATTCATACGGACAAACCTGATGCTGTAATATTCAATATTTCCTTACTCGAAAATTATAATGGTGATTTACACAAATACTTGTTTGAAGATCCGGTATTTAAAAGTATTTTTAGGATAGGATATTCTGAACTTAAGGTCAATCGCGAAAATGGATTCAGAAAAATCTCACAATACATTGATCTTCTGATTGAGCCGCCATATTCATTTGATGATCTACTTTCGAATATTGAGTTTGCATATTTCCTGAACAAGTATGATTATAATTTGAGTTCCGGATTATTTAAACAAATTGTTGAGACGATTGGCAAGGGAGTATTGGTATTGAACCGTGAGAACAACGCCGTTTATATCAATAGCAAATCCCGCAGCCTGCCTGGCTTTCGGTCCCCGGAAACAAACCCGGTAAATATTCTTAAACTGATCGCCAAAACTGATCATGCTTTATTTCTGAATTCCATTTCATCAGTATGGCGGGGACAGAAAATAAACCTGGTTATTTCTATGTACGGATTTGACAAAACACCTGTTAAATTTTCTGTTGATCTTAGTCCGCTAACCGACGAGAACGGAAATTGTGAGTTTATTTTACTTACTCTGTCAGAAGTTGAAAAATTGAATTACGCTGACAATATTTCGCACTCACTAAATATGCCGGGGCTTGCATTCACACATAATCCGGCTGCAATGTGGATATGTGATCTGAAGTCTTTGCAGATAATACAGGTTAATGATTCCGCTGTTGATCTTTACGGATTTAGTAAAGAAGAGTATCTCTCGAAAAATTTATACGATATTCTGCCCGGTAAAATGATCTCTGCAGCGATATTCCTGATACAAAATACAGATGAAGATGAAGTTGATGTCAACCAGTTTCATCATAAAATAAATGACGGCTCGGGCATAGTTTCAGATATTAAATTCTTCAGAATTATTTTCGAAAGTCAGAACTCTCTGCTTGTAATTTCTACAAATAGGAGTGAGCCTGATGGGAAATATCAGAGGCTTCTTAACAGTGTTCGTGATACAATTTTTCAGACCAACCTGAAGGGTGATTTAACTTTTCTTAATAATTCATGGGAAACCCTCACAGGCTATACAGCAGAAGAATCAATTGGCAAAAATCTGTTTGCGTATTTCCATTTAAATGACAGGGACCATTCTTCAAAATTATTTTTTAATATTCTTCAGTCCGATTTGGACGATTGCCGATATGAGGTAAGAATTATTTCACACATGGGTGAAATAAAATGGATTGAAATGACTGCAAGCAAGAAATATTCAAGAAGCGGTGAAGTCACAGGCACAACCGGAGTCATGATTGATGTTACCGAACGTGTTAAAGCAAAAAATGAAGCTGTTGCTAACGAGCTTAAGTACCGCAGGCTTTTTGAGCGATCAAACGATGCTATCATGCTCTTAAATGGCAATAAAATAGTTGATGTTAATGACAGGGCAACGGAATTATTCGGAATTGATAAATCATTATTCTCAGATTATACGCCGGGTCTGTTTTCTCCAAAGCTTCAGCCGGATGGCAGTGTTTCTTCGATTAAACTCCGTCAATTAATTAGTGAAGCCTACAAAGGAAATCCGCAGAATTTTGAATGGCTTGTAAAAAAAATCGATGGCACTGAAGTTTTTACAGAAGTAAATCTCTCAACTATAGAGCTTAATGATACAGTTCTGCTCCAGATTCTCGTTAAAGATATTACAGATCAGAGAAATGCAGAGATATTAAGACAAAGCAGTGAAAGAAGATTGAAAGCGCTTATAGAGAATGGAACTGATATTATTACCATGCTCGACAGGAACGGAATCGTTATCTACTCAAGCCCGTCTGTTACAAGAATTCTTGGCTATGAACAGGAAGAGTTATACGGACAGGTTGGATTTGATTTAGTTCATCCTGATGATACACAGAATGTTGTCAACTTCTTTTTTGATATCATTCAAAAACCGGGGATTACCATGCCAATCAGCTTCAGGTACAAGAAAAAGGATGGCGATTATATCTTCATCGAATCGATCGGGAATAATTTATTAGATGAACCCGATATAAATGCCGTAATTGTTAATAGCAGAGATATTAACGAGTGGAAGCTGAATGAAGTGGCAATATTAAATGCAAAAAAGGAAGCTGAAGAAATGAATAAGCTCAAATCAAGCTTTCTTGCTAATATGAGCCACGAACTCAGAACTCCGCTGGTTGGCATACTCGGATTTGCTGAACTGCTTCAAGAAGATCTTCAGAACCCGGAAAATAAAGATATGGTAAACACCATATTGTTAAGCGGACAAAGGCTTCTTCAAACACTCAACTCGATTCTCGATCTTTCTAAGATTGAAGCAAACAAAATGGAAATCAATAAAACTGTTATTGACGTCCCGGAAACTGTGCGTTCTTCTGTTAAACTTTTCAGAGAATTTGCCGCTAAGCGAGGATTGTATCTTCATACCAAAATTTCAGAAGATATTATCAGATGTATAGCAGATGAAAGATTACTCGTCCAGGTAATGAACAATCTTGTAAGTAATGCTATCAAATACACTAAGGATGGCGGTGTTACAGTAAAAGCTTCCACTATTGTTCAGAACAGCAAGCATATGGTTAAGATAAGTGTCTCAGACACCGGTATAGGAATCGCACAACAAGACTTTGACCTGATCTTCAAAGAATTCAGACAGGTTAGTGAAGGTTTCAGCCGGAAATACGAAGGTGCGGGATTAGGCTTAACTATCACCAAAAAATTTATTGAGCTAATGGGCGGAAGCATTTCTGTTGAGAGTGAACCGGGTAAAGGTTCAACTTTTTCAATCTATTTTGAAGCTGTTCAGGATGAACCGGCTGGTATTAAAAGAAAAGATGCACCCGATAAAGTTCTCCTGCAGGAAACAAATCAGATCAGGCAGGCTGCATCAAAACCAAAATTTCTTCTGGTTGAGGATGATGATCTCAGCATCAACGTAATAGTCACATTCTTGAAGGGTCATTACAAAATAGACATATCCAAAGACGGTTACGATGCAGTTGAAATGCTGAAACTGAATGAATACTCCGGTGTTCTTCTGGATATTGATCTGGGAGACGGACCCACAGGTATAGACGTTCTCGAAGAAATGAAAAAGTTACCTCAATGCAAGGATATGCCGGTAATAGCCGTAACAGCATATGCTATGAAAGGCGACAGAGAAAAACTATTGGAAGCCGGCTGCACTGACTATATATCCAAGCCATTCGTGAAAGAAAGCCTGGTAAAAGCAATTGAAAATGCTGCTGTAAAGATTAATAGGTAAACCGGGATTCACTAATAAAAAATCACTTCACATAAACACTTTTCACATTAATAAACTCTCTTATTCCGTGCAGCGAAAGTTCCCTTCCATAACCGGATTCTTTTATTCCGCCAAAGGGTAACCGTGGATCCGATTTAACAAAATCGTTCACAAAGCAGCATCCGGCATGTAACTGCTCTTTAGCAATTCTTTCACCTCGTTCGGTATCTTTGGTAAAGACTGCAGCGCCTAATCCAAATACAGATTCGTTTGCCAGTTTTACGGCGTCTTGCTCATCTTTAGCTTTAATTAACGCAGCCACCGGTCCGAACAGCTCATCATCAAATGCCGGCATACCCGGTCTAATGTTTGAGAGAACGGTCGGTGGATAGTATGCACCTTTCATTTCAGGTATAATGCCACCAAGTAAAACTTTTGCTCCTTTAATTACACTTTCTTTTACTTGTTGATGAAGTTCATCGCGCAATTGTTTGCTCGCCTGGGGTCCGAGATGATTACTCTCATCAAAAGGATCGCCCATTTTTTTCTCACTCATTTTTTGGACGAACAGACTTTCAAACTTGTCATAAACTTCTTCAACAATAATAAATCTCTTTGCTGCAATGCAGCTTTGCCCGCCGTTAATTAATCTTGAGTTAACGCAGGTCTCTGAAGCAAGATTCAGGTCTGCATCTTCAAGTATCACATAAGGATCGCTGCCGCCAAGTTCAAGCACCGTCTTCTTTAAAGCTTTACCGGCATTTGAAGCTACCGCTCTCCCGGCGGGAACGCTGCCGGTTAAAGTTACTGCCATAACCAAAGGATTATTAATTATCTTTTCAACTTTTTTTGAAGATGCTATTAACGTTCTGAACAAGTTAGGAGGGAAACCCGATTCAGCAAAAATATTTTCTATTGCAAGAGCGCATCCGGTTACATTTGATGCGTGTTTAAGTATTCCGCCGTTTCCAGCCATCAGATTCGGCGCTGCAAATCTGAATACCTGCCAGAAAGGGAAATTCCATGGCATTACAGCAAGCACTACACCGAGAGGCCTGTATGCAACAAAACTATTTGATGCATCGGTTTGAATGCTTTCATCCTGCAAAAATTTTTCTGCATTCTCTGCGTAGTAGTCACAAACCCATGCACACTTTTCAACCTCCGCACGGGATTGTGTAATTGGTTTTCCCATTTCCAGCGTCATTATTGTGGCAATCTGATCGGTTCTTCGTCTTAGTTCTTTAGCTGCGCAGTGCATTTTATACGCTCTTTCACTAAAAGCAGTATGCTGCCAATCGAGATAAGCTGAATGTGATTTGTAAATAATTTCGGATATTTCTTCATCGCTCAATTCGTTAAATGATTGAAGAATTTCTTCAGTAGCGGGATTTATAGATTTGATCATTTCAACCTCAACAATTTTAAATCTGCAAAACAAAATTATGAAGAAAAAATGAGGAAAACTTTGAAATTCGGGAGAAATCGTTCTCAGTTTTTGACGCCGCTGTTACTTATAACTCTTATAAAACCAGAAAGCAAAATTATTAAGTGTAATTCTATATATCAGATTTCTGAAATTTTTATATTCTATAAAAATTATTATAAAAATAAGATTTAACATTGGTTAATTATCGTAAACAAAGTAAAACTGAAAAAGCTAAATTCAAAAAAGCATTAAAAAAGCTTGCTGCGAATTTATTCGGTTATACCCAGTCAAGCGATGGGGAATGGACTATTAAAGGATTTATTGATATTTATAAAAATATTTACACAATATCTGCCGATACCAAAATCGTTTCAAAACTGCTTGAGATTCATCTATTCCCAAAAATATTAGCGTTTGCCCAGAACAATGATTACATAATTCAACTGACCGACCATCAGAATTGGTATCCTGATTTAACTTTTATAAAAAAAAAATAATGAAAAAATAAAGTTTGCGTTAGATTTGAAAACCACATATCGGGATCCTAACTTTACTGATCATGTGAACGGTTTTACACTCGGAAGCCATGGCTCATATTTCAGAAATCGGACGTCAAAGAAAAATATTCAGTATCCATATTCAGAATATTCCGGTCACTTCTGTTTAGGCATCATTTATACAAGAACTGACGGTCAGAATATTGAGGAGACTGAAATATTTTCTGTTAAAGAATTAGATTCGGTTTATGGGACTCCTACACATAAAATAGGTTCCCGAAAAGTTACTACCGTTGAAAACCTTAAATCAATTTCATCCGTTATTAAAGATTTCCAGTTCTTTGTTGCAGAAAAATGGGAAATAGCCAGTGATTCACAAGGTTCAGGAAATACGGCAAATATTGGTTCTATTACATATATTCCTGATATTTTAAAAGGTAATGGCATTTTTAGTAAGCTCGGTGAGGATTGGTTTGATGAGTATTGGATGAATTATAAAATAGCTAAGATCAAGAAAAGTGGAAAATCTATTCCCATAACAAATGTTAAAGATTTTGTTAAATTCCGCAGCGGAGATGTTTCTTTAATAAATCCTAAAGTAACTAAAAGGAAAAGGCAGTGAAGAGGATTATAGTACCGCCAATTAAAAGCCAGGGTATTAAAACTAAGTTAGTCCCGTGGATATTAGAACTAGCAGGAGACTGGAAGGGAAAATGGATTGAGCCATTTATTGGTACAGGTGTGGTTATGTTGAATGCACGACCAGAAAAAGCTATACTAAACGATATCAATCCTCATATAATTACTTTTTACAAAGCAATACAAAATAAAATTATAACTTCATCAATTGTCAGGAACTATTTGTCTATCGAGGGAGAAAAGTTAAGAAATTCTGCTGATAATGGTTATGAACATTATAAAACGGTTAAGGAAAGATTTAATCTAAAACATGATCCGTTAGATTTTCTCTTTCTCTCAAGAGCAGGATTTAATGGAATGATACGGTTTAACAGTAATGGCAAATGGAATATTCCATTCTGCAAAAAGCCTGAAAGATTCAGCCAGTCTTACATAACTAAAATTACAAACCAGGTAAAAAACTGTGAAGAAATCATAAAACCTCAATGGATATTTACCATCCATCCATTTCATAAAGTAGTTGAGATGGCTTCAGAGGAGGATATAATATACTGCGATCCGCCTTACTTTGGCAGGTATACTGATTATTATAATAACTGGACAGAAATCGATGAGGAAAAGTTATTCCATTCTCTTTCAAACACTAAAGCAAGATTTATATTGTCCACCTGGCATCACAATGATTACAGGAAAAACACTTCAATTGATAAGTATTGGTCGTATTTCAATATAGCAACAAGAGATCACTTCTATCACTCAGGTGGAAAATTGGAAAACAGAAGATCTATAGTAGAGGCATTGGTATATAATTTTGACTCTCATATTCAAATACATAACCATGATCTGAAAACAAAACAGGAGCAACTAACACTATTTATAGATTAATTTTAATCTACCCCCTCGTCCTCTTTATTACAACAAGGGTTTTATCATCAGTATATTTTCCGTTGCGTGAAAACTTAATAACATCGTTAAGAATATTATATGCAATCTCTTTCGGAACCAAATGCTTATTCTGCTTTAATGATTCAATCAGCCGCACCTCCCCAAACTCGTTAAAATCATTGTCCATTGCTTCAGTTAAACCATCTGAATAAATCAAAAGCACATCCCCCGGATTAAAGTTTATATTCTGAACGGTAAATTTGCTTTGTGGTGTTGGACCTAAAACCGGACCGGTAGGATCCAGCAAAGTAATTTCATCCGATTCGCCTCTGATAAACACAGGAGGATTATGCCCTGCATTTGCATATAAAAAAAGCCCGGTCTTATTAGTTGAGAGTTCACCATAAAACATAGAGGCAAATTTATCATCTGCAAAAATCTTATTAACTAATTGATTCATTCTTTTCATCAATGATGTAACCTTAATTTCAAAGCTGCAAGCCATTCGCAGTGCACCTGACACATACATAGCCTCTGCAGCAGCGCTTACACCTTTACTGGCGGCATCACCAATCATTACACCCAGCCTGTCATTATCTTCCCCTATCTCAAGATAATCAAAAAAATCACCGCCAACTATTTCCGCAGGATCAGTAATTCCGAAAAGATCATAGTCGTGAAATGCATATTCATGCTCGGGCAAAATACTTTTTTGAAGCTGGCGTGCTTTATCAATGTCCTCCCTGAGAGTTTTTGCACGGTGGGAATATCTTCTTTGTTTTATTTGTGAGGTAATTGCTGTTGCGATAATATTAAGATTGAACCGTAAATCATCGTCTATATTGTCGCTGTTAAGCGCCAGAATATATTCATAATAAATTTTACCATTAACTTTTACTTTATCGCCAACACCGGAGGCAGAGTATTTGAAAATTCCAATCTTCAGCAGTTCGGGGTCGGTTTCATTTCCAAGTATGGTTCTTTCTTTTGCGATCTTATCGAATGTGGGGTAATTTTCTATTAACAAGCTGAAGTTGCTGTCTATGCGCTTAACGTTGCCGGTTTGATACAACAGCGAATATTTTTTAACGTCAGGCTGCAAACGCCAGAGTCTTCCGCCGTTAACATTTATTTCCTCGTTATCAATTATCTGGTTTAGAACCGTAACCAGCATCTCCTTCTCGTCGGAAAATTTTTTTGAAGCGATGGTCTCTACGGTTTTATATAGTTTTTTCTGATCCATATTTCTTTATTGTTAAATTCAAGTTAAATACTAAACCTAATATTACACTATTTGCCCAAAGTATTGGTGCTATTCAGCATAAAAATTTATCATCTCAACAATTGCATTTGAACATACAGGACAAAAATTATCAACCGAAATTGATTTCATGGTGCAATCCTGCATCGGGCGGTAAACACCCTTTTCGACATAGCCGCCGCCTTCAAAAGCGCCGACTTTATCTTTATACTCTTCAGTAGTAGGAGTTGGAATGGGTGTTCCTGCCTCGACAAGGTGTTTCCACTTAGAATCAAAATTAACTAAAGTTGTAAGATTCGGGTCAAGCGGCTCAACATCAAGCGGATAGAAATCAATGTATGCAACTTCAGAAGTATAATATTCATCTGCAAGCGAAGCGAAGCCATGTCCAAACTCGTGTACGAAAAGATATTCTTCGAACCTGTTTTTATTAACGCATACAGAGTAGTAATTATAAATAGCTCCGCCGCCGTATTTATCGGTATTAACAATAATATAGATCTGATCGTAGGGTGCATTGGCAGCAACATCACGTACGGATTTGTTATCATAAGTCATAAGATAGCGCTCAATATCGAAGGTGTAAAAAGACGAATTGAGAATAGTTTTCTTCCACACATTATCTGCAGGAACATCCGTGCCTGAATCTTCTGATGGCGCCGAAACTCCCCATATATTGAACTTATCCCTGTTTTCCCTGAAAGGCGATGAATTGAAAAGATAACCGGCAAATTTTTCGCAATCAGCTTTGAATAATTCCATTTCGTCTTTTGTATATCCTTCGGGTATTATTACTAAATCAACTTTAACAGAAGGATCGCCGGATGTATGTACAGGAAATTTTTCGTACTCGTGCCTTCTTTCTTTCTTTGTAAAATAGTTCGAAGGATCAACGGGATATTCAAATTTATGGATAAGGTTGTGTTCCCTATCGCGTCCATAAAATTTTACAAGCACCTTGCTTTTAGGATAAGGGAAGACAATTGATTCTGTAAACGTTCGTGTGGTTTGTTTTGCTTCCTCTGTAGTTTGCCACTCTTTAAACAAAGTTGTGTACGTTCTTGAATAGATCAATTTATCGGATGCTTCATCATAAACTTCAAATTTATAAGCGCCATAGTTGAATATATCAATAAGATTTGTTTTTGATCCTCCCCAGTATGGTTCTTCTATTAATTCGTCAATAGAATAAAAATCATTTTCATGATTGCCGGTGTGATGATAGTCCAGCCTTAATGTTTTATCATAAAAATATTCATCAAAGTTTATTTGTGAGAATAAGCTGATGGTGAATAGAAAGAAAAAGATTAAATGTTTCATCTGGCACCTGAATTTTTTATTGATGATTTATTATTGATTATTTTTTTGAGAATCGTTTGGAAAATGCACAACTCTTTGCGGGAAAGGAATTTTAATACCTTCTTTAATAATTTCATTATATATCCGCTCGCGCAATTGAACCTGAATACTAAAAGCATTCCGATAGTCATCAGTTCTGACAGCAAGGCGAAGATCAACAGAAGATTCACCAAAATTCATAAGGAATACTTCCGGCAGTATCCGCTTGGAAACAAGCGGATGTTGGTTGGCTGATCTTAACATTACCTCCCGCGCTTTTTCAATATCTGTTCGGTAAACTACTCCCACCTCGATAAGATCCCTGGTAAGAATATTCGGATAGGTAATATTAATTATGCTTGATTTAACCATTTCATTAATCGGAATGATAACAAGATTATTATCGAAATCTAAAATTTTTGTACTGCGGATTCCAATACTAACAACATCGCCAACCCGGTTATCTGCAAAACGAATTCTGTCACCGATTCTGAAAGGTCTGTCTATCATAAGAATAAAACCTGCTATCATATTAGAGATAGTATCCTGTGCAGCCAAAGCGATGGCAAGTGAACCAACGCCAAGCGATACAAGCAATCCGCTGATATTTACATCAAACTTAGAGAGCACAACAACTACTGCTGCAACTATAATCTTTACGACTTTTTTCAAAAGTGGGAATAAACTTCCGCTTATATCCCTGTTTTCAGCAGCATGAATTTTTTCAGCATACCAATCAAATATGATTGTAATTACTTTGTAAGTAATAATTAAAAATATAAATACCAAGGCAATGTAGAGCAGGGCTTCAAAAAAGGTAAGCAGTTTGTCAATGTAAGGATATTCTTCAGACAGGTTTATTTTTACATCCGGGAGAAGAAATGCAGTCCGGCTTTTGAGATTTTCAATTCCAAGATAAACACCGCCGATGATTAAAAGTTTAAACAAACCTGTTTCAACAATAGAAAGTAATTTATCGTCGAGAGATGTCGGGGATTTTTTTACGAAAGGTGAAATTATTTTTTTTGTGAGCAGGCTTAGAATCTTTGATACAATAACCGAAACAATTATAATTGCGGCAGAAGCAATTAACTGGTAAAGCAGGTCGCTGCCAATGCTTTCTCTGAAGTAATTAAGGAACCGGATCATTACTTTACTTTCCTTGAGCCTGGTTTAACCAATTCAATTCCTTGTTTACACAACTCACACTCTTCAGGAGCGAAGGACACTACATTCAGTTTAAGTGTGCTGAACTGCGGATATCCGAAATCAACTTTTGCATTACTGCGATCAACGATAAAACCAACGCCAACAACCTCGGCACCATAATTTTTTACAATATCAATTACCTCAAATACAGAACCGCCTGTTGTAACCACATCCTCACAAACCAGAACTTTTTCACCTTCGTGAAGAGAGAAACCTCTTCTGAGTTGAAGTTTATTGTCTTCCCTCTCAGCAAAAATAAATTTTTTATGCAATTGACGTGCGACTTCCTGTCCAACTACAATGCCGCCGATTGCCGGAGCAATAACAGAATCGATACTGAAAGAGCGAAAGTATTCCACTATCTTCGAGCATACATAATCATTATGCTGCGGATACTGAAGTACTTTTGCACACTGAAAATAAACGCTGCTGTGTCTGCCCGATGTAAGCAGGAAGTGCCCCGTTAAAAGGGCTTCGGTATTTTTGAAAATGTTCAGAATATAGTTTTCATCCAAGCTCATTTAGGAATTCCCCCATTTCATTTGCGGCGTGGATATCGCCTGATTGTTTGGCTGTTTCTATACCTTTTTTATAAATATTTCTTGCTGTTTCAATATCGCCCGTTTTCTCTTTCAACAGAGCGTATTGCATATAACCGGCGGCATAATTTGGATCAACATTAAATAATTTGAGGAAATAATCTTCCGCAGTTTGATAATTTTGAATTGACATATGTTCAAGTGCAATGCCATACAGAAGGAAAGCATCATCAGGTTCTTTGGTTAACAATTCGAGAAGAGAGTCAAGCCTGCTGCTCATTGAATAAGACTTTCTATTTTGCCCGCAAGTGAAAAATCTTTTTCAGTAACACCGCCCTCACTGTGAGTCGAGATTGAGATTTTAACTTCATTGTAGGAATGAATAAAGATATCGGGATGATGATCCATCCGTTCGGCTTCAGTGCCGATTCTGTTTACAAAATCCAGCGCCGAAATAAAATCTTTAAGTTTGAATTCTTTATGAATATGATTATCGCTGTAATTCCAGCCGGTTAAATTGCCAAGTTTACTATTTATCTCATCTATTGAGAGCAAAGCCATAAATCCTCCACTGATTGAAAATTCTTTTGCAATTTAATCAAAAAAAAAGCGTCCCGAAAGCCGGGACGCTTATTAAACATTCCATAAAAAAATTCTCTAAACAGAGTTGTTTGCTTCGTCGGTTTTTTCTTTTTCCTTATCGGAGTCTTCAACATCAGCAGGCGCCTGACCGCTGTCTACAAAGGCAAGCCCTTCCATGCCTTCGCTGTGTTTAACCAGGATGTGAGTGCCGTCTTTGAACGTACCACGCAGGATCTCTTCTGCAAGCGGGTCTTCAACATATTTCTGTAATGCCCTGCGAAGCGGGCGTGCACCGAATTTCTGATCGAATCCCTTATCAGTAAGGAAATTCTTTGCGCTTTCATCAAAGGAAAGAGTCAATTTATTTTCTTTAAGATTGTCAAGCAGATCGCGGACTTCAATATCAATTATCTTAAAGATATCTTCTTTCTCAAGATTTCTGAATACGATTGTTTCGTCAACTCTGTTAAGAAATTCAGGATTAAAGAGTTTTCGCATTGCTTCTTCGAGCGTTGACTTCATTGAAGTATATTTATCATCGGAAGACTTAGCTCCAAATCCGAAAGAGCCAATATCCTTAATATCCTTTATGCCGATATTGGAAGTCATTATAATAATCGTATTGCGGAAGTCCACTTTCCTTCCGAGGCTGTCTGTTAATACGCCGTCATCAAGCACTTGCAGTAAAATGCTGAAAATATCGGGATGTGCTTTTTCAATTTCATCAAAAAGGACAACACTGTAAGGTTTACGCCTTACTTTTTCTGTAAGCTGACCGCCTTCTTCATAGCCAACATAACCGGGGGGCGCTCCAACAAGCCTTGAGAGCGAAAACTTTTCCATATATTCGCTCATATCGATTCTTATCAACGCATCTTCAGAATCGAAAAGATATCTTGCAAGCGCTTTACACAATTCTGTTTTTCCAACACCGGTAGGACCTAAGAAGATGAAACTGCCGATTGGACGGTTTGGATTTTTCAAACCTGCCCTGGTTCTGCGAATTGCTTTTGTAAGTTTTGTTACTGCTTCATCCTGCCCTATAATGTATTTCTGTAAAGATTCAGCCATGTTAAGAAGCTTTTCAGATTCAGTTTGTGCAACACGGTTGACCGGAATACCGGTCATCATTGAAACAACTGTAGCAATATCTTCTTCGTTCACATCATGAACAATATCTTTAGTTTTAGCTTCCCATTCGCGCATTGCAATCTCAAGATCTGATTGGAGATTTCGTTCTTTATCTCTTAAACGCGCTGCTTCTTCATAATCCTGTCTTTTGACAACAGTAGCTTTTTCCTGTCTTACCTCGTCAATCATATTCTCAAGGTCAAGAATCTCTTTAGGAACTTCAAAATTACCCATGTGAACTCTGGACCCCGCTTCATCTATCACGTCAATGGCTTTATCGGGAAGATGCCTGTCGGTAATATACCTGTTGCTAAGACGAACCGATGCATCAATTGCTTCATTACTATAACGGACATGATGATGTTCTTCATACCTGAATTTAATGTTGTTGAGTATCTGAAGTGTTTCCTCGTAACTGGGAGGATCAATCATCACTTTCTGGAATCTTCTGTCCAACGCGCCGTCTGTTTCAATATACTTTCTGTATTCGTCAAGTGTGGTAGCCCCGATGCACTGAATGTCACCTCTTGCAAGTGCAGGTTTGAACATATTTGAAGCATCGAGCGAACCTGAAGCGCCACCGGCGCCAACAATGGTATGCAGCTCGTCTATAAACAAAACAACATCTTTTGCTTTTTCAAGTTCATTCATAAGCGCTTTCATTCGCTCTTCGAACTGCCCGCGGTATTTTGTACCGGCAACCAAACCTGCAAGATCAAGTGTAACAACTCTTTTATCCTGCAAAATTCTTGGAACTTTTTTCTGAACAATTCTGAGTGCGAGTCCTTCAGCAATTGCTGTTTTGCCCACGCCTGGTTCGCCAATAAGTACAGGATTATTCTTTTTTCTTCTGCTAAGAATCTGAGCAACTCTTTCGATTTCTTTTTCGCGTCCTACCACCGGGTCAAGTTTATCATCCAATGCGAGTTTTGTAAGATCCCTTCCGAAATTATCTAGCACAGGTGTTTTTGTTCTTTCAACTTTTTTATCCGGCGGAGCCGCGGACTGCCCCGAATACCCTTTCGGGTGCTTGCTGCTAAGCATCGCATTGAGTTCAGAGCGTGCAGCATCATATGAAACATTGAACTGATGAAGGATTTGAGTAGCAATGTTATCTTCATCCCTTAATAATGAAAGCAGAAGGTGTTCTGTTCCTATAACATCGGCTTTGTAAATTTTAGATTCTATCTGAGTTATCTTTAAAACTTTTTCTGCTTGTTTTGTTAGCGGTATATTACCGATTGTAAGTGTACCACCGGAGGTTCTTACTGTGTCTTCAATTGCTTTTTTTAGTTTCATCAGGTCGCAATCCAGGTTCCTCAGTATCCGTACAGCAACTCCCTGCCCTTCTCTTATAATTCCAAGCAGCAGATGCTCTGTGCCTATATAATCATGCCCAAGCCTTAATGCTTCCTCACGGCTTAATCTGATAACATCCTGAAGTCTGTCCGAGAAATTTCCATCCATAACTATTTCCTTAATGAGATAATGATTGTTCTTACAGAACAGTTTTTTTGATCAAATCGTTGCACTAATATATAAATTGAGAACTCTTCAATCAAGATATTGATGACACCGGTAAAATGCTTAAAAAACGGCTTAAATCAAACTTTTGGTTAATAATTTTATCAAGTAAAAATTGAACTGCTCTTCAATTTGTTAATTATTTGCAAAAAAATATCAAATTCGATTAAAACAAAAAACATACCACCCGAATCAAATACTTTAATTATAAGAAATTATGTTGATTTTAACACTTTCGGATTCAAAAAGTTTCAGTATTGTAAAATATGAGCATATTTGACGTATTATTCTGACTAAATGCTGTTGCAATTTTGAAAAAGTGCCTTATTATCTGCCAAAATTCCGTGGGATAACTTTAATGCACCTTTTAAATTGCAAAAGTATTAAATTAGTAGTAAGCTAATATCAAAAAATTATTGGAGAACTTAATGGAAGCAGTTACAGGTCTATCCCTTGTTATTATTATAGCAATTTTTCTTTTCCTTATCATATTCCTTTACTTTGTTCCTATCGGGCTGTTCATTACAGCATATTTTTCAGGAGTAAAACTTAAGATAGTCCGCGATCTTGTAGGAATGAGGCTGCGAAAAGTGCCGCCGGTTATAATTGTAAGAAGCATGATCACTGCAACTAAAGCAGGTATCACAATCGATCAGGCAAAACTTGAAGCGCACTATCTTGCAGGCGGAAATGTTATTAAAGTCATTAACGCTCTTATCTCTGCCGATAAAGCAAACTTAGGTTTAACTTTTGAACGAGCTACCGCGATTGATCTTGCAGGGAGAGATGTTCTGGAAGCTGTTAAAATGTCAGTGCTTCCTAAGGTAATTGAAACGCCGCTTGTTGCCGCCGTTGCTAAGGATGGAATTCAGTTAAAAGCTATTGCCAGAATTACCGTTCGTGCAAACATTGAAAGGTTAGTTGGCGGTGCCGGCGAAGCAACTATTCTTGCAAGGGTTGGTGAAGGTATTGTTTCAACTATCGGCTCGAGCGATAATCACAAGCAAGTACTCGAAAACCCTGATAGAATTTCGAAGAGCGTTTTATCAAGAGGTCTTGATTCCGGAACTGCATTCGAAATTCTTTCAATTGATATTGCAGATGTTGATATCGGACAAAATATCGGTGCTATATTACAGACTGATCAGGCTGAGGCAGATCTTAAAGTTGCCCGTGCAAAAGCCGAAGAAAGACGCGCTGCTGCAGTTGCTTCCGAACAAGAAATGATTGCAGAGGTAGCACGAATGCGCGCCCGTGTAGTTGAAGCTGAGGCAGATGTTCCTAAAGCAATTGCCGAAGCATTCAGAGCTGGAAAACTTGGTGTAATGGATTATTATCAAATGAAAAACATTTTGGCTGATACCGAAATGCGGGATTCAATAGCAAGTCCTGAAAGAACAAAAGATAAGGAATGAAATGGATAATTTATTTGAATTACTCATTTACCTGATAATTATCATTAGTTTTCTTAGTTCTATCTTTAGAAAGAAAAAACCACAGAACCCCCCGCAGGAAGCTGAACAGCAGCCTGAAGTAAAGCCTCAGTCTGCTGCAGCTTCATCCGGCTCAGCAACGGAAGAAGATTATGACATAGTTAAAGAGATTGAGAAGCTGTTCCAAATGGATACCCGGGAAGAGCCGTACAATCCTGCAAAGGTCGAACACACTCCACCGGCATCCAGACGAACAACAATTGAAGCTAAAAAGGAAGAACAGGAGGCGAGGCGTTCTACTTTAAAATCTCCCGAAATAAGTAAATGGGAATCTGAAAAGAGAAAACTTGAAGAACGAAAGAAGAAGATTGATTCTTCCGTTGAAGCCCAGGCGAAAAAATTTGAGGACATGCTTACACGAAAGCGCGAAGCAGGCGCTCTTGAATTAAAAAACATCCGCACAAAGCTGAAGCAAAAACAATCGTTTCGTGAGTTTATAATAGTCTCCGAAATATTAGGAAAGCCGAAAGCGTTGAGGAGATGATCCAAAAAAAATACACTCTTAAAAGAGTTCAAGATGCGGGCTTTGTTAAAAAACATAAAGACGAAGCCCGCTTTGTTATTAATTATCAACAGGAACTTAATCCCGCCCAGTATGAAGCAGCGTCGGCAGTTGAAGGCGCTTACCTGATAATTGCCGGAGCAGGTACCGGGAAAACAAGATCGCTGGTTTATCGTGTTGCCCGCCTCGTTGAGCTTGGCTACGAACCTGAATCCATTCTGCTTTTAACCTTCACACGCAAAGCAGCAAATGAAATGATAAACCGTGCTTCTGTCCTGCTCGATAACCGCTGCGCGAAAATAAGAGGCGGTACGTTCCACTCCTTTGCCAATCTTACTCTCCGAAAATATGCTAAAGCTGCGGGACTGGAACCGTCGTTTACCATTCTTGATCAGGGTGATACTGAAGATGTGATAAATCTTATCCGTTCACAGGCAGGATTCATAACAAAAGAAAAAAGATTTCCGAATAAGCGAACACTTGCAAAAGTCTTCAGCCTGAGTGTTAATACCGGAAGAACGGTTGAGGAAATTATTGAAGCCGATTATCCGCACTTCATAGATCAACTTGACAGAATACTCGATATTCAAAAAGTATTTACAGATTACAAGCGGAAGAATAACATTCTCGATTATGATGATCTTCTTATTTACTTAAGGGATTTTTTGAACTCGATGAATCCCGGTGCAAAATCATTACTCTCTGCCATTAACTTTGTAATGGTTGATGAATACCAGGATACAAACAAACTTCAGGCAGATATTGTTGTTGGATTAACCCAACTCCGTCAGAATGTTATGGTGGTTGGTGATGATTCGCAGTCAATTTATTCTTTCAGAGGCGCTAACTTCAAAAACATCATGCAATTCCCGAAGCTCTTTGATGATGTAAAGATTATCAAACTTGAAGAAAATTTCAGAAGCACGCAAAGCATACTTGATTTTGCAAATCATATAAATGATGCGTCGATGGAGAAATACACAAAGGTGCTTTATACCCGTAAGCCCGGCGGCGATCTTCCGTTCATTGTTGCAGCAACAAATGAAAATCTTCAATCAAAATTTATTGTGGATAAGGTGCTAGATTTGCGCGAGCAGGGCGTTGCATTAAATGATATTGCTGTTCTCTTCCGCTCATCTTTTTTTTCGTTCGATCTTGAAATAGAATTATCAAAAGCGAATATTCCTTTCATCAAAGTCGGCGGGATGAAATTTGTTGAAACGGCGCACATAAAAGATGTGCTTGCTTTTCTCAGAATCGCCGCAAATCCGAAAGACGTTGTAAGCTGGTTTCGTGTTTTACTGCTGCACGAAGGAGTTGGACCAAAAACCGCACAAAAAATACTGGGTGAGCTTGCAACGACAAGATTAACCATAAAAGCAAACCCCGAACATCATACATCAAACCGGTACAACGAAAAAGTTACAAACTTGTTTGTGCTGCTGTACAATCTTCATACTACTAAAAAAGACTCCTCAGAAAAATTTCAGATGGTATATGATTACTACTATCCTCTTTTTAAAGATAAATATGATGACTGGAACAAGCGGAAAAAGGATCTTGACATTTTTCATAACATAACAGAAAATTACCGCTCGCTTGACAGTTTGCTGGCAGACATGGCCATCGAGCCGATAATTGACAGCGTAATTGATATCGGCGAAGCCGACAAAGAAGAAGAATTTCTTACTCTTTCAACAATTCATTCGGCAAAAGGATTGGAATGGCACTCAGTCTTTATAATTCATGCTGTTGAAGGGTTCTTTCCATCATACCGCTCTGCTGAAAATCCTGAATCATTGGAAGAAGAAAGAAGACTGATGTACGTTGCCGCCACCAGAGCTAAGCAAAACTTATTCATTTCTTATCCAATGAATATGTATGACCGCGAAATGGGGAAAACTCTTTCAAAGCCTTCAAGGTTTATTGCTGAGATGAATCCGGATCTTGCAGAAGGTTACTTGCTGGATATTGATTTTTAATTCAGCATTGCAGAACTTTATGCCGGGTTAATTTGTTTAGACCTGTAAACCTCTATAAACATATTAAAAGGGAGATAAAATGAAATTTATAATGTTTTTTTTCTTAGCAATTCTTCTTAATACTTCGATATTAAATGCCCAAGGTAAAAGTAATCCGCCCGAAACAGTAACTTATGTAGATATTAACAGATATGCCGGTTTATGGTATGAAATAGCAAAAATTCCAAATCGTTTTCAGCGGCATTGTGTTGAAGGAACTACTGCACAATACAATCTTCGGGAAGATGGCAGAATTTCTGTTCTTAATAGCTGCATTGAAGCCGATGGCAGCAGGGATGAAGCTGACGGTGTGGCGAAAATTGTGGATAAGAAATCTAATGCAAAGCTTAAGGTCAGCTTTTTCAGCATACTTGGCATACGACCATTTTGGGGCGATTACTGGATTATCGGTCTTGACGAAGATTATCAATATGCAGTAATCGGTACTTCGAATCGTAAATACGGATGGATACTAAGCCGCTCTCCGGAACTTTCTGAGGCACATTTAGATGAAGCATTCAGCATCCTTGTAAAACAAGGTTACAACCCCGATGATTTCGAAATGACGAAACACTGAGTGAAATCTTACTTAATAAGTATCATTTGTTTTGTGCGCACATAATCGCCGGCAGTAAGCCTGTAGAAGTAAACTCCGCTTGGTAAATCTCCGCTTTCGAATTGCACTTCGTAAATGCCGGCTGCTCTTACTTCGTTAACCAGAGTTGTTATCTCTCTGCCAAGCACATCAAAGATTTTTAAAGTTTGATGACCCTCTACCGGAGATTGCCAGATGATTTTTGTAACAGGATTAAACGGATT
>JBBIGV010000065.1:0-20471 GCA_037447335.1 Ignavibacteria bacterium | reverse complement strand
TTTAATTAATCTTGAAAAAAGTGCGGAAGTCAGGATAGACTTTTTCAGCCTAAGATATTATAATAGACCCGAATTAAAATTTTAATTGTATGGACAATTTTAATATACCGACTCGATATAAGCTGATATTTGTTATACTTGTAATGGTTATAATTGCAGGCGGCTGCTTTTATCATCAAGCGAGGGTTGAAACAATAAGAAAAGAAAAGTATGACGAACTTACCACGATTAACAAGCTGAAGTCCGCACAAATTGTAAACTGGAAAAGAGAAAGACTTACAATTGCCAGGTCCATTCAACAAAACCCGTTAATTATAAAAGGCGTTTCAGATTTTGTTCAGAACAGATTATCATCCTACGAAAGGGAAAAATTCATTGATTGGATTGAGCATCTTATTGAAAATTTTGATTACGAGGCAGTTCATATATTCACTCCCGACGGCAGGATTGTTCACAAGTCCGGAAACACCCATACAGAACCCGACCAGCACATCTATGATCATTTTCAAGAGGCTTTTGAAACTAAAGAAGTGTATTACTTCGACCTTCACAAAGATGAAAAAAACTATATTCATCTGGATATATCCATTCCGGTTCTATCGAATGATCATGTAATAGCAGTAATGGTAGTTATTATAGACCCAAACCAGTTTCTTTATCCACTCATTCAAACCTGGCCAACCGCCAGCTATTCTGCCGAAACAATCCTTGCAAAGAAAGATGGTGATTCGGTGCTGATTCTTAATGAACTGCGGCATCAGAAAAACACAGCGCTGAACTTATATATCTCTTCCGATCGGGATGATATTGCATTGGTTAAAGCAACAAAAGGTTTTCAGGGATTGCACGAGGGACCGGATTACAGGGGTATCGCTGTGCTCGCCGCCGTTTCAAAACTGCCGGAAACCGATTGGTTCCTTTCCACTAAAATTGATGTGGACGAAATATATGAAGATATGTACGCTGAAGGCAGAATAATAATAGCCTTTGTGTTCCTGTTTATTTTTGCATCCGGAAGTGTTGTTTATTCTATGGCGAGACATCAGCGGGCAGCTTTCTTTGCAACACAGCTCGAACTCGAACAAAAACGAACCGCACTTACAAAGCACTATGAATACCTTACCCGGCACGCCAACGATATAATTCTGCTTATTGATGATGATGGAAGAATAATAGAAGCAAACCAAAAAGCAATTGATACTTACGGATATTCACGCGAAGAACTGTTTGGAATGTCCGCCATAAATTTAAGAGTACCTGAGCAGCAAAGTCTTTTCAGGAAACAATTAAACCAGGTTGAAAAACGCAAAGGAATGGTTTTTGAAACCGTCCACAAAAAAAAGGATGGAACTCAATTCCCGGTTGAAACGAGCATTAGGTTTATCCAACTGGAAGGGAAAAACTATTTTCAGGCAATAAACAGGGACATCACCGAAAGAAAAGAAGCTGAAGAAAAAATAAAAAGGGCAAACAGGCTCTACGCAGTGCTTAGCCAGGTTAATCAGGCTATTGTCAGAGTAACTGAAAGCGATCTTCTCTTCGATGAAATTTGCAGGATAATGATTGAGTACGGAAAATTTCGACTCGCCTGGATCGGGCTGATCAACCATGAGAATAAGATTGTTAAGCCCGTTACTTTTGCGGGTTATAATGACGGCTATCTCGAAAAAGTATTAATTAAAACTACCGATGAGCCCGAGGGAAGAGGTCCGTCGGGACGTGCGATCAGAACAAAAACCTGTATTGCTGTTAACGATATAAAAAATAATCCTGATTTTGATCTATGGCAGGAAGAAGCATCCAAACGTGGATATAATTCTTCTATCTCGGCTCCCTTTAGCCTCAATAATATTGTTTTGGGTATTCTCAGTGTTTATGCCTCAGAAGTTGATTTTTTTGATGAAGAGGAAGTCTCGCTATTTTCAGAGATTTCGCGGGATATATCTTTCGCACTTGAGGTAATTGATCGCGAAGCAAAAAGAAAAACAGCCGAAAAAGAATTAGCCGAAAAGGAACTGAGATACAGAACGGTTTTTAATGCAACTAATGATGCAATGCTTGTTCTCGATCAGGAAAAGATTATCGACTGTAACGAAAGAAGCATGAAAATGTTCGGCTGCAGCCGGAATGAAATTATTTCAAAAAATCCATTTGACTTTTCGCCTATCGTTCAGCCGGATGGGCGGGAGTCAGTTGAAAGCGGAATGGAGAAAATAACCGGTGCGTTGAACGGAAAACCTCAGTTCTTTGATTGGAAACATAAAAATTTTAGCGGCATTTTATTCGACACAGAAGTTTCGCTAATCCGATTTGAACTAAGCGGAAAGGATTATCTATTAGGTGTCGTTCACGATATCTCAGCAAGGAAGAAAGCAGAAGAATCACTTCGTTTTCAAAATATGCGGAACAGGCTGATATTCAACACCGCCGGTGATGGATTTCATGTAATTAATAGAAAAGGCAAAATTCTTGAGGTGAACAAATCCTTCAGTGAGATGCTCGGGTATTCCCAACCGGAATTAACAAAGCTTTCTATTATGGATTTAGATGTGCAATGGACGGAAACGCAGCTTCTTGAGAGAGTGAACGAGCTAATGGCAAAAGGAAGAGGCATCTTTGAAACAAAACACAGGCATAAAGACGGGGTTGTTCGTGATCTTGAAATAAGAGCAAGTCATTTTAATTTTGATAATGAAGATTACCTGTTTTGTTCAGCGAGGGATATAACAGAAAGAAAGCAAGCCGAATCAGAACTCAGGAAAATGTATCGTTCTGTAGAACAAAGCCCCGCATCAATTATTATTACAGATACGAACGGTATAATTCAATATGTCAATCCGAAGATGTGTGAGGTAAGTGGTTACTCAAAAGAAGAATTGATCGGTAAAAAGCCAAGCATCCTGAAATCCGGCGAAACATCGGAAGCAGAATATAAAAAACTTTGGGAAAGCATTAGCAGCGGAAGTGAATGGCGCGGTGAATTTCATAATAAACGGAAAGACGGCTCACTTTACTGGGAAGCAGCATCTATTTCTCCCATAGATGATGCTGAAGGCAATATTACACATTTCATTGCCGTTAAAGAAGACATAACCGACAAAAAGCATCTCGAACAGGAACTCATAAATGCAAAAGAAAGAGCGGAAGAGATAAGCAGGCTCAAATCTATCTTCCTTGCCAACATGAGCCATGAGCTTCGTACACCAATGATTGGGATACTTGGCTATGCAGAGATGCTCGAATCCGAACTATCACAAACTGAATACAAAGAAATGGCTTCGGTAATACTTCATAGCGGGAAAAGGCTAAATGACACGTTGAATTCTATTCTTGATCTGTCAAAAATTGAATCTGATAGATTTGACATCAGAAATCAAAAGGTTAATCTCAACGAATCACTTTATGAAATTGAAAAACTCTATAAAATTGCTGCTTTTGAAAAAGGACTCCATTTCAGTTTAATATTACCCGACAAACAGATCTATGGAATGGTTGATAAAGACATATTATTAAAGGTTGTGAGCAGCCTTGTGCAAAATGCTATTAAATACACTGATGAAGGTTCTGTTAAAATTACTTTGTCAGCGGAAGATGGCAAGGCAATAATCAGTGTAAGTGACACAGGGATAGGAATTTCAGAAGAATATCTTCCGCTGATTTTTGAACCATTCAGACAGGTAAGTGAAGGTATGAGCCGTGGGTTTGAAGGCACGGGGCTTGGCTTAACAATTACAAAAAGATTTATTGAACTAATGAATGGCAGAATAAACGTTTCGAGCAAAGCAGGCAAAGGATCAACTTTTGTTGTATCATTCGATATGTTTGTTGATGATACCGTTCATGTTGAAAATGAACTTTCCGGAAAACCGGATACTTATATTGAACCTTTGCTTCCGCAGAGAGAGCGAAAACCGAAAATCCTTTTAGTTGAAGATGACGATATCAGCGTGATCGTAATAAGCAAATACCTCAAAGCCGGTTATGATCTGGATATAATTGGTGATGGAAAAGAAGCGGTAAATCTTGCGTCACAAAAATCCTACGATGGTTTCCTGATGGACATTGCTCTGAAAGGCGAAATGAGCGGTATGGATGTAGTGGAAGCATTGAGAAATTTAGAGAGATATAAGTCTACACCAATTATTGCCGTAACTGCATATGCAATGGAAGGCGATCGCGAAAAAATATTAAGCAGCGGCTGTTCGCATTATATATCAAAACCTTTTGGAAAAAATCAGCTTCTCGAAGTTCTGGACTCAATATTTGTATAACTTCCAAATAAATCTGATTTTTACTTTCAGGCAATGAAGATTATTACTACTTTGCGAAAGTATTTGTTCTCATTATCAATTATTCATCAACAATCTTAATCACTTTCGGAGGATAAACCATGAAACTTTTTCAGATGTTAGCTGCATTTTTAGTTTGTTTTATTTTGCTGTCAACTGCTGCCGCACAGGATTATGAGCAGATGATGGACGAGAGCCAAAAAGCGTGGATGGAGTATATGACACCCGGCTGGGCACATGAACAGCTTGCAAAATCCACAGGGCAGTGGAAAACAACCTCTAAATTCTAGATGTGGCCGGGAAGCGAATTAACTGTTTCTGAAGGGAGCGCTGTTTATGAGATGATAATGGGCGGTAGATATCAGGTTTCCTCTCACAGCGGGATGGTTTGGGGTATGCAGATGGAAGGAATGAATATAGTCGGGTTTGATAATGCTAAACAAGAATTCGTTTCTGTATGGATTGATAATATGGGAACGGGTATTATGACTGCCAGCGGACCATTTGATAAAAATACTAATACTGTTCATTTGAAGGGTTCAATGGTTGATCCTCTTTCCAAACAGGAAATGCAAATCAGCATGACCGTAAAATTTGAAAGCGATGATAAGCATGTGTTTGAAATGTTTATTGATTATGAAGGGCAGGAGTTTAAGATGATGGAGACGGTTTATACCAGGTAAGATAATTTGCTGCCGCTGTAATGTTAAATACATTACGGCGGCGGCTAAACTTAGCCGGGCATTTGTTCCTTTCAGGCGTCAATCAACAAAAACTTTTTCTTTAACATCTGCAAGCGCTGAAACTTCTCTGCAAAAATTTATAAGGAACTCAAACATCATATCAATTGATTCGAAGTTGTTAACAATGATGAGCCTCATAGTTTCTTTTTGCTGATTGAATTTTATATTGTCCGGGTACTTTTCAAAGATAAGCTTCATAAGATCGGGGAAAACGTTCCGGTAGTAATCTTCCTTTTCACCTTTGGGAAGATGCAGGAAAATATTATTCCTCTGAATAATCACGCGTTCGAACATCGCAAAAGAAGCCTCTGCTTTAAGCGCCGCAGCAGCAACAAGATGTTTTACCAATTCAGGCAAAGGACCAAACCGGTCAATTATTTCATCCGTTATTTCATTTAGCTGTTCTGTTGAGTTGATCGAATAAAGCGCGGTATAAAAATCAAGCCTGTCCGATTGTTCGGGCATGTAATTTTGCGGGATACCTATTTCAAAATAAGTATCAACGGAAGCATCAGTTCGGTCTTTTTGTTTTGGCAGAGCTTTAAAAATCTCCTTAAACTCCTGGTATTTCAGCTCTTCTACAGCTTCATTGATCATCTTAACGCAAAGATCAAATCCGACGTCATTTATAAAGCCGGTTTGTTCGGTGCCAAGCAGATTGCCCGCACCGCGGATTTCAAGATCGCGCATAGACAAATTAAATCCCGCGCCAATCTCGGTAAATTCTTCAATTGCCTGTAAGCGTCGTAGTGCTTTTCTGGAAATTCCCGAAAGAGAGGGAACCAGAAAATAAGCATATGCCTGCCGGGCTGATCTTCCAACTCTTCCTCTTAACTGGTGCAGTTCGGCAAGCCCGAATTTATCAGCACGGTTAACGATTATTGTGTTTACATTTGGAATGTCTATACCAGACTCGATAATTTTTGTAGAAAGCAGAACATCAAACTTCCTGTTAAGAAAACCATGAATTACGTCCTCAAGCTGTGATGGCTTCATTTGACCATGGGCAATACCGATTTTCGCTTCGGGAATGTGTTTGTTCAGATATACAGCTAATTTATTTATTGATTGAACCCGGTCGTGAACAAAATAAACCTGACCGTTGCGCCGCATTTCATTTAATATCCATTCTCTTACCTTGAGGATATCAAACGTAGAAACTGTTGTGTAAATAGGCTGCCGGTTTGGCGGCGGTGTTCCAATGATAGAAAGATCCCTTGCACCTAAAAGTGATAAGTTTAATGTTCGCGGAATAGGTGTTGCCGTAAGTGTAAGCGTATCAACATTCACTTTGAATGCCCTCAGTTTTTCCTTTGCAGTTACACCAAACCGATGTTCTTCATCTATTATAAGCAGACCTAGGTCTTTGAACTTCACGTCCTTAGAAAGGAGCCTGTGAGTTCCGATTACAATATCTATCTGACCCTCTTCTAGTTCACGCAGGATTATACTTTGTTCTTTCTTTGTCTGAAATCTTGAAAGTGCGGCTACTTTTATCGGGAATTGTGAAAGTCTGTCGCGGAAAGTGTTATAGTGTTGTTCAGCAAGAATAGTTGTTGGAACGAGTACGGCAGCCTGCTTTCCATCCTGCACGGCTTTAAATGATGCACGGACGGCAACCTCGGTTTTGCCGAATCCAACATCACCGCAGATAAGTCTGTCCATTGGATTGTCAGCTTCCATATCTGTTTTAGTTTCATCAGCAACACGTGCCTGGTCGGGAGTATCTTCATAAATAAAAGATGCTTCAAGCTCTTTCTGCCAGATAGTATCTTGTGAGAAAGAAAAACCTTTTGATGCTTTTCGCTTTGCATACAGATCAATCAATCCACGGGCAGCCTCTTTAATTTTCTTTTTAGTGCGCGATTTTACGTTCGACCAATCGGTCGTTCCCAGCGTTGATAATGAGGGCGTAAGATTATCTGAAGACGAATATTTTTTAACTAGAGCGAGATAATTGAGATTAACATAAACCACCCCGCCTTCATTATAAAGGATCTTCATTGATTCCTGTGTTACATCGCCAATCTTAATTGTTTCGAGTCCGGCATATTTTCCAATGCCGTAATCTTCATGAACAACAAAATCTCCTCTTTTAATCGAAGCAAAAGATCTCTGCCGAAATTTTTTGAATTTCCGGTGTGCCGGCAGTCTGCTTCTGTATGGCTTGTTGAACATTTGATAATCGGTAAGAACAAGAATCTTGTTCCCGCGGTCAACAAAGCCCTCTTTAATCGGGAGTGTATAAATTTTGATTTTGCCTTTATCAAGAAGGGAACCATGCTCTTCACTGAGTTCGCTTAAAAGGTCGTGAAGTCTTGTTGTGTGGATTTCATTTTCTGCGGTGATGAACACCGTGTAATTCTGAACAGAATAATTTTTTAATGTGTTGAGTAAAACCTCATAATTACCGTTTATGGCAGGCGCTTCAGTTATATCGAGATTGATTTTAGTTACCGAACCAATCTCTTCTTCAATCAGCCATCGGGTGTTGTGCAATTTCAGCAGTTCTGAAAAATTATATAAAACTGATTCCGGAAGTTTGATCTTTGCCGGTTCTGGAAATTCATCCGGATTACTTGCAGCAGCGTCATGCATTTCTTCAGTATCATTTAAAAGGTTATTCGAAGGGAGGTTAAGGTTGTTTATCTCATAAGATGAACAAAATATCAACGGATTGTTCAAATATTGAAAAATATTCGTCTGCTCTGATTTACTAAAAGAATAATTGATTGAACCAGCAAGAGAAGCCGAATTTATTTTTTCAATTGAGCGCTGATTATCGGGATCGAAGTACCGGAGCGATTCCAGAAAATCACCATCGAATTCAGCTCTTACAGGCGAGCTTTCACTATAAGACCACAAATCAATAATAGAGCCGCGCAGCGAATATTCGCCGGGCGCTTCAACAAAATTATCTTTTTGATAATTCAGCAGATTGAGATATTCAATCAATTCATCATAGCTAATACTGCCGCCGGGTTCTAATCTGGTAAGACTTCTTGTGAGCTTCTCTTTTGGAGGAAGCACGCAATTTAAAAGTTGGTAGGTTGATATGAGAATAAATTTTTCTGAAGATGTAACAGCGGTAAGTTTTTCCTGCAGATGTGCCGGACTGAATTCGTTAATTATGATAATCTGTTTTTCCAGCCCCAGAACAGCGAGTTCAACATAATACTCATCAACTGTTTTTGTATCGGTAAGCAGCAGTAAAATATTATTGAAATGTTCGGACAGTTCCTTAACTGCCAACGCTTTTGAAGAACCAAAAAGCGGTGAAACAGAGATATTCTTTTGTGATGCCCTGACAGCATTAAGTAGTCTCCTGTTAATTCCGGAACTTATACCAGAGAGTATTTTTTCGTAATTGAAGCTCAATTTAACGGAATAGTAAAGTTGAACATTACCGGTTTAGTTTCCCCGGATTGATTTGAATTAGATTTATGACGATTAACAAAATCACCAACAAAATAACCGATAGCTGCACCCAAAATTACATCTGAAAACCAATGTGCATTGTGATAAATTCGTGCAATACCAACAAGCGATGCAGCGGTATACCAACCGAATTCCCAGAAGAAATTATTGAATTCCGCAGCCATAACAGTTGAGTAAGCAAATGAAAGTGTTGTATGTCCAGAGGGAAGTGATGAGTAATCCCAGTCTATATTCAATGGAGAAAATTCGGTTGAAGATTTACCGAGCGACGGTCTTCCTCTGCCGATGATAATCTTTGAAGCCAAAGTAATAATACCTGAATATACAACAGCTTCGGTTAAACGGACGCCAAGATTTTTAGCGTTGATTTCATCAGCGGCAGAGCCATATATATAAATTGCGGCGGTGGTAATTACCATGCTTTCAATGTGGTAATACCTGTCTGCTTCAGCAATACTTCCAAGCAAAGGCATCTGATTTGCTAAAGCAATCCCGCGAATAGTTTCATCAAGAGGAATTGCAGCGGCTGTTGTGCCCAGGACCGCACCAGCAACCAACAAGTCATTAGCATTAAAGCGCCCGGGCGAAGAAAAAAGATCACGCCCAACTTCGAAGAAAGATTTGAAGGCACCTTGTTTTCCCTCAAAATCCTGTGCTGATAAATCACCAGTTTGAATGATGAAGAAAATAAGTGATGTAAAAAATAATGCTTTCATTCAAAAGTTATTTAAAATACCAAAAGGGTTCTGAAAAGAACCCGCGCAAAAATAGTTAATTTTAATAATAAATACTTAAGTGAAGAGCATGATGAAGGAGGAATTATATAGACAATGAAGCCATTTCTGTTGAAGTAAATTTGTAAAACGAAATTTATTTCGTTTTAATTATTCAGATTACCCACTTAACGCAGAGAACGAGATAAATCTCGTTTTACAAAAAATGAATTACAAAGACATAATAATTTCCGATCCTAAAATAATGCCGGGGGCTTAAAATGCTTGCAATTGAAGGCGTAAACTTTAATATTTTTAATTAGTTATTAGTTAGATAATCTTTTTCACTTCATGCTCAAAAAAGATTCTCATTTCGTCTAAAGAAACTTTGTATTCAGGAATCAGGTGCTCAATGCTTTCGTCGTCAATGTCTTCAATATAAGGAAGCTGCAAAGCGAAAATCTTTTTTGTCATTCCGGGTATATATTCTAATGAAATATCAAATATCTTTTTTACATCAAACACTTCTTTTGCAATTACATACAAATCATAGTAATCTCTGAATGTAGCTCTGAGAGACAGCGCATTTATTTTCATCGCGGTTATCAGTTCTATTTTGCCGAGATAAGCATTTTTGTCAAGAACACTCCTGTCTTTTAGTTTTTCCCAGCCATTGGCAAAGAAGTTAACTTTTACATCATCAATTAAAACATCCAATCCGTCTTTATATGTATTTAGAATTTTGAGTGAATGTTCTTTTGATATACTTTTTAATAATGTATCAATTCCGGCGGTTTCCAATTTATCAAACCATGTAAAGAAATCAATGTCTTCAGAAATCCGGTGCTTTAAATGAATTGAAAGAGCTGATCCGTCCACAAGTGTAAAGTTTTGTAATTCAGTTATTTCTGAAAGTGAAGTTAAAATCTTTGCAGTTTGCAGAGCTAAAGAATTATAATATTCCATCAAATCTTTTTTTATCGTGTTGTTTTAAGAAATCAAGAATTTCTTTTCTGTCTTCGGATATATTGAAAACAAATCTTGCCAGAAAATAGTTTAACCTGTTAAATCTTTGATCGGGAATAATTTTTTTAATCCATATCTCTTTACAATAATCAAAACCAAGTTCTTTAATTGCTTCATTAATTTCATCCAGATCGCCATACTTAAAAAGATATTCGACTTTTACAGAAACAGGAACAGTTTCTTTTTTATAGCTCCATGTGTAATCTTTAATCATAGTGTATAAATTATTTAAATAGCGAGCTTAATAAAGAGTATTGTTCAAATAAATGAACGAGATAAATCTCGTGTTACATTAATCTTTAAATTCAATTGCCTTTCGGACAAAACCATCTGCGGCGATTAATTTTCTTTTTGCTTCATCGGCAGATACTTTTGCTTTTATCATAACCAGCGCTGTTTTTACATGCCCATCAGCTTTTTCAAGATATGAAGCCGCTTCATCGTAAGAAAGTCCGGTAATTGTCATTATTATTTTCTTAGATCTTTCAACAAGCTTACGATTCGTCATTTGAAGGTCTATCATCATATTTTCATAGACTTTGCCTAATCGTATCATAACGGTTGTAGTTAGCATGTTTAGCACAAGCTTTTGAGCCGTACCGCTTTTCATTCTAGTAGAGCCCATAATTACCTCGGGTCCAACTTCAGGACAAATAGCTATATCAGCCTCTTCAAGAACAAGATGTTTTCTTGGGTTAGTTGTAATGAAAATGGTTGAGGCGCCGATCCCTTTAGCTTTTTTTATTGCACCAATAACATAAGGAGTGCGCTTGCTGGCTGCGAGGCCGCACACAACATCCGAATCTGATACTCCTGCTGCGAGTATATCCCCTGCGCCATTTTTCTCAAAATCTTCTGCGCCTTCCTGTGCTTTGAACATAGCATCTTTACCGCCGGCTATAAAGCCCTGTATCAGGTCGGGAGGAGTACCAAAAGTAGGAGGACACTCAACCGCATCCAGAACACCAAGCCTCCCGCTGGTACCGGCGCCAAAATAGAAAAGCCGTCCACCACCTTTAAGTTTATCAACTACAAGTTCAACAGCTTTTTCGATAAATGGTATTTCTGCTTCAACAGCCCGGGGCACGAGCTTATCTTCTTCATTTATTATTTGAAGTATCTCCCGAACACTTCGGGCGTCAATATCCATAGAGCGGGGATTCCGCTGCTCGGTAGAGAGGGAGTTTAGCTCATTAAAGATTTTTTTAGAGTCGTAATCCGGGCTCATTTAGTTAGCTCGATCAGTACTAACTTCTTTCCCTTTTGATTTTTAATATTGTTTGGCTTGTAATACAACTCGAAAGTTGTAAATTTTTTCATATGTGCTTTGTACTTGAGCTCGGCTTTGCGGTACTCTGCTTCAATGTCACCGCCTTTAAGTGCAGCAATATAAGCCTTCTCTTTAACAAGAGGGATTGCATACCGGAAAAGAATGATCAGCGGAACGGTCGCGCGGCTTATAACCAGGTCGAAAGTTTTTGAGTATTTCTCAATAAATTCGGGGCTTTCAACCCGGGTCTGTTCAGCCACCACATTACCAAGTTTAAGCTTATCAATAAATTCTTTTACCGCGTCAATTTTTTTTCCTGTAGAATCAACCAGCACACCCCGGAGTTCGGGGCGCATAATTGCAAGTGGAATTCCAGGAAAACCGCCGCCAGTGCCAACATCCAGAAAATGTGTGCATTTTTCGGGAATATACTTGGAAATGTAAGATGAGATGAATACGTGTTTTTCAATAATTGAATCTATATCTCTTCGGGAAATCAGATTAACGGACTCGTTTTTTTCAGCCACCAGTTCGGCGAAATAGGCAAGTCGCTCAACTTTCATGAAATCGGGATTAAAACTGTTATCCCAGCAAAATTGTTTTAATTCTTTGAGATATTGTTCCTGAACCTCAATCATGCAAAAAACCTCTCAATTAGTTCTTCAAATATACCAATAAAATAGAAATATCTGAAGGTGTTATCCCCGATATCCTCGATGCCTGACCAATCGATCGGGGCTTAATTTTATTTAATTTTTCCCGACCTTCAGCAGAAAGTGATTTTAATATTAAATAATTAAACGTCAAAGGTATTTGCGTTGATTCGTATCTTTCAAACCTGGCAACGGTTTCCAATTGCCGTTTGATATAGCCCTCATATTTTAATTCTATCTCGATCTGGCTGAGTATTAAATCATCATTTACAATTTCTTTTAAATCGGTCGCGGAAGAAAGACCGTTTAATGATAAGATTTCCCTGAGATTCAACTCCGGCCGCTTACAAAGTTTTGAAATTGTTTCGGCTGATTCGATGCCACTAATCCCCTTTGCTTCAAAGAAAGGATTTATATCCCGTGCATGAATTTTAATTTTATTAAACGCAGAGACACTCTTTGAAATTATGGTTTCTTTTCTAGCAACCTCGCTATAAACATGTTCATTTATTAAGCCTAATTCAAAACCGTACTTCATCAACCGACGATCTGCATTATCCTGCCTTAATATTAGTCTGTGCTCGGCTCTTGAAGTAAACATTCTGTAAGGCTCGTCTGTAGATTTCGTTACAAGGTCGTCTATAAGAACACCGATGTATCCTTCGCTTCTTTTAAGAACAAATTCCGGTTTCCCCTGAAGTTTGAGAGCAGCGTTTATACCGGCGATCAGACCTTGTGCGGCGGCTTCCTCATATCCTGAAGTACCATTAATTTGTCCGGCAAAGTACAGTCCACTTACAAGCTTGGTTTCAAGTGTCAGGTCGACTTGATGAGGGGGGAAGTAATCGTACTCGACAGCGTAGCCAGGTCTTACCATTACTGCCTCTTCCAGCCCCCGGATTTTATGTAAAGCTTCTAACTGAATTTCTTCGGGAAGCGAAGTAGAAAAACCATTTACATAAATAAGCTCATCGTCGAGCCCTTCCGGTTCAAGAAAAACATGATGTCTTTCCTTCCCGGCAAAGCGAACAATTTTATCTTCAATAGAAGGGCAATAACGAGGACCCACACCCTTAATAAGCCCTGTGAACATAGGTGAACTGTCAAATCCTTTTTCAAGAACTTCATGAACGCGTTGATCGGTATGAGTTATGTGACAACTAATCTGGGGAAGATAAGGGAATTCATTTTTATTTGTTGAGAAAGAAAACGGCTGAGGGTTTTCGTCACCGGGCTGGACAGCGAGAACTTCCCAATTAATAGAATCCTTTTGTAGACGCGGCGGTGTTCCGGTTTTTAATCTGCCGGCTTCAAAACCGATGTAAACCAGAGATTCAGTTATACCGTTTGCCGGTTTTTCGCCAAACCTGCCTCCGCTAGTAGATTTTAATCCGGTATGCATTAGTCCATTAAGGAAGGTTCCCGAGGAAAGAATCAGGGCTTTACAAAAATATTCAAAGCCTTCGTTTGTCTTTATACCCTGTATTTTATGATTCTCAATAATAACGTCTTGAACGGATTCTTCGACAATTGTTAAGTTTTGGGTTGATGTAACAACCCGCAAGGCTTCATGCGAATAAAGCTTTCGATCAGATTGGCAGCGAGGTGACCAAACAGCGGGACCCTTAGATTTGTTTAACATTCTGAATTGAATGCCTGTTCTGTCAGCAATTTTACCCATCATTCCACCGAGAGCATCAATCTCACGAACGAGATGGCCCTTGGCAGTCCCGCCAATTGCCGGGTTACAGGAAAGCCTGCCGGTTGCGGCTTTATCCATTGTAAATAAACCAACCGAACATCCGAGTCTTGCAGCACTACAAGCGGCTTCAATTCCGGCATGCCCTGCACCGATCACTATCACATCAAAAATCTTCATAAATCAACGATAATTAAACAAACCTGTAATTTTTGTTTCACGTGAAACCATTACTAACCGGGAATAATTGGCAAAAATCAACCAAGTTTGTTTCACGTGAAACTCATTTTCCAATACAATAATTCATAAAAATGTTATTTAATATATCCTCAGAACTCACGTCACCGATTATTTCAACCATTGCGCTTTCAGCATTTCGAAGATCAACAGCAATAAATTCACCGCTCATTTTGTTGTTAACGGACTCTAATGCATTTAATAGATAATCCTTTGATTTTACCAGGCAATTGTAGTGTCTGATGTTTGAAACAATTGCAGATTTCTCGCTATAATTGGATTTACCAAGAGCGCTGGTTTTCAACGCTTCAAACAAATCTTCAATTCCTTCTCCAGTCAGAGCAGAAACCCGAACATCAGAAGGATAATCCACACCATTCGAAAGATCTATTTTATTCATCACGCTGATTACTTTATCGCGTGAGGTAAGATCATAAATTTCTCTCAACAATTCTTCCGATTTACCCTGTTCAACATCATTTATTAAAAGGACAATGTCCGCATTCTTTACTGCTTCTCTGCTTCTGGCAACTCCTTCAACTTCAACTTCGTTGGTGGTTAGTCTTATCCCGGCAGTATCATAAAGCCGGAACAATATTCCATCGAAAGAGACTTCTTCTCTTATAACATCTCGTGTTGTCCCCGGGATACTGCTTACGATTGCCCGGGATTCCTTCAGAATGTAATTGAGCAGAGAGGACTTTCCAACATTCGGTTGCCCAACTAGCGCAACATTAACGCCATCGCGTATAATTCTTCCAAAGGCATAGGTGGAAAGAAGCAGATCAATTTCATTTAATACATATACTATTTTGTTTTTTAATTCTCCAAGCCCTATAAGCTCAATATCCTCTTCTGCAAAATCCAGCTCAAGCTCGACAAATGATGATATGTTTATTAAAGCAGATTTGAACTCATTAACTTTTTTTGAAAGCATTCCATCTAACTGACTGCGTGCACCACGAAGCGAAGCATCTGTTCGTGAGGTTATCACATCTGCGACTGCTTCTGCCTGTGCCAGATCAATTTTGTTGTTTAAGAACGCCCGCTTTGTAAATTCACCAGGTTCAGCCATCCGAATGCTTGCATTAACCAGGACTTCCAGAATCTTTTTTGTAATTAGCGGATTGCCATGCGTGCTTATTTCAACACTATCCTCGCCGGTGTAAGATTTGGGCTGTCGAAAAACCGAAACAAGCACGTCATCAATTACTGTGTTTTCCTTACATATAATTTGTCCGTAGTGAACGGTATGTGTGGGAGCCTCAACAAGTTTTTTTTTACCTTGAAAAACCCTGTCAATCGCCTCAATAGAACCCGATCCGCTCACTCTAATTACAGATATTGCGCCTACCCCGGAGGGAGTTGCAACGGCGGCAATTATATCGTCATTCAATGCGGGATTCATAAGAAATTTCAATTTTTGAGGATGCAAAAATAGTTAATTGTACTCCGATTAACAATTCAATTACTTATTAGTAAAATAAGATCACAACACAAAACTTTATAAACGGAGTTTCATCTAAATGGACTAATATCAATTGGTCATATTGTCAGCTTTATAGACAGAATAATAATTAATATCTTAATTCATGATATTCGTTCTGCCAAATTGTCGTTTGGTTTATGCACAGCAAGAATTCCTGTAACCTCTTATAATATAACGAGTTACAAAGATTTATAGGCATGGCATACAATTAGAAAAGCATAATAGTTAATTAATGTTCAAAACATGTGGAGAAGCAATGACCGAAACACACACAAACAAATTTGAGTTTAGGGCAGAAACTAAAAAGCTGCTTGATATACTTGTTAATTCACTTTATACAAGCAGAGAAATCTTTTTACGTGAATTGATTTCCAATGCATCTGATGCGTTGGATAAAATTCGTTTTGAATCTACCAAAGGAACTGATATTGAAGACAAGGATTTACCACTTGAGATACGGATTGCATTTGATGACAAGAAAAATATAATAACTATTTCCGATACCGGAATTGGAATGACCCGAGATGAAATGATTGCTAACATCGGAACTATTGCTAAGTCCGGCTCAGAAGAATTCCTGAAACAATTAGCTGAGAACAATGAAGCAGCAAACAATATTATAGGCAGATTTGGTATTGGTTTTTACTCCGTTTTTATGGTCGCAAAAGAAGTTGTAATTAAAACAAAATCTTATAAGAAGGATGAACCGGCGGTCGAATGGAAATCAGATGGACATGGTGATTATGAAATTTCCGATCTTAATGAAAAATTAAAACGCGGAACGACTATTGAAATCCATCTTAAAGATGATGCAAAAGAGTTTGCAGATAAATACATACTTGAAGGAATAATTAAAAAGCACTCTAACTTTATTTCATTCCCGATTTATCTTGATAAAGATAAGGTCAACACTATTGCTGCTATCTGGCGCGAACCAAAATCATCAATCAAAAAAGAACAATACGATGAGTTTTATAAGTTCCTGACTTATGATAATGATGAGCCTTTTGAAACAATTCACACTTCGGTGGATGCCCCGATACAGTTTAATGCTTTGTTGTTTATTCCGAAAAAGAGTTATGAGTTCTGGAGATGGAATCGTGATGATTACGGTTTGGATTTATATGTAAGAAGAGTTTTAATACAACACCAGAATAAAGATATGCTGCCCGAATATTTAAGTTTTGTTAAAGGTGTTGTTGATTCTGAAGACCTTCCGTTAAATATCTCTCGTGAGACGCTTCAGGAAAACATAATATTCACAAAAATTTCTCAAAGCGTTACAAGCAATGTTCTTTCTCACTTAATTAAAGTTGCTAAAGATTTTCCCGAACGATATTTAGAATTCTGGAAAGAGCACGGAAGAATTTTCAAGCTCGGTTATATGGATTTTACTAATGCTGATAAATATCAGCAGCTATTACGGTTCAATTCTTCAGCAAGCAAAGATGAAAAAGAACTTGTTTCGTTTGAAGATTACATTGGCAGAATGAAAAAAGATCAGAAAGAAATTTATTACGCTCTCGGTGCCAGCAGGGAAGCGATTGATATGAATCCACATCTTGAAATTTATAAATCAAAAGGATTGGAAGTCCTTTATCTGTATGATCCTGTTGATGAATTCGTTGTTTCGTCAATCCGCAAACATAAAGAGTTTGAATTTAAATCCGTTGATGCGGCAGACCTTAAAGAGATTGACAAACTTGAAGATGTTGAAAAGAAAGATGATCAGGCTGAAAATCTTAGCAAGGAGGATGAAAAACATTTTGATTCTCTTCTTTCAAGAATGAAGGATATTCTTGGCGACAAAGTTACAGAAGTAAAAGAATCAAAAAGATTGAAGGGAAGCCCGGCTACTTTAATAAATCCAGACGATACGATGTCTTCAACAATGCAAAAGATATTAAAGATGTCAAACCAGGGAATGGCTCTTCCCGAACAAAAAAGATTAATGGAAGTAAACAAGGATCACAAACTTATCAGAAATTTGTTAAGCGTATTTAAGAAAAACTCTAAAGATCAGTTTATTGTGGATACGACGGAACAGCTTTATGAATCAGCTTTGTTACTGGAAGGAAATCTGGATGATCCACATAAGCTTGTGAACAGATTAAATAAGATGTTAACAGAGGCGAGTGAATTATATATTAAGTAAGAATTTGATTCATCAAATTCTATTAGTGGAAATAGGAAATTACTATGTCATTTAATTTTAACAGACTAACAGTAAAAGCACAGGAAATTGTCCAGGCGGCAATTGAGATTGCACAGAACTATAACAACCAGATTGTAGAACCCGAGCACCTGCTCGCTTCAATTGTGCAGGAAAGTGGAAACGTTGCTGAAACAATTATCAAAAAAACCGGCGGTAATTTTAATACGGTTAAGATAAAAGTAAATCATCTGCTTGAATCATTACCCAAAGTAAGCGGAACAGGTTTGGGCAATCAGCAGATGAGCCAGAATCTCGCAAAACTTTTTGATACTGCGGCAGAAGAAGCGCGCAATTTAAAAGATGAATACGTTTCTACTGAACATCTTTTACTTGCGCTTTCAAATGATAAGGGAAAAGCGGGGCAACTATTACGGGATAACGGTATAACATACAACGATGTGCTCTCGGCACTTAAAACAGTAAGAGGAACTCAGAGAGTAACTTCTCAAAATCCTGAAGATACTTACCAGGCACTTGAAAAGTATGGAAGAGATTTAAATGATCTTGTAAAGCAGGGAAAACTTGATCCAGTAATTGGTAGAGATGAAGAGATACGAAGAGTTCTTCAGGTTCTTTCAAGAAGAACTAAAAACAATCCGGTGCTGATAGGTGAACCCGGAGTAGGCAAGACAGCTATTGCTGAAGGAATCGCTCATCGAATTGTTGCTGGCGATGTTCCGGAAAATCTTAAAACAAAACGAATTGTAGCTCTTGATATGGGCGCTCTTATTGCCGGGACACAATTCCGCGGACAATTTGAAGAAAGATTAAAAGCAGTTATTAAAGAAGTTCAGGATTCAAACGGAGAAATAATTCTTTTTATAGATGAGCTTCACACTCTTGTTGGTGCTGGTGCAACGCAAGGCGCAATGGATGCAGCAAATATTTTAAAGCCAGCTTTAGCCCGTGGTGAACTGCATGCCATTGGGGCAACTACTCTCGACGAATATAAAAAACATATTGAAAAAGATGCCGCTCTTGAGAGACGATTTCAACCGGTTCTTGTTGATGAACCCACTGAAGAAGATACGATTTCCATTCTTCGCGGATTAAAAGAACGATACGAGGTTCATCACGGAGTTCGGATTACAGATGGAGCAATCGTTGCAGCAACTCAGCTTTCTGAAAGATATATAACGGATAGATTTCTTCCCGATAAAGCAATTGATTTGATTGATGAAGCAGCATCAAAATTAAGAATTGAAATTGACTCTTTGCCGGAAGAGCTTGATACTCTTGAGCGTAAAGTAAAACAGCTTGAAATTGAACGTGAGGCTTTAAAGAGAGAAAAAGATGAGGCTTCTGCAAAACGGCTTGTAGAACTCGAACAGGAATTATCTGAACTTAATGAAGAACGAACAAAACTTCGTCTGCATTGGGATCTTGAGAAAGAAAAAATCCAGAAAATCCGTTCGATGAAAAGTGAAATTGAAAACCTTAAGCTTGAAGCCGAAAGATTTGAGCGCGAAGGCAATCTTGGTAAAGTTGCTGAGATTCGCTATGGACGAATAACCGAACTTGAAAAGCAATTGAAAGCTGAAACACAAAAACTCGCCGAAGCACAAAAAGATAAAAAGATGCTCAAGGAAGAAGTGGATGCTGAAGATATTGCAGAGATAGTTTCCAAATGGACCGGAATCCCTGTAAGTAAAATGCTTGAAAGCGAACGAAGTAAATTATTAAAACTTGAAGACGAGCTCCATCATCGGGTGGTGGGACAGGATGAAGCGGTAACAGCGGTTGCAAACGCAATCCGTCGTTCACGATCGGGGTTGCAGGATGCAAATCGTCCGATTGGTTCATTCATATTTCTCGGAACAACCGGCGTTGGCAAAACCGAACTTGCACGAGCATTAGCAGAAACGCTTTTTGATGATGAACACGCAATGATAAGAATTGATATGAGCGAGTATATGGAAAAGTTTTCTGTTTCAAGATTGATTGGCGCACCTCCCGGATATGTTGGTTATGAAGAGGGAGGACAGTTAACAGAAGCAGTACGAAGAAGACCTTACTCCGTTGTGCTGCTTGATGAAATTGAAAAAGCTCATCCGGATGTTTTCAATGTTCTGCTTCAGGTTCTGGATGATGGAAGATTAACGGACAACCAGGGACGAACCGTTAACTTTAAGAATACAATAATTATAATGACTTCAAATATTGGTTCGCATATCATTCAGGATAAACTTGATTCTGTTTCAGAGGATACAATTGAAGATGTGATGGGCGATTTGCGGCAGAGACTTTTTGAATTGCTGAGAAAAACAATCCGTCCCGAGTTTTTGAACAGGATAGATGAAATCGTTCTCTTCAAACTGCTGCTTAAATCAGAAATCAGAAAGATTGTTGATATACAATTAGAGCGTGTTCAGAAAATGCTGAAGGAGAAAGAAATTACTCTTGATGTTTCCGATGAAGCAAAAGACTGGCTTGCTCAGCTTGGTTATGATGTAACTTACGGTGCCAGACCGCTTAAACGAGTAATTCAAAAGTATCTTATCAATCCTCTTTCACAGGAATTGCTCGCAGGTAACTTTGGTGATGGTGATACGATTAAAGTAAACGTTGCAGAGAGAGTGGGGCTGGTGTATGGGAAGTAAAGATAGCCTCCGGGATCAGTCTTGTGTAATCCTATAGCAAATTTATAAAGGGAGTGTAAATAATTTTGTGTAAATGGTTAAAGCAATAGTTTAGCTAAG
>JBBIGV010000064.1:0-20510 GCA_037447335.1 Ignavibacteria bacterium | reverse complement strand
TTCCTATTTGACTCAATAAAGCCCATTTAAATTGATTTTGCACTATTTAAAGGATATTTTTGATAATAAAATTTGAGGTTTGTTTGACAATAGATGAAATTATCAAAACAGTTCCGAAAGTTCTGTTGCACGATCACCTGGACGGTGGCTTGCGGCCCTCAACAATAATTGACCTTGCATATGATTTAAAGTATCACAAGCTGCCTACCCGTGATCCCGACTCCCTTGAAGAATGGTTCCAGGTTGGTGCAAATAAGGGAAACCTTGTTGACTATTTAAGAGGATTTGAACACACTTGTGCCGTGATGCAAACCAAAGAGGGTCTTCAGAGGGTTGCGTACGAAATGATGGAAGATATGCACAACGACGGAGTTTGTTACGTAGAAACACGCTTCGCACCGGTGTTCCATACCGCTAAAGGTCTTTATCATGAAGATGTAGTTACCGCTGTGCTTGAAGGACTTGAAAAAGGAAAGAATGATTTTGGTGTGGGATACGGATTAATTCTTTGCGGTATGCGTAACATGAAAAATACTCTTGAAATCGCAGAACTTGCAGTCAACTTTCGAAATCTGGGTGTGGTTGGTTTTGATCTTGCCGGTGAGGAAGGTGGATTTCCGCCAAAAAAGCATGTTGATGCATTTCAATTTATACAGAGATCTAATTTTAATATTACGATACACGCAGGCGAAGCCTTCGGGAAGGAATCCATCTGGCAGGCAATTCAATGGTGCAGCGCCCATCGCATTGGACATGCAACTCGCCTTGTTGAAGACATCACCTTTGATAAAGATGGCAATGTGGTTGGATTCGGAGACCTCTCGCAATATGTGCTCGATAAAAGAATACCTCTTGAAATTTGCCTGCTGAGTAACGTTCATACCGGCGCTGTTGATAAGATTGAAAACCATCCATTCAAAATTTTATTCAATGAGAAATTCAGGGTTACTCTTAACACTGATGACAGGTTGATGAGCGGAACGGATATGACAAAGGAAATTTTAATTGCGATTAAACATTTCAATTTAAGTCTTGATGATATTGAAAAGATCACTATCAACTCGATGAAATCTGCATTCATTCCTTATAAAGACAGGCTGCATTATATATATAATGTTGTGAAACCGGGTTATCAACAGATGAGAGAAAAATTACTATCATTCAATAATTTATCGGATAAGCATGAAAAAACTGTTCACTAACTATAACTTTGACTTCGACAAAAATGAAAGAAAACTGCTGAAAACTTTCTGCCGGCAAACTTTAAAACAAATTTCAGGTGACAGCCGGTTTTTTGCTGAAGAGAAAAGTTTCAACTCGATAATCCAAAAACTCGAAACCGAAAATGGCGCTATTAAATTAACCAAAGAAGAACGGAATAAATTATTCAATCAGCTTAAGCATAATGTTGATTTTTTGTCGAAAGAAATCAGGAAAAGCGGATTTATCAAAAGATGGTTTTACAAATCTTTATTCAAACAATACGATAACCTTATCGAAAAACACTTTAAAGGATGATAATGTTGGTCGAAAATGAAAAAGTAAATATTAAAGCGCCGCATGGAAGTAAGCTTTCCTGCAAAGGATGGATCCAGGAAGCAGCAATGCGAATGTTGATGAATAATCTTGATCCGCAGGTTGCCGAAAACCCTGCAGAATTAATTGTTTACGGCGGCAGCGGTAAAGCTGCGCGTAACTGGGATTGTTACAATGCTATTGTGCTGTCTTTGAAACAACTGGAAAATGATGAAACGCTGCTTGTTCAGTCGGGTAAACCCGTTGCAATTTTTAAAACTCATACTGATGCCCCGCGCATTATAATTTCAAACTCAATGCTCGTTCCAAAATGGGCAACGTGGGATGAGTTCAGGAAATTTGAAGCACTTGGTTTAATTATGTATGGTCAAATGACAGCAGGCAGCTGGATCTACATCGGAACTCAAGGCATTCTTCAGGGAACATATGAAACTTTTGCTGAATGTGCCCGCAAATATTTTGATGGTTCTTTGAGAGGTAAATTACTCTTAACAGCAGGTTTGGGTGGAATGGGCGGCGCTCAACCCCTTGCCGCAACAATGAATGGCGCTGCATTTCTAGGTGTCGAAGTCAATCGTGCCCGTGCTGAAAAAAGAATGGAAACAGGCTACCTTGATATTATTTCCACTGATATTGATGAAGCGCTTGATATTGTGCTTAAGGCAAAAGCAGCCGGTGAAGCGGTTTCAGTTGCTTTGATCGGTAATGCTGGTGAAATACTTCCGCAAATTCTGCAGCGCGGCGTTATTCCGGATGTGCTTACAGATCAAACATCAGCGCACGATACGTTGAATGGCTACGTACCGATGGGAATGAGCTTTGATGAAGCCCTCGAACTTCGTAAAGAAGATCCTGACAGCTACATCGCATTAGCAAAGCAAACAATTGTAAAGCACGTTGAATCAATGCTCGAATTCAAAAAGCGGGGCAGTATTACTTTCGATTACGGCAACAACATCCGGGGTGAAGCATTAGCTAACGGATTGGAAAATGCTTTCGATATTCCGGGCTTTGTACCTGAATTTATCAGACCTTTGTTCTGTGATGGAAAAGGTCCGTTCAGATGGGCTGCATTATCAGGAAATCCCGAAGATATTTTTGTAACTGATGCAGCAGTTAAAGAAGCCTTTCCCGAAAACAAACTACTTCATAACTGGATTGATATGGCTCAGAAGAAGGTTCACTTTCAAGGGCTTCCCGCAAGGATTTGCTGGCTTGGATACGGCGAGCGTGCAAAAATGGGAAATATATTTAATTCACTTGTAGCCGAAGGAAAAGTAAGCGCACCTATTGTTATCGGCAGAGATCATCTTGATTGCGGTTCCGTTGCATCACCAAACCGTGAAACCGAAGGGATGATTGATGGCAGCGATGCTATTGGTGACTGGCCCATTCTTAATGCACTTTTAAATTCTATTGGCGGTGCAAGCTGGGTATCTGTTCATCATGGCGGTGGTGTTGGTATTGGATATTCTCTGCATGCAGGTATGGTAATAGTTGCTGACGGTACTAAAGAAGCAGAAAGGAGGCTTGAACGGGTTCTTACTTATGATCCCGGAATGGGAATAGTAAGACACGCAGATGCGGGTTATAAACAGGCTATCAATAACGCAAAAAAATGGAATGTTAAAATTCCAATGTTAAAATGATCTTTAATTATGAGTCCCGGAAAAACAAATAAATTTAACAAATCGCTATTAGCTGCAACTTTGACAGTCCTGATGTTAATATTAGTAACTTTTTCCACTGCGGGTATTCAGCCTGATCTTAACCACAGAGAAAGTTCATCTTTAATCATAGTACAAGATAAAATTGATGATGAATGCAGATTTAACGGAATGAAACTTTATGGTAAAATTCAATTTGTAACATCATTCCCTGATCTTAAAGTGCAGGTAGTTGAATCATTTCCTGATCTCGAAGTACAGATTGTAGAAGCTTTCCCGGATAAGTGTGGTAAATGGCAAATTGTAAATTCGTTCCCTGACCTGAAAGTACAGATAGTTGAATCGTTTCCCGATATTAAAATTAAATTTGTGGAATCATTCCCGGGGAAACCTTAATAAACAGATCAATCAGAAAAGAGGTAATTATGAAAATAAAAATATTAATAGCTGATAAATTTCCCGATAAATATATCGGGGAATTGAAATCTTTAGATCTTGATGTTGTTTGTGAACCAAAATTTGGGGAGAAAGATCTGCCTGAGGCAGCAAAGGATGTTGATATTCTTGTTGTTCGTTCCACAATTGTGAATGAAGAAACGATAAACAATTCAGATAAACTTAATCTTATAATCAGGGCAGGCTCCGGTGTTAATAATATCAACATAGCCGCTGCAAATAAAAAAGGTGTTTATGTGGCAAACTGTCCGGGTATGAATGCAGTTGCGGTTGCAGAGCTTGCTATAGGACTTATGATCTCACTTGATCGTTTTATCCCGGATAATGTTAATGATTTTAATAACAGTGTATGGAATAAGGATAAATATTCAAAAGGCAAAGGTCTCAAAGGAAAAACTCTTGGTTTAATTGGTGTTGGAAATATCGGTAAAGAAGTTGCGAAACGCGCTCTGGCTTTTGAAATGAATGTTTACGGTAAAGACATTACCCGAATAGAAGGAGTTCAGATAAAAGATTTCAGCGAAATGGATAAGCTGCTGCCATTATGCGATGTGGTTTCAATTCACCTGCCTGCTACTCCGCAGACTAAGGGTTTGTTCAATAAAGAAATGTTGAATTATATGAAAGACGGTGCTTACCTGATAAACACTTCACGTCAGGATATAGTTATTGAAGATGACCTGCTTGAAGCAATTAAAAACAAGAACATCCGGTATGCGTGCGACGTATTTAAAGGTGAGCCTGAAGCTAAATCCGGTTCAGTATCTTCGAAGCTGCAGAACAACCCGAACATCTACGTAACACATCACATCGGTGCATCCACACAGCAGGCGCAGGATGCAGTTGCTGAAGAAACAATCAGAATAATCAAGCACTTTGTTCATAGTGGTGTCATTGAACATTGGGTTAACAGGGCAAAAATTACTGACGCCCACTATCAACTGGTTGTTAAGCACTACGACAGACCGGGAGTGCTTGCATCTATTCTTGATGTGATAAGACAAGGTAATATCAATGTTGAAGAGATCGAAAACATAATCTTTGAAGGTGGAATTGCAGCTTGCTGTACAATGAAGCTAAAGTCTGCAGTTACTGCTGAAATGCTAAAAGCAATGCGGGATAATCCGAATGTGATTAGTGTCAGCCACGTCGAAATTTAATCTATCGGGGCTGGTAACGAAAATTATCAGCCCGTTTTTATTCTACAAATTTTATATCAATCATATCTTTTGTTAAGCCGTGCAAATAGGGAAGCTGCAGCAATTGATTTATACCATCCAGATCCTGTTTATCATACTCCACAACAAATGAAGAAAGATTTTCGCGGAAATACCTTCGGGTTTCATCATTCATGTAGTTAAGAAAATCATTCCTGTCGGTGATACTATATATTTTTTCAGAAATTCCTTTAAGCTCCCTATTAAGCTGTGCCAGCAATTCCTCATACTGCGATGCCATTACATAATTAACAAAAGGCAGTGAGAGCACTTCAATTACTTCTTCAGCAAAGCTGATTCCTTTCATATAAAGTGAATCCTTAAAATTAAGATCGCCGGCAACAACCATATTTTCATTATCAGGTTGACGGTCACTGGTTAGAATACTGAGCTTTACTTTTGAGTTATAAAGCTCTTTGAAAAGAATATTTGCAAGCAGTGTTTCGGTTGAAGATACATCGCCGGCGAGTTGAATTGAATCAATATTTTCTTTATCGCTGCTGTAATAGATGTAAGAATTGCAAAGCGAGCCTTCGAATGATATACCGATTTTTGATGAGACATACAGTCCGGAATGTTTGATCAAATCAGTAGCGGGTATTAACCCAACGCTGCCTGCTTCTGAAAGCTGCCCGGTAATTAAAGATGCAGGATAAAACTTAACATTATAGCCCGGACCTTCATTTATAGCCTGAGCCAGCAGCCTCGTAAATACATTATCAGGAAAGTATAGTTGCATGTCGAAAATTAAATTCAGCCGATTGCAGAAAAGAAAAAGCCGCTGACTTAAGCGGCTTTACCAGCAACATGTATAAGTTAAACCTTCTTGCTCTTGATTCTTGCAGCTTTACCTGAAAGCTTACGAAGGTAATAAAGTTTGGCTCTCCTTACTTTACCTTCGCGTACAATCTCAATTTTTGCAATTTTAGGCGAGTAATAAGGGAATATTCTCTCTACACCAACGCCGCTTGAAATTTTCCTAACTGTAAATGTTTTGCCTGCGCCGGCGCCTCTTATGCTGATAACATGTCCTTCGAATGTTTGAAGACGTTCCTTATCGCCTTCAATTACCCTTACAAATACTTTAACCTGATCGCCCGGATTAAAAGCGGGGTAATCAACCTGGGTTTGTTCGGGGATAATATTGTTTACATTAATCATTTGTTTCTCCGTTATAATTAAAATTTTGCCATCTCTCCGTAAATAAAAGAGATTGTTCCTCTTTCCATTTTTTAATTTCTTTATCGTTACCTGAAAGCAGAACTTCAGGCACTTTTAAGCCTCTGTATTCTGCCGGTCGGGTATAACTTGGCGCTTCAATAACTTCACCATCCTGGAAAGAATCCTGAAGTGCTGATTCGCTGTCATTGAGAACACCCGGAATCAGTCTTACAACAGCATCAATAATTACGAGTGCCGGAAGTTCACCTCCGGTTAAAACATAATTGCCGATTGATATCTCATCTGTTGCAAAAGTTTCTCTGACCCGATTATCAATTTCTTTGTAATGCCCTGCAACAAACATAATATTGTCAGAAAGCGAAAGTCTGTTCGCAATCTTCTGATTAAATATCCTTCCCTTCGGCGTTGTGAAAATTATGTGGTCATATTTTCGTTCTGCCAGAAGTTTTTCAATACACTCAAAGAACGGTTCCGGTTTAAGAACCATGCCAGGTCCTCCGCCGAAAGGTTTATCGTCAATCTGTTTGTGTTTATTAAAGGCGTAATCTCTCAGGTTATGAAGATGAATTTCCGCCAGTTTTTTTGATTGTGCTCTTTTCAATATGCTGTTCTGCATGGGGCTGGAAAGCAGCTCCGGGATTGCAGAAATTACATCAATTCTCATCATGCTTATCTTCTTCGTATAGCTCTGTTCCCGGTTTAAGTGTCAGAATTTTTTTAGCGGAATCAAAGTCTTCGATAAATTCTGAAACTGCCGGTACCAGAATTTCTTTTCCATCTCCGGTTTCAATAACATACACATTATTAGCCGGAAGTATTAAAAAATCCTTAACCTTTCCGAACTCAATACCATTTCTAAAAACAATACTATCAATTATGTCGTGAACATAATAATGATCCTCCGGCAGTTCAGCCAATTCACTAACTTCAATAAAAATTTCTTTGCCGACTAAGACAGCTGCATCTTCGGAAGAATTGAAGTTCTTGAACTTTAATGAATATACATTATTATTAATTTGAACGCTCTCGACAGATAATTTTTTTTTCTCACCAAAAAAGTCGAGGTACACATTTTTAAGATTTAAGAATCTCTCAGGAAAATCCGAGAATGATTTAATTTTCAAAAAACCTTTATCGCCGGAAACTGCAATAATTTTGGCGATAAGAATAAAATCGCTCACAAAAAAACATTATTCAAAAAGTTATTTAATCGAGAATCTCCAAAATTGCTCTTTTACCATCTTTGGCTGCGATAGCAGTAAGCAGAGTTCGCATTGCCTGGGCAGTTTTACCTTGTTTACCAATCACTTTACCAATATCCTCCGATTGGACTTTGAGGGAGACAACAATTTTGTTTTCTTCCGGAGTTTTTTCTTCAACCACAACATTCTCCGGATGGTCCACAAGATGTTTTGCTATATATTCGACGAATTCTTTCATAGAAAGAACCTCCTATGTTGAGCAGGGAGCTTTTGGAATTAGGCACAGTCGAAAACCGGATATGTGGATAAAGATTAAATTATCCCTGTTCCCCGGTATTTTCTTCAGAAGCAGCACCCTTTACTTCTGCTGTACTTTCTTCAGTTTTTACTACTTCCTCTTCTTTGGCTTTTTCCTCTTGAGCTTTTTTAGATTTTTTATTTAAACTCGTTTTTTGGGCTGAGGCTTCTTTCATTTTCATCCAGTTATCCATCTCAGCCTGAATTTTTTCTTCCGGTAAACCTTTTTTAGCGAGATGTCTCTTTAAGAGAAGCCCTTTCTGACTCAGAAGATTTTTAACGGTTGTTGTTGGTTGAGCACCTGCACTTAACCAATACATCACTCTTTCCTCTTTAAGGTCAATCGTATGTGGTTGTGTCAGCGGGTTATATAATCCGACTGTTTCCAGGAACCTGCCATCGCGGGGTGATCGTGCATCTGCCGCCACAACTTTATATATAGGTTGTTTCTTTTTACCCATTCTTCTGAGTCTTAATTTAACTGCCAAGTTTTTTGATCCTCCTGATAATAATACGTTATCAATTTAGTTTAAATTTATTTGGGATGTTACCAACGCCTTTTTTTGATAATCTGCTCATCATCCTTTGCATTTCATCAAACTGTTTAACAAGCCGGTTAACATCCTGTATTGAGGTACCGCTTCCCCGTGCAATTCTCTTGCGCCTGCTGCCGTTGAGAACTTTGGGGGAGGAACGCTCAACTTTCGTCATTGAATTAATTATCGCCTCTACCCTTATCAGCGCCTTGTCATCTATAGTAGCATTTTTTAGCTGGGCTCCGAGTCCGGGTATCATATTTAAGAGAGACGATAACGAACCCATTTTCTTAATGGTTTTAATTTGCTTAAGAAAATCGTCAAAATCAAATTTATTTTTACGTAATTTCTCTTCGATCCGGGCTGCCTCGTCTTCTTCGAAGGTTTCCTGCGCTTTTTCAACCAAAGAGATGATATCGCCCTTACCCAAAATGCGGGATGCGAGCCTTTCGGGGTAGAAAATGTCGAGATCGTCAACTTTTTCACCATTGCTGATAAACTTGATTGGCTTTCCGACCACAGCCCTAATAGACAGCGCAGCACCTCCCCGTGCGTCTCCATCAAGTTTTGTGAGAACGATGCCATCAAAATTTATACGTTCATTAAAGGCTTTGGCTGAATTTACAGCATCCTGCCCGGTCATTGAGTCCACCACGAATAAAATTTCTGTGGGCTGAATCAGATTTCTTATATCTTCAACTTCCGTCATCATCGTTTCATCAACATGAAGTCTTCCGGCAGTATCAATTAATACTGTATCGAAACCATTCGATTTTGCATGCAATATTGATTCTGAGGCTACTTTACGAGCATCTTTTTCATCAAGAGAGAAAACCGGTATTCCGATTTTATTTCCAAGGTTTTTTAATTGATCAATTGCAGCAGGTCTGTATATGTCGGCAGCAGCAAGCATCGGCTTTCTTCTTTGAGATGATAATCTTTTAGCAAGCTTAGCGCTGAAGGTTGTTTTTCCTGAACCCTGTAACCCTACGATCATAATAGTTGTTACACCACTCGGGTTTATCCTCAATTCAGTTTGACTGCCGCCTAATAGTGAAGTGAGTTCATCGTAGATAATTTTAGTTATAAGTTCACCTGGTGTAATTGAAGCTATAACCTCCCTGCCAAGCGCCTTTGAAGTTACATTTTCAATAAACACTTTAGCAACTTTGTAGTTTACGTCCGCGTCAAGCAGAACCCTTCTGATTTCTCTGAGTGATTCGGAGATGTTTTTTTCGGTAAGTTTACCCTGTCCCCGGATTTTTTTCAGTGTTAAATCAAGTTTTCTGGAAAGTTCCTCAAACATATCTCATCTCGTCTCTAACCCTTAACAACATCATTATGCAGATTTTAGCTTTCCTTAAGTGCATTTGCACCCGAAACCACTTCGAGAATCTCTTTTGTGATAGCTGCCTGTCGTTCTTTGTTAAACTTCAACTGAAGTGTCCGGATTAATTCTTTTGCATTCGTGGTTGCATTATCCATAGCGGTCATTCTTGCCGCAAGCTCTGCTGAATTTGACTCAAGCAATATTCTCCAGATTTGTCCGTTCAAATGTTTTGGAAGAAGTGAGTTAAATATCATTTTCTGCTCTGGTTCATAAATATAGTTTGCAGCTTTTAGTTTTGAATCGCCTTCATTGCCTAAAACAGGTACCGGAAGGAAGTCTTCAATAACAATTTTTTGCTGAATGATGGATTTAAATTCATTGTAGATGATCGTTACTTTGTCATACTTATTATTCAGGTACCCGCCAATTAGATCACGTGCAACGAGAAATGCAACTTCAAGATTAAGCGCCTGAAAAATACCCGGCTTCTTCCCGATAAAATCTGCCTGTGTCCGGCTGAAAAAATCAAGCCCTTTCTTTCCAATGCAATACAGGTGTGGAGTAATGTTTTTGCTGAGCAATTCTTCATTCAGGTAGCGCTGCGACTCTTTTATCAAATTAGAATTGAATGCACCGCACAAACCCCGATCCGCTGTAACAATAACAAGGGCTGCACTTTTCACATCACGAGGAGCTATATAGGGATTGTTCACAAGATCATCCTCACTCGCAAGCCGGGCAATTAAATTCCCTATTTCACGAGTATAAGGTCTGGCATTCATTACCCTCTCCTGTGCCCGTCTCAGCTTAGCCGCGGCAACCATCTTCATTGCTTTAGTGATCTGCTGGGTACTTTTTACACCCTTAATTCTTAATTTAATGTCGCGTAGTGTTGCCATAATTTATCAGAGAACTTTCTCACTCTTTTTGAATGTAGAGATAAACTCTTCTGCTGCTTTTTGCATATCTGAAATAATATTATCACTTAGCTGTTTTTCTTTTTTGATATTTTCGAAAATATGGTTGTACTTTACTTCAATAAATTCAAGCACTTCTTTTTCAAATCTATTTATATCATGAACAGGAATGCTTTCAAGAAAATCGTTTGTGCCAAGATAAATGCTTACAACCTGTCTCTCAACCGGAACCGGAGAATACTGCCCCTGTTTGAGTAATTCAACAAGCCTCGCACCCTTAGCCAGAGTTCTTCGTGTTGTTTTATCAAGATCGGAACCGAATTTTGCAAACGCTTCCAGCTCTCTGTACTGAGCAAGATCCAGCTTAAGTGTACCGGCAACTTTCTTCATCGCTTTGATTTGAGCATTTCCGCCAACACGTGATACTGAAATACCAACGTTGATAGCAGGTCTTACACCCGCATTAAACAGATTTGACTCAAGATATATCTGACCGTCTGTAATAGAAATTACGTTAGTAGGAATGTAGGCTGAAACGTCACCCTGCTGGGTTTCAATAATCGGAAGTGCGGTTAAACTTCCGCCGCCAAGATCATCACTTAACTTTGAAGCTCGCTCAAGTAGTCTGGAGTGAAGATAGAAAACATCACCCGGGTAGGCTTCACGTCCGGGAGGTCTTCTAAGCAATAATGAAAGCTCGCGGTAAGCAGCAGCCTGCTTTGAAAGATCATCGTATATTACAAGGGCGTGCATACCATTATCCCTGAAATATTCTCCGAGAGTAGCGCCTGAATAAGGTGCGATAAACTGAAGCGGTGCCGGTTCAGAAGCTGCCGCAGCTACAACTGTTGTATAGTCCATGGCGCCATGCTCCTGAAGTTTTGCAACTACCTGTGCAATAGTTGAACTCTTCTGCCCAACAGCAACGTAAATACAATAAACGGGTTGAATGCCAAGATTTTTTGCTTCATCGGTATGGGTATATTTCTGATTTATGATAGCATCAACAGCGACTGCTGTTTTACCTGTTTGACGGTCACCGATAATTAACTCACGCTGTCCTCTACCGATGGGAATCATAGCATCAATAGCTACAATACCTGTTTGAATCGGCTCTTTAACCGGCTGCCGTTGAATAACACCTAAAGCCTTTCTTTCAATGGGAAGAAATTTATCAGTATTGATAGCTCCTTTACCATCAATTGGTAAACCGAGGGGGGTAATTACTCTGCCAAGCATAGCTTCGCCAACAGGCATAGAAGCAACTTTTTTAGTTCTTTTTACTTCATCACCTTCCTTAACGAGGGCTGAATCACCAAAAAGAACGCATCCGACGCTGTCTTCTTCAAGGTTTAACACCATTCCAAAAACATCGTTCGGGAATTCAACAAGCTCGCTTGCCATTACCTTTGTTAAACCATATACTCTTGCTATACCATCACCGACCTGAATTACCTTACCGACATCGTAGATATCTACTTCACTTTCAAAACCCGATAGTTGTTTTCTAAGTATCGCAGAAATTTCATCTGGTCTTACTTCAGCCATTTTTTTCTTCCTTATTAATTTCCATTTATTAGTTTAAAGACGGACTGCCCGATAAAAATTGTTTTTTGATCAGTTCAAGCTGATGTTTTAATGAGGCATCGAAAACCACATCATCAACCTGCGCAACAAATCCGCCGATTATTTCCGGATTAACACTAAAAATAAATTCTATTTTTTTATTCAGAACCGCTTCCAGTTTTTCACGAAGCAATGATTGCTGTTCATCGGAAAACTCGAATGCGGTAGTTACATTAACTTTTATAATACCGAGATGATCATCTCTCAGTCGAAGGAATTTTAAAAGAATTTCTCTGAGAAGATTTTCCCTGCTTTTATTTACAACAAACACAAGGAAGTTCATCGAATCTTTACCAATCCTCGATTCAAAAATTTCTTTAAGAATACTGATTTTTTTCTCCGACTTAATAACGGGGTTCATAAGAACTTTTGCCAGTAACGGATTCGAACCCAGGGTTGAAGCAACTAATTGCATATCTGCAGCAACACTATCCAAATTTTGATTTTCAATAGCAGTTTCAAGCAGTGAGTTGGCGTATCTGATCGCAACTTTAGAGCTTCTCATCATTAATTCCTGGTAATATCTTTAAGATATTTATCAACTATTTTTTTATTCGATTCCTTATCCAGCTTTTGCCGCAGTAATTTTTCTGCTGCATCTACTGCAATTTCAGCAACCTGAGATTTAAGCTCATCAAAAGCAGATTGCTTCATTCTCTCAATTTCCTGAGAAGTACTTTCAATCATTTTCTGAGCCTGTTCTTTACTATCCTGCATCATTTGATCCTTCAGTTTCTGTGCATACGTGCGGCTCTGTTCGATGATCTTCCGTGATTCTTCTTCCGCTTTTGCAAGATTAGCCTGATTTTGATCGAGTATTTTTTGTGCTTCTTCTTTAGCCTTTTCTGCCTTTTCCAAAGATTCCTTTATAGCTTTTTCCCTTTCATCCAGAGCGGTAAGAATAGGCTTCCAGGCAAATTTTTTCAGAATTATAAGCAGCAAAGTAAATATCAGAACTGTCCAGAATGCCAATCCGAAATCTACAGACAGCAGACCACCACCGCCTTCGCCTTCGGGCGCCAGCAATGCAATTGTAATAGCAGATAGCATGAATATATCCTTTTGGTTAAATTGAAAATTAAAGGAGTGTATTCACACTCCTTCAATAAATTATTTACCTGCTAACTGGAAGCAGATCACAAGTGAAAAGAGTGCAATACCTTCTATAAGAGCAGCAGCAATAATCATTGATACTCTTATAGTACCGGCAGCTTCGGGCTGTCTTCCGCTTGCATCCATAGCAGCGCCTGCTAATTTACCAATACCAAGAGCTGCTCCTATAATTGTTAATCCGGCACCTATACCGGCGGCTAATGCAGCAAAATCCATCTGATCCTCCTTATTGTTGAATTGTATATTTATTTATTAATGTTTTTTAATGATCCTGATGTACTGCCATCCCGATAAATAATGAGGACAGCATTGTAAAAATATATGCCTGAAGTAAAGCAACAAGTATTTCAAGCAAATATATAAAGAGCGCCATTCCTACCGAAACGGGCGCGATGTAATATGATTGCATTACAAAAATCAAACTTATAAGAGCATAAATTACTATATGACCCGCAGTCAGATTCGCAAAAAGACGAATAGCCAGCGCAAAGGGTTTTGTAAATAATCCTATAAATTCCACAACCACCATAATAGGTAAAAGAAAAACCGGAATACCATGAGGTATTAATCCTTTGAAGTAACCAAACCAACCGTTGTTTTTTATGCCTCCATACTGAATTACAACAAATGAAAAAATCGCAAGTACAGATGTAACTGCAATATTACTTGTTACGGTTGCAGAAAATGGTATTAAGCCAAGAAAATTACTTATAAGAATAAAGAAAAATGCAGTGAGCAAATATGGCAGAAATTTTTCATAACCCTTTCCGATAGTGGGGCGTGCTATTTCATCCCTTACAAAAAGAATAATAACTTCAAAAAAATTGGCTGCCCCTTTGGGAATTAACGATTCTTTATAACTCCTGGCTACATATCGCATTAGTAGCACGAGAAGTATAGCCGCAATAAATAAAAACACAACATGACGGGTGATAGCGATATGAATACCAAATAGCTCAAAGGTTGGCAGATAAATCTTAAAAAAAGGCATAAAATCAAGATAATTGCCATCCATAATGTGGTGCATTATCCAGCTATTATCCTGGTGTGGAGCCTGGGATGTAGCAACAGTTTCTGAAAGCACGGATGTTGTATCAGTATTCATTCTATTTTTTTATTGCCTTTTTCGAAAGGTAATATATTTCCAGTGTTAAGTAATAAAAGTAGAAAATAAAGACTAAAAAGATAAAAGAATTATCCCTAACATTCAATAATTTTTGACCCATGAAAATCGCGCCCAGCATCAAAAACAACCTGATTACCATGCCGCCAAAAACTATTTTGATGAATGATTTATCAGCTTTTTTTAACCCTGCGCCCATCAAAGCATAGCCTGCGAAGAAATGTATTGTTGTAAGTATTTTAGCGGTAATAAAATTAACAAAAAGCTCTTCTGTGAGGATATTTAAATATCTGAATAGCATAATCAAAAAAGCCAATAAAAAAGCTACTACTATCACCCAGGCTGCGAAGCCAATTCTATTTTTCTTGCTTATTTGATTTCTTTCCAATGCTAAGTGCAGTTCTGATAAGATTATACATACCCGTTATTACCCCCAGAATCGCAAAAATTATTGTAAATAATGGTTTTTCGTCGAATTTTTTGTCCAGCCAATTTCCAATAAAGAGCATAATTACTATAGTAGCTGCGAGCTGAACCCCCATACCCAGATAAGGCGCAATTTCTTTTGAAATACCAATCAGGCTGTCAGACTCTTTTTTTTTATTCAATTTATCCGCCCTGTGGTGGATGAACAGGCTGCTCCTTTGAACTACTCATAGTACTCTTTCCATCAAACTTAGCACCTGCTTCGATCACGAGAATCCGGGTTGACAGATCACCTTTGAGAACAGATTTAGACTCAAGAATGATCTTCTCTTTAGCATTAACCGAACCGAAAATATTTCCGCCTAAAGTAATAACATCTGCCTGCACCTGTCCATTTACCTCTCCGGTCTCACCAATTGTGATATTACCTTTGGCAATTACGTCTCCCTTAACATTTCCATCAATGCGAATGTTACCGTTGCAGCTAACCTTCCCCTCAATAGTTACACCTGAGCTGATAATTGTGAACTCGTCTTTAGATTCGTTTACATTTTTCATCTTCAATTCTATTCTCCTTTCAGATTAGTTGATAAAATACTTTTTAGGATCAACAGGGCGTCCATCATACCAAACTTCAAAATGCAGATGCGGTCCGGTTGTAATCTCGCCTGTATTTCCACTAAGTGCTACGAGTTCTCCCTGTAAAACTCTATCTCTTTCCTTTTTTAAAAGTACAGAGCAATGTTTATATATTGTAACCAGATCGCCCGGATGAGCAATAATTATCATATATCCGTCTTTTACTGTATACCCGGAAAATAAAACATAACCATTAGCAGCACTAACAACCGGGGTTCCGGTTTTTACAACAAAGTCCATCCCGAAATGACCTTTATCGGTGTTAAAGTCCCGGCTTACATAACCGGTTACCGGTCTGATTAAATAATATTGAGAATCCTGTATTAAATCCCGGGGTATATTATTTTTTATAATCTTTCTAAAAACAGAAATAATACTCCCGCCTGTTTTCTTCCCGGTATTTAATCCGGATGAGGTATCGGCACTTTTAATTAAAGAATCAATCAGCAAACTATCACCCAGATGCATGGCAAATCTAAGCCGTTCATTAGTTGATTTCAAAGATTCCATCTCCTTAGCAAGAAAGATTACTTTTTCATTCAGATCATTTATTTGTTGAACTTCCTGGCTTGAAAGACCCGAAGACGGGAAAATCCAATCCTTCACCGGGGTAATATTAAGGAATAAAAATCCCAAAAACGCTACAAGAACTGAATAAGCAGACATAATTACCAATAGCCTGAATGAGGACACTTTACGCTGCTTTGCACTTGTTCCGCGACCTTCAGGCACAATTAAAATGAAAAAATTTTTAATCTCTTTTAATTTTTTAAAATCCATTTTTAATAAAATTCTTTGACATAATTTAAAGGATTTTTACGGAAATACCTGATAAGAATTCTTTACACAAGCATACTTCTTAGCTTTTCAATAATCTTATCTGGCTTTAATTTATTTGCACAGTTAAAATGATCAAGCGGGCATTGGCTGTAACCATGTATTCCGCAAGGTTTGCATGACAGATCGTCATAACTCACAAAATCACTTTTCTCATTATAAGGATAAAAACCGAAAAGCGGGGAAGTTGAACAAAAAATAGTTAATACCGGGATATCAGCACACATACCCATATGTGTCGGGGAACTATCATTACTAATTAATATGCTTGTGCGTCTTAATATCTCTATTGATTGAAGAATACTGAATTTGCCGGCTGCTGAGCTGACACTACCATTAAATTCTTTAGCTATTTCATCGCACAATTTTGTATCCCGATCCCCTCCGATTAGCAGTACGTGGAATGATTCAGAAATCAAATATTTAATTATTTCGATGTAAAATTCTTTGGGGTAAATTTTTGTGCCCCATATACTATTAGGAGCTACTGCAGCAAACAAAGCCTTTTTGTTTAAGCCTGCAAAGAATTGTTCGGCAATTAATTTGTCATCATTATTTGCTTTCAAAGAAGGAAATATTTTCCAATTATCACCACTAACATCGAAACCTGCAAGCATAAGATTTCTCTTTACTTCATGCTGGTTCAATTGATACTCGACAATATTCTTATAAACAAATTTCAGGCTGGCGGAAGAAAACCCGTAAGTTTCACGTACGCCTGACTGCATCACAATAAAAGCAGATCTGAATGAACGATGGGGAGAATAAATTTTTGTATAGTTTTTTTTTCTTATTTCCTTACAGAATAATATGAATTGATAAATGGACTTGTGACTGCCTCTTTTGTCGAGAACTATAACGGAGGTTACTGCAGCCGAAGCTTCAAAAATTTCTTTGGTTGATGGAATTGCAATTATATCAATTTGAGCATCCGGATTTTTCCTCCTCAACTCCTGCAGCATGGGTAGAGTAAGAATTGCATCGCCAATAAACGCAGTTTGTATTACTAGTATCTTCTCTATGTCATTATGATTTGGCATTAATACTTCCATCTCTTATGCATCCAAAACCACTGTTCGGGATGCTGCCTGATTATTGATTCGAGAAATGATATATGCCGCTGGCTTAGCCCACGAACTTTTCCTTCTTCATCATCAGGCAGGTTAGACTGATCAATTTTCTGAAGAACGATTTCATACGAATAATCAGCCTGCCTGATAGCAACACCAAAAATAATCGGGGCGCTTGTTTTCAAAGCTAACATTGCCGGACCTGAATAAACTGCTGAATCTCTTCCAAAAAATTTTACTCGCAAACCTTCGGCGGGCCCTCGCTGATCAGCTACCATAGCAACAATATTTTTACTGCTTAATTCTTTATAGACATTCCTAATTGAAATCCCTAAAGGAACTACTTTATTAATATATTGCGTTCTAACCCGATTCATCCAGTTATTGACGTAGGGATTACTTTGTGGTTTTACAATAACTGAAAAAGGTATTCCAATCTGTAAGCTTACCGATGCCGCCACATACTCCCAATTGCCAAAATGAGCAGACAGAAGTATTACACCTTTACCTTCATTATAACTTTTTACTATAAGTTCTTTATTAGGACAGTCGACCATTTTCTTCATATGCTCTGGCGTCAGTGATGGCATATATAATATTTCTACAAGACTAACGGCAAAACTTTTATAACAATTAAAGGCTAATTGATATCTCTCATCAGAAGATTTATCAGGGAATGCAATAGCAAGATTTTCAAGAACGGTTTTTTTTCTGACAGGAAGTATATAAAAAAAGAAATATGCCATCGGAGCGGCTAATCTACGGGCAGTTTTAATGCCGAAAAATCTGAAAAAGCGGCTCAATACTAAAAACAGGGCTTGCTCAATAAAATACCTCAATTACATCTACCTTATTATTTCAGTGATCCGCACTTTCGTGTTTATATTGATACAAAAATATTTTTATATATATTAAAGTTACCTCACATAGATCCTTCTAACCCAGGCATCATCTCTTATTTCACCTCGTAAAGTTGAATGCAATAGAGTATAATCCAATCCGGTTAAATCAGCAAACACAAAAATTACTCCCCCTTCTATATCATGATAATGCCATATTTCATAAGGTCTTACATCGGTCTGACTTGGAAAACGTTCGATATCATTTGGTTCTCCGTAGGTTATCAGCACCCTTCCACGGTCGGTCTTCCAGCCTGTTCTGCCTAAAGTGCTGAATTGTTGATTACTAGCCTCAATCCGGCTAAGATAATTTAAATAATGTGTGTTTCTATCATCTAATGGATTGGGATTGCGCAATTTCCAGAATTGATATAAGAATTCCCGCTTACCTTCAATACTTGTCAATTTTTTGTATTGATCTAATTCACTTACAGTTGCAATATATCTTGATTTTTCGAACAGATCATCCGTTTCTTCTTCCGACATTACGCCGAAGTGAGATAAAAATGCACCTGAAAGACCTTCCGGCGTTGTTTGTTCAACTGCTATTGAAGGATTATAGACATAAAATCTTTTTGATGATGTCACGCCATAGTTTCCAATACTGTCTATTAGCGCGATTATAAGTGTATAAGTATCCGTAGGAAGTTTATGAACTATAACAGTTCCTACCTCTACTCTTGAACCTGCAGACGGTTTAATCATCTTTGATTTGTTAAAGACCGGATTTCCAAGGCTGTTAACCACTATTGTATTAAGCCTTACAGCCTCCTGATGTTTTATCACATTGAGGTTATATAATTCAAAATAATGGAATACTACGGGCTGATTTTCTCCAAAAATCGAACCAGGTATCGGGACAACTTCATAACTATTCTTGTAGAAGATTGAAGAGCTGTTAGCATTATTCTGAATAATTTTAGATGCAAGCTGTATATCGCTAATAGAAATATTTCCCCCTATAAATGGCTCAACCCTGATGTATTCTGTATAGGCTCTGTTAATACTACTATTAGGGGCATCCTTACCAACTACGACACACTTATAAATCCCTTTCGGCAGCACAAAGCTCACCACTCCAACAAGGCTCTTTCCCTTTTCCTCATCATCGAAAATTTCGTGTGAAATTATCCATTCTTGTTTAATGATTTCATTTTGTATTGCTGAATCAGATATCTGAACCTCCAAAATTCCTTCAAGAATAACAGACGAATCGGTTTTTTCATGAAGCAGGCTGTTTTGATCGAAAGAATAATAGAATTCTATAAAATTTGAGCCCTCATCATACGCAAATTGTGCATAATCAAATTCAAACTCGAATTTACTTTGTTGCGCAAAAAGCAGGCAAGGGAAAAGCAGAACGAATATTATATTATTTTTTTTCATCTTCTATCTAAAAGTTTATTCTAAAAAAATAGAAATTATCTTATTTATAAAATTACGCTATATCTTAGCTAATTTCCACATAGTATGCAGCAGGTGATAACAGTTAAATGCAATTATTCTTCACAGAAAAGCTGATCTGGCTCAATTATCTTCATAAAGTTCATATGAATAAGTAAAACGCCTGAATGGCTCTTCATCTGAATCAGTATATTCCTCTTCAATTAACAGACCTCTTTCGTTATAAGTATATTTAATAAGATGCTGCAAACTTTTTCCGGCACTATATCTTCTTTCTTCTACCAGGCGGTTATCATCATCATAGATAAATTCATAGTGGAAAACGATAGACTCATCCTGATTTAAACGTGTAAAACTGATATTATTCCCCTTGTCATCATACGAGAAAACGGTTTTTGATGAGAAACTTCCATCGGGCGCATAAAATAGTTCTTCTTGTAAAACATTGTTATCATATCTGTAATAAGTTGTCTGCATAACTTCTGCTGTTTCGGTATAACCGATGAGCTCAATTCTGTTTCCGTTAGCATCATATTTATAAAAAAAACGGCTGTTTACCGCACCGATGGAATCATATCGGGTTATCCTCGATAACAAATCCTGTTGATTATATTCATATGAATCCCGATAGAATAACGAGGCGGATGAATCCTTCCAGGCAATTTCTGTGATGTTTCCATTCGGATCGTACTGATAGATCGCTCTGTTGTGCAGGCGTCCGTCTCGTCTGAAATTATTTGAAACAGTTGTATTCCCTCTGGAATCATATTCAATTTCCCTCGATTTAAAACCTTTTTCAGACCAACTATTCTCCTCTTTGTTAAACTCATAAATCATCTGAACCTCTGATTTTATTCTCGGTGCAAATGCATTCTCCGTGTTAACCTGATTTTCACGGGGAGCAGGAGTCTGATTTTCTTCTTTACCGCACGACACGAATAAGAATATTAATAAGCTGAATTTTAAATAAAAGATATATTTCCTGACTTACGCATTGGGACACCCTAAACTTATATCAAATAATTTTAACAAC
>JBBIGV010000063.1:0-20983 GCA_037447335.1 Ignavibacteria bacterium | reverse complement strand
TTTTTGGTCAGCCTCACAGCAGGCTTTTTTATGGCAGAGATAATTAATATTTTAATTATAAATGTTGAGATAACTTTTGCAATAAAATGTTTTAAAACTCTATTGAAATGTTAACACTACTGAGAAAGTGAATCGTCTCTTCCCCGGAGGACCAGCCTGCAGTTTCATGAATTTCTTTCAAAACATTACTAAAATTCTTTGGAAAAAATTTATAACTCCTCTAAGTTTGCTTATTGGTAATCTTGTTAATTCTTTAATAATCGTCACAACTCCGGAGTTTGTTATGCTGCGTTCTTTGCTATTCATTTTTGCCGCACTTTTTTTAATCACTTCAGTATCTGCACAGAATGATGAATCTGACAAGGATAAAAATCCATATAAATCTTCAACATTTAATGGATTGAAGTTCCGTTCAATCGGTCCGGCTGTTACATCCGGCAGGGTTACGGATTTCGCAGTCAATCCTTATAACTATCATGAATATTATGTCGCAGTTGCATGCGGAAATGTTTGGAAGACAAACAACTCTGGCACTACATTGCAGCCAATCTTCGATAAATATGGTTCCCATTCAATCGGTTGTGTAACATTAGACCCAAACAATCATCACGTTGTTTATGTTGGAACAGGCGAGAACAACAATCAGCGGAGTGTTTCGTGGGGTGATGGTGTTTACCGCTCTGAAGATGGCGGCAAAAGCTTTAAAAATATCGGGCTGAAAAAATCAGAACACATTGCAAAAATATTAATTGACCCCCGTGATTCAAAAGTAATTTATGTCGCTTCACAAGGTCCTTTGTGGGGTCCCGGAGGTGAAAGAGGTTTGTACAAATCAACTGATTATGGAACTACATGGGATTCTGTTCTCTACATAAGTGAAAATACCGGTGTAACAGATGTTGTAATGGACCCGCGTAACCCCGATGCTTTATGCAGCTTCTTACCAGAGAAGAAGACACGTATGGACACTAATAAACGGCGGACCGGAGTCTGCTATTTACAAATCAACAGATGCCGGCAAGACATGGAATAAGCTTACAAGCGGTTTACCTTCCGGTGATGTTGGAAGAATCGGGCTTGCCATCTCTCCAGTTAATCCCGATTATGTTTATGCAATTATAGAAGCTGCAGATGATAAGAGTGGTTTCTTCAGAACTACAAACCGCGGTGCAAGCTGGGGGAAGATGAGTAATTATAAAAATTCAAGTCCGCAGTATTACAGCGAGATTGTCTGCGATCCTGCCGATGTAAATAAAGTTTATGTTCTCGATACACGCTCTGTAATTACAAAAGACGGCGGAAAAACTTTCGAAAACATCTCTTTGAAGGGAAGACATGTTGATGACCATGCCCTCTGGATAAACCCGGGTAATACTGATCATTATTTGATTGGCGGCGATGGCGGCATTTATGAAACATTTGATGCTGGCGAAACATTTCACTTTAAAGATAATCTTCCGATTACACAGTTCTACAGAGTAAGTGTTGATAACTATGAGCCGTTCTACCGTGTAATGGGAGGAACACAGGATAATAACAGCATGATAGTTCCTTCCCAAACAATTAATAATGAAGGCATTGTTAATGCAGATTATATTCCGCTTGTCGGCGGCGATGGATATGAAGCTCTTACCGACCCTGAAAACCCGAACATCATTTATTGTCAGTGGCGGTATGGCGGTTTAACAAGATATGATATGCATAGCGGCGAAAGATTAAGCATCAAACCACAGGAAAGACCGGTCGAAGAACCTTACAGGTGGAACTGGGATACTCCGCTGATTATCAGTCCGCATGCAAACAGACTTTATGCTGCGGCTAATAAAGTTTTCAGAAGTGATGACAGGGGAAATACCTGGCAGGTTATAAGTGACGATCTTACAAGACAGGTTGACAGAAACAGGCTGCCCGTAATGGATAAAGTCTGGAGTGTGGATGCAGTATCTAAAAATGCATCAACATCTTTTTACGGAAATATAGTTTCACTTTCAGAATCAGCTTTAGTTGAAGGTTTGATTTATGCTGGAACAGACGACAGGCTTATACAGGTAACGGAAAACGGCGGTGAAATATGGAGAAAAATCGAAACATTCCCCGGCGTTCCTGAAATGACTTATGTAAGCTGCCTGTTTGCTTCTCTTCATGATGCTAACACAGTTTATGCAGCATTTGATAATCATAAACGTTCCGATTTTAAACCATATATTCTTGTAAGCAATGACCGCGGAAGAAGCTGGAGATCAGTTACAGGCGATTTGAAAGAACCGCAGGTCGTTTACTCATTGAATCAGGATCATATCAAACCCGATCTGCTTTTTGCCGGAACAGAGTATGGTGTTTTCTTTACCATCAACGGAGGGAAAACCTGGATTCAGCTAAAAGGAGATCTGCCCACACAGGCAGTGAGAGATATGGATATTCAGCGCCGTGAAAATGATCTTGTGCTTGCTGCTTTCGGAAGAGGATTCTACATACTTGATAATTATTCTCCTTTAAGAGAGATTGATGAAAAAACTCTTGAGAATGAAAACTACAAGCTGCAGCAGACAGAAATGAACTTGTTGCATTCCAGAAGAAAGTTGCGGAACTAAGCCGTGCTGTAACAGTTGCAGTTGAAACAGTGAACAGCCTTTCAGCAAGAATTGAAATAATTAAAATTGCTTTGCGGCAGACCGAAAAAGCTCCTCACCGTTTGACGGAACTGGCAGACAGAATACTTCTGAAAAATAAAGAGATATATACAGTTCTTGTACGAGATGAAACAATAAGCAGCTCTAACGAACCAACTAATCCAACTATCTGGAACAGGTTGAATGAAGTTTCGGGCAATTTATGGCGGACAACATCAGCACCAACCACTTCTTATGTAAATAATTATCAGATAGCTGCGGATGAATTCAGGATTGTGTTACGTGATTTACAGAGTTTAATAGAAATTGATGCAAAGAATCTTGAATCTGAAATGGATAAACTGAAAGCGCCATGGACGCCGGGCAGAATTCCGGATTGGAAGGAATAACATTCTGTACATCAGGTAACCGTTCCGGGGGTTTTGTGGTGAGCATTCTCTGCCACTGTCATGCTGAATGACCCGGCTCTCTGTCAATGTCATGCTGTCCGTTAGTTAACGGATGTTTCAGCATTTCAAGGTGCTGATTATCTCATCAATATCATTTTCCTTGTTTCGGAAAATTCTCCGCTTTGCAGCCTGTAGAAATATATTCCGCTTGAAAGATTACGCCCGTCAAATTCAACTTCATAGTGTCCCGCCGATAATTCTTTATTAAGAAGTACAGCTACTTCCTTTCCGAGAATATCAAAAACTTTTAATGTAACTAACTGTGAATTGCTTACAGTAAACCGAATGCTTGTAGATGGATTAAACGGATTTGGATAATTCTGATATAAAATAAATTTATCAGGTGCGCCGGCATACTCTTTTATACCGGTTAGGAGCGAGGAATTTTTCCACATGCTGTGTCCTCTGATTCCGGTAAAGAGCACATCGTTGATTAATACTAAAGTGGAGGGATTTAAATCCGGCAGCCCCGCACTTTTGTTATTCCATGTATTGCCGTAGTTGGTTGATAAAAACACACCTCCCATAACAGTACCTGCGAATACGATACTGTCCCTGCCTTCAATAGCTTGCACTATCTGATTCGAAAACCCCTTCCATTGCCAGTTACTTCCATAGTTTGTTGAGCGGTATAATCCGTAAATTCCACCAGCATAGACTGTGTTGTCGAAAGCTTTAATTGTTGTAACAAAAAGGTTTGTCGGGAATCCACCAGCCGCTTTAACCCAGTTATTTCCATTATCAGATGAAATAAAAAGACCTTCCTGCGTACCAACATAAACATTTACTTCATCCGTTTCGACAGCGTTGATATAGATATTTGTCAGTCCGTTATTTACCTGCATCCAGGAATTTCCGCCGTCTGTTGAACGCCACACGCCATCAACGTTTGAAGTGCCGACATATATTTCATTATCACGAATAGCCAGTGAAGTAATCTGTGAAGCATAAAGATTTACGGTAAACCAGGTGTCACCGCCATCGGTTGAGTAATAAAGAAGCCATCCGCTGCTGGTAAAGATGGTATCACCCAATAATGCTATACACTTAATACTGTTTGAAATGCCCGGGATTTTTTTGGTTATCCAGCTTTCGCCATAATCAGAGGAAATAAAAATCTGACCGTTCGCTCCGCCTGCATGAATAATATTATCTTTCTTAGCCGAGCAGGAAATGTTTACAGCATACAAGCCGTTGCAGCGGCGGACCCACTCTGTATCCGGGTATTCAACGCTGTAGATCCCTGAGCTGTTTCCGGCAAACAGCGAGCTGTTGATACTTAACAAAGTTACTGTAGTTGATTCAGGATAACCGTTTCCGAACGGATCCCAGATTAATCCCATATCCGTTGATCTGTAAACACCCCAGTCGCCTGCAGTAACAAAAAGGTCGGAGCCGATTGCCTCAAACTTTGCATAAATTAAGTACGGAAATCCGGATGCGGTCATTGTCCAGTTCAATCCGTTATCTGAACTTCTGTAAATCCCGTCATCGGTATAAACGAAGAGATAATCTTCCAGTCCGATAATATCTTTTATATTTTTATTGATCAGTCCGCTGCTTCTTTCCGACCAATTATCGCCGAAGTTATCCGATACATAAAATCCGTTAGAAGTTCCAACAAAGCAAAGGCTATCTTTATAGTAAAAAGATTTTGGTTCGCTGCTGCCAATGCCGAGTGCGCTGTAAGCCCAGCTTGCACCGTTATCTGTTGATCTGTACACAAGATAACCAACTCCGATAAACAGGTATGATTCAGCTTTACCGATAAATCTCATAGTGGAATTAGGCAATCCGCTGCCGGATTGCTGCCAGGTATTTCCGGAATCGGACGATACGTAAACGCCCGGCGAATACATTACGGCAAATACGAGGTCATCTTTTACAAGCAGAAAAGATATTGTGGATGCATGCGCGGGTAAGCCAGAATTGCTTCTTTGCCAGTTCTGTCCATTATTAGTTGAGATGAAAACTCCTCCGGGCTGCATACCGGCATAGATGCGATAGCCGTCGTATGCGAATGCGCCTGCAGTACCGCCATCAGGTCCGCTGGTTTGAACCCATTGTGCAATTGAGGCAGGTGAAGTTGATATAAAAATTACAATTAGTATGAATGCTGATAAAAATTTCACTTTCATTTCCCCTTTCCATGTTAATATTTGTTTGTACGAAAGTTGTTTTAAAATTCTTAAATAAAATTAGTGAGTTTTCTGTTAAGGCGGAAGCTGATGAAAAGTAATTTTTTTTATACCCGGTCATTCTGAATGACACGACTCTCTGCAATGTCTTACTGAACTTGCCCGCCCTTGCCCGACTGCCATGTGGAGACAGGTTTCAGCATCTCATCCCTTTCCATTTCATACAGCAAGGAATAGCAGCCTGAGATTCTTAAATGACGCTTTTGTACTCACTCATAAAAGCGCCGGCTTCTTTCAATAAAGGATAGAGACACTCCGATTAATTTAGCCGGAGATCATTGCTATAACCTGACGAGCAACTTTTTGATTGTAGTTGAAAGTAAGGTTTTTATGATTCACCAGGTCTACAATCGTTCCGATAAGACATAGCCCGCCGGTGAACAAATATAATATTCCCATTCCTATCTGATCTAAAAAGAATCTCTGCACGCCGGCAATGCCGATGAATCCGACAAGGGTTAGCAGCAGGATTGTTTGCGGGTCTTTCCTGCGTGAGTTATAAATTGCTGCAAACTGTTTCAGCTTCTCTTCGTCAAATTCTTTAACGAGGGATTGAATGTACATCATTTCATCATATTCAAGGTTTGGCATAAGATGTATCAGGTTTGCCATGGCTTTCTCCTTTTTGAATTTTATTGTGTTGATGGTTTCGGAAATAATTGAAGGCAGTTTTTGTGAGGGTGAAAATTCTATGTACCAGAATAATGACGGCAATCGGACCTAACGGATGAGCAGCAATTGCCTCGGCAATTTTCATATGTATTGTAAGATAGATGGAAGCGCCGATCCCGCAGCCGGGACAAAATCCAATCCCGATATTCTTAAAAACACAGAATGATAAATGAGAAGCGGAATCAATAGTGACAAGTGCAAGGTAAGTTAATGCCGCAATCCAAATAACAGCTTCAAGTGCACCGGTGTGTTTCAATATTGAAAATAACTTTCTCATCTCCCCCGAAATTAGTTGAATACAGGTGAGCAATCAAATATTTATTATGAGAGGCAAAAATTATTGAGCAGAGGACGAAACAGCGATGGAATTTGAAATCCTGGTGATTGGGTGAATCTGAAATAATCCCAAACAATCCGCCTTTGATGGACAGGATTCGGGTTGACAGTGGAGTGATCGTGGTGTCGGAGTATCATTCCTAATCTGCCTGACAGCAGACTATCCCAACATATATCCGTTTACCTTCCGTTAGGAAAGGCAGCCGGCAAAGTACAAAGCAATGTTATTTTGAATAATGAATTGCCTTCTATCGGGATTTTAAATCTTTTTAGCTTCTTCGGATTTAAGGAAGTTATCGAGTTGCTTTATATCTTCAAAATATTTTACGTTACCGAGTGAAGGAATGATATTATCCTTTTCTTCTTTTAATCCCTGCCCGCCAATTATAATTAATATATCGGGGTGGTTTTTCCTTATCTTATCAATTACGTCTGTAAGCCTGTGCAGGTTGAGATAGAGATTAAAAGACAGACCGACCACATCAGGTTTTTTTTTGAGTCAACAAACCTTACTATTTCCCGTGTGGGTAAAGAAGCACCAAGGAAATAAGTATTCCACCCGTTAAACTCAAAAATGTTTGCAGCCATCCTTGCGCCAAGCTCGTGGTATTCTTTATCTATACAGCTTATAACTGCAGTTTTATTTACATGCCTTCCGTTGGTGAATGGACGGAAAAGATTTACAAGATTCTCGATGATCTTTGTTGCCATATGCTCTTCGGCTACGGAAAGTTTACTATGATCCCACATCTTACCGACGGCATATAATGATCTTTGGTAGAGATCGAGGTAAATGCCGGTAATATCAGTTTTATCGGCTAACAGGTCTCTGATAATTTCCCCGCAGCGCTCTTTTTGTCCATCGGACAGACTATTAAAAAAATCGAGAAAGACGATCTCGTTTATCTTACCGGTTTTCATAATTGCTAACTTAATAATAATTCCTTAAATAAATAACCATACTTGCAAAGAATACAACAATGGATACCTGAAAAGAATTCCAAATCAAACTCACGAATTTACTTGCGATTAATTAAGAAAGGGCGTAAATTTAATCAGATAAAAATATCTGATTATATAAAAACACTAAAATGATTAGAAAAATAGTTAAAATAGACGAAGCGCTGTGCGATGGATGCGGCGATTGTGTGCCGTCCTGCCACGAAGGTGCACTACAAATAATAGACGGAAAAGCCAGATTGATAAGCGACTTGTTCTGCGATGGGCTTGGCGCTTGTTTGGGATACTGCCCCACCGGCGCAATCACAATTGAGGAAAGAGAGGCAGAACCGTATAATGAACGAAAGGTAATGGAATATATAGTCAATGGCGGCTCAAACGTAATTAAAGCACATCTTGAGCATCTGATAGAACATGATGAGATGGAATATTTCCAGCAAGCTGTAGAATATTTATCTGAGAAAGGAATTGTTAATCCTCTTGCAGGTGAAAGAAGAGTCGCTTCAAATCAGCGGGGCGGGTGCCCGGGCAGCCACCAGTTCAGCTTTGAGCCAACTAACGGAAGTGATGAAACGGGTAAGAGAGGTTCACGGCTTACTCAATGGCCTGTGCAGCTTCATCTGATTTCACCTTATGCTAATTATTTTCAGAATTCGGACCTGCTGCTTGCAGCAGATTGCTGCGCTTTTGCATACGGCGATTTTCATAAGGATTTTATGAATGGAAAAAGCATTGCAATTGCATGTCCAAAGCTTGATGAGAATCAGCAAATTTATCTTGATAAGCTTGTTGAAATGATAAAAGTATCAGAACTCAGATCAATTACAGTAACAATAATGCAGGTTCCATGCTGCAGCGGCTTGTACCAGCTTGCGGCGAATGCAATTGAAACATCCGGCAAAAATATTCCTTTGAGAGTGGTGGTAATCGGAGTGAATGGTGAAGTGATTAAAGACGTTGAAGTATAATAACATATCAATTTTTTTTAAACAGAAAACAAGAGTAATACAATGAGTGAAGTATTAGATAATAGTAAAATGAGAGTGGATCAGTTAAAGAAATTAATACTCGATCTTCACAAAGGCGTTAGCGTTGAAGAGACACGGCAGAAGTTAACCGAATTAATGGGTAGTGTTCCTTATGGCGAGGTTGTAAGGGCAGAGCAGGAGCTTATAAATGAAGGCTTGCCGCAAAAGGAAGTGCTGAAGTTTTGTGATATTCATACAGATGCACTTAAGGGTAAAATTGATCTGTCTTCAGCAAGAAGCGTTCCTGCCGGTCATCCTGTTGATACAATGAGTAAAGAGAATGCAGAGTTAACCAAACAGTTGATTGATCTAAAAAGTATGTTCAGGCAGGCGGAATTAATGGAAGAAACTTCCGATGCGGAAGAACTTCTCCTGAAAATACGTTCTGCGTTTAATTCTTTGATGGATGTTGAGAAACATTATGTAAGAAAAGAAAATCTTGTATTCCCTTATCTTGAAAAATACAGCATTACCGGTCCGCCAATGGTTATGTGGGGAAAACATGATGAAGTAAGAGAGTTCCTGAAGTCGGCACAGAAACTTTTTCGCGAAAGCAGTAAGGTTATTGCTGGCGAGCTTGTTGGTTACATTGAATTTGTTCTTGCACCAGCAGTCAAAGCTATTGAGGAGATGATTTATAAAGAAGAGAATATTCTTTTCCCCATGTGCATGGATGCTTTTACTGAAATAGACTGGTACGAAATATATAAGCAGAGTGATGAAATTGGTTACTGCCTGTTCTCTCCAACAGAAAAATGGGTGCCGCAAATTGAAGGGTATGTTGAACCTCAGCAGGATGCTAACGGAAGAATTCAGTTGTCAACAGGTTCTTTTTCGGTTGAAGAGCTTGAAGCGTTGTTCAATAGTTTGCCGGTTGACCTGACTTTTGTAGATAAAGACGACCGCGTTAAGTTCTTTTCGCATGGTGAGGACAGAATATTCGAAAGAAATAATGCTATACTCGGAAGGAAGGTACAGTTTTGTCATCCGCCAAAAAGCGTGCATATAGTTGAACAGATTGTGAATGACTTTCGTGAAGGCAAACAGGATTCGGCAAAGTTCTGGATTAACTTCAAAGGAAAGTATGTTCATATAGCCTACTATGCAGTAAGAGGAAAGAAGGGTGAATATTTGGGAACGCTTGAGGTAACACAGGATATCAATCCTTTCCGGGCTGTCGAAGGCGAGAGAAGATTACTAACGTATGATAATTAAATAAGGATATTATGAATAAGTTAATAATTACACCCGATACAAACGTTCACGAGCTGCTTGAAACATATCCACAGCTTGAAGATACACTTATTGGAATAGCGCCGGTATTTAAAAAGCTTAAGAATCCGGTACTTCGAAAAACGATTGCAAGAGTAACCTCACTTAAACAGGCTTCAGTTGTAGGCGGCGTTTCTCTTGCAGAAATGATAAACACGCTGAGGAATGAAATCGGACAAGAACAGGTTTCTGTTAAATCAGAAAGCACTCAGAATAAAAATAAAAAACCTGTGTGGACAGAAAATATTAAACTTAAATACGATGCAAGGGAAGATCTTGAAAACGGCGTTCATCCGATCAACAAAGTTATGACCGAAACAAATTCAATGAATAAGGGAGAGGTTTACCTGCTCATTACGCCATTCGTGCCCGCACCATTACTTGACATTCTTGTAAACAAGGGCTTTGAGGTTTATACTGAAAAAATAAACAGCGCTGAAGTCAGGAATTATTTTCTTAAATAAACGCGCATGGAATAGTCTGGTAATCAAAAGCTTCGATTTAAATATCCATCCTGTCTATTAAATATTTCATATTAATGGTTGATGCATTAACAAGGAATATGAGCGATATCCAGAATATTGTTTGTGTTGAAATATCTTTTGTGAACTGAGCAAATATCAATCCGAATAAGGCGTAAAAGAACAAAGCGGGTGATGTTCTGATTGCCGCTTTAAATATTTTATAAAGCAGATACAGAAATAAAATAAGTCCGATCAATCCGAATTCAACTGTTACGTTAAGGAATATATTATGGGGATATTTTATCCAGCCTGTAATTCCGCTTTCGTATTGGCTCCTGAACCCCCCAATCCCTTTGCCGAAAAGCGGATCTTCTTTAATCATATCAATTGCAGCATTCCAGGCAACTACACGCGCCTGTATTGGTGAATCAATGTAATCCGGCTCGGCAAAAATTTTAATCAGGTTTTCGTATCTGTCTGAAGCGGCTTCATTCGGGTGAGGTGCAAAGAAAATGAATAACGCAGAAATCGCAACCAGGGTTAACCATGCCAGCTTTAACCCCCGTGCAATTTCGGGTTTGCTGACGAAGAAGAGAAAAGTAAGTATCAAAATTATATTTACAGTAATAATAGCGGCTCTTGAACCTATAAAAAACAGGCCGTACAAAAGATAAATCAAATAAACCACAAGTGTGCCTTTGTTAAAACTATCCCAGTCGTAAATCATCAGGAACAATAACACGATAATAACTGTACCGATTAATCTTCCGCTAAGAATATGACTGCACCTTGTAAATTCAAATTCATAAATAACATTATAAACAAACGGAGCAGCCAGAACAGCAGTAAAAATAAAAAGAAAAGCATAAACGCCTGTGGTGATAAGAGCAATTTTGAACCGATCCGGACTTAGTGTTGACAGGTAAAGATATAACACAAGAACAAATCCTGAAGTTATAATGAAGTGAATGACTTTTTGTAATCCAAAAACTGTATTGGCTGAGTAAAACAGCGTTGCAGCAAATATTGCTGTTATAAATATAAATATTAATAATAACTGCCTGAACCCGGAATTTTTAAGCAAGGCATGCAGATCCGGCTTCACAGCTAATAAGAAAGTTAATGCAGAAATAAAAAGTGCTGTAAGTTTAATGATCAACTGCGATGATGAATAAGCAGACATCATGCTTATGGAAAGACCGGTTATTAATACTACAGTTACAGCAGCTTCTCTGGCTGTTGTAAGAATCCCCCGCTGGTGAAAGGGTTTCATTTTCAGTTCAGCTTTTTATGTTAAAGTTCGGGTTAATTCATAATTCTTAAATAAATAGTAACTACTCAACAAAAGGTGTAAAATACATCTTCGCGAGAGCAAAACTGTCAAATGATTTTTTACCACATAGACACATAGAACACATAGCAGTTTTCACATAGAACTTTATCTATCTGTTTCCCTATGTGAACTATGTGCCTATTGTGGTTCAAGTAATTTTGTCAAATGTTTTTGAAGCGCTTAGTTTATTGGCTAAAACTCCTGCTGTCCGCTAAGTAGTGACAAAAAATATTATTCGGTTTGGTTTTTCAAGCGGGTTAATGGTGAAGAATATACAGAAATCACCGGAAAAAATATTATTCGGGATGAATTTTCAAACCGGGAAAACTATTGATATAAATTATTAACGAAGGTTTCATTTTTAAAAACCAAATTTAATTTGCGCATACAATGCCTGGCTATAAACAAAATTATCAAACGCATAGGCTGCGTCAAGCTGGAAGTAGTTAAAATTGAAGCCGGCTCCTGCTGCAATATGATGATCGGAAAAACCAAGTCTTACAGCGAACATATTGTCGAGGAATCTGTATTCGGTACCCAAACGGATTCTTTCGGTATAGCCAACAAATTTTGAGTCCTGTGCAAACATATCATAAATATCAAGAGATACATCCCAATCTTTAGTTATACTTTGCATTATACCGAGATTGCCGAGGAAAGGAGCGCTGAGATCAAAAGGGAAGAAGACCTCGTATAACTGAGTATAAGCCACCAGCATTGTATCGCCGTTAGGGTTTTTCTGAATGTTGCCGCTCTGATCTACAAAGCCTACAACTTTTTCACCTGTGTTGGGGTCTCTGTAGTAATCATATCCTGTTAAGTTAAGCGGGAAATCGATGCTCGAGCTTATCTTCTTGGGCGGTATTATGTTTTGTAATGATAAACCCACACGCATTCCGATATCTTCAAATTTAGCAAGCGCACCAATATCCATTGTAAATGCCCAGATAGATTTTTTAATATCGCGCCTTGCATCCGCCAATATATTATCATAGTTATCGTAAGTGATAAACTTTGTTGAAAATCTACGGTTAATTACTTTAAGGTTAGCGCCAAGACTAATGTATTTACCGAAGTCCATTCCATAACCAACAGTTGAAACAATATCAGCATAGCTGAACGCAAAAGCCTGCGGAAGCAGACCGATGGAAGCATTATCTATATTAGTTATAATTTCATCAAGAATAGCAAGCAAACTGTAAAGAGTTTGCTCGTTAAACAACTACCCGTCTTCCGGTATATCCAGCTTGCTTAATTCAACCAGGAACTCAGTCGGTATTACAGTAAAACCAATTTGTGTGTTGTTGTGAAGCGTAAATCCAATATTGTCAACCTGTATTTGTATATCCGGCGCTACTTTAATACCGTGAACGAGCGGGTTGCTCGGATCGCCAACAAGATCTGTCATAAGTTCCTTAGGAAATACCAGGCCGCTGTTGATTTTTTTTAGCTGCCGCTATCAACAGTTCAGAGTTCTGTGCTTTAATTGCCTCGACATAGTCAAGGATTCCCTGCTGAATGACTTTGAAAAAATCGCCCTTAGTAAAATTCCTAACATTCTGCTTTACAAAGTCGGCTGCTGTAAAGGTCTCCGGAGGAAGACTGGCACTTACACCCAAAACGTCAAATCGTGTTCTTTTTTCCGACAGTAGTGCGGGGTTGTACATCATGCCGTTAAAATTCAGTCCGTTCGCAACCTGTGTTTTATCAATGCCTACTGCTTTTACATTTTCGAGGTCGAATGATACGGGTACTGTGGTTGTGCCGAATGTATAGATTGTATCGGGCAGCTTAACTGTATTATAAACATAATAGCCGCCTCCAAACTGAGCAAACAAATTCAGATTCACTGCCTGTGTCAGCAGGATAACAATAGCTGTAGAAACACGAGAAGGAGAAAAATTCATTGTATTAAATCCTTTAATTTATTTAATTCTCATGCGTAATTGGTGAATAAACCGGCTCATTGTTTATTGCAAATTTTTCGTTAAGCAATTAAAGTAATGCTGAATAACGCTGTAATGCCCGAAAAACCTAACTGACCGCTTTGTGCTTCTCTATAAAATTCTTTTCCGAAATTTAGGATGATTTATATATCTATTCAAAGCATCAGCAGCTTAAACTAAATTATTGAAGGCAGGCGGTGTTTCTTTTATGAATTATTGATTTCATATCTGTCCAAAACAATTTTTTTATTTCGTCCCTACTGGACTCCGAATTCTTTGTCTGTCGAATTTATCTATAAATATTCAGTCCCTAAGTGACTCTTTATTGTCTTAATATTAAAATTTAATGGTTATTTGTCCCGTCAGTAGGGGCGTTCAATTGAACGCCCCTACTAATGGATCAAATCCCGATAGGGGCGAAATAAGGATCCATATTAAACTGCATAAAATTCATCAGAAATTTAAGTGTCTGGCTTTGCAACAATTTAATTAGATCTTTAAAAAATATTCTGGACAGCACTGATTGATTTGTAAATCTTTCGGAAGGGAAAAATTTTTTATTAAATTGTAAATCATATTGTGGAATAAAAATGTAAACATTCATGGAATTAACAAACAAAAAAATATTGATTACAGGCGCATCAAGCGGAATAGGTTATGAGCTCGCAAAAAAGTTAGCAGATCAAAAATGTAAGCTTGCTCTGCTTGCGCGCAGAAAAGACGTGCTCGATAAGCTGGCTGAAGAGTTAAAGGATAAGTCTTCAGAGATCATTACAATGAAGTGCGATGTAACGGATAAACAAAATGTAATTTCATCTTTTTACGAAGTAATAAATACTTTCGGTGGGATTGATATTGCAATATTAAATTCCGGTACGAGCCAACGTGCAACTATAGATGATTTTAATTCCGAACACGCTGAAGAAACTTATAAGGTGAATGTTTTCGGTTTAATTTATGGAGTTGAGGCGCTTTTGCCCCAGCTTAAAAAACAACGCTGCGGTATGATAGTCGGCGTTTCAAGTCTTGCCGATGCAAGGGGCTATCCTAAAAGCTCTTTTTACTGTTCGAGTAAAGCTGCGGCGTCAACTTTTCTTGAGAGCATCAGGGTTGAAATGAAAAAGTATAATGTGAAGGTGTTAACTGTTAAACCCGGATTTGTAAAGACACCTATGACCGATAAAAATGAATTCTATATGCCGCTGTTAATGCCGGTTGAAAAGGGTGCGAAAATAATTCTGAAAGGAATAAGAAAAGAAAAAAGTCTGATCAGGTTTCCCCTTCTTCTGACTGCAGCAACACAGATCGTGCATTTATTACCGAATAAGATCTATGATTTTCTTGCTTACAGGCATTACAAAAGTTTGAGTGATGTTAAAAGTCGCACATAAATTATTTTATAAGAATAATTTTCTTTGTGCAGGGGGAAGTGATTTCACCGAGCATTCAGATAACGGTAAAAAACAGGCAGGGAGAGACAAAGGGGCTTAAGAAATTCTACCGGTATTTTTTATGAGGTAAACTTTGTCATTTGTTCTTACAATTTCATCACAGGGGAGTGTAATCTCATCACCTTTTAGTGCAGTACTAATGCTATCTTCATCTTTAAGAAGATTAGCTGTAACAAGTTCAACACAGCCGGTAGTGGGACCGATGATGTAGATTCGATCACCAACTGAAAGCTCACCGGCTTCCATTTTTATAAAAACCGCTTTGGCTTTTTTATAATAGTTAAGAACATAACCGATATATTCTTTAACAGTTGAGGCTTTGCTGCCGTAAATTCCGGCATAATCATCCGACGAAGGGATACCAAAGTAAAAGCCGGATGAAAACCCACGGTTATAAACTTCTTCGAGCTCACGCAGCATTTCTTTTTTTATCGCATCATTAAGTTTTCCTTCGAAATAAAGATCAATTGCACGGCGATAAACTGAAACGGTTTTACGGACATATTCAGGACTTCGTTTTCTCCCTTCGATTTTGAAGGAATCTATTCCTGCTTCAATCAGTTGATCAATAAATTCTATCATACAAAGATCTTTTGGAGAGAGCACATAATCTTCGCCAAGTACAAGGTCTTTATTTGTTACCGAATCGGTTAATATAAATTCGCGCCGGCAAGGCTGAATACATTCGCCTCTGTTTGCACTGATACCGAAGAGATGGTGGCTCATAAAACATCTGCCGCTTACTGCAATGCACATAGCGCCATGAACAAAGGCTTCAATTTCAAGTTCGGTATTTGCTTTAATCTGTTTTATCTGATCGAGTGTGCATTCGCGGGCAAGCACAATACGCTTTGCTCCGAGTTTCATATATACTTCTGCACTAAGAGAATTTGAAACAGAACCTTGCGTTGAAATGCAGAATGGTATTGAATGTCTGCTGCAAAGTTCAGCGGCTGCAAGGTCCCAGCATATTATTGAATCAACGCCTGCTTCTTTTGCTCTCAGGATAATTTGTTCTGCTTCATTTAGTTCATCTTCAAAAAGAATTGTATTAAGTGTAAGATATGCTTTTACGTTTGCATCTTTACAAATACAGACTATTTCAGGAAGTTCTTCAAGCAGGAAGTTAGCTGCCTTTGCACGCATATTAAGTTTTTCTACACCAAAATAAACAGCATCAGCGCCGGCATTTATTGCGGTGATAAGCATTGTCCTGTCGCCGGCAGGAGCCATAAGTTCAGGCTTATGCAGAGCACTTGTTGAATCGCTGACGGGTTTATACTTTTCAGAGATCATATTCTCTTTGACCACGCTTAACTATTTTCTTCCCAAACTTTAGAAATCTCTACGATAACACGAACAGCCATTTCCATATCCTGTTTAGCAGCCCATTCGGTTTTTGAATGGAAGCTATGCTCGCCTGCAAAGATGTTAGGGGTTGGAAGCCCCATAAAACACAGCTTCGATCCGTCTGTGCCGCCTCTGATAGGATGCATTTTTGGTTTTATGTCAAGTCGTTTCATTGCATCAACTGCATAGTTAACCACTTGCGGATGATTATCTAGCACCTCCCGCATATTGCGGTATTGCTCAATAACTTCAAATTCAAATGAAGAGCCGGGAAATTTATCAATAGCTTTCCGGCATAAATTTCTAAGAAGTTCTTCATACTCTTTTAGCTTTGGAGTATCAAAATCCCTTATGATCATCTTTACAGTAGTAAACTCTTCATTTCCGTTTACTGATACAGGGTGGACATAACCTTCGCGTCCTGAGGTTGTTTCAGGCGAAAGATGATCTTTCGGCAGACTATCTATAAACGATGCTGCAATTTTCATTGAGTTGATCATAATACCCTTTGCATATCCGGGATGGATATTTTTGCCGATAAATTTTATCACTACGGCATCAGCGCTGAAAGTCTCAAATTCAACTTCACCTCTTGTCTGACCATCAACTGTATAAGCATACTTCGCGCCGAATTTTTTCACATCAAATTTTTCAGTGCCTCTGCCGACTTCTTCATCAGGTGTGAAGCATATTTTTATCGGACCGTGTTTTACTTCAGGGTGAGTAATAAGATAATTAACCGCATCAATTATTTCAGCAATGCCGGCTTTGTTATCGGCGCCAAGAAGTGTGGTGCCGTCGGCAGTAATTATATCATACCCTATCATGTCTTTCAGGTCTGGATTTTCATCAGCTTTTATTACTACATTATCGTTAGGCAGAAGAATATCTCCTCCGCGGTAGTTTTTATGAATTACAGGATTAACATTTGCGCCGGTTACGGCAGGAGATGTATCGGCATGGGCAATAAAACCAATAGCAGGAACGTCCTTATCGGTGTTTGATGGAAGTGTTGCCATTACGTATCCCCATTGGTCCATATGCGCATCTTTCAACCCGATTTGCTTAAGTTCTTCTGCAAGGTCATTCAGCAGGATTTTTTGTTTTGCTGTTGAAGGAAAAGTTTTAGAATCATCATCGGATTGAGTGTCATATTTAACATAACGGAGAAATCTTTCTACACAGGTAAATTTATAATCCGGATCGAACATAATAACCTCTATAATTAATCAGAATTGTATAAGCAACCTATTGAAAACCAAAAGCAGTAGCAAGAAAATCGGAGGTGAATCAGATGGGAATAATGAAAAACCTTTCTGCAACCGGGAAGCATATCCGGTACTGCAGAAAGGTTTTACGAAAGGGCGAACAACTAAAAATTAATTTATTTTAATAATAACAACGCGTCTGTTCTGAGAGCGACCTTCCTCGGTAGCGTTATTAGCAATCGGGAAAGATTTACCAAGCCCGACAACTTCGAAGCGAGCACGGTTAATTCCATTGGCAACAAAGTATTCAAGCACTGCCTGTGCTCTCTGCAGGGAAATTTTTCTGTTACCTTCGTCTGAGCCGATGTTATCTGTATGACCTTCAATTCTCCATCTGCTTAATGGATTTTTTTTCATAGCATCAACCAGCTTATCAAGCACCGGGTACGCAGCGGGCTGAAGTTGAAAACTGTTAAATGCAAAAGTGGTGCTTGAGCCGAGAATTACTTCAGATACTTCCTCTTCGTCGGCAACAGGGCAGCCAAATTCATCAACAGCTATGCCTTGGGGAGTATCGGGGCATTTATCGAGATAATCGGGCACTCCATCGCCGTCGGAATCCAGCGGACAGCCATGCTCATCAACTGCAGCGTTGTAAGGAGTATCGGGACACTTATCGAGGTAATCGGGTACACCGTCTGCATCGCGATCATACGGGCAGCCGAATTCATCCACCTCAATACCACGCGGAGTATCGGGGCAAATATCCATATAGTCAGGTACGCCATCGCCATCAGAATCCAGCGGACAGCCATCACTGTCAACTTTAACGTTCGGGGGTGTGTTAGGACATTTATCAAGGTAATCAGGTACGCCGTCACCATCAGAATCCAGCGGGCAGCCAAACTCATCAACTTTAACTCCTTTTGGTGTATTCGGACATCTGTCGAGTCTGTCAACCACGCCATCGCCGTCGCTGTCCTTATCACCAAAGAACGAATAAGATAAACCTGCACCAAGCACAAGGTATGCATCGTTGTCGGTTCCTAATGCAATATCATCAAGGTAATCATTTGGGCTTAGTTGAATTCCACCATTCATATTGAAGCTGAGATTATCAGTTATCTTAACCCTGAAACCTATCTCGCCGCCGTAATTTATTTCGTTCTTCTTATAAAGACCGGATTGGTTATTCGGCAGTTTAACATTGCCTTGGCCGCGCGGGTCAAACCAAACGTAATTAGCGCCTGCAGAGATATACGGGAAGAAAACTTCCTTTACCGAGAGTAAATAAACCACACCCAAACCGGTAAAGCTGATCCTTGTTCTAAATTTTTGAATTAACTGGAGATTATCCTCAGCTTTTATATAGCCGCTGCCGCCGGTTAATCTGAACCCGAAAGAACTTTCCGAGTATGCAGGCAGAAAATATTCAATTGTACCTCTTGTAAGAAAATCAAAAACGGGACTGTTATAATCTGTATAAGGATAAGTTGCTCCGCCTTCTACAGAAAGCACCATTGTGCCGGAGAATGCATTGAATTTCCTTCCCAAGTCAACTTGTGAAAAACAGAGATTGCCTGATAATATGAAAAGAAACGCAACGGTAAAAAACAATTTCATGTTTAAGCCTTTGTTTTGTTAATGCCCGTGTAAATTTAATTCTATTTGTTTGATTTGAAAAGCAAAATATTGAATCAGTAGAGATATGACGGCAAGTTTTTATGAAAGAACAGATATATGATTGCTTTACCGGATATGCCGGATTTCCTGCAGGTAAAGTGCGGATAAAACCCGGCATAGCCGCCGCAGCACAGATTACGACACCCGAATAGCCTCGCTTAATCTGTGCTGCGTGGCTGGGTTTGGAATGCTTTATTGCAGCAGTATCATCTTCTTTGTTTCGGAGAAGCTGCCGGCATTTAATCTGTAGAAGTAAACACCGCTTGGCAATCCCGCAGCATCAAACTCAACAGAGTGCTTGCCTGCTTCTTTAAATTCATTAACCAGCGCTGCAACTTCTCTGCCCAAAACATCATAAACTTTTAGTGATTGCAGACTGCCGACCGGAGACTGCCAACTTATTACTGTGCCTGGATTGAAGGGATTGGGATAGTTTTGTTTTAGCATATATCCAAAAGATTGCTCTTCATCCACCAAAACACGGGTTGTGTTGAGAGGATAGTATATTAAACAATTTTCAGTTGGTAGATACCACATCGCCTCGTAAGTCCAACCTCCTACACTTATAATCCTGCCATCTAGTAATGAATGGAATGTAGATTCATACTTTTGAAAAGGCAATGTACTTACATGAATTGATGAAAAAGTTTTGGTATTAAACAATTCCCAGGATGCGGGACCAACCCCTGCACCAGCAAGCAAAATTAAATTTTCTGCCAACCGGATTGATGCATGATCAGCATGAGGAAAATTAGTAACCCCAACTATCTCCCAATTTTCAGTAACAGGATCAAATAACTCACAAGTAAATATAAAAAGGCTATCAACGCTTGAACCCCCGATAACAAGAACTTTACCATTAGATAACAATACTGAACTATGACCAATTCTTGGAATATTTAATGAACCTGTTAGTGACCATTTTCCCGTCACGGGGTCGTAAATCTCACATTGAACAATTGTTCCAAATGAATTAAACCCTCCCGAAACAAGAAGCCTTCCATCATTCATTACTATCGCAGAATGCCCTTTTCTCTCAATTTCTAATGAATCAATAACCATCCATTTTTCAATTAATGGATCAAATATTTCGCAGTGCTTTAATGTATACAAGCCTGGAGTATCTATTTTTAATCCACCAACAACAATTATTTGTCCATTTTGCAGTTTGTTTGCAGTAAAGCGCCAATCCCTTCTGAAAGTAAGCGAGTCGGTGAATGTCCATGCTTTAGTTACAGGATTAAAAATTTCACAAGATTTTTGGTGAAAACCACCAATTACCAAAATTCTATCATCGTTCAATAAAATCATTTGATGATGGGCCCTGGGGTGCTTCATGGAATCTGTAAAGTCCCAGGTATTCGTTGCCACATTATATATTTCAGCGCTTCTGCTATACGGCATAGCATAACCGGTTAGACCACCTGTGAGCAAAACATTACCATCTTCCATTACTACTGAAGCGTGGTCTTGATGCGGAAGATTTGTTGAGTCAATAAATTCCCAATGCCCATATTGCTGTGCAAAACTACAATTTGCCATTAATAGGTGTGAGAGGAGAAGCATAACTAAAATTCTTAAGATTCTTAAAATTCTCATTTAAGAATCACCACCTTCCTCGAATCTGTAAATTTTCCATTATGCATATAGATAAAGTAAACACCGGAGACCAAATCAGCACTATTCAGCGTAAAAAGACTATTTATAAAGCATTTCATTTCAAACTCCTTCCATCATTTAAATTAAATTGGTTACTCCAAAAAATAATTATGAAAGAAGTTTGTTATATAAATCCTGTAGTATATTCGTTGCGGGCAGCCGTATGTGTAGTGCTTTTTAATAGCGTCAGATAATTGCTGTGAAAGCCTTTTTCGGGGGAAGGGGGGTACAGACTTCAGCTGTTTCACCTCCCGAATGAACACTTACTAACGTCAATATGTAAAATAAATTTTTCAGCATATCCTGCACAGGGCAAACATAAATAATTGCATTTTAAAGTGCAA
>JBBIGV010000062.1:0-20993 GCA_037447335.1 Ignavibacteria bacterium | reverse complement strand
AGAATGAAGATCATTATATAATAAAGAAAAAGCTAAACTAATTTTTTCCTGCTGAAATCACTCTGTACAAGAACTACCCCAATCCATTCAACCCAGCAACTACCATTCGTTATGATCTGCCAAAACAGAGTATTGTTGAATTAACCATCTTTGACATTCTTGGGAGAAAAGTAAAAACGCTTGTCAATAACGAGTCAAAACAAGCAGGCAGGTATGAGGTAAGTTTCAATGCAAGCAGCCTGCCATCCGGTGTATATTTTTACCGCATTACCGCCGGTGATTACGTAAGTACGAAGAAGATGCTGCTGGTCAAGTAATCCCCGTGCAAATTGTGTTGTGGACAGATTAAAATCTGTCCTACGGAAAAAACAGACAGATTAAAATCTGTCCTACTGAAAGAGGCTGCTCAAACGTGCAGCCTTTTTATGTCAGAACTTTAAACGTTAGGGCAGCTTTGCAACTCAGGTTCTAAATGCGATTTATCGCATTTACCAGGTAACAAAACAAGAAGCCAACGAAACGGTTTAAACCGTTTTTTAGAAATGAGGGTGCTGCAACTGTTTGTGTATGGAATAAATCCCATACAGAGTATTGTTTTTCTATCGCCCGGTTCGCACCTTATTATCTTTCTATCTTGCCCCAATATTAACTAACTTTGTTTATGAAAATTGAAAACACTGATAACACTGAATCTTTTATATTTTTACCCGCAGGTCTCAGACAATTTCGTTCACTAAAAAATAAATATCAGCTTGAGTGTAAAAAGACGCTTGTGGTTGGCTCGGGCTGTGAAAAGATCGGAGAGAAAATATTAACTGCCGGCGCTGCTCGGGTTAATATTATAGTGAATGATCATGAATCGCTGCTTGTATCCAGATTGAGAGCCGCAAAGGATACGCGCATAACAATTAAATTAATGGAATATGATAATACCGACTTTGAGCCGGGCACCTTTGATTTAGTTTATGCTCAGGCTTCTATCTCGCTTACGAACAGGAATAAGATTGTCAAAGAATTAAAAAGAATTCTTAAACAAGACGGAGTTTTGTGTGTTGGTGAAATTACCGCACTGAAAAAAGATTACCCGGTATTCGTAAAAGATATTTTTCAATCATCCGGTATTCTTCCGCTGCAGCACGAAAGCGCAAAAGAATACTACGCTGAAAGGAATTTTTCCTTGTTATATGAAGAAGACCTTTCGTCTTCACTGAAAAGTTTTTATGAGAATGCTTCCCTCTCATTAAAAAATAATATTCAATCTCTCTCTGACCAGGAGAAAAGTTATTTTAAGAAAGTATTAAATAAAATCACTCACGAATCAAATGCATACCTTAAGTTAGGTGCGGATAAGTATATAGGATATAAAATGTTGATCCTCAAAAACGATTTTTAGTTGCAACAATACGTACAGGAAGTTATCCCGGGAAGAGTATAATGCAGATTAAAAAAGGCAGCTTAGTCGAACTTAAAATTCAGAAATATGCTTTTGAGGGGAAGGGAATTGCTAAGGTAGCAAAAAGCAAATTAGCCGGGGAGGAACCGCCGGGCGAAGAAGAAAATTACATCGTGTTTGTTAACGGTGCATTTCCGCAAGACGTTGTAAAGGCAACCCTGAAGAAAATAAAAAAAGCATATGCAGAAGCAGATACAGTCGAAATAATTTCACCATCTCCGGAAAGAGTTGAACCGGCTTGTAAATATTTCGGATCATGCGGCGGATGCAGGCAGCAAAATTTAAGTTATGAATCCCAGTTGAAATACAAGCAGCAGCAGGTTGTCGAAATATTTGAGAAGTTAGAAGGGTTCTCAGATTTACAGGTCGAAGATATTATTCCATCAGACAATATCTACTACTACAGAAATAAGATGGAATTTTCATTCACAGAGAAACGCTGGCTAACAAAATCTGAAATTGCATCCGGACACGATATGGAAATAAACTTTGCACTTGGTCTCCACGTGCCCAAAGTTTATGAAAAGGTTTTAGATATAGATGAGTGTTTCCTGCAATCTGAACAAAGCAATCAGATTTTGAACTTCACAAGAGAATTCTTTAAAGCAAGAAGGACATCTATCTATTCAACCAAAACGCATCAGGGTTATCTGCGCAATCTTGTTATAAGGCAGGCATATAATACAAAGGATTTAATGGTTAATCTTGTTACAGCAGCCGAATACCCCGAATTGATGAAAGAGTATTCTTCTGCATTATTAAATATTTTTCCTGCTATCACCACCATCGTAAATAATATCAATTTAAAGAAGGCATCGGTTGCTGTTGGTGATTACGATCTGGTTTATCATGGCAACGGATTTATTTATGAGAAGATCGGCGGATATAATTTCAGGATAAGTGCAAATTCTTTCTTTCAAACTAACACACTGCAGGCGGAAAAGTTGTTCAAAACAGCGCTTGATTTTGCGGCACCGGAAGGAAATGAGGTGGTTTATGATCTTTACTCGGGCGCCGGCACGATAGCATCTTATATATCAGATCATTGTAAAATGGTTTTTGGATTTGAATCTGAAAAATCAGCAGTAACCGATGCAGAAGAAAATTTAAAGCAAAATAATATTCAAAATGTAAAGTGCTTTGTTACAGACCTGTATGATTCATTTATCCAAGTGTTATCGGAGCAAAGCATACCAAAACCGGATGTGGTTATTGCCGATCCGCCAAGAAGCGGAATGCATAAAAATACGGTTATGGATATACTTTCGCTTAAACCTGATAAGATCGTATATGTTAGCTGTAATCCTGCAACCCAGGTACGCGACATTAAAATTATGACGGATGCGGGCTACAAATTATTAAAGATCAGACCGGTAGATATGTTTCCGCATACGTGGCACATCGAAAATGTTGCGATATTAAAAAGAGTTGTATAACGGTTAGGATATTTATTCTTCGAGCCTGAGGAAAGACATTAGACGTTCGTGTACATCCGGCGGCAGTTCAAAATTATATTTGCGGTAATATTCAATCGTTATTTCAACAGTTTTAAAGTAATTCTGGCATCCATCGCATTTATCAAGATGTGATTTTATTGCGGCGCATCGTTCGGAGTTCAGGTCTTCTCCAAGGCTCTCGCAAATATGGTGCATCACGTCCTTACAGGTTACGCTTTGCCCCTGAACCGGTATATAATCATCAGTGGTCATTTGAATGCCTCTGTAATTTCTTTTCTTAAAAATGCTCTTGCTCTGTGCAAGCGTGATTTAACAGCCGGGACAGAAAGTTCTGTTACCTTAGCAGTTTCTTCAGTAGATAATCCTTCAACATCTCTGAGAAGAAAAATCATACGGTACTCCGGCGACAGTTTTTGAATAGCATTATCAAGTATGTTTTTTAACTCGTTGTTTTCGGTTACTTTATCCGGCAGCCTTTTCCAATCTGCAATGTACTTTTCATCAAAAAGGCTTTCATCGTCATCAATGGAAGCAAAATATCTGTGTTTTTCTTTTTTTGCGAGCATCAGGCAGTGGTTAGCCACAATGCGGTAAAGCCAGGTTGAAAGTTTGGAATTGCCGTCAAACTGATGCAGAGACTTAACCATGCTAAAAAAAGATTCCTGCATTATGTTTTCGGCTTTCTGTCTGTCACGGCAAAGCTTATATGAGAAGTTATAGATAGTCTGTTCATGCTGTATAACCAACTCGGTCAAAGCTTTCCTGTCGCCGGCTTTTGCAAGTTCAATTAATTTTATTTCATCCATTGCGTATGATGCTTTATAACAAATTGAGATTCCTGATACAAAGTTAATTCTTTATTCGAGGCTTTGCCACAAGTACCAGCAGGCAATTGAATTATATGGTTCCCAGCCATGAGTGCGGGCTAAAGCCTTAAGTTTTCTCCCGTCAGGCAGATTTCTCAAACCGTACAATTTCTTTGCCGCTCTCCTTATGCCGTGGTCATTAACCGGAAGTATATTTAATCTTCCAAGTGTAAAAATAAGAAACATCTGAGCCGTTCATTCTCCTATTCCGCTTACCGTTGTAAGAGTATTAATAATTTCTTCGCCAGGCTTGCTGTCAAAACGCTTAAACTCAATTTCACCGGAAATAATTTTTGAAGAAAGGTCTTTCATATATTTTATTTTGGCGAACGAGACCCCCAGCCCGCGCATATGATCTGTATCCGCATTCAGAATTTGTTCCGGTTTAGGTTTTGCGCCAAAGGAATCATTAAACCTTTTTATAATTGCATCCGCAGCTTTAGCTGATAGCTGCTGACTTACGATCGCCTTTAGCAATGCATAAAAAAAATTTTTGTGTGGTTTTAATCTGCATTGTCCGTATTTTTCTATTAAACAGGCAAGTCTTTTGTCATTATGGTAAATTTGCAGTGTGCCTTTTTCTATTTCCAAAGAATTCATTATACTTCGAACAGTTAATAGAATATATAAAGATAAATACAATTTAATAATATGCCCGTTACAAAAAACGAAAGAGTCGTTACCTCTAACAATCTTTTTTCAGGAATAAAACCTGCACAGCTCAAACTCAAGATTAACCCTAAAAATTTTATAGAGTTCAGGGAAGGCGACATTATTTACCAGTCAGGTGATTCGAGTGATTTTACATATCTGATAATTGATGGCGAAGTGAAAGTGAAATTTACCGGTACACGCTCTTCTCTGGGCGTTTTAAAGAAGGGTAAAAACGAATTCTTTGGCGAAAAGGAAATTCTTGAAAACACCAAACGTACTACAAGCGCAGTTGCAAATTCGGATTGTGTCCTGTATAAAATAAAAGGCAAGGAGATAACCACACTGGCAAATCTGCACAAGCAGATCAGGATAAACAGCGCAAAAGCGAACGAATTGCCTGAAGATGCGGTTAAACCTTCTGCACTCGGCATGGAATCCAGAGAGAGCATTTATAATCTCGATCTTGAAAGAAAAACTATCAGGCTTGAAGACATATCAAAAAAAACAGGGGAAACTGATTCTCAACCGGAAGTCCAGCCGCAGCAAACCGCTGATGATGAACCGATTATTCTCCCGAAATCCGACGAGGAAGATTTTGAAGATATTATTATTGAAGATGTAACCGAAACTCCGCAGGAAGAAAAACACTCTGAGCTGACATTCGAAGAAGTTGAATCAACAGAACAAACCGAGCCGGTTGATTCCGAACCCGACTGCCTGAAAGATGCAGAAGATTTTGTTTTTTCGGAATTATCCGAAGAAGAAGAATTCCCTCCGGTTCAGGAAGAAGTATTTGACGATATCTCACCTGAGGAAATAACCCCCGAGGTGTCTGTTGAAGAAGAATCGGTAAATCCCAATTTCGCTCCTGATGCTGAAGTTGAAGAGAAATCAGTGTTCCCCGATCTCTCTGATGATGTTGAAATTGATGAGGAAGAATTTCTGAACTGGGATGTTGATAATACAGAGGTTGAAGATCTTATAATGGACGATATTAATGAAGAAGTAAATACAGAGGAAGAAAAATCTGTTCCGCCAGTTAAAAGCATACCGGCAATTGATTACCTGAATCTTAATAATGACGGACTAAGAATTTGCAGCATTATTGACCCCATAAAAATAAAAAGAGAGACTCTGAATCTTCTTACTCATTACACCGGTGCAGAAAAAGGAATAATATATGTGATCGATATAACCGGTTCTGAACTGGTTGCAGAACTCGATTCACCGGAAGGAACCAAAAGGATAAGGGTGCGCGTGGGAACGGGACCAATCGGAACGGCAGCACGCAATAACACCATAATAAATATTAAAGATACATCTGCAGATAGCCGCTTCCCGGATGGTATTGACAGGCTTACCGGCTATCAGGTTAAAAACACATTAATTTTCCCTGCTGCTGATCAAACCGGCAAAGTAAATGCTGTTATTCATCTTTATAATTCATCAAAGGGTGAGTTTACCGAAGTTGACGAACAAGTACTCGCGCGCCTTGCTCCATTTGTAGCAACTGCAGTCAGCAATGCTGCTGAAATGGATATCCTGCTGCATAAAAATACCCTGACATCACTGGGGAAGATCGCTAATTTTCTTATCCCCGATATAAAATCGCCCGTCCTTACAATTAAACATTATGCCTCTCTCGTTAAAAAGAAAAAGGTTTCTGATGAAATAATTTCTGTGCTCGAAATGCTGACCGAGCAGGCAAATACTGTAGCAGATTTTGTTCAGACAACATTCGATTTTTCTCAGGGAAAAGAAATAACCAAACCCGTACTGGTAAGTTTTAATGAGACGATGGACAACATTCTCAGGCTCCTCTCCGAATATGTTGAATCACGCAATGTTAAGCTGTTCAAAAAGTTTGATGAGGATGTAAATATTTATCTGGATAAGAGTTCGTTCTATCAGGCTTGTTTTCAGATTGCAAAAAACTCCTGCGATGCAATGCCAACAGGAGGGAATCTTTTTATATCAAGCTGGGTTTCAGGCAGCAATGTAAAAATTGAAATTAAGGATGAAGGGAAAGGAATACCCGAGTCAATCCGTAAAGAAATATTTGAACCGTTTTTCTCTTATGGTAAGAAAAACGCAACCGGTATTGGTTTAGCCGTTGCAAAAAAAATAATTGAAGAACACAGCGGCTCAATTGATTTTTCAAGCCGTACCGGAGAAGGTTCTGTCTTTACTATCTCTCTGCCATTTGAAGTTTAGGCATCCTTCATTTACTGCGCAGATGGTATTCACCCTGAAAGTAAAATGCAGTACAACCTCATCACTATTCTTGGACCGACAGCAGTCGGAAAGACAAAATTAGCCGCCCGGCTTGCCTTCAGATTTAATGGTGAGATAATCTCAGCAGATTCCCGCCAGGTTTATAAAGAAATGAACATCGGAACAGGAAAAGACCTTGACGATTATATAGTTAACAACTATAAAATCCCATCTCACCTGATCGATATAACCGACCCAAATGAAGAGTACAATCTTTACAGATTCAAAGAAGATTTTTCATTAGTCTTTGATAATATTATTTCACGCAACCGGGTTCCTTTCCTCGTTGGAGGAACAGGTTTGTACTTAAGCTCAGTAATTCAGCAGTATGAATTAAAAAGAGCAGCCTGGAATAATGATCAATTAAACCGCCTGAACAAATTCACAACAGACGAATTATTATCAAGGCTAAAAAAGATTAAAACAAATTTTCACAATATTACCGACCTTGAGGATAGAAAAAGAATCATCAATGCAATAATAATAGCAGAAAGCACAGCAATCAGCCCCAAGCTAAATCCTGATATTTCTTCTCTCGTGCTGGGTGTCAGGGAGGACAGGGAAGAAATTAAAAAGCGCATAACGCAAAGACTAAAAAAAAGATTGAACGAGGGTATGATTGACGAAGTCAATATGCTTTTGGATCAAGGTGTCGCACGCGATAAATTAATTTCCTTCGGGCTTGAATACAAATTTATTTGCCTTCATCTGACAGGAGAGCTGAACTTTAATGATATGTTTGAACAGCTTAACAGGGCAATTCATAAATTCGCGAAACGACAAATGACCTGGTTCAGAAAAATGGAACGCGAGGGCGTTAAAATAAACTGGATTGATGGAGCCGATTTTGACTCAGCTTCTGAGATAATCCGTAAAGCCGGGTTCAGGATGCAATGACACAATTTAAAGGATACAACAGCAAAATTTTTAAAATTGAAAAACTAAACCGGTACCTCAAAAAGCACCTGGATAATAAATGGCAGATTGAAATCAGTGAAGACAAAAAATTCAAAAACATTATTGTCGTCCCTGCAATTAAAGAGTTTGATAATATTAAAAGCCTGCTTGGTTCACTTCTTCTTAACGACCCCGGGTATTTTTCCGCAACGTGTGTTCTTTTTGTGATAAATAATTCTGATGAAACGAACATTGATATTCGTACTGATAATACTTACTCACTCGATTATCTCAGAGCAATAATAAACAACAAGCCGGTTGATGATCTTACAATGAAGTGTGCTTCATCAGATATAACATTTGCAGCCATCGACGCATCATCATACGGCAAAGAACTCCCCTTGAAAGAAGCCGGCGTAGGTTATGCAAGAAAGATCGGGATGGACCTTGCTCTTACTATGTTTGATTATCATTCTCCGGGTAAAAACATTCTGATCTGTCTTGATGCTGATTGCACTATCGAAACGAATTACTTAACAGAGATTGTAAACTCTTTTAATGAAAAAAATATTAGTGCTGCCTGCATAAACTTTGCTCACGATGTTACTAAAGCAGGTAATTTGTCCCCCGCAATTATCTGTTATGAAATTTTTCTCAGGTATTATGTGTGCGGGCTCAGGTATGCATGTTCTCCATATGCATTTCATACAGTCGGTTCTGCAATGGCGTGTGATGCAGAAAGCTATTTAGCCATCGGAGGTATGAATAAACGTAAGGCAGCAGAGGATTTTTACTTCCTCGAAAAACTTGCAAAAGCTGCTTCTGTAACAAACATAAATACCACAACGGTTTATCCGTCTGCAAGAAGTTCGTGGCGCGTGCCATTCGGTACGGGACAACGTGTTACCCGGTATATTGCCGGCACTCACGATGAATTTTTATTATACGATCCTCTTGTTTTTGATATTCTTAAAGCCTGGTTGAGAATATTCCATTCTGATGCAGATCTTAAACCTTCTGAATATGCAGAATGCGCTGAGTCAATCCATCCGGAACTGAAAGAATTTTTATTCACTCAGAACTTTGAAGAGAATATAAAAGCAATAAAACAAAACTCATTGCAAAGAGATCACCTGCAATCGCAAAAGAAGAAATGGCTTGATGGATTCCGCACGCTAAAACTGATTCACCATTTGCGCGATACTGCTATACCTTCAATAAATATGTTCGACGCTTTGGACCCACTTTTTCATCGTTTAAACATTAACTTTCAGTATAAAAATTCAGAAGGTAAAATCCCGGATGTCAGTATCCGGCTTAAATACCTGGAAAAATTACGGGAGATTGATATTTCAATCTGAAACATAAATTATGATCATAAAGAATAAAGCTGATGAAATTCAATGCTATCTTGTAGATTCTTCTAACTACAAAGGTCAATGCGAGGCAGTTTATTTTCCTGAATGTGCTGAAGATGTTGTATCAATAATAAAGCAAGCTGCTGCAAACAAAACAACAGTTACTATTGCAGGAAACGGAACAGGATTAACCGGCGCCAGGGTGCCGCAAGGCGGGATAGTTATAGCAACCGATAAGCTAAACAAGATAATTGAGATAAATAAAGAGGAACATTATGCAATAGTTGAACCGGGTGTGCTGCTTTCAGATTTCCTGAAAAAAACTTCCGATATTGGTTTACTTTATCCACCTGACCCGACCGAAAAGAACTGTTTTATAGGCGGAACAATTGCAACAAATGCATCCGGAGCAAAAACTTTTAAGTATGGTTCAACGCGAAATTTTATTCTTGAACTTGAAGTTGTGCTTCCCGATGGCGATATAGTTAATTTAAAACGTGGAGAGAATGTTGCACATGTTAATAAGGCGAAGGTGGTTACGAGGTCAGGGCGTGAAATTATCTGCACGGTGCCTGACTATCATATGCCCGAAACAAAAAATGCTTCTGGCTATTTCTGCAAACTTGGGATGGACATTATTGATTTATTTATTGGTTCAGAGGGAACTCTTGGCGTTATTACAAAAGCAAAATTGAAACTGCTGGACAAACCCGATAAGGTTATTTCCTGTGTTGTTTTCTTCAATTCCGAAGAGGATGGTTTATTGTTTGTCCGCCGGGCACGTGAATTATCTTATAACTCAAGAAAATTAAACCTGACCGATGAAATTGATGCCCTTGCTTTGGAGTTTTTCGATTCCAACTCGCTAAGATTTTTATCTGATGAGTATCCGCAAATCAACCCGGCGGCAAATTCCGCAGTATGGTTTGAACAGGAATGCAGCTCAGTCTCTGAAGACAAACTCGTTGAAAAGTGGAACATACTTATTGAAGAGTGCGTCGGAGACCTGAACCCTGCCTGGTTCGCTTTCACAGCCAGTGATAAGGAAAAGATAGAACAATTCCGCCATGCACTTGCCTGGAAGGTTAATGATTATATCGCAAGAAATAATTTTAAAAAACTGGGGACTGATGTGGCGGTTCCTGATTCTAAATTTGAAGAGCTTTATTATCACTCCCGGCGGCTTGTTCAGGAGAGCGGTTTGAACTTTGTCAGCTACGGTCATTTTGGTAATTCACATATGCATCTGAATATGCTGCCTAAAAACCAGGAAGAATATTTTATGGGCTGCAGCATTTACAGGATGATATGTGAAGCCGCTGTTAATTACGGCGGCACCATATCCGCTGAACACGGGGTTGGAAAGATCAAAACTGAATATCTTAAGTTGATGTATGGCGAAGAGAACATCAAAAAAATGATGAGCATCAAAACCAAGCTTGATCCTTACTGGCTGCTTGGAAGGGGAAATATATTTCAGTACGAGCAATCAGATATACCCTGAGCAAACAGGCTTGCCGATCAGCCTGAATGTAAGTGAATCTTTCCCGGATATGATCTAACCTCTTGGATGATGAGCCCGATGTTCCTGTTTAAGGAAGTCGTTGTCAATATGCGTATAAACCTGGGTTGTAGAAATATCCGCATGCCCCAGCATCTCCTGAACTGCGCGCAGATCAGCGCCGCCTTCAATCAGGTGAGTAGCAAATGAATGTCTGAATGTATGCGGGTGCACTCCCTGTTCAATTGCAGCATCCATAGCGTATTTTTTAATAATCTTCCATATCCCCATTCGTGACAAACCGGAGCCAAGACGGTTCAGGAACAAGATGTTTTTACTTTTGGATTTTTTTTCAAGCATAGGTCTGCCGCGGGTCAAATATTCATTAACCCAGTGTATCGCACTCCTGCCTATTGGTATTAGTCTTTCTTTACTGCCTTTACCTGTTATCCTTATTATCTCTTCATTAAAGTGGAGGTTTGATACTTTCATTGAAGCAAGCTCCGATACCCGTAATCCGCAGGCATAAAGCACTTCAAGCATTGCCCTGTCACGAAGCCCGAGGGTTTCATTCACATCCGGTTGTGCAAGTATCATTTCGATTTCCCTGAGGCTTAAAATTTCAGGCAAATGTTTTGATAATTTTGGAGTGGAAATGTTGTCGATGGGATTTAATTCTATGTACTTGTTCGAAAGCAAATAGTTAAAGAATCCTTTGATAGAAGAAAAATATCTCGCTGCTGAAGAACTGTTCAATCCGAGTTTATTAAGAAATTTGAAAAATTCGGTAATGTCGTTTTTCTTTATCTCTGAGGGGTCAGCGATGTTTTTATCAGCAAAATATTGCAGCAGTGTTCTTATGTCATTACTGTAAGAAGAAATTGTATTGTCTGAAAGATTTTTTTCGAGCCTGAGAACAGAAAGATATTCCTTCAAAAATGGCATCATTATTTTTCTTCTTCTTTCCCACCGCCTTGTTCCATTTCATCCTGATTGGGGTACCTTATTCGTTTATGATGCTGCCCGAGCAGGATGCTTTTGAATGCTTCTTTAACTTTTGTAATATCAGCGAATGTCAAAGGAGAGTCATCCAGTTGATGATCATTTAGTCTTGCATTTACAATTGTATCAATAACATTTTCTACTTTTGTTGTGTCGGGTTCCTGGATTGATCGCACGGCTGATTCACATCCGTCAGCAAGCATTACAATCGCTGTTTCTTTGGAATTGGGTTTCGGACCGGGATACCTGTAATCGTTTTCATCAACTTTCGTTTCGCCGTAAAGCTGTTTTGCCTTTTCATAAAAAAAGGACATGAGGGTTGTGCCATGATGCATTGGAATAAAATCTATTACTTCCTGAGGGAGCTTATACTGTTTTGCCAGTTCAATCCCTTCCTCAACATGTTCGGTAATTAGTCTTGAGCTTTCTTCAGGCGAAAGGTTTTCATGAACATTCTGATTGTTTAATTGATTTTCAACAAAGTTCTGCGGCGCGAGTGATTTGCCAATATCGTGGTAATAAGATCCTACTCGTGCAAGAAGTGGATTAGCATTTATTTTTTCTGCAGCAGTTTCAGCAATCGTGCCGATAGTCATCGAATGATTAAATGTGCCCGGCGCTTTTCGGGCAAGGTCGCGAAGCAGTGGTCTGTCAAAGTTTGAAAGCTCCAGCAGCGTGAGGTCGGTTGTTATCTTAAAAAATCTTTCGAAGAAAATCAGCAGCCCGTAAGTAAAAACCGGACTAATAAGAGAATTTGATCCGGCGAATGCCAGTTCAACCAGTATTGTATCTGCTGAGGCAAAGCGTTCCAATCCAAAAGCAATTACAGATACGCCATATCCCAAAAGTATAAAAAGGAAAGAACGGAAAATCTGTGAGCGGTTCTTTATATCGCGAACGGTGTAAACGGATAGTCCGCCCGCAAATAAATTCATTGCAGTAAAAGTATAATCGTTTCCGCGGAGTGCACCAAGGATAAGTGCAAGTATCACTGTAGAGTAAAAGCCAACGCGTGAATCAAAAATGATTGTAAGAAGCATAGAAGCCGCAGGCAGAAAAATCAAAAGATGGATCGGAGCGTTTACGGATATCTGGTTTAACAGGTATGTAACAAAAGAAAGAAATACAAACACCAGCGATATAAGTATAATACGCTGGTTATCATAAAACACTTTCTTTCTGAACAGGAATATATAGATTGAAAAGAGAGTTATAAGAAAGGCTATATGAAAAAACTTCCCCACAAATTGAAGAATATATCCTTCCTCCCCTATCCTCTCGCCTTTTGCAATTTTGTAAGAATCAATTTTAAGCTTTGCATCTTTTGTTACCCTTTCGTGCTTAGCGATTATGCGTTCATTTTCATTCACTATGCCGGTATATCTGGATACATTTTTTCTTGCCTGTTCAACCTCTTCTGCAGTAGCAACCGGGTTATATATCATGTTTGGCTGCAGAAAATGCTGTGCATACTCAAGTACTGCAGTTTCAATATCTTCGCCATATCCCTGTTTTTTTATTCTTCTTTTAAGGAGTTCGCGGGCATCATCGAGAGTGAGGAAATCTGCAAGCGGTTCAACACGATCGATATTACCGGTTCTTATGGCAATACTGTCGCTTACCGGCAATTCAGTTTTATTATTATATATACCGATATCATTTATATCATGAATGACCCTCTCAAGAAACGAAAAAATTTTCGCCAATGTTTTATTTGCACCTATGAGGAAATGTTTTTCCTGGCTTCTGAGGTTTTTGAATTTTCTGAACGAAGCAGTACTCATAAAAGTGGGATTAACTTCGCTTTCATCGTTATCCGCAAGGCTGTTATCTATTACAGTAAGCAGGTATTTGTTATAGTTTAATAATGAATCTGTCTGTTTGGCTGCAGCATTATCGTCACGAAAAAAAACCGGATAAACGCTTTGCACAGAAGCCCTTACTTCGGCTTTGTATATTTCTTCGTCTTTAAGGATAGGAAAGCTGAACGGTGCAATAACATCATCCTTTATCCAAACCATTCCTTCCGTTACCTCAGCCTCCAGAGATTCTCCCTTGGGAAACATTAATGCAATAAGCAAAACAGTAGTAAAGCCTATCAAAATTCTTATCCGGAGGCTTGTCCGGATGCGCGGCAGATTAAACTTTGTCATACCTTTCCTCTTTTTGCTCTAAGTACGTTTTCAAAAAAACCGGCGGTACCATCTTCATTATTAGTATTAGATGTTATATGATTTGCCAGTCTTCTTAGTTCGGGCACTGCATTTTTCATAGCAACTTTAAATGCCGGTGTAGAAAATAAACTTATGTCGTTATACCAATCCCCGATTACCGCCGCATCGGCTGGTTTAATTCTTAAATGTTTCATCAGGCGAAGGGCTGCACTTCCTTTTGAAGAACCCTTTTTCCGGATCTCAAGATAATATATTCCCTTTTTCGATTGTGATTTATAATAAAATGTACTCAATCCGAATGCATAAGGAAAATCGAGCTTGTTTCGTAATAATTTAACAGATTCATCATTTTCTCCCACAACAATAACCTCAAGCGTTTTGCGGCAAATATCTGAATAAGATTGAATTTCCCTGAACTTAGCGCCGTATTTATCCAGCAGCATTGAAATGGCAGAATTATGCTCCGTAAACACAATCGCATCATCCTGGCAAAGAGCAATTTTCAGCAGCATCTGATCTGCCATATTAATTGCTTTTTTAACATACTTCTCCTTAACGAAAGATTCAAACAGAATATTTCCATTCTGAGGATTTTTAATCAGCGCACCATCAATGCAAATGACCGGTGTTGTAATTTCAAGTTCTTCGGTAAATGGTTTTATAGCGCTGTACATTCTTGCAGAAGCAAGTGTAACCAAAACACTATTGCTCTGTAACTCTTTAATTAGTTTTTTGCTTTCCTGCCCGATTTCACCGTCAGAATTAAGAAGCGTGCCGTCGATGTCGCAAACTATTATCTGTATTTTTTTCAGTTTGTTAGTATTGGTCATTTTTCTATTTAAATTATTTTTTCCCATCCTCTGTTTGAGAGATTTCGATATATTAAAATGAATGATAAAATTCCTGCCGAAAAAAACAATACCGAGGTTATTGTTTCTCCGAATAAAATATAACCTGTCCCGAATAAAAAAGAGCAAACCATAATTACACCGAGTAACAAGTTCAAAAACATGCCGGGAAAACCGGAATCGCTTTTTACATCAGGTAATTTACGGGAAATCTCTTTCCATAACCATCCTCCGGGATGAACTTTCCTGTAAAAGTTCAGCAAAGTTTTTTCTTTAACCGGCTTTGTTAAAAATGTTACTATAATCCACACAAAAGTAGTAGAGGCTACCAGATAAAACAATGTTGATGGAAAAGAAATTCCATTAAGAATTAAAACCGGATAAACTATAAAAGGCGTAATCATTGCTGAAATTTCCGACCATGCATTAACTCTCCACCAGAACCATCTGAGTATCAGAACAAGCCCGACACCAGCACCGCATTCCATAATAAACTGCCATGCCCCTGAAATGGTGCTGATCATCAAAGTAACTAACACGGATATTAACATTAATAAAATTGTGGTTATCCTTGCTGAAAGTATGTAATGCTTTTCATCTTTATCTTTTCTTATAAACCGTCTGTAAAAATCATTTATAAGGTAAGAAGTTCCCCAGTTCAACTGTGTAGCAACAGTGCTCATATAAGCTGCGAAGAACGCGGCAACCAGCAAGCCTTTCAATCCGGTGGGTAGAAAATCCCTCATCGCAAATACAAACCCAAGCCCCTTTTCATCAGAACTTAAATCGGGATAAAGTATTAGCGCTGCAAGCGCTGCAATAGCCCATGTCCAGGGTCTGATAGCATAATGCGCCGCCTGAAAAAAGAACGTGGCAAACAAGGAGTGTTTTTCATCTTTGGCAGACATCATTCGCTGAGCAACATAACCGCCGCCGCCGGGTTCTGCACCCGGGTACCACGACGCCCGCCAGATTATCCCGATGTAAGCAAGAAAGGATGTAATGCTTAATACAAGAACATTTCCTGCATCGGCTGCGCTGCCGATAACCGGAAAGAAACTTAATGTTGAAGGATCAAGATTTGCTTTCATTCCTTCTATTCCGCCAACCTGCGGTGAATTGACAACTATGATCGCAAGTATGATACAACCAGTCATAGCCATAACAAATTAAAACGCATCTGTTATTACCACACCCCATAAGCCCGAGAGCGCTGAATACAAAGCTACCATGAACATACAGCCAAATACGTACAACAACACGGTTGATTCATCAATGCCGAACATTCCATTAAGTATGGAAGTCATAGCCTTATTCACCCACCCAAGAATGACCAGGTTCATGAACAAACCGAGATACAATGCTCTGAATCCTCGTAAAAATTTTGCGGAGGAACCGGAATACCGGAACTCAGCAAATTCAACTTCTGTAACGCGCCCTGCCCGCCGCCAGAGTTTTGCAAAGAAGGAGACGGTAAGCATGCCTCCAAAAGCAAAATTCCACCAAAACCAGTTACCGGCAATCCCGTTACGCGCTACAAGTTCTGTAACTGCAAGCGGGGTATCTGCGGTAAAAGTTGTTGCGACCATCGAAAGACCAGCAAGATACCACGGAAGGTTTCTTCCGGTCAGGAAAAATTCGTTTGTATTTCTACCTGCTCTTTTAGCAAAAGCCAATGCAATTGCTACTGAAAACAGGAAAATATATGGCTACAATCAGGTAATCAATTAATTCCAATTAGTCCTCTTATATGAATTACACCAGCTTAATTAAATCCCGTTTATTTTTCACAATTGAGCAGAAATTTATTCGCAAATGTTTTTAATACCGGGCAGAAAATTTTATGTAATGTGACGCGTTAATTTATGATTTATAGAGTGCATTAACAAAGTGCAGCAGGGAGGTGAAGGAGAATAAATGTTTCAGGCATGCCGGATTAAAGAAATCCGGCATATCAGAAATCGATTCTCGTTTATTCTGTTGTTTCCGTAGTTTTTTTCTTTGATTCTTTTGCCGGTTTTACGGGCTGAGGGTTAATAAATGTAACGGCTTTTTTCCGGGGGCGGTTTTTTCCGAATGTACCCCTCCAGATTTTACCTCGTCTGGATTTTCTGTCTCCTTTACCCATAATTTCCTCATTTTTTTATAATACAAATAAATAACATTTAAAAGTTAAAGTTAACAGCCTGCTGGCGCAAGTGTGAAATGCAGCTATTTAAAAATATTTTACTTGCGTTGACCTGCCGGGAAACTGTGAGTTATTACCAGGGAAACCTTTATAAAATTGTTTTTCGTTTTATTAGCCAATCTAACGATTAAGATTGAGTTTCAAATAAAATGTCCTTAAGTTTTTCTCAGACATTTAATTATTGATTAGGAGATTTGTTTTGAAAACCCTAATTACGAAGCTGCAAGCGGGTTTAAGCGGCAGTGAAAATGAAAATTATTCTTCTGCTGCGTTCACTCCTGCGCACAAACTACCCACAACATACAACAATAAAAACTTTAACCAAACGAGTTAATACCATGAAAGCAATAGTTATCATTTTTTTGCCGTTAAATCTGACCACTCAAGCTCAAAATCAATGGTTCCCTATTTATTCGATTCTGGAAATCTCCGGACCAGGCTTAGCATTTAACATCGAAACTTTTGATATTAAAAAGGATGGTCATAAAGATGTTGTTGTTGGCAATTGGAATAATACACACGTTTATTACGGTGGTCCAGGCATACTTAACTCAGAAGTTGATGTAACTTATACCGGAAGGTTGATGGCAATATGCGACTTTAATGGTGATGGTTTTGATGATATGATAACTATGCACTTTACAAATTATGTCCACAGCAGGTTAGATTATGACGGCATGCTGCTTTTTAATTGGGGAAGTGATACAACAGAACTCGCAATAGATACCATACCTGATTACTCAATACCTTTACCAACTTTATATCCAAATAGGGATGGATTTACAACTAACTCCTTTAAGGTAGGAATGGAGAAAGGAGATCTAAACGGAGATGGCAGAATAGATTTAGCATTTGGAACAATTGATGTACATAGCCCAAGTGGTCAGCAAGGGAACGGAAAAGTTTTTGTTTTTTTGGGAAGAGAAACTCCACTGGATACAGCCGATTTTGTACTTACTCGTTCCTATCCGCCATATATGAAATACGGCTACTTTTTTCAAATAGGGAACATAAATGGAGATAATTATGATGACCTTTTAGTCAGTTCAAATTTATGTCGAACCATAGGCACAAAGCCTGATAGCGTTCATAATCTTCACATATTTTACGGCTCATCAAATTTTACGGCAATAAGTGGAAATGAATCGTTAAATTATTCTTCATATGTTAATCCCTGGGACAGCACGGCAGGATGGTTTTTAATGAAGTTCTCAGTTGATGATATAAATGGAGATGGAATAGATGATCTGGTTGTTGCCAGGTCATTTTATGATAAACCACGAAGGACAAATGTTCATTATGGCAGTTTAAATGGTATTGATACTATTCCATCATTCTCATTTATACAGGATACAACTACAGACTTGTTTTTAAGTGCCGGTTCAATGACACATAATATTGGAGATTTTAACGATGATGGCTATAATGATTTTATTATGCAGGCAGCTCATCAGGTATTTGTTTTACACCTTGTAGGTCCGTATGTAAGTAACAGTAACAGATATGGTGCAAGGGGTTATATAAATGCTACTTCAATCTTCCCGCCAAAAGGAGTAAATTTAGGTGATCAGTCCGGAGATGGAATAAAAGACATTGCTGTAATATCGCCGGCATATAATTCAACTTCAAATGGCTACGTTCTTATACTTGGAGGACGAAGAATAGCTACTGATATTGAGCAACCAGAGTTTTTACCTAAACAGCTTAATTTATATCAGAATTATCCGAACCCATTCAATCCTTTAACAAATATAACTTATTCTCTACCTGAAAGAAGTTTTGTAACAATAAAGGTTTATGATCTGCTTGGCAAAGAAATAGCAATTCTTGTTAATGAAGAAAAACCTGCAGGGAAATATGAAATAGAATTTGATGCAGCCAGATTTAATCTCAGTTCCGGTGTATATTTCTATCGCATTACCGCCGGTGATTACGTAAGCACAAAGAAGATGATGCTAGTCAAGTAATCCCCGCATAAATTGTGTTGTGGACAGATTAAAATCTGTCCTACTGAAAACACAGACAGATTAAAATCTCTCCTACTGAAAACACAGACAGATTAAAATCTGTCCTACTGAAAAAGGCTGCTCAATCGGGCAGCCTTTTTTGTACAGAACCTTCAACGTTAGGGTGCTGTTTCCTGCTGCTAACGTTGAAGGTTAGCCAGCCGTTATGATTTTCGTTGATATGTTTTTCTGATACATTTTCTGATTAATTTTTTCTCCTTCAGGTTCTAAATGCGATTTATCGCATTTACCAGTAACAAAACAAAAAGCTCACAAAACGGTTTAAACCGTTTTTAAGAGATGAGGGTGTGCAACTATTTATGTATGAGATAAATCCCATACAGAGCCTGATGTAAGCTAACGATTAAGATTGAGTTTCAAATAAAATTTAAAATGAACAAACAGACTAATTTGTATAACCTATGCGGCTAAGGAATAGTTTGTTGATTGTTCCACCCGTTTACTTCTTTGTATAACTTTGTGTCAGGTTATGAGTCAATTAAAACCACACCTTATTATCAATCCATTTAATTGTTATTATATTCCTAAAGCTGAATTGGTCAACTCAAGCAATTAATTCGGGCTTACTGTACCAAACCCGTTATGCGCCGTCCAGATTATTCCCATTACCTCATCTTCAGCAAGCGCATTTGTTAAATACCACTGATCACGGATTCTTTTCATTGTTACAGCCGGACTTACTCCCTCTTTACTGTTATTATATCCCACCAGCATTATAAGATAACCTTTGTATGTAACCCAGCCATAAAGCTCCATGCTTTTGATCTGTTTAACAGTCTGCCTGTTATTCATTCGGACTTCTGTATCATCCAGAAATTGTTTTATATCGATGCGTTCATCCGGGAACCAATTCTCGAGTATCAGTTCTTCATTATCAAGAGCATTTGCCTGATGATCTAGAGTTAAAAGTTTTTCCGGTGTGCCGCGATCATCCCGATGAACCGTTTTCAGAGGTATAGATCTGTATGGACTGAATAGTTCGCCCGTTAGAGCCGCTTCAACTGAATCTCCCGAATCAATTATATATTCTGATCGGGTACGAATCAAAACATCCTGTTTATGCACCCTGAAGATAACCTGATCTTTTTTCTCAAATTCAGGTGTATAAACGATCTCCTTTTTATTTTCAACCTGGTTATCATTACCACAGGCTGCGAACAGAATTGGCAGAAAGAAAAGACCGTAATGCAATCTCATTTTTTATGATTCTTTTTGTGTAACCAGATGAATTACATTTGAAGGACTTGCGATCCAGAACCCTTTGAAGCTTTTGGGCAGAGGTTCGATATAATCACACCGGTTAATATCGTTTTCTTCAAGATATTTTTTCGCTGCTTTTAGATCGCTGCAAAATACTTCGAGCCAGATTTCTGCGTGACTTATACCCGGGACGTTATCTATCCACAAATTCTTATTCCCGAATTTGAAGGCAACACTTTTTTCTTCATTCCTGATCAATTTAAGACCGATTATATCCATATAGAATTTCACTGTCTTTTCAAACTCATACGGGGGCACTTTCATGGCAATGTTTTTGCCCGGCATAAATTTCGGTTTTTTTGTCAACATATTTTTTCCGCTGCTGTTAAAAGTATTTTATAAATACAATTCAAAAATAAGAAAGGGGAAATGATTATACTAAGCCGGCAAAATTATTTTGAGGCTGCTCACTTTAAAAAATCGAATGGTTTTTATGAGCTGCCCTTATAGTAAATCGTTATAAATCACATAACAACTTTAGTATTGAACATTGGTGTTTGAAGTGCACCGAAAAGCCGTACCCAGAGAGCTAAATACATTTCCGTTCCGCGGGCATTCGTAATGCTGCCGAGGTCAATTATAGATTTCCATCTGAAGTCAGAGGCTGACCAAAATGTAGCACAGATTACTAATCTGTGCTACGATGAATTTGAATTTAATCTGAAATCAGACATATAATTTCAGAGTTGTTTGCAAAATTTACTTTTTGGTCAGCCTCTTTGCTAATTAAAGTCTCTGGCTTTGCCACAATTTAATCAGATCTTTAAAAAATATTTTGGACAGCACTGTTAGCTGCAAACAAAGTTGTAGTAAGATAGGAATAATTTACGTCTTATGTATGGTTTCTTCAGAGAAAGTGAAAACATTCTGATGGTTTACATCAAACCTTTGCAGGAAGATCAGCAAGTTTATTTATTAAATTATCGCAGATCAAAGAAGGATAGAGTGGATAATTTTCACATCAAGTCTGCTTTAGAGGTATTATCCCAGATTTGTCATTAGGGACCCACGACATAAGGGCAAGAAAATGCTTG
>JBBIGV010000061.1:0-21248 GCA_037447335.1 Ignavibacteria bacterium | reverse complement strand
ATGTCTTTCCGATTTCCATAATTACTAATGCTGTTTAGGAATTTAATTTTCACTTATTAGATAAAGTTTATTGTCTTCAACCAGATAGAGCATTGGTGCAATCTGAATTTAGGATAACGCAGTCTTAACCTGGAAGTTTCACTTAGTATAAAATCTATTTCATTTCCGATTTCAAACATTGGTGCGAAGCTGAGTAAATGCTGTTCGGCAGCTTATGTATCCCAACCGGCAATTTCAACCAGACCATTTATGAACGCATCTCTTCGTGAACTCAGGTTAACCATTCTGCAATTGTTATGACCGATGAGAGCGATATGCCTCACCTTTCCGACAGCAATAGCAAACGAAACTTTGAATTCGCTGTATCGGAGGTTTGCGCCCCCTGCTCTGATTATGAATGAGAAGTTGTCCGGTATGTGAAGATGTTTCCGGTTATCCATGCAAATCCCGATCAGCGGGCTGGCATTTGTGTATGTATCATATTCTCTGTTAAGGTTGTGATATTCCAGCAGCAGACCTATCGGAGTCCCTCTGTATTCTGCCGGAATATCTTCTGAAGAATTAATTGAAATTAGTCTGTTCATTACTTAAGTATATATTTTAGAAACCTGAATTTATGTTTGGATTGAAGTTAACACTACATGTAGGGGATAGGGCTGTGTAAAACTTCATCGCCAAAATTATTTAATGTCGGACTTTATTCAGTTAAAAAATTAATTTTTACTGTCCAGCAAGAAATCCAAGAAACGGAACAGCTCGTGCAACCAGGAATATCAGGAATGAACCGATTATCCAAACGCCGAAAACAATACCGAAGTATCCGCCGTAAGATTCTGATCTGTTCATTTTTGCAAGCCCGATGCTTACTACTATATAAACCCAGATTGAGATCGGATCAATCTTACCAAGAATAAAGCCCAGATAGGATAGTTTATCTGCGTTTACTAATGAGGCAATGCTTAGATCTGTCATCATTCTGCCAAAAGCAAGTGAAAGAATAGCAGACAAAACTACCATAACAATTGAGATGTACGCCGGCAGCCCGTTTGCAACAAGTACGGATGCATACGAACCCTCACCCTTGAGAATCAGCTTGACAAAGATAAAATGTATTGTAACTACAATAAAAAAGACGAAGAAACCAAAAAACAAAATTGAAACTGTCTGAAGAACAAAACCAAGCGCGCCTTTACCGCTTTCCATTTGATCCATAATTCTGTCAATTTGTTTATCTGCATCTTCTCTGGTGATATGTCCTTTCTCAACCATTTCGTCAAAATTCTTTTCCATTTGAGTCAGAGTTTTTTGCTTAACCTGGAAAGCAATTTCCTCATTACTCATTACAATAAGCTGTGTTAATGAGACAAACAGCAGAAGGATAAAAACCGGCAGCAGCCAGTCAATAGTGCGTGGAGGGAATTTATTTATAACATCATAAGTTTGAGAAGGCTCGGAAAATATACCGATCATCTTGTCCGAGTGACCGGGTTCTTCCCCGGAATCCCCTGCACCTTGATTCTCTAAATTATCTTCCATTTCACTCTCCGTATTAATTTTTAAGAATTCATGTAAAACTTAGATAGCATGGTTCAAAAAAACAAACACTTTTAATGAAAGGATATTAATCAAATGTATTGAATCACTACAACTCTTAATACATCATCACACATCTATTTACGAAAAACACTCGTTTTACATCTCAAATGCTAAAAGTATTTAGTAAATTTGTATTGCAATTTATTATAAGAAAGTTCTTCAAATGAAAACAATAATTGAACCCTTCAAAATAAAATCTGTAGAACCAATCCGATTTACTACAAAAGATGAACGCAAGAAATTAATTGAACAAGCCGGTTATAACACTTTTCTACTTCATGCAGATGATGTACTTATCGATCTGCTTACAGACAGCGGAACCTCTGCAATGAGTTCAAAGCAATGGGCAGGTATAATGGAAGGTGATGAGTCTTACGCCGGGTCAAAAAGCTTTTACAGGTTTGAGAATGCTATAAGAAATATAACCGGTATGAAGTACATCATTCCTACACACCAGGGCAGAGCAGCCGAGAAAATACTTTTCTCGATTGTTGGCGGACCCGGAAAATTCTTTCCGAATAATACACACTTTGATACCACCAGAGCAAATATTGAATTCACCGGCGCCGAAGCCACAGACTTGCTGAACGAAACCGGCAAACACCCCGAAATTAGGGCAGACTTCAAAGGTGATATGGATATTCATGCATTGGAAAAGTTTATAAATGAAAAAGGCGTTGAAAATATTCCGTTGTGTATGATAACGGTAACCAATAATTCCGGAGGCGGTCAGCCTGTTTCAATGAAAAACATAAGAGAAGTTAAAGATGTTTGCCGCAAGTACAGTATTCCGTTGTTTATAGATGCATGCCGTTTTGCTGAGAATGCTTACTTCATTAAAAAAAGAGAAAAAGGGTATCAGGATAAGCCGCTGCTTGAAATAGCCCGTGAAATGTTTTCATACGCTGATGGTGTAACTATGAGCGCTAAAAAGGATGCGCTTGTGAACATTGGTGGTTTTCTTGCAATGAATGATGAAAATCTTGCTATGCTTTGTAGAAATCTTTTAATAGTTATGGAAGGTTTTCCGACTTATGGCGGTTTGGCAGGCCGCGACCTTGAAGCCGTTGCACAGGGTTTGGAAGAGGTTCTTGACGAACATTACCTTCAGTACAGGATCAGAAGTGTTGAATATCTCGGTGAAAAACTTATTGCTGCCGGTGTTCCGATAATTGAACCGCCGGGAGGACATGCAATCTATATCGATGCAAAGAGATTTCTTCCGCACATACCACCGCATCAATATCCTGGGCAATCAATTGTTTGTGAATTGTATATTGAAGGCGGCATTCGTGCTGTGGAAATCGGAAGTGTAATGTTTGGCAAATATGATAAAGCAGGAAAACTGATTCCTCCTCCGATGGAATTGGTGCGCCTTGCAATACCACGTCGTGTTTATACACAAAGCCACGTTGACTATGTGATAGAGGTGATACTCGAAGTTTATAGAAACAGGCAATCCCTTAAAGGTTACAGGATAACTTATGAAGCTCCTATGCTTCGTCATTTTACAGCTAAATTTGAGCCGATTAATTAATTTTACTCAAGTTGACTGCCTGCATTAGAAAAGGGCTAAAGCCCTTCTTGTTTTATTGTTTTTTATTATCACCCGACCTAAAGGGCGGGGCTAATAAGAGGCTGACCAAAAAGTAAATTTTGCAAACAACTCTGAATTTATATGTCTGATTTCAGATTAAATTCAAATTCATCGTAGCACAGATTAGTAATCTGTGCTACATTTTGGTCAGCCTCATAATGAAATCATCCAATTTTGCAGGGGTTTTAACCCCTTACTATATAGGCGGTAAACTTGAGTAATTTTAATTAAAAGCGCCTAAAGCATTTAAGTGTATTTACTGTGAAAATAAAAAAACAATATCATTATAAAAGCGGTAAGCAGATATGGAGGCTGCTGCCTACCGAAACCGGAAAACTTATTATTGAAATCCGCGACACTCTGACAAAAGAAGTTTTCTTTAGTTGTATTGATATTGAAACCGGCAAGAAATTCATTACAGATCTTCAGCTTGAAGAAAAATTCTGGGTAGGAATTGAAACTGTTTACGATGATATAATATTCTTTCACAAGTTCCATAAGCCCGATATGCCCGGTCATTCCGGTATCATTGCTTTCGATATTAACGATGGCAGGATTAAATGGGAAATATCGGATTACTCATTTCTTTTTCTGTGCAAAGGAATTGTTTACTGTTATCAATCAAAGTTTGAAGGGAGAAATTTTACTGCTTTCGATTATAAGTCTGGCGCCCTGGTTGAAGAACTTGGTGATGACTCAGAATGGATAAATAAGCTGCACGATCAGGCAAGAAGAGAAGAAAATTTTGAGGGTTATTATTTTCCGGATCAATATTTTCATTCCGAAGTTGAACCTGTCGTTTCAGGCAATCTTGAAAAAATTAAGAATGAAAATGTAATTACCGGCAAAATTGAATTTGTTCAGGCATTCGGGCTTTTATTTTTTAATTACCACAGGGTGCTTGACAGCGGTTTTTTGAGTAATGTTTTTCAGGCTATTGATATTGAATCAGGAAAGGTTATTTTTGAAGAAAATCTTAATGACAATGTGAAGGCATTTGTGCCAGATTCTTTCTTCATTAAAGATAAATTTCTCTTTCTTCTTAAAGAGAAATCTGACTTGATCGTTTTTAAACTTGAGTGAATTATTTCCGGGTTAATCCGAAGAAAGATTCTATTGGATAGTCTCGTGAGTTATAATCAAACATTTTATAAAAAAAGCCAGGAGGCTAAAATGGAACTCACACAAAAAGAAATAGGGGTGCTGTTGATTGCAGCACGGGATTCAATAAGTGCGCTTTTCACTAAGTCGCCTGCGCCTGCAATTGACTATACTTTTTATCCGAATCTTAAAAAGCAGGCTGGCGCATTTGTAACACTAACAATCGGCATGGAATTGAGAGGGTGCATCGGTTTTATATTTTCTTCCAATACACTGTTCGAAACTGTTTGCGAGGCAGCCAGGCTTGCAGCAACAGGCGACCCGCGTTTTCTGCCTCTGACCCAGGAAGAATTTAATCATACTGATATTGAAATTTCCGTACTCTCTCCTGCAATGCCCATATCTTCTTATGACGAAATCAAAATCGGAACGCATGGATTGATACTTGAGCAGGGAGAAAGACGAGCGCTGCTTTTACCGCAGGTAGCAAAAGAAAATAATTATACCATCCCCCAATTTCTTAGTGCAATATGTGAAAAAGCTGGTTTGCCTCTTTATGAGTGGAAAGAAAAAAAACTTAACCTGAAAGTTTTTACAGCAATTGTTTTCAGCGAAGCAAAAAACAGGAAGAAGACTTATGTCCCGAATTAGAAAGCCTGCTGTTGCAGGTTATTTTTATCCGAAAGAAACAACGACCCTGCGTAATCAGGTTATTGATCTTCTCGAATCAACTGAGAAGAGCAATGGGTTTAAAAATATATTTGGCATCATTGCCCCTCACGCCGGGTATATTTATTCCGGCAGAACTGCCGCTTTTGTTTATAACCTGGTTAAGTATAAGGAGTTTAAAACAGTTATTATTATTTCCCCAAGCCACAGGGAATATTTCCCGGGAATATCAATTTATGATGGTGATGCTTACCTGACACCTCTGGGAATCGTAAATATTAATCAAACCGTATCCAATTTACTTGCTGATAACAGCAAGGTAATATTCAGAGGCAAACAAGGTCATAATCAGGAACATGCGGTTGAAGTTCAGTTACCATTCCTTCAGACTGTTCTCCCCGACTTTGAGATTGTCCCGGTTGTTATGGGCGACCAGGGAAAAATGTTTGTTGATGAGCTTGCTGAACAAATTGCAAAAGTTGCTGACGAAAAAACCCTGATTGTTGCCAGCTCCGATCTTTCACATTATTATTCCAAACAAACTGCCAATGAACTGGACTCCATAGTGAGTAAAAGAATTGCCGAATTCGATTACGACCGGCTTCAGGAAGATCTTGATTCCCGCCGCTGCGAAGCATGTGGGGCGGGTGCCATTCTTTCCCTGATGAAATCTGCAGATAAGCTAAGCAAAAGAAAAGCTGCGGTTATTCACAGAAGTGATTCCGGTGATGTTTCCGGTGATAATAATGAAGTTGTTGGTTACCTTTCGGCAGTTATTTACGGGGAGTGAGTGTTGCATAAACCTTCTGCACGAAATTCAGTCTCAATTATTGGCGCCGGTAAAGTTGCGCATTCACTTGTTCCTGCATTATTTAATGCTGGTTATCCGGTTCTTTCGGTTATATCATCAGATAAAAAAAAGGCTGACAGGCTCGCTGAAAAATATCCGGTAATTATTTCTTCTGATCTACCGGCTGATCTGTATCCGCGATCAAGTCTGATTTTTCTTACTGTGCCGGATTCTGAAATTGAAGCTGCGGCTAAAAAGATATCTGAAACTCATCTCAGCTTTAGTGGAAAAATATTTATTCACTGCTCGGGCGCTTACAATATTTCTTTACTTGAGCATTTGAAAAAAAAAGGCGCATCAACAGCTTCTTTTCATATTATGCAAACTTTTTCATCGCTAAAAAAAGTTAGTATAAGAGGGTGTACTGCAGCCATCGAAACCAATGAAACTTCTGTATTTAATAAACTCAAAAAACTCGCTGATAAACTGGGGCTGATTTCTTTTCGGATTAATCAGAAGGAAAAAGTGTACTATCATCTTGCAGGAGTGTTTGCCTCAAATTTTCTGGCCGGCAATTTATACAACGCTGAGCTTCTCTTATCTTATATAAAAGATGATAAACCGGATATGTTGATTATGATAGAGAAGATCATAAAAACGACGTTGTTAAATGTAAAGAAAAAAGGAGCAGTTAAAGCGATATCCGGGCCTGTTGAGCGCGGTGATTTATTAACAATCAAAAAACACATTGAGGCATTAAAGCAGAAGAATCCCTTTTTACTAAAAAATTATATTTTGCAGTCAATAAATCTTCTTCAGGCATTAGAGAACGAGAAAGGAAAACTTACGGATCAACAACAAAGAATAAGAGTATTTTTGTATTCATTAAAATATTAATCGTGCCATCAGAAAACAGAAACCACCAAAACCGTTGCTTCATACGTTAACATTGCACTTAATGCTGACAGCGGAACAGTGAGTATCCATGCCCACATAATGTTTCTTGCCACACCCCATTTCACAGCAGATAAACTTTTAGTAGCGCCTACGCCAATAATTGCACCAGTAATAGTATGAGTTGTACTTACAGGAATTCCAAGAATAGTTACTCCCATTATTGTTAATCCCGCAGATGTTTCGGCGCTAAACCCACCGAAAGGTGTCAGCTTGGTAACACGCATACCGAGCGTCTTGATTACCTTCCATCCTCCAAATAAAGTTCCCAATGCAATTACTGTGCGGCTTACAATTACCACCCAAAAAGGAACGTAAAACACATCACCCAAAAGCTTGTTTGAGAACAAAACAATAGTAATAATTCCGATAGTTTTCTGAGCATCGTTTGCACCATGGCTTAAGCTGTAAACTGCCGCAGAAACCAATTGAAGTTTTCTGAAATATTTATCCACTTTTCTGGGAGGACTGTTTTTAACAATCCACAATGTAATTACAGAAAATAAGTAAGCGATAGCCATGCCCAAAATGGGTGCGAAGAATATAAAGAAAACAAATTTTGCATAACCAGAAAGGATTAAAGCATCTATTCCGCCTTTTATTAAGGCGGCACCACCATATCCGCCAATTAATGCATGCGACACACTTATCGGCAGCCCGAAGTGTGAGGCAATTGAAGTTAATAAAATGGCGCCGATAACACCTGAGAATACAACGTAGGTATCAACTATCGAAATATCAACAATTCCTTTCCCGATAGTTGTTGCAACACTTACACCAAAAGTGAAAGCGGCTGCAAAGTTAAAAAAAGCTTCCCAGCCAACTGCCTGAAAAGGTGTGAGAACCCTGGTTGATACAATGGTTGCTATAGAGTTCGCAGCATCATTCATCCCGTTATAGAAATCAAAAACTAAAGCGAGGAAGATGATCAGAATTACTATTTCCGTCCGGGGTTATGCATTCTTTATAAAAATGGAAAGAATAACATTTGCAGTGGATTGGCAGCGGTCGCAGATTCTTTCCAGCAGGTCGAGTATTTCCTTTTTTTTGATCAGTTCAATTGCATCTTTTTCGTCATTAAAAAGTTCTTTCATTGCATTCTGATAAACTTTGTCAGCTTCAGTTTCGAGATCCATAACAGCTTTACACTCATTTATGCTCTTTACCTTTAGATCCTGAATAGCCGTACCGAGTTCTTCTACCTGGCGATGAACAATGGAGGCTAAAGTATCAGCATAATTAATTTTTTTTTATGTTGAAAGTATCCACCCTGGCAGCAGCCCCCAGTAACATATCGCTAATGTCATCCAGTCGTTTTACCAGAGCAAAAATATCCTCTCTGTCGAACGGGGTTATGTAAGTTTTATTTAATCTTTTTGTAATGCGGGAAGTTATTTCATCACACCTTAATTCGAGCGGCTTCATTATAAGGAAGTTGTTTTTATCCGGTATTTCCGAATCAAACAAATTTTCGGTGTATTGCGACATTTCACCAATGTAGTTTATCATTTCCTTAAAATCTTCAAAATATTTCTCTTCTTTAGGAAAAAGGCTTTTAAACATTTTTTCCCTTTTTCATCTGAAATGTAGATAAGTGATTTATCTTCGACACCTCAAAACTAAAGAAGATTTACAAGTCTGACAATAAAATTGTAAGAAAATGTTTAACAGTTTTTACTATATTTCGATTCATTTTTTGAAAAAAGGAGAATCCGGAAATCGAAAGGAAGAATAAATCGGCAGATGCAGCAGCAAATATTGTATCACTTGCAAAGAGAAGAGGGTTTGTATTTCAATCAAGTGAAATTTACGGCGGGCTGAATGGCTGCTGGGATTATGGGCCGCTCGGTGTGGAATTACTTCGTAACATTAAAGAAGAATGGTGGAAATTCATGACTTACCGTGATGATATTGAAGGTATTGACGCCTCTATTCTTATGCACCCCCGTGTTTGGGAAGCCTCCGGGCACGTTGAGAATTTTACTGACCCGATGATTGATTGTAAACAATGTAAGGCAAGATTCAGAGTTGATGTGCTGGGTGATTCAATCAATGATAAAAAGAAGAAAAAAGCTTTTGAAAGTTTGCATGAATCGCTTAAAGATAATTCAGAATTGAGTAAGGAAATTGATTCTATTCTGAACAGCAGCAGCGATGAAGACCAATTTAATCTTATTCTTGATAATAACAAGTTAAGTACTCATCTGTTAGCCGAACTCAATTGCCCGCAATGCGGCAATAAAGGTACTTTCACTTCAGCGCGGCAGTTTAATCTTATGTTCAAAACTTTTATAGGACCTGTTGAGGATTCTGGCGCTGTTGTATTTTTAAGACCTGAAACAGCACAGGGAATATTCGTGAACTTTCTGAATGTTCAGGGTTCATCCCGTCAAAAACTGCCTTTTGGTATAGCACAGATTGGAAAAGCTTTCCGGAACGAAATAAACACAAAAAACTTTTTATTCCGTACACGCGAGTTTGAACAGATGGAAATGCAGTTTTTTGTTAAACCCGCTGATGATACTAAATGGTACGAGTACTGGAAACAGGCAAGGATAAACTGGTTTATTTCATTGGGAATGACAAAAGAAAAACTTCGCTTCCATGACCATCCCAAAGATAAATTAGCTCACTACGCAAAAGATGCTACAGATATCGAATATGAATTTCCTTTCGGCTGGGGAGAAATAGAAGGCATTCACAACAGAACTGATTATGACCTGAGCAGGCATGAAGAGTTCTCCGGCAAATCTCTCAAATATTTCGATGAAGAGTCCAAAGAAAAGTTTGTTCCCTACATAATCGAGACTTCTGCAGGGGCAAGCAGGTCTTTTATGGCTTTCCTGATCGATGCTTATTATGAAGAACAGGTGAAAGAAGAGCAAAGAGCCGTACTAAGATTTCATCCGAAGCTTGCGCCGATAAAAGCCGCAATCTTACCATTGGTTAATAAAGATGGAATGCCGGAGATAGCAAGGAAAATTGAAGCGGACCTTCGCCGAAGCTTCAAAGTTTTTTACGATGATAAAGGCGCGGTTGGCAGACGTTACAGGAGACAGGATGAAGCAGGTACTCCATTCTGTATCACAGTTGATACGCAAACTTTATCTGATCAAACAGTCACAATTCGTGAACGTGACTCGATGGAACAGATTCGGGTGGATATAAATAATATTGGTAAACTACTCCTTGAAAAGATCGATTAACTAAACCTGTAAAAAAATTTATCTGTCTAAATTGAAACTTAGCTTTTGCAGCATGTGTTCAATAATCAATTTTTAATCCGTTTGGAGGTTAGTTACCTTAAAAAAGGCTATATATTTAATTAAATAATGAATAAATTTGTACATTAAAGACTAAATGAAGGAACAAATTGTGGAAAAACAACCCGTAAAATACGCCTTCGGAAGATTACTTTTTCTGACGTTATTCTCGGTAATTTGGTGGGGTTGTCCGACAGAGGTTAATGATCCTCCCGCTCCTCCGCAGCCTATTAAAGGACCACAAAACCTGGCTCTTAAAATAGGTGCTGTCCCCGGCGGAAATACATTTGCAAGTGTAAGCTGGGTGCATTCTGAAGACCAGGGCAGGGCAGATTTTAAAGGATACCGTGTTACGACTTATGAGCTTAATCAGAACAATGATGTTATTTCAATTTTCCAGGAACAGGCTATACAAAAGAATTCGGTTCTTCACGTTATTGATTCACTTATACTCGGTGTTCGTTATAGAACGGTTGTAAGTGCAGAAACCATTGATGGAGTTAAAAGCGATACGATTTCTACACCCGTTTATGGCGGTGTGTTTTACAATATTAACGGCGAAGTAGAAGAATTTACCGCTGATGGTGTAAGTAAGAGCGGATACGGCTGGAACACAGCAATCGGAACAGGCTTCATTTATGATTACGGATTAGCTACCGCACCTCTTATTGACATCCACCTCAGAAAATCAACAAATGACAGGTTGTATTTTTATTCGCCAATTAAATATTGGCCTGGTGTTAAATCTACCAGACTGGCATTAATCGGACAAGGACAGGATGCTTTCGACAGAGTAATTTTACCTGAAGCTGACTCAGATTCGGTTGAAGTCAACCTTAATAATGTTTACCTCCTGAAAACACAAGAAAACAAATACATCAAAGTCTGGGTTTTATCAATTGAAACAATCACTGCCCCGAATGCTACGCAATTCAGAAGGATTAAATTTGATTATAAGATACAACCCATTACAGGGCTAAGAGTTTTGTAGTTGATATAATTTAATCCAAAGGCAATGCAACATTCCCAAATGATGTTTGTATAAGGCGGGAAAGAAACTAAAGGTTTGCTTTTCCGCTTTTTTAATTAATAAGTATAGACTTTATGAAATTTTTCAAAATTATTGCAGCATCTGTTTTATTTTTACTTCTGATTCCAATAAAGGTAAATTCGCAAACGAGTGACCTTGACTCACTGATCAATTCAGGAATTAAAGATATTTATAACATAAATTTTGACGATGCTGAAACGAAATTCCGCAGGATTATGGCAGATTATCCTCATCATCCCGCCGGAAGATTTTTTCTTGCTATGATTGACTGGTGGCGTGTTATGCTTGATCCCGACTCTGAAGAATATGACGATATCTTCTTTCAGAAAATTGAAGATGTAATTTTTCAGTGTGATGAAATTCTTAAAAAAGACCCGGCTAATGTTGATGCACTTTTCTTCAAAGGTGGAGCTATCGGTTTCAGAGGAAGACTAAGGGCATACCGTGAAAGCTGGCTTAAAGCTGCTGACGATGGCAGGGAAGCTCTGCCGATCGTTGAACGTGCAACTAATCTTGATCCCGACAATCTTGATGTTCAACTTGGTTTTGGTATATACAATTACTATGCTGAAGTTATCCCGAATGAATATCCCCTCCTGAAACCGCTTATGCTTTTTTTCCCTAAGGGTGATAAGCAAAAAGGAATTGCACAACTGACTAACACAGCAATGAACGGTAAGTTTGCAAAATATGAAGCAAGATACTTCCTGCTTACGCTCTATTATTCCTACGAAAATAATCCTTTTAAGGCTGAAGAGTTTGCAGATATGCTGCTTGAGGATTTTCCGGATAATCCCACATTTCAGAGATGGAAAGGAAGAATCTCTGTTAGAAAAGCTGATTATGGCACCGCATACCAGATATTTTCAGACGTTCTTGATAAAGCTGCTGAAAATAAAAGAGGATTTAACACAAACAGGGTAAAGAGAGAAGCTGCATATTATGTAGGGATGTACTTTAAAAACTTAATGCAGGCAGATTCTGCACGGTACTATTTTGATATGTCGGCTGATTATTCGTCAAAGATTGATAAGGGAGAACATTCAGGTTTTCTGGTTAATGCTGTTTTATATTCAGGTATGATGAATGATCTGCTTGGCAACCGTGAGAAAGCAATTACTAATTATAATCGTGTACTCAAAATGAAAGAATACCTTAACTCACATTCGGCTGCAAAGCAATATCTCGAAAATCCTTACCGTCCTTTAAGCATACTGCCCGGGATTCAATTAAAGGGAAGTGGAGACGGAGATTCGGTGAAGACTACCAATGGCTCCCATAGATGAAAAACCGTAATCGAACTGATAGTCCGATATTATCGCACCTAGCCCGGCATTAAATCCGGCAATACCTGCAAATGAACCAACCTTAAGATCGGATCTTTTTTCATTATCATATCCGAAACGGAGTTTAAGGACGCGGCTTAACGTAAATTCAGCCCCTACTGAAAATGCTTTAAACTTCTCAACGAAGTCATCCCTTTCCTGGTTTAGCTTATGAAAATCGAGAGAAAGTTTTAACGGCAAATATTCAAGTTTCTTCGAAACACCAATTACTATATCCAGAGGTAATTCTTCTTTTGTATCATAGTAAGAGGTTAATTGAGATCCGACGTTTAACACAGAAAAACCAAAATTCAATTCCTGTGATGGAATTTCGTAGTGAAGTCCGATATCAAAACCAATTGCGGTTGAGGATCTGTCAGCAATACCGGAATAAATGAACTTCACATTTGCTCCATAATAAAAATTTTCATCCAGCAGATTAGCGTATCCTAAAATAAAAGCAGCTTCTCCGGCACTGAATTCACCACTGCGGTTGGCGAATTCATCAGCTTCAACGAATGTACCGTAGTTTATATATTTTACTGCGCCGCCGAACCTGCCAACACCGTCAAACTCAGTTGAGTATGAAATGCTTGCAAGATTTATATCAAGCAGATGTTTAACGAATGAAAACGATGCAGGGTTGTCGTTCAGGAGTTTTAGTCCGGCAGGATTATAAAATATAACATTCGGGTCATCATTATTCGATACAAAAGAACCGCCAAGCGCACCGGCTCGTGCACTCATATCCAGTCTTAAAAATTCAAATGTATTTTGACCGAAGGAATATTTTGTTAAAAAGACAAGCAGGAAAAGAATAATGAGATTTTTCATCTAAACTCCTAAAAATTTCGACACTTATTTAATTATTATATAAAATAAAGGCAAGGGGGAAATAATTTCTATGATTTTTTCTCACAATTGCTGAATAATCCCTATGGAAAGATAATGAGTATGCCTTAATTTTGTTTTAAAAAGAAAGATGCTTATGACAAAATATTCTGAAATAAAATTTATTGTTGCTCTTGATGGTAATAATATCCCCGAAAAGATTGATTGGTCTGCCACGGATGCAGGATTTAAAGGCAGCAAAGAGTGTAAATCAATCATGATTTCACTATGGGATAAAGCAGAGTCCGCTACTTTCGGCTTTGATTTATGGACGAAAGAAATGATGGTAGATGAAATGAATATTTTCTTTCATCAGGTATTAATAAAAATGTCTGATACCTACCGCCGTGCCACAAAAAATTCTGAAGCTGCTGATATGATTGATGAATTCAGCAAAGAGTTTGCAGAAAAGGTTAAGTTGGACGAGCAAAGCAGACAGGGTTAAAACCCCTTGTATATTCCTCCGGAATAAAGCGGAAATTTAATTATGCGAACCGTATTTTCTTTATGAAAAGGCAGAACGAAAAAGGGTTTCAAATTTCCTTATCGATTGCCTGCTTTTCAAGCTTAAAAAACCACAGCAAACAATACAGCGCCGGGAAGTTTCTAACCGCACTGATCATAAATGGTCATACAAAATAAGCATTATCTTATCAGAAGCATTTTCTTTGTATCAATGAACCCGCCTGAAATTAATTTGTAAAAATAAACTCCGCTTGCTAATCCGCCTGCGTCGGATGATGCATCAAAATAAACTTCATGTTTACCGCCGGGTTTAAAACCATCAACCAGAATCGCGACTTCTTTGCCCATTATATCATAAATCTTAAGCGATACGTTACCGCTTTCAGGTAAGTTGAAACTGATTTTAGTTGAGGGGTTGAACGGATTAGGATAATTCTGAGACAGATAATATTCAGACGGTAACTCCGGTTGTTCCAGCGGAATATCAGTCGTTTGCCCGCCTCCTCCGTTTATTGTTTTAAGAAGAGCACCGTTGGTTCCGATTACCCAGCCGATGCTTTCATCTATAAAAATTACACGCTTAAGCTGGTTAGTAATACCTGAGCTTAATTTCTGCCACGAATATCCGCCGTCTGTAGTTTTAAAAATTGATCCGTTGGTTCCGGCAGTAAAGCCTGTATTGAAATTTAAAAAATGAACCGAATAAAGTGCATTGACATCAATATGAGTTCTGATGTTCCAACTGGTACCTCTGTTAGTTGTGTGAACAACAACACCATATTTTCCGACAGCCCATCCTGATGCATAGGTATGAAATGTTACATCATAAAAATCGTAAATAGGTGAAAATGAGAAAGGCACTATAAAATAACCTTGCAGAGCTGATTTCATAGCGCGCAATAATGTGCCCCCTTCGCCAACTAAAACTGCATGCGAAAATGCGGTTGAATGAATATCCCGCAAGTTTGCTGATACAGAGTTAGGGCTGAACCAACCGCTACTCTTAAACAGCCTGATCAGGTAAACGGCGCTTCCAACAATCTTTCCGTAAGAGTCTCCGATTGCTATTCCCGTCAGTTTACTATGAGTCAGATGTGTTAACTGTGTAGGGGTCCAGGTTAGTCCTCTGTCTGAAGAAAATAAGAGAAGAGCGCTGTCGCCAACCGCCCATAGCTCATCCGGTTGTCCGTGATAATTGGTAATAGCATTAATATTTTGCGAAGTGCCGGATTCCTTTCGCATCCAGTTCTGCCCGCCGTCGGTTGTTTTTATAATTAAACCGTTATTACCAACGATGATACCTTCATTTTCATTGTAAAAAAACACATCATTTAATTCCGTTTGCCATCCTCCGGATTTGAATTGCCACGCTGCACCGGCATCTGTGGTATTGATTATAATTCCATTGCTGCCAACTATGAAAGCAGTCTGATTTCCGCTGCTCTTTACGGAATGCAGATTGAATGCTGAAGGGCTAAGGTTAGCTTCCCATGTCATCCCGCCATTTGAGGTTGTTAAAATAATACCCGGATTCCCGACGGCTATACCTTCATTTTCATTAAAGAATAAAACAGAGCTTAACCAGTTTGTAATTCCTGAGTTAAGGTTAAACCAGTTATTCCCGCCGTCAGTGGTTTTAAGTATTGTTCCATTAACACCGCATGCCCATCCTGTCGATTGATCAATAAAAAAGACCGAAGAAAGTATATTGATTGTATTACTGCTCTGTAAAGTCCATGTATTCCCGCCGTCATTTGTTGTGCTGATAGTACCGTCCTCGCCGACAAACCATCCTTTTATTGGAGATACAAAGAATAAGCCCGAAATAGATTTATCGGGTGTTTGTTTTTGCTGCCACGAAGAACCGCCATCAGTAGTGTTAAGTAAAGTTCCGTCAGCCCCGGCTGCAAAACCGTTAAGCTCGTTAAAGAAGAATAAGGAATGTATATCAGTAAAAATGCCTGTATTAAGCTGTGCAAATGATAATCCGCCATTTGATGTTTTAATAATTGTGCCATGGTTACCGGCAGCGTAACCAGTTTCTTCCGAAGGGAAAAAACATGCATTTAATTTTACATTTACACCCGAATAAAGCACCTGCCAGTTTTCGCCGCCATTACTCGTTTTAATGAAGGCGCCATTATCTCCGGCAGCATAGAGCAGATTTTCATTTACTGCAAATACATCTCTTAATGTATTTCCCAGCGGTAATGGATTTTGCCACGTCCAGTTTTGTCCAAATGCTGTGGATGAAAAAAGTACTACTGTAAGTATTGAAATAGTTTTCATCTTAAAACTTAATTGTAAAACCTGTTTGAATTAGTAAATAAGCGCGTGCAATATACTGTGTTCTGATTCTGTTATACTTTGTATTTACGTCTATATCGAAAGTTGGTGTAAGGTTCAGTTTAAATCCTATCTCAGGAGAAAATCCCCAATGTGTTGCCCTGGTTGTGACAGATGATTTGCCGAAAAATCCGTAATCAATTTCGAGCAGGTATTCAGTAATAAATATTCCGCCTTCAATACCGATATATGGAATGAAATCATAATCATTCAGATTAAATCTTATTCCGGCAGTAACCGGCAGAGATGAGAAGGCAAAGTCATAATCCGGCAGGTTTTCTTTAAAACCAAAATAGAAATAACCCGCCGTAAGGCTTAACTCAAGATTATTGATAAGAACCGGATAGCTTAAATTTATATTCCCGCCATATCCTAGTGAAACAGCATCTTCAGCATAACCGGCGGGAAGAGCTGCAGAACCCTGAAGTCTTACTATTAGTTGAGCGGAAGAATCGAAAACTGTTAACAGTAAAAAGATAAGTACGAATAATTGAAAGGTTTTACGCATTGTTAAAGCAACTAATAAAATTATTGTTCAAAATATGATTTTTAATTTTAAAAAGATATAACAAGATCATTTTATATGCTGAAAAATTTTTATTGTTTTCTTAATAATACAAGAAGTTATATATTAACAAACAAAACTCTGGAATTATTGCGCACCTGATACAAATTTATGCCTCCATACTTTAAACAAATCATTCTGCAGGTCTTAACTTTAGTTTTAACATCTTCCCTGTTTATCTATTCTCAGGAAAGAACAGTAAGCATTTCCGGTTTGGTAACGGAAGAAAAAACAGGAGAAGCCGTTATTGGCGCCAATATTCTGATATACACAGACAGCCTGCGGCAAACTGAATTCATCAGAGGTGCAGCAACAAACAGATTCGGGTTTTATTCCATCCCGGCACTTCAAACCGGCACATATTTTATTTTTATATCAAGCATCGGATATGAAACAGTAAGCAAGAAAATAATTCTGAGTGATACAGTTTCCTACCGGAGGATTGACTTTAAGCTCCGGGAAAGACCATACATTCTTGGAGAAGTTGTTGTTGAAGACAGGAGAGAATCAGATTTTTCAAGAACTACCAGCACAATAGAAGTTGACCCCGCACTGGTTCAAAAACTTCCTTCGCTTGGCGGAGAACCTGATATTTTCAGAGCATTGCAGCTTCTGCCGGGTGTTACTGCGGCTACAGAAATTTCAACCGGACTTTATGTACGCGGCGGCTCACCCGATCAAAACCTGACTTTGATTGACGGTGTTGTTGTTTACAATCCTTCTCATCTCGGCGGTTTTGCCAGCACCTTCAATTCGGATGTATTAAGAAATATCAGATTAATCAAAGGTGCTTTCCCTGCTGAGTACGGCGGAAGACTTTCAAGCGTACTTGATATTACTATGCGTGAAGGCACCAGAGAAAAGTTTACCGGCTCGGCTAATTTCAATACAATCAGTTCAAGGCTGACTATCGAAGGTCCGCTTGATACCTCTTCAACTTTTATTCTGTCGGGAAGAAAAATGTATCTCGATAAAATTCTTCCTATCTCAAATAATTTTAATTCTATTCCGAGATACGATTTTTACGATCTTAATGGAAAAGTTAATTATAGGATTTCAGATAAAGACAGAATTTTCTTCAGCGGATTTTTAAGCAGGGATAATATTGTTGAGGCGCCAAACAGTAAAGATGTTGGTTTCGATATTTCCTGGAGAAATGCAACTGCCAATCTTACCTGGACAAGCTTTAGCTCTGCAACATCATTCAATAATACATCCTTAATGTATACTAACTATAATTTTTCAACTTTAATAAAAGATAAACTTCCGGTTGATGAACCGCTTGATTTTTTTACCTCCTCCGAAATTCATGATTTTCTTTTAAGGCGTGAATCTCAGATTTTCTTTTCAGACAAGCATGCCGTTAAAGCCGGTGCAGAATTGGTTTATCACAACTTCTCTACAACAACCAGTGATTTTTTTATTAAAGAGCTGGAATACAAACCTTTTTACGGCAAACAACTAAATGCCCTCGAAGCGGCAATTTATATACAGGATGAATGGACTATTACTCCGGATCTGAGAGCCAACATCGGAAGCAGGTTCTATTATTTTAATACCGGCAAATTATTAACTTTTGAACCGAGGGCTTCACTCACATATTATCTGCTTGACCGCTTTATTATCCGGACTGCATTTGCAATTGCCCATCAATCCTTACATTTACTAAGCCGTAATGATGTTTATCTCCCAACGGATGTTTGGTATCCCTCGTCTGATGTAATTAAACCTGCACGATCTGTTCAGGGAGCAATAGGTTTTGAGGTAACATCTATGGACAGGTCATTCCTGTTTGTAATCGATGGCTATTATAAAGATTTAAAAAATCTTTACGAGTACAGAACCAACTCCGACTTCTCTTTCGGCAGCAATATCGAAGATCAATTAACTGTGGGAAGAGGTGAAGCGTACGGCTTTGAACTCTTTCTTAATAAAAGAATCGGGAACATTAATGGATGGGTGGGTTATACGCTGGCCTGGACAAAAAGATATTTTGATGAGCTTAACAGAGGCAATTTTTTCTATCCCAGATATGATCGCAGGCATGATATTTCCCTGGTGATGAGCTACGATGTAACAAGCAATTTAAGTTTTGGAGCAACGTGGACTTACGGTACCGGGCAGGCATTTTTCCTTCCTATCGGGCAATATCAGATTGTCGATTTAGTTAATCCCAATACAAACAAAAAATCTATCTATTACGAAAACTCAAGCCGCGATGCTTTCCGCCTGCCGCCATTTCATAAACTAGATCTTAGCTTGAGGTATAATACATTGATGTTCAACCAGGAGATTGAAATAAATCTGAATGTTTACAATGTGTACAACCGGTTTAATGTATTCTCTAAGTACATCGGCTACAGGATTGATGAAGAAACCGGGGAAAGACTTCCTATTCTTAAGCAATTTACCCTGTTTCCGTTTCTTCCAACCATAGGTGTTAATTTTAAATTCTAATGATGTATAGCTTGTGATATGAAAAAATTCAAGTTAATAATTCTGTTACTTCCCGCGCTTGTGTTTAACGGCTGCGAGCTTACTCTTGAAGACGATGACTTTCCATACGAACCCAAACTGGTTATACGCAGTATTATTGAAGAGAATGTACTAATTAACGATATTTTTATAGGAAGAACCCTGCCGGTTGCAGTTCCTTTTAAAGAAGATTTTGCGATGCTGACTGATGCTGTCGGTGCGGTTGTATCAGACGGAGTTTTTTATCCGCTGCGCTACACCGGCGGAGGTGTTTATACTACTGACTCACTTATTGCCCGAAGAGGTAAAACTTATTCGCTGGTTGTTCGCTGGCAGGACAAATCAATTACTGCTGAAACTACTGTGCCGGTTCCGGGTACTCTTCATTCTTTCGGAATTGCTGCATTTGAGGAGGAGGGAACTACCGTAAATGTTCTGGAGGCGAATGTAACTCCATTTGCTAATGAATCTTATGCAGCAACGTGGGTTTTGGTTGCTTTTAATGGTGCAATTCTTCGTGAAAGCGATACTTTCGGACAGGTAGTTCGTTCAAATGCGGGGATACCTGTTAAAGTAAGAACCGATATAATCCCCCCGCATATTTTAGGCAGTTCGCAGGGAAGTGTGGGATTACGTTTGTATGTGTATGACCCATCTTTTTACGATTACTTTATTTCACAGGGTTCTGCACAAATTCCTGATGCAATATTCGGGCAATCAAGTTCAAATGTAAGATGGAATGTTAAAGGTGATGGAATAGGAATGTTTATAGGAAGAATTAATCTGGTCAGCGCTCCCTAAAATTTATTTTTTCTGCCCGATATATTTAGACAGCCCGAAGTTTCCTACCCACTTGTCTTCATTCTTATCAACGGCAATTGAAGTTACAGAATTACTTTGCAGCCCCGAATTCGATGTATTGTAAATTATCCACTTTGATCCGTTGTACTTAGCCAGCCCGTTATTGGTTGCAATCCATAAGTGCTCCTTAGAATCAAAAGTTATATCAGAAACTATTGTGCCCGGCAATCCGGCAGCAGATTGGATATAATTAGTAAAATTAACGCCATCAAATTTACTTAAGCCGCCCCCGAATGGATTTCCGGTGGCAATCCACTTATTGTTTTTGCTATCTATAATAATTTTCGATATAAAAGGATAAACAATGCTGCTGTTAATATGATTGTAAACTTTCCAGTTTAAGCCGTCAAAGGTGGCTAAACCTTCACCCCACGTACCTATCCATACAAGATTGTCATTATCAACCGTAACAGCATTTATATGATCGGAAGGTAAACCGGAATTAAGATAATTGTAAATAGTTACTTCAACGCCGTCAAACTTTATTAATCCTCCGTTAACAGAACCAATCCAGTAGTTGCCGTTCTTATCTTTAGCAATGGAAGTAAAATCATTCACAGGCAGATTAAGCGATGATGCATCATATTTAGTCCATGTTATCCCGTCAAATTTTGCAAAGCCCTGCCGCGTAACAACCCATAGTAAACCATTTTCCTCCAGAAATACATTATTCACAGAATTATCAGGTATTCCGGAGTTGCCCGTATTGTAAACTGAAAAGGTATTCCCGTCAAATTTGATAAGCCCAAAACCGCGTGTGGCTATCCATTTATTATTTTGTTCGTCAACAACAATTCTTCCGATTTGATTTGTGGGAATATTTGAATTAGATGTATTATAGCTTTTCCACCAGTAATCGGGGTCTTCGCGCATTTCAATGTTTATAGTGTCTGTTACATTTCTTTGGATTATATAATATACCAGAGTATCGAGGTAATTAATTCTTTTCAGATCAACCCTGTAAAAACCCGGCTCAAGATCGTCTATTGATCCGGGAGTAATTTTTCCGGTTTCTGAATTATTAATAATGATTGACGTACTGTCAGGTTCTGTGATTACAACCATGCTGCTTTTTGTCAGCCCCGGCAGTATTGGCGGACCTTCATTACAGGAGGTTGATAGAATCATTAAGATGATTACAGGAAAAAATCTTAGAGCGTATTGCATCTTGTTATAAAATTAACTGAACCAAAATAAATAAATCAGCTTTCAGATAAAACTCCAAACTTCAAAATAATTAGTAGCAGGTAGACCTTAATGAAGATAAAGCAGCCTTGTTGAGAGAAGAACTAAATTTGT
>JBBIGV010000060.1:0-23167 GCA_037447335.1 Ignavibacteria bacterium | reverse complement strand
TCAAAGACAGGAGGAACTATTTCAAGGGAGGGATTGAATTTGAAATAGAAAAAAAATCTGTCCAAAACAGATGACCATTTAACTTTTTTACCTGTTTCAGATTTATTTGGGACAGCAGTGGTCTTTTCATATTAACTACGGCATTATCATTAGGAAGAAGAAGAATTAAATTAAATAAAGTGAATGTTCGGATTTCACTTTTTTGCAATATGTCATTGGTCTGCGGATTTATTGCCGCTACCTGCCAGGCATATGTGTCTTCCGCATTTAATGACAACGGCTGAATTGGTTGATATGAATTTGTGAACGTGGTTTGATTTAAAACCGGGTAATTGTTTATTGCTGTTTCCAGGTTTTGCCCTGGTAAAACTTTTACAACTCTTAAATTATATTTAGGATTAATGCCGGAAGGCGGAGTAAAAGTCCATGAAAATTTTGGTGCATTAGTTTTTACCCGTGTATTGTTCCCCGGTGCTACGAGCACAATTTGTTCCTGAATAAAGGGGAGGAGAGATTTCTTCTTGCTGAATGTGAATATTTCACTTTTCCCCTGGTTTTGCGACGGCGGAAAATTATATTGATCAAGAACCTGCACCTGCCACACATATCTCTTCCCTTCTTCAAGAGGCAATGCTGAAATAGGATAAACCAACGTTGTTATTAAAATATTCTGATCTTCAAAATGCGGTATGTTTGAATTAAGAGCCTGCAAAGGAGTTTGTCCCAGCAGGATTTCACAAATTTTTATAATATATCTTAACTGGTAAGCTGGCGGAACAACAACCGGGGTCCATTGGAATACAGGATAAAAATTATTTTCATGAAGTGAATCTCTGTTTGCAGGTGAAATTAAATGCGGCGGTTCAGGGTAAGTGATTGTAAAGTTAGCACAAACATCAGTCAACAAAAAATTATTATTTAAATCAATCACATCAAAACAAACAGTATAATTTCTTTCGGGCAATCTTCCTGTTTGAATAACCTGGTTTTTCAATCGGGAGTTTGAAAAGCTCGCATCATTTATTTTTACAATTTTTGTATTGTCTATAACAAAGGATGAAAATGATGGCACAAGAAAAACATTACTTACACTTGTAAACACAACTCCTGAATTGATCAGATCAATCCTGATTCTCAATTTTACTTCCGCATCCGAATTTGTATTATTAAACAAAGTTACTGATCCGAGTGCAGCAGGATTTAATTCCCAGTCGCTTGTATATGGTGAAGGAAATGGGTTAGGATTTAATATCGCATTCCAATTCTGCGGGTAGAGGTATGAAGATAATAAGATGACCAGAATCAGCCGGGATAAATTTCTAATAATCCTTTCTCCTGATTATTGATATTGCAGTACACGAAGACCCGATTAATAATCTGCAACAAAAATTTTGTCATTTTGTACAAAAACGGAAAACGACAAACCGGGCGTAACAAATGAAACAACCTGCTTTGGGTTAGCATGATCGCTTATGTTAAATATCAAAATACCAACTGTAATAGCGGCAAGAAAGAGCAGATTATTCTGTAAAAACAATTTTCTTCCTGCAGCAAATACTGCAAACGACACTAATTTTATTTTCATATAATGTTGTTCCTTTGTTTTATATTTTTTTATTGATTGGAATCGGTTAAAATTTTGTCATCACTTCTTTTGCAAGTTTTTTTATTTTATCCATTGTCGATCCATCGGGGTTAAAATCATACATACTGATCATCATCTCATAACACTTATCCCAGTGAACAACAAGTGAGTTGCTTTCCCATTGTGAATAGAAAAAAGCAAAATCACCAAGCCCCTGAACTTTTATATGATTTTTGAGAGCTTTATCTATTTCTGCATCTAATTCTGCATCACCGCTCTCGGATGCAGCAAAAAATTCTTCTGCAGATTGAGGAAAAGTTGTTCCTTTAAAATATCTTACAAGAACCGCAACGTGCTGCAAACCTTTATTTGTATAATATCCGCATTGAGAAACATAGCTGCCAGCTTCTGGATTTACAGTATGAAGTGTTTGTGTTGATTCTTCAAAGGACGCGCCCATTATTTTGCCAACCTCTTCCTTGCTAAGTAGTTCGCAAATACGTTTATCCGGTACGGATGTTTGGGCTGTTTCTGCAGGTGATTTATTATTTCCGCAATTTGTTGTAACAGAAATTAATAGAAGCAATATGATTGATAATAATTTTGCATTTAACATTTCTTTGGTCTCCCGTTATTGTAGTAATGATGATTATTTGTAAAATTTATTTTTCTTATTAATCAAAAACTTTTCTCGTGAAAGTTCATTTCAGTTTCTCCTGTCTCTTTCAAAATACACCGAGCTGAATGAATAAAATCAAATGAAATTTTAATAAAGCCAATTGATAAATTTGTTTTTTACTTTGATCACCAATTTGTTAAAAACACTGGAAGGAATTTATGTGCTGTTTGAAAGTGGGACAATCACATAATGATGTGAATTTCACCGAGCAATCTGGAATGAAGCACTCCCCTGCTGTTTATTTAGAAGGGTAAAAAATGAATTACTGCAAAATTATTATTTAAAGTTTAGGTCATATGACCACAGGAGACTAAATTTATTTAACAAATTCAGAGGTCTCCTATGGATAAAATTCAAAATAATGATGCTTACGGTCTTAAGCGTCTTGAGTCTAAAAACGCTAAGAACGCAATCATTCAAAAACTTGCTCAGGATTTTAACCTGACTCCTATTATTGCTGAAGCTTTTTATAAACAAGTCTCTATTTATTTTCAGGAACATTCCAATATCTCTCTGTCTTCTGGTGAAGTTTCCTATGAAGCTGTTTGTTCATCTGAACCGGCTGGTAAACATATCCGACTTACCCGTAAAGTTACCTGTCGTCTTAAACTTATGGACATTAACTCTGACTTTGAAGTCCTAGCTAACTTTGGCCTTGCTGGTATGAAACGTCATCGCATTGAGCGCCGCACACGTCAAGCATATGATCGGGGTGCTTTACTTACTTATGAAGATCTTGCTTTGCTGCTTACCACTTCACTTGCTACCGTTAAACGTGATGTCTTCTTCCTGCGTAAAGATGGTAAGTTTATTATGACCAGAGGTACTAAGCTTGATATGGGTCCCGGGCTTTCTCATAAGTCTATCATTCTAGATCTTTACTTCAAAGGTTATTCTTTTACTGATATAGAGCTTAAAACCAATCACTCTGAGACTTCTGTTAAACGTTAACTTGCTGATTTTATCCAGGTGGCTACTCTTTACAAACAGAACTTCTCTCATCAACAGATTCGCCTTATTGCTCAAAAGTCTGATCGCTTAGTTAGAGAATACATCCAGCTATATGATATCTACTACAAGCTTGATAATAAACGTTTGCTTGAACTGATTTCTCCTGAACCTGCTAACAAAGAGGCTAAAAAAAAATCCAAACCTCATTCTTCAACAGGAGGTAAAAGAAATGTCTAAATCTTTAACTAAAGAGCAAATTCAACTGAAGAAGTTCAGAAGGCTTTCTGATAAATCTCTTGAACAACTCTTGCTCCATCGCTTCCTTAATAACTATGGGTATGACAGAAGTGAGATTACTGCCAAGGCTATTATCAATGATATCCTTCAGCTTATTGATCATTACTTCCTTGTATCTTCTATCGATGATGACCTTCACCATATTAACTACGGACAGCTTGTCTGGATGTCTGTGCCTGTTGATGAGTTTCCGCAAAGAAGTAAATCTATTGCTAATACCAGGCTTAAACCCGTTGTGCTTTCCTTCATCAATGATCAGGACATTGCTCATATTGCTCACGGCTTTGATTCTAAGTCTCTTCGTAAAAACAGACTTAAACGTTGGGTTGATCAGGCTTTTGATCAGGGTGCTTTGCTTACTCAACTTGATCTTGCTGTGCTGCTCGGTGTTTGCGATGCTGTGGTTAGTCAATATGTCCAGGAAATTCAGAAACAAGGTCATCTTCTGCCTACAAGAGGTAACATTCACGATCTTTCCGGGGCTATTACTCATAAAAGAGAAATCATTACTCTTTACTTGCAGGGCTACCTTACTCCTGATATTGCTCTTAAGACTAATCACTCTAAGGAAGCCGTTGACCGTTACATTAAAGATTATCACAGAGTTGAAATCCTTTGGCAGCATGATATTAAAGACATTGATAAAATATCTCAGCTTTCCAGATTATCTAATCGTGTTGTGCAACAGTATGTTGATCTTTTGCCGATTAAACTTAAAAACATCTTGTCAAAGAATGATGAAATTACTGATTGAACTTTATTTTATCTTATTTATTTTAAGGGAAACGATTACTCCTCGTTTCCCTTATCGCTTTTGTTCTTTCTTAACTTATTTATTTACAAACACTTAAGTCTTCCTGTGGTCATATGATACTATTTCATCAAGATCATTTTTTTTGATTGGATATAAGAACCAATCTTTATTGAGTAGAGATATACTCCGCTGGTTAAGTTGGAAGCATTAAATTCAACTTCATACTTTCCTGCCGGTTTATATTCATCAACTAATGTTGCCACTTCGTTTCCAAGAATGTCATACACTTTTAATACGGTCAGGGCAAGCCCTGACCCTACATTTGGAATAGTGTATTTGATTTTTGTAGTTGGGTTAAATGGATTAGGATAATTTTGAGATAAATAAAAATCGTTTGGCTGAATAATGCTTTTATCTGCAATTGATGTAACTCCGCCCAGAACTCCGTTTGCACCAATATATTTTGCGTAAAGATTATCTCCCGTTCCCGAGGGAGGTCCTGCATAAAAAAATATTACAACAGCACCACCATAGTTTATATCCGGGTTAATTGTTACGATACCAGCATTTAGAAATTGATCTGTTAATCTCACAGAGTTACTCTGCCAAGCGAATGTACTGTCAGGATTAATTCTTTGTGCATATATGCCGGGACCTTGCGGATTGCTGGCTTCAGCCCAGGAGACATAAACGCCATTATTATTTGTTGAAATACTTGTATTAGTAAATGTATAAGGTGTGCCGCTTACTTTAATTCCATTAGGTGTCAACTGAGGCTGACCAAGGTTATTTAATTTCTGCGCGTAAATATCGTAAGCAACATTTATTCTTCTTCCGTCTTTCCAGACTAAATAATAATCGGAAGATGTTCTGCTTCTGATAACCTTAAAATCTGTATGTCCACCGGGTACATTGTTAATAGTAACGTGATCATCTCCCCATAATCTATTACCCTGCATATCCATTGCCTGAGCAAACAAGCCTCCGCTATTAGCCGCCCATGCAACAACAACTGCTTCACCGTTTTCTATATCTGCTAAAGTAACGCTGGTACCAATTTGAGGTCCGTCAACGGCTACCAGTTTTCCCGGTGTTGCAAATTGCAAATTTCCTGTAGAATCAACTATCTGGTAATAAATAGAATAACTGCTTGTTGTATGCCTGTACACAATTGTTACACCCATCGGGTTTCTTGCAATTCGAGGACTGCGCGAATCAACAGGTCCGTCGGTTAAAATCGCACCGGTTGAATCCCACATAATATTTCCATTTGTATCAATCCTTTGAGCGCGAAGTTGCCCATAACCAAAATACGATCTTGTCCAGCTTATATATGCGCCTCCATTATCATCGGGAACAATACTGATTTCTGATAATGCTCCTGGTGTTGGAGTATTATATTGGCTGACAGGCACTCCATTTAACTCCCATAATGGATTTCCGTCAGGATCTAATTTCTGCGCATATAAATCTGTTGAGTTCGTATAGTTAGGTCGGTCGTCATACCAGAATACAATCACACAGCTATCACTGGTACCAACTGTCCATGGAAATTGTTGGTTTCCATCAGCAACACAAACCGGGATACCATTATCGGCGAAATATGTATTACCAAGACTATCAAACCTCTGGATATAAATGTCATTTCCCGTTGCCGAGCTGCGGGCATCTGTCCATGCAACAAAGAAACCTCCTCTTTTATCTAAAGCAACAGAAGGATACATTTGAGCTCCGGGTGCAACAGAGATAATATTATTTTCCTCCACGGTTGTTTTCCATTGAGCTTTGTTTACATAAGCAACTAATAAAACTAGTAAAAGTGTTGTAATGAATGACTTCATTGTTAAAAATCTCCTGGTTGATGAATAATAAATAACTATAATTCAAATACTATTTGCTCTAACTCTGGAAATATTGAAAACCTTGGTACTATTTTTTTATTTTACATCCGATTTATTATTTAATATGAATATTGACGATAAAATCTTAGTAGACGGAATAATTGCAGGCGACAAGGAAAGCGAAAATTCGCTCTTCAATAAATACGAAGACAGGATAAGATTTCTTGTAAGAGCCAGGTTGAGAAACAGAGTATCTGCATTCGATCAGGATGATATTGTTAGTGAAGCAAGGCAGGCATTGTTAATCAGTTTAAGGAAAAATGGTTTTGATCCTGCAAAAGGCAAACCTCTTGAAGCATATATCACAGGTATTGTAAGCAACTTAGTTGCCCTTCATTTCAGAAAACTTAAAAGTGATAAGGTTAAAGAAAGCATTGATTCTCACAATTTCATAGAGAACCAGGTTAATCCTCTTACAGTTTTAATTTCTGCAGAACAAAAAGAAATTATAGAATCCTGCATTAATAGTTTGAACACAAAATATAAAGAAGTCCTTATTTTAAGGATTTTTGATGAAATGTCTATTGAGGAATTATCGCAAAAGTTGAATATTGAGAAGCGAAGAGTAAGTGAGAGAATAAATTATGCTTTCAAGCTTTTGCTTAAAGAATTAAAAAAGAAAAATTATTTTCAATATTCTTCAGCTTCCGGCAAGTAGCATATAGGGAAAAAAATATTTGGTGCAGTAATGAAATGTAAATTAAAAAACAGAGAAGATTTAATCAGCGAATACATTCTTCAGGAACTGACCGATGAAGAGTGCACAAGATTTGAAGAACATTATTTCCAGTGTGAGGAATGTTACAAAGAATTGCGATCTGCAGAAGATTCTTTGGTTTTAATCAAAAGTAAAGGTAAACAACTCAAAGAAAATCCAGCTATAACAAATACTGTAAATAGTATTTTTGAAAAGTTATTTCCTTCTTTTTCTGAACCTGTAAGATGGGGAATTGCTATTTCTTCGGCCGCTTTAGTTCTGGCACTAATTTATTTTTCGGTGTTTACTGCCAGGAATGAAATTCCTGCTGAAACAAAGTTAACTGAAGAATCCTCGGATTCAACAGAGCAGTTAGTTGAAGATTTTGTACATGACAAGGAAAAACTGCCAAAACCCGATGACAAAGAATTAATTGCTGTATTATCAGGTCGTGCTTTCGAAATCAATCCCTACTATGAAGAACTATTGATGGAAAACTTGCGCTCAAGTCTGGAGGTTGTTGAGAAAGTAACTTCACCTGATATAGGAGAAGAGATAACCACTGGTAAAGTTAATTTTAGTATTACACTCAAAGAAAATATACCACTGGAATTAAAGGTACTTAACAATAACGAGGATGTGGTTTTTACTTCAAAAATTGATCAGAATATTTTTCCGGATATCAATCTTGCAATCAGCCAAAATGCTATTAAAGTACCAGGTTTGTATTACTGGCGATTGGAAGATGAAAATGAGGTTTATTACATTGGAAAATTTTATTTTCTGAAAAAGTAAATATTTTAGATAGAGCAAACTCAATTTACTCCAATAAGTAAAAAACCAGCCCATGATCTTGGTCTTGCAGTAATATTATTTTGTAAAAGTTTCATTTTAGCCAACCGCAAAGATTCTGAATATGTTTTTCCTGAAATCATCTGTTTGTAAAATTCAACCATTAGTTCGCTTGTATGTTTATCGGGTATCTTCCACAAGGAAAAAATGATATTTGACGTTCCTGAATACAGGAAGCCACGAGTAAGAGCCATCATGCCTTCTCCTCGGAAAAGTTTACCGAGTCCGCTTTCACAACTGCTAAGAACAACAAGATCAGCATTTAGTTCAAGATTATAAGTTTCACCAGCGTAAAGAATACCGTCTTCACCAATTTCAGAATTATCCGGCTGCGCAAAAAAAACACCGGAAATATCAGGTTGTTCTTCATTCATGAAACTATGCGAAGCGATATGTACTAACCTATAATCTTTAACATTTTGCTTGAAGATTTCTTCACTTGCATCAGAATAAAAATATGCTGCATTTACAAGCTGAGAATTATGCTCTGTGACTAAATCAATAATCGAATTTACTTCCCACTCACTGTATTTCAGCTCATCAAACTTTTTACCATCAATAGTAACTGCGCGAAGATTTTCATCAGCCGAGGCTATTAAATTAAACTCATCACCTGTTGTTACAGAATAACCAAGTGATTCGTCTTTCGGAAATACCGGTGCAAAACCGATGAAGTTTTTCTGCGCTCGATTTTTGTTTTCATCTGTTCTGTTAAAGCTACTCAAATAAAGAGAGGCAGAGTAATGGTATGAAATATCAAAATCCTTTATTAAATAACTCAGCTTAGTAAAATCCCTGATTGATGTATTCTCTTGTTTGGTGAACATTGTTTCAAATGGTAACTTAAACAAGGAACTGTGCGGTATAATAATTAATTTCTGTTTGGATTTAAGTTTATTCAATACAGGTTCAATCAAGATTTTTGAAAGCTGGTTTCCTGAGTTAATGTACTTTTCATTCTCGGATTTGATTATCGACGCATAGTACTCTTTTACAATTTCTAAAAAATTATCAGGTAAATCTATTTCAATTATTTCAAACACTTCCCTGCTTATAATTGCAATAATAACTGTGTGATCACTTAAGAAATAACTCAAAACAGCTTCATTAATGTATAAAGCGTTTTGTATTTGTTCTATAGAAGCAGTAAAAGAATCGTATTTTAATCTAAAATATTCCGGATAGTCTTTTTCAAGATTATTAATGAATTGTTCATACTGATTTTTCAAAAAGAACAATTTACTTTCATATTCAAGAACTTTTACACTGTCTTTGTTTTCTTTTTGCTGGTACAACTTCTGAAGCTGAGTATTATTAAAAGCAATATCAGTTTTAATCGCTCTCTCCTGCTCAATTACTAATACAGGAATGTTTACAAATTCCTTTGCTTTTGATTCAACCAGCCCCTCCGCAAGAATTGCCGATTTTCCCCTCTCTATAAAATTAAATGCCTGCTGCTTATAATACACATCACCAGTCATTACATGTAATCTTAAACTTGCTTTAACAGCATCACTGTACAATCCTGCGGCCTGCTCGACTATATTTAGTTTTGAACCTTCCGTTTTGATTCCTGAACGAATTTTATCTAATAGATCTGAAGCCAATTGATAATTTGTTAGAGAAAGTTCCAAACTCTGAGTTGGAATTTCTGAGGCAAGATGCACCAATAGATTTGCTTTCAGTCGTAATGATTTCAATAAATTAAGTCCGGAATTTACATTATCTAATCGGGGCATTGCTGAAATCGTTGAATCATCAAAATCTCTGACTAAAGATTTTATAGATAGCTGGCAGTAAATTAAAGCTGAATCTAAATCATTTTGCTTTTCGTAAGTTCGTGCAATGTTATAATAAACCAAACCTACTTCAGGATGTTTATCGCCGAATTGATTACTCCAAATGCTGTACGATTTTAAATAATAGTTTCGTGCTTCTGCATAGTTTTTAGTATCAAAAAATAAATTGCCATAGTTTGAATAAGTATATGCAACATCAGGATGATCCGCACCCATTTTTTTTAATCTTATCTGAAGAGCCTTGTTCAATTATTGAAAAGCTTTATCAAAATCTTTTGTTGACCTGTAAGCATCTCCCATATTATTATAAAGCAAAGCTGCTGAAGGATGCTCTTCTCCACTAACTTTCAATCTTATTGCAAGAGCTTTATTGTAATATTCAAGAGCTAAATCGAGTTCCTGTTTATATTCATAAGCAATACCGATGTTTCCGTAAACAAGAGCAACACCGGGATGATTTTCACCAAATAATTGCAGCCTGATTGAAAGTGACTTTTGATAAAATTCTATTTCTTTATCGTAATCCCCCATTGATCCATAAATTAATCCGATATTATTGTAACTTGTTGCAACTTCAGGATTATTTTCTCCCAGTAAATTTTTTCTTATTGACAGAGCTTTAAGTTGATATTCAAGTGCTTTATCGTAGTAGCCCTTAAATAAATAGACATTACCAATATTATTATAATTTGCCGCAACGAGTCTGTGATTCTCTCCATATTCAGGAGCTGTAATTTCCAGTGCTTTTTGAAAGTGTATAAGCGCAGTTTCATATTCACCCATTTTGTGGTAGGTCAATCCAATATTAACATGATTAACAGATGTTTCTAAAGAATTTTCTCCAAACAAATTAGATTTTATGTTGAGAGAAATCTTGTGCATTTCAAGAGCTTTATCATACTCTCCTTTGTACCAATAAACAGTTCCGATGTTGTTATAAGATTGAGCAACTTCTTTATTATGCTTCCCTAATTTTGAAAGACCAAAATCTAAAGTTCTCGTTAATGAAGTCAGAGCGGAGTCATTAGCACCTTCCATTAACAGATTCCAACCAACCGAGTTTGATGCATAGACTATTGCTTCCCAAAATTTCTTTTCAGAACCTTTTTCAGCTAAATGCTTGTATATATCTATTGCACTTTTGTAATAAACATTCGAACTGTCATACTTAGCTTTATCCGAAAACTCTTTAGCTTTATTCATCCACTCATTTGCAATTACTGTATCTGCCAGTGTATAGCTTTTAGCTGTATCATTATTATCGAATTGAGCAAAGGATACTTTGGCAAAGGTTAATATCAGAATGAGTATAGTTATTCTAAAGTATTTATTTAAACCGGACATTATAAACTTGCCTTAAAGAGAATGGATATCTTTGAAAAATTTGAGGTAAAATTAGCAGATTAAATGGGAGTAGTCAAGATTTTATTTGATAGAGAATCCGGTCAGCCCGAACAGCCGACCGGATATGATGAGTTATTGGATTAGCTTCACCGAAATAGTTTTGCTATATGATCCATATATCAGATCATTTAATCATCAACATCTTTTTTGTTGATAAGAAGTTGTCTGTCCGCAACTGATAGATATACAAGCCGCTTGCTATACCGCTTCCATCAAATATTATTTCATATCTTCCTGCTTCACGATATTCATCAACTAATGTAGCTACCTCATTACCAAGTATATCATAAACCTTTAATGTTTGGTGACTGCTAATTGGAGACTGCCAACTGATTGTTGTACTTGGATTAAAAGGATTGGGATAGTTTTGCTTCAAAGAAAATTCATTTGGTAAAATTTTGTTTTCAGTTATTGAAGTAACACCTTCTGTATCAAGTATAAATCCTTCATACCTGTTTGTTGAAACATTTCAACCCGAGCCCACAATAAATCGTCCATTATCTGAAATATTAAAAGCTATGTTCAGAGTAAAACCACCTGTAAGTAAATTACCGTAAGTAATATTTAGATCTTCTATACCCCCGCTTTGAGTCCAGCGACAAGCACGCTGTTCGCCCATAGAATTGTAAGCGAAACCAACAATAGCAGAGTCAGAAGCAGAATAAGCAATACTTAAATTGCCGCCTAATGTTCCAAGGTCTTCTAAACCGGCAGCTTGAGTCCAGCGGAATCCTTTCGGATTAGCGCCGATAAAGGTAGCACCAACAACAACATTGCCATCAGGTGAAACACCATAAGCTTCACTTTTATCTGTACCGCTGAGAGTTCCAAGATCTTGCATTCCTGTGCTTTGAGTCCACAAGAAAGCACGAATCGCACCAGAAGAAATTCTTGATCTGCCAACAACCACACTTCCATCAGCATTAACCCCTTCTGACCAGCTTTCATTTCCACCCAATGTGAATAAACTTTGCATTCCACCACCCTGTGACCATCTGAAAGCTCTATTAGCGCTGTTACTGTTCCAGGACCATCCGACAATTACGTTTCCATCTGCTGAGATATCATAACCAAAGCTTCTTACACCGCCGATTGTACCAATACCTTCCATACCTCCGGTTTCAGTCCAGCGAAAGGCGAGCATTTGTGTTGCAGTATAAGCGCCTCCTGCCAGAACGCTTCCATCTGCTGAAACACCATAACCTTCACTTATATTACCGCCAAGCGTTCCCAAATCCTGAATACCAGTGGTCTGTGTCCAGCGAAATGCACGTTGCTGACCACCTGCATTTCTACTAGTACCTGTTGCAACGCTACCATCAACAGAAATATCATGTATCTTGCTATCATTACCTCCCAGAGTTCCAATCCAGGTTAATGATTGTGCTTTGTTATTATTGCAAAAGCTTATAATAGAAAATGCGACTAGTATGATTGACAATCTTTTGTATGCAGCCATTTTTTGCTCCTTAATTATTTTATTAATATCATCTTCTTTGTTTCAACAAAGCTGCCCGCCTGCAAACGATAGAAATAAATTCCACTTGCGAGGTGGCTTGCGTTGAATTGAACTGAGTGTTTACCTGCCTGTTGATGGTCATTAACCAAAGATTTAACCTCTTCGCCAAGAAGATTATAAACTTTGAGACTGACATTTTCAGCTTGCGGAAGTGAATACTGAATTGTTGTTGTTGGATTAAATGGATTCGGAAAATTCTGTGCAAGTGAGAATGAAGTCGGTACTTCTATTATCTCTTGTTCCTGAATGCCAACTGTACCACCGCCTAAGTTGTATAAAACATAAAGTGAATCAGTCGTAGAGGTGATTGCAATATCAGTTCTTCCATCCAGATCAAAATCGGAAGCCACAATTGACCAGGGTCTGCCATCAGCATAAGGGAAGTAGCAGTTTTCTCGTACTGTAAAATTGCCCAGTCCGTCATTGAGGTAAACACTAATTCCATTTTCCTCAAGTCTTTCATTTACAGTTACAATATCCTTGTCACCATCATTTTCATAGTCCATAACTACAAATCCTCTCGTTTGTCTGGCGATTATTACTTCATCAGCAAAAACAAAATTGCCCTGATTTTTAATAAGAATAAGCTCATCCCAATCATAACCGGTTGTAAGAATATCGTTATCTCCATCGCCATCAAAATCAGCTATACTGATGCTTGATGGTGTGTAACTGGCAGTGTTGCCAAATCCATATCGGTAATGTGTTCCATAAGGGTAATGAGTTCCCGAAATGGTTGTATCGTTAAAAACATATACCGCACCAAAATCACCTATGGTAAGCGCAACAATTTCATCGTTAGGTTCACCATCAATATCAGCAATAGCCATATCAGATAGCACTGCATAGATAGTATCGGGCTCATTGGTTACGGGCTTTCTGAAATAATGAATATCCACACTGTCGTTTACCTGATCATAGAAAATGTAAGCCATCCAGCTTATGTCGGCAGGAAATCCACCATCATCGATAGTAAGAAACACTCGGGGTTCGTTATTGATATTATCATTACCTATTTCTATTGAACGAACGCGGCCAGCCAAACTCTGCGGAGAGTTTCCGGTAAATCCACCTGTTCCATCTCCCCACCATATTTCCAACCAATCATTATAGAAGCCGGATATCAAATCAAGGTAACCGTCTTTGTTGACATCAAAAAACTTTACCTCGGTAGGATTGGGAAAAGTTGTTTGTAAAGTTCCTGAATGCACAAATGTTCTGTTGCCATTGTAATGAAACAAACGTATCCTATTGTTATCATAGTCTGGAATTGCTAAACCATCAGCGAGGAGATTATCAAACTTTCCATTTGCAATAGAGAAAGCCGTTCCGGGCAGTGCATAAATGTATGGATCTCCGAACATTTCATTACTGCGAGCATCGTTTTCATCTGCACCCATCAACGGCTCAGTTGCGTGACGAATTTCTCCGTCAAAATCCACTGTAATGCCTGGTATCGGAATTCCTCTAATCTCAGGGTCCTGCGATTGACAATCTGTTAGATGTAAATCATCTAATGAAACAAACTCTATATCTTTGGAAGTGGAGTTTGTATCTAGTCCAGTTGCATTCTGATAATCCAATAAGTTATCGTAAGCAACGCCATCACTTCTGATCAGCATATTAGGCCATGTTGGCGGCTCTATAAATATTGAGTTATAATCAGACTGCAGATTAGCTGTCTGGGGGTTGAACCACTGCACGTAAGCAGTATTAAAAGCATTAGATTTGACAATAATTATGTTATTAAAAACTTTGCAGTCATTTCCATCAAGAGATAACGCTAGAAGATTGCCAGGACCTCGACCTAAAATTGTATTGAAAAGAATATTAGCTTTATTAGCACGAACCCCTATTCCATAAGCATATTCATTTGGCCACGCTTGAAAAGCGATTGTATTAATCATATTATTTGCAATGATTAGCGAATCCGGTTGGGCATTCACATGACCTGTAATATAAATAGCTTTTGAAACAGGACCTTTAATTAAGTTTTGTTCAATAAAAACTTTTTTTGTTTGGGGTGAAATACCAGCAAAAATACCATTAAATCCATTTGTAGCGCTTCCGTTATAGTCAAGTGTATTCCTTCTGATAAAAACGTTTTCACCTAAAATTTCAATAGTCGTTCCGACCGGTCCAGCCATGTAATACCCGGCTAAAAATTTATTATCTTCAATGGTAAGATATCCGGTTGAAGCTATCTGAGTACTTACGCTTACGATTCCAAATGCCAATCGTATAAAAGTGTTTCCCCGGATTGTTATGTCTTTTATATCTTTGTTGAGATCAATTCCTTTTTTGGTAATGTTTGAACCTGAACCTTCAAACTTGCAGTTTTCAAATTCTACAGCTTCAACAATCTGATTAAAAGTAAAAGAGCTTTGAAACTTTACAAGAACATTAACATAATTCAAAGATGCATTGGATTCCCTAAAAGTTAAATTGCGAAATGTTATGCAATCCAGACTAACCAAAACAAGCGCTGCATCTGCTGTAGTAGTATTGCTTATATTCATTTCCAGAATGACGTTATCAACTGTTCCTCCTGTAGCTGCATCAGGTTGAAATGTTACTCTGTTTGTTGAGGAAAGTCCGGCAACAGTGCTATCGAGCAGAAGAACAGTATTGTTGCCTCCGTTTTTAGAATATGTGCCGGGACGAATATTGAAAAATACGGGACCCGAAACACCTCTGGCGTTTAATGCATCTGCTGCTGATTGAAGAGTTGCAAAGCTTGGTGAACTTCCTCCAATTGTGTAAAAACCTGATAGGGGTTGAGATAAAAGGATTTGTGAATTTAATAATAAAAGTATGGTAAATAATAGCTTTCTTAAAGAAAAATAGTATAATGAAGTTTTCATGTTTAGTCCTTAATCAATTTTTTGTTTTGCGAAAAATATTTTAAGGGCGGATTGACTGCAATCACGCAAATGCGTGATTTTAAAAAGATCATTTTGGTAAAGGAAGTCAAAAATCGTCGAGAAGGAAAACCATTCTGCAATAGTTTTATGTTTTCCTTCTCTTATTTAAGGAAGAGCCAAAATTTATTTTATCAAAACCTGTCCTCCGTAGCTCTTAACGTAGGAGGATCATCTTCTTAGTTTGAACGAATGAACCTGCCTGCAAACGATAGAAATATATGCCCGAGGCATATCCGCCTCTGGCGGAAACCCCGCTTGATAAGCCACTCGCATCGATGGTTACTTCATATATGCCGGCTGGTTTTTGTTCGTTGGCTAATGTTGCTATTTCTCTGCCAAGCAAATCGTAGACTTTAAGTGAAACTTGCGAGATGCTGGATACCTGATACCGGATAATTGTGCTCGGATTAAAAGGATTGGGGTAGTTTTGTTCTAAACCAAAGTGCGTTGGCACTGAATGCTGTTCGTCTTCAACATCAGTAACCATTGTCTGGAAAATAACTTCATTTACGGGCATTCCAATATAATTTTCAAGTGGACCGAGTCTTTGTAATTCCTCCGTAACAATCTGTTGAATATTGGCATTTCCGGCAGATGATAAATTTGTTAAAAAGGCTTGTATTGCATTTATCTGTTCTGCAGTTATAGGCTGCTGACCATCTCCATCCAGCAAATTACGGATTGAGGGTTGAAGTAATTCTACCATTGTTGCAGCTTGTGATGCTAATTCCGGTTGTAAAATAGCAATAAGGAAAAGTATTTCTGGTGTGGTTTCATAATACATCTCAATATACCGAGCACCATAATAAGAAGGCTTCATTACTTCATCCCGAAAACGACGAATGAGATCAAGGTCTACTGTATCCTGCAATTGTTGACTAACTCCAGGTTCTTGTATCCTACTCATTCCAGACAAGCACTGCACAATGCAATAACAATCAATGAGGACATCAACCATCGCATAATCATGAAATTCGCCATCAGTAATTCCGTAATTAAACCAACCATAACCATTATCGGCAGCAAAATAACACTTAACAAAATCGCCTTGAATCCAAATTACTGAAGCACCGACAACGTTAAACAGTGTGTCGAGAATAATATCATCACCATCAGGATCGTAATCATTCAACAATGGAGCTATTACCACTTCAGTACCCAATTGTGAAGAATAATGAACTTTCACATCATCATTTGCAATCGGAGGTTGATTTCCCGGTAGCGGATTAATTTCTACTCTGAAATTGTCAATACCGTAAATAAATGTATTGTAGGAAGTATCAACCTGATTGGATCCTCTCGAGCGGGATCTTTCAAATCCAAATTAAATTGTATCTCCTGTTGCAGAAAAATTTGGGCGTGTACCTGAGCCATCAATATTGAAAAAATTATTTTGGACCAAACCTTTTTTTATTCCGGTATGCCAGATACCTGGTTCTGTTAACATCAGAGAAAAATTATTTGCCCTATAGATTTTGCCGGACTGATATACTACAGGAAAACTTAGGACAAAACCATTTGGCTGTTCGTGTCTTAAATTTTCTCTATAAGTAATTGAGTCTATACTTCCTTGCACACTTGGAACATAATAATCTCCAGTGTATTTATATAAAACCATTATAGCGGAAATCTGAAGACTGGGTGGAAGGGGCAAATTATAAATCATTTGTAAGTAGCTGCCAGGGTTACCGCCAGTCGTCTGTTGGTTATAAGAATAAGTAGCACCGTTTGAATTTAATCTAACCTGAGCTGTCCAATTATTTAAATTAAAAGCAGAATCAGCAATTATTACATTACCAGTGACTGCCTTATAACTTTTTTTGTTTGACTGGTTAGTTCGGATGATAAAACAAAATATCCTGTTATTGTAATAACAAACAGGGTTATAAAAAACTTGTGTAATTTTTTCATTATTAACTCCTTAAATAATTATAAAGACAATGTCTCTACTCAATCAGCAGAATCTGGATATTCTGGATGTTAAAGTAGTTTTTTAATGAAAAAAAAAGAATCACGCAAATGCGTGATTGTGAAAATGAGGGGGCATTTAAATTATGAAGCTTAAGCGATCAAAATGAAATAATATAAGTTACTGCAACACTTTCCACACCGGGATTCTCATCTCCAAGTCCGGCATTGGAAATATGGTTAAAGCTGAATCCAATTCTCGTATTATCCAAAAGTTTTACGGATACTTCAATTTGGGATCTGAACTCAATAGGATAAAAAAGTTTTTTACTTTCATTTTCTAAATACAAACCAGGTGCGAAGCTTGGAGTGATAACAATTATATCATATAAATAGAAAATGTAATATACCCCTGCATAAAAATGATTTTCACCATGGCCGGTGAACATAATTCCGGCAAACTGACCAAAGTCAGTATCTGAATAATCCTTTCTTAGTTCGAATCTCTTTTCGACTGATGGTTGAGATTTCTGAAAAACGACGAACGCTGCGTGTGTAAAGGCAAGACTAAAACCCATTTTCCTGCTGATTCTGAGCAAGGATAAGATTAAACCCGAACATTAATATAATTATGATAAAGGATGTGATGGATTTAAAATTCATTATTTATTTGTTTTCATTAAAGAGTTATATGCACAATATTTTATTAAAAAGTTTTTACCGTTTCACTACAGCAAATTTATTTGGAATCATTTTTCTCAAGTTGGAACTACTATATAAGTTTTTCACGAATGGCTTTACTTATTGCGCTTCCTCTCGAATGTACTTCAAGCTTTGCATAAACGTTTCTTATGTGAGAGTCGATTGTGTGATGACTTAAAAATATTTTTTCTGATATCTGTTTTTTGCTCATTCCTTCAACCAATAGTTTAAGAATTTCTTTTTCCCTGTCAGATAATCCATAATCTGATTCTGTTTTATTCTGGTCACGAAACATCTGCATTAAACGCTTTGCAATATGCGGATTAACAGATGCCCCTCCTATTAACACTTCATCTATAGAACTGATTATGTCTTCGGGTGACTGATCCTTTAACAGGTAGCCGGTTGCTCCTGCACAAATTGCATTAAAAATATTTTCATCATCGTCATAAACAGTAAGAATGATTATTCTGGATGTTGGCGTAAGCTTTTTAAGATACGGAATTAAACTGATTCCGTCTTTGCCGGGCAAACCAATATCGAGCAATATTATATCCGGAACGAGCTCAAGTCTTTCCATTTCCTGCAGAGCATCCTCACCGGAGGAAAAAATATAGTTACAGGTTTTTCCTGATGCTTTGGTGATTACACTTTGCAGGGTATTACGAAAAACCTGATTGTCTTCTATAATAATTATATCTGTATTCTGTATAGTCATATTAATTATCTCAGTGTAATTTATTCTGCTGCATTTTTTGTTTCAATCACGCATTCACGTTATTCTTAGGCTAAGTTCAATAGATGATCCAGAACCCGGATTACTGGACATTGTTAATTCAGCATTAATTTCTGCCGCACGAGAGTTAATATTGTTAAGTCCGTTACCTCTTTTTACTGTATTAATATCATAGCCAATACCGTTATCGGATATAACGAGATTAAATTTAGTATCATCTACAGATATGCTAATAGCTACCTTATCAGCCTCAGAATGTTTTAAAACATTATTTAAAGTTTCCTTATGTATCAGATAAATTGCTCTTTTAATTTCCGGTGTAATTTTAATATCATCCTTCGGTATTGAATGATTGAATGTAAAATCCTTATCCTTTAAGAGGTTTTCTGCCGCTTCTTTCATTTTCAGGATTAAATCTCTTAATGAATCTGACGACGGGTTTATAAACCATACGATATCCCTTATTGACATAACAGAACTTTTTGCGGTTGATTCAATTCTGGAAAGGCTGTCAGCAATGGTCCCATCTGATTTAATTTCATCTTTAAGCATTCTGCTGATTAACGAAATACTGCTGATGTTGCTTCCTATTTCATCATGAAGATCACGGGCAATTCTGTTTCTTATTTTCTGCTTTTCAATTTCCTTCTCTTGCTCGAGAGCTCTTGCTTTAAGTTCAGCCGATTCAGTTTTCAGCTTCATTTCCCTCATTTCTGCTTCGGCTTTTTGTTTACGAAGTCGCTCGCGAATTTTTTTAGCCCTCTTTTCTAATTCATATTTTCTTATAAGAAGTAGTACTGAGAGTAACACAACAATGTAAAAAGTATATGCATACCATGCTGCCCAAATGGGAGGAGTGATGATAACTTTTAGTGTTGTTATATTTTCATTCCACATACCATCGCTGTTCGTAGCTTTTATCTTAAAGATATACTCACCCGGATCTAAATTCGTATATGTGACAAACCTTCTGGAATTACTATAAATCCATTCATTATCAAAGCCTTCCATCATATATGAATACTTATTTGACTGGGGTGAATTGAAGTCAAGGGCAGCAAACTGAAATGAAAAAACATTCTGACTATAAGATAATTCAAGCTGTTCAGCAAAAAATATATTTGATTTAAGTGATGAGTTTTCACCGGGGCTAACTGGTTGATTGAAGATCATAAAATCAGTTATAAGCACCGGAGGCTGGTAAACCGAGTTTTTAATTTTATCAGGATGGAAAACATTAAGTCCGTTTGTGCTGCCAAGAATAATTAATCCTTTCTCATTTCGGAATGAAGAACCTGTGTTAAATTCGTTACCAACAAGTCCGTCCGAAACCGAGTAATTAATAAATCTTTCTTCTGTAACATTAAAGAATGAAATGCCTGAACCGGTCCCGATCCACAGGTTTCCATTATCATCTTCAATAATGCTTTCGATAGAATTATCGGGTAAACCATTCCTAACAGAATAGTTTTTTATCTGAACCTTTAATTGTTCAAAGTCAGCAGAGGAATTATTATCAACCACAAATTTATTTAAACCTTTTCTGGTACCTATCCATAGTATTGTTGAATCTTTACCAGATTTTCCGGATTCGTATATAGTATAAATGCTGTTACTGCTCAATCCATTTGTTGAAACCGATTTACCCTCTACCCAGTGATGGAAATATCCGCCTTCTTTATCTTCAAACAAATTCAATCCGCCGCCATTGGTGCCGACCCAAACTCTTCCGATTTTGTCTTCGTGAATTGCCCACACATCATTATAGCTTAGCTCACCGGGAGTGTTAAATTCATTTCTCCAGATTTTATAATGACCGGAACGGGGATTTAACCTGGCAACTCCTCCGCCCCAATATCCTATCCAAATCATCACATCGGTGCTGACGCAAAGTGATTTTATATATTTATACGGAGAGATCAGCGGGTAATCTTTATAACCAACTTCCCATGATTTTATTTTACCCGTTTGCAGATTTAATTGCTTTAGACCTTGACCATAGGTTCCTATCCACAGATTGTCTGTCTTATCCGGAGATAATGACCAAATGTTTATATCTTTCATTTCAGGATGAATATTTACAGAACTGCCTCTGTTTGTAGCCCTTAAGAAAAACGATTCGTCTATTGAATATAATCCCTCTGTAGAGCCAAACCACATTTTGCCGTTTTCTGTCCGTGTAATAGAATTAATTATTTTTCTGAACAGCTTAGCATATTGATCAGCGGAAATGTATGAGAAATAAGGATAATTAAACTTAATGCTTTTGTGTGAAAAGAAGTTCAAGCCGTTATCCGAAGCTATCCACAGAACACCTGATTTATCTTTAAGCAATGCATGTATCTGATTGCTGTTAATACCGAATGGATTATTATCCTCCCTTACAAATCTTTCTGAATAACCGGCAGTAATGTTCATTTTGATCAAACCTCCGAAAGTGCCAATCCACAGAATTTTTTCATCTCCTATCATATCTTCTGAAATTGAGCTGATACTATAGCCAAATTGCAGCTGCATTCTGTCCGGAAGTGAATGACGAATAAACTTTCCTGTTATTGAATTAAATTCTGTTAGCCCATTTAATGTTCCGATCCAGATTATATCAGAATTGAAATGAGACTGCTGCATAGTCCAGATAAGGTTATCGCTTAAGCTGTTTTCATTTTTATTGTCTTTATATATTCTGGTAAATGGTTGTTCAGATTTGTTAGAATTATATTTATTTAACCCGTAAAAGGTGCTTATCCACAATTCATTCCTGCTATCTTCTAAAATGGAAGTAACATAATTAATGCTGAGACTATTTTCCTGATCGGGAAGATTTACCCAATGTTCAAATTTTTTCTTGTTGATGTGAAACTTGTACAAACCTTCTTTATAAGTTCCAACCCAAATATCACCTTTAGAGTCTTCATATATGCTGGTAATACTGTTTTCTTTAATTCCATTGGCTTCAAACTCCCATTGTTCAAACCGATCAGAAACCGGATCATATCTGTTTAATTCACCCCCTTTTGTTCCAATCCATATATAACCAGAGCGGTCAACAAACATTGAACGTATAGCGTTATCAGATAAAGAATAAGGATTTGCGGGGTCGTTTCTGTAAACTTTAAAATCATATCCATCAAACCTGTTAAGCCCATCATCAGTGCCGAACCATAAAAAACCCAGATGATCCTGCACTATAGAAAAAACCCGGTTGTTTGAAAGGCCGTTTTCAGTCGTCAGTCTTCCAAATAAAATTGACTGCGAAAAACCGGGAACCTGAATTAGAATTAATAAACACGCCGTTAATGAATAATAATTTTTAAAGTATTTTTTGATCATTACGTTAAATGAGCATTCCTAAAAATCTTCTTTGATAACTTGCGGAGGGTAGAATTAAGAAGTCCGCGCTGCATTTTATTTATAATTTATGAGAAAGTAAAATTAATTCTATGTGAAGTGCTGGAAGGTTAATTAAAATCATCACATCTGTCCAAAATAAATAAAAAAGGATCCTTCAGATAAAGTTGATAAATTAGATTGAACAAAAAAATCAATCAAACAATATCGAGGGATCGATGGTAAATCTAACTCTTTTCAGTCAAAATAATGCAGCTAATAAGCAGAAACTTATTTAACAAAGCAGTATATAAGTATCAGACAGATAAACATAATAAGAACATAAACAGTTGGACACATCTGGTGACAATGATATTTTGTCACTTAGCAAAAGCACAATCATTAAGAGAAATAACCAACGCAATGCGGTCAATCAATGGAAATCTTAATCATTTAGGAATACTGGTAAAATCACCAAGTCGTTCGAGCCTATCCTACATAAATCAACACATAGACTGGCGAATGTTCAGGGATTTTTATTTTATGCTAAAGGAAAAGCTTCAGGCAGAGGGATGTTTTATCAGGAAGAAGTTCAAAAAGATAGACAAGAAAATTTATTTGCTTGATAGCAGCATAATAAGTGTTTGTTTATCAGTATTTGACTGGGCGAAATACAGGCAGGAAAAAGGCGCAATAAAGCTGCACACTTTATTAGATTATGACGGTTGTTTACCATCGTATATGTTTATAACAGAGGGCAAACAATCCGATATAAAACACGCACAGTATATTAGTTTGCCCCGAAGGTCAGTTATAGTCGCCGATAGAGGATATCAGGATTTCAAGATGCTTTATCAATGGAAAACACAAGAGATTATCTTTGTTATAAGATTAAAGAAATCGATAAAGTATGAAAGACAAGGGAGTTAGCTTTACCAGAAAACAAGAATCAGCATATACTAAAAGATGAAATAATTCTACTTGCCGAAGAAGATACAAAACAGGCTTATCCAGAAGTTTTGAGAAGAGTTGCTGTTTATGATCAGAAGAATAATCAGACAATAGAGCTAATAACACACAATTTTTCTTGGACAGCATCTACAATTGCAGAGCTATATAAGCAGCGCTGGAT
>JBBIGV010000059.1:0-23564 GCA_037447335.1 Ignavibacteria bacterium | reverse complement strand
TCATCATACACTAATTTAAAAGGGGCGTAGTCAAAGACGAAGCCCTTTTAACCCCTTATTTCGCTTATGTTTATATTATTTGCGTAACTTCAGTGATTTATATAATCAAAGTTAAAAAGTTTTACGTAGTACTTGGAACATTCGCAGTTATCATCTCAGCTATTTCCTTTTACGACAATCCAACCATTCCTTTTATTGTTGCAGTTATTGCAACAACTTTAGCTTTAACATATTCTGAAGACGAACCAAATCAGTGGCTTGGTGAAACATGGGGATTCACAAAACAGATCATGCCGCTGCTTGCTGCAGGGGTGTTGGTTGCAGGACTTTTACTTGGTTCAGAAAATAACGGCAATGGAATTATTCCAAATGAGTGGATTGCAGGTTTAGTCGGTGGTAACTATTTGTTCTCAAATTTCTTTGCATCAATTACCGGTGCATTTATGTATTTCGCAACGTTAATAGAGATACCGATTCTTCAGGGATTAATAAACAGCTGAATGGGAAAAGGTCCTGCACTTGCATTATTGCTTGCCGGTCCTGCGTTATCGTTACCGAATATGCTTGTTATTCGTGGAGTTATCGGAACACAAAAAACAGTTGTTTACGTTGTGTTTGTCGTAATAATGGCAACAATCAGCGCATTGATTTATGGTTCATTATTCTAATCACCTTTGTGCTCCTTTGTGGTAAAAGAGGAAATTAACCACAAAGTATCACGAAGGAATTTCCCGAAGAACACTAAGTAAAAAAGAAAGGAAATTAATTGAAGAAAAAAATCTTGATACTCTGCACAGGCAATTCCTGCCGCAGTCAGATGGCAGAAGGATTCTTGAAATCGTTTGATGAAAATCTCGAGATTTATTCTGCAGGAACAAAACCGGCAGAAAGAGTGAATCCCTTTGCAGTAAAAGCTATGAAGGAAATCGGGATAGATATAAGCGATGGTGTGGCTGAAGATGTTGATAAATATTTATCGCAGTCTTTTGATTATGTAATTACTGTATGTGATAACGCAAAAGAAACCTGTCCGGTTTTTATGGGAGATGTAAAGCATCGTCTGCACATTGGATTTGATGATCCCGCAGATGCAGTTGGAACAGAAGAAGAAGTAATGCCTGTTTATCGCAGAGTAAGAGATGAAATCAAAAAAGATTTTTATGAGTTTTATTTGAAAGAGTTAAAAAGGTAGTGTCATTCCCGCGAAAGTCCGAATACTCCGTCTCCGAGACGAGCGGGAATCTAATATTAGCTTAAATAGATACCTGCTTTCGCAGGTATGACAAAAAGAAAAGAAAGAGAAATAAAATGTTAGATATAAAAGTACTCGGTCCCGGCTGTGCAAATTGCACTAAGCTGGAAAATCTGGTTAAAGATGTTGTTACTGAGAATAATTTTGAGGCAAGTGTTGAAAAAATTACAGACAATACAAAATTTATGGACTATGGAGTAATGCTCACTCCCGGACTTGTTGTTAACGATAAAGTTCTGGCAATGGGAAAAATCCCGACAAAGCATACTCTTGCACATTGGTTAACTGAAATTAAATAAGGATATAATCAGGAGAGATGATGGAAATCGATAATTCAAAAGAATGGCATTGGTTTAAATGAGGACTTGTCGTTTCTTTAATTTCAATTGGTACTTACGTTGTCTTTCAGGCAATTGAACATAGAAACTACCCTTTTGGTGTAACATCCGGCTTCGCATACATTTCTGCGCTGCTCGGGTTAATGTTCAGTGAATTAGCTGAAACCACCGTGGTTAAAAATTATTTAAGCAAAGCATACCTGGAATTTTTTATTCTTGTTGGATTGATTATCGGCGGATTTACAGCATCTAAAATAAGCGGCACAAGAGAACCGGAATTAATTCCTGCTGTCTGGAAAAAATATCATGGCAATAATATTTATAAGAGATTATTTATTTTGCTCATAGGCGGGATTCTGCTTGGTGTTGGTGCCGGTATAGCCGCCGGATGCACTACCGGAAATATTCTTCAGGGCTGGGCACATTTATCGCTCGGAAGCATCGTAGCCGGGATTTCATTTTTTCTGACTGCCGTTATCACTGCACATATTTTATTTTATAATGTATGGAGGACAAAATGATCCTCAAAATAATTATTGGCTTGATCATTGGATTTGTTTTCGGTTACGCATTACAGAGAACCGAAATTACTAAATATCCGCGCGTTATGGGAATGCTTCTGCTGAAAGATTTTAAAGTGCTTAAGTTTATGTTGACATCTGTTATATTTTCGATGATAGGATTTCATTTACTTGGTGAACTAAGTGTAATTAAAATAAATCCAAAACCACTGGATTGGGGCAAGCTGGTCGGCGGATTATTATTCGGCACTGGAATGGGTTTACTCGGTTATTGTCCCGGCACTATGATGTCAAGAATAGGAGAAGGAAAAAAAGAAGCGTTGCTAGCTGCATTCGGTATGGTTGCGGGGCTGTTTATCTTTATACTATTTAATGATTTTTTCAAATCAACTTTTATGGCGGCACCAATTGATGGGAATTTGTTCGCAGTTCTCGGAGTTAATCAATAGATAGTTATTATTCCCGCATTAATTTTATTCTCAGGTTTGATTTATTTAGTAAACAAAAATTTCAGCGATAACAAGAAAATATTTTAAGGATAGTAATGAGTAAACTGACAAAAAAACTTTCATTCTTAGATCGTTACTTAACGCTGTGGATTTTTTCTGCAATGCTTGTAGGTGTTTTTTCCGGATATCTATTTCCGCATGTTGTTGATTTCTGGAATACCTCTCAGGTTGGAACGACAAACATCCCGATAGCAATTGGATTAATCTTAATGATGTATCCACCTCTTGCAAAAGTTAAGTATGAAGAACTGCCGGATGTTTTTAGAAACCTTAAAATACTTTCGCTTTCACTCATTCAAAATTGGATCATAAGTCCGATATTAATGTTTGGGCTTGCGGTGATTTTACTTCAGGATTACCCGGAATACATGGCTGGATTAATTTTAATCGGACTTGCGCGCTGCATTGCTATGGTTATTATATGGAATGAACTTGCAAAAGGTGATACTGAATATGCAGCAGGCTTGGTCGCTTTTAATTCAATCTTCCAGGTACTGTTCTTTTCAGTTTATGCTTATGTATTCTTAACAGTATTACCCAATTGGTTCGGCTTACAGACCTTTGCTGTTGATATAACAATCGGACAAATTGCTGAAAGTGTTTTCATATATCTAGGTATTCCATTCATTGCCGGAATGATTACACGATTTACATTATTGAGACTAAAAAGCAAAGAGTGGTACGAAAAGAAATTTATTCCGAAGATCAGTCCGATAACCTTAATTGCATTGTTGTTTACTATACTTGTTATGTTCTCACTCAAAGGTGAATACATTGTTCAGCTTCCATTGGATGTTGTAAAAATTGCAATGCCATTACTTCTTTACTTTGTGATAATGTTCCTGGTTTCATTTTATATGGGAAGAAAAGTCGGAGCCGATTACAGCAAGACTGCAACACTATCATTCACAGCAGCCAGCAACAACTTCGAGCTCGCAATTGCGGTTGCAATTGCGGTATTCGGAATAAATTCAGGTGAAGCATTTGCCGCTGTAATCGGCCCATTGGTTGAAGTTCCGGTTTTGATTGCACTGGTTAATGTTGCTTTGTTCTTTCAGAAAAAATATTTTGTAAAGATTGAAAAGGTAACCGTGGAAGCACAGGATGTTTGTCCGTAAACAGATTTAATTAATTTCATTATCTCATAGGGGAGATTATGTTCGGAAAAATAAAGTACTTTTTCTTTTTATTAGCGCTGAGCTCAGGTTTGACTTTTGCTCAGTTGTATGAATCACTTGAGAAAGAAGCTGTAGATGTTTTGCTTTCTCTGGCTGCAGGTAATTCTATTTCTCAGGATGATATTACAAATCTTAAAGTAATTCTCTTCTCAGATTCAACAGAAAACCTGGATAGTTTACAACACCAGTTAATTCAATTTGAATCTGAATCAAAAAATATATCCTCCGATTCAGCATTGGTTCTCTTCAATTTGTGGTACCTGCATTTAAACAATACTTTCTACAAATACTCTAAAGAAAAGTTCTTCAAATCACCGAAGACCAAAATCATGTTATTTAGTATTTCAATGTCATGTTACTGCACTCTTGAGTTGTGTAAAGAGCAAACAATAGACTTACTGAACTTCATTAAAGAAAAAGCAAATAAATATGATTATCTGGTAATTGATTCCTTCGAACATCATGAATTGCAGATTGAATACTCAACTTTTTTTGCGCCGTTAGTAATCATTTTCAATGGTCGCAATAAAGTAGTTCATAAAATTATATACGACAGGAAGATGATTACACAATTAACAAATCATCTGAATAATAACAGTAACCGGATTTACAAGGAATAAATATGAACTGGTTGAATAATCTCGAACAGGCAAAAAAAGAAGCAGCAAAAACAAAAAAAATAATTCTACTTCAATTTGAAATGGAAAACTGCGGCGGATGTAAAAAGCTTGAGGCTACAACTTATAAAGATCAAAAAGTAGTTGATGAAATCAATGAGTGGTTTGTTCTGCTCAAACTTGATATAATTAAAGACAGGGAGATCAGAAGTAATCTTGGCGCTTACTGGACTCCGGCAATTTATTTTTTAGACCAGAGTGGAAATTCATCTTATCATTTCAACGGTTTTCTGCCTGCAATTGATTTCAGGGCTATGATGCGTTTAGGAATTGCCGAAACAATTATGCCCCGCGGAAGATATGATGATATAATCAAATTAATCAATAAAGACATCGAAGAGTTTACTAAATGTACTTTCTATCCGGCAATGCTGGTTATAAGAGAAAAAGCCCGGTACATCAAGACAAGGGATAATTCCTTATTGAAAAAAACATTAAAGGAAATTCAACACAAATATCCAGAATCATCTGAAGCCAAAATGTATTTCTGGGATGAATAAATTAATAATTAACAGAGGTTAAAAAAGATTTCAGTTAAAGTTCTCGGAACAGGCTGCAAAAAATGCCTGACTCTCGAAGCCAAAATAAAAGACCTGGTTGCGACTAATAATATTAATGCAACAGTGGAAAAAGTTTCTGACATAAACGAAATGATGAACTACAACATAATGATTACACCCGGTTTAGTGATAAATGAAAAAGTTATGAGTGCAGGCATCATTCTCAAAGACGATCAAATATTAAACTGGCTGAAGGGTGATTAAACCTAACAATTGCTGTATTGCTAAATCGCTTTATCGTTATAACAATATAGCAACACGACAATAAAACAATAATTCAATCAGAGGAGATTCAATAACTAAAGTGCAATTAACAATATTATTGATGGTAATAATCAGCATTCCAATCCTTGCTCAGAGCAAAGAAGTAAAACCTAAGGTAACCTTCATCGAACTTGGCTCGGTTAACTGTATTCCCTGCAAAATGATGCAGCCGGTGATGGAAGCTATTGAGAAAAAATATGGTGATCATGTAAAAGTTGTTTTTTATGATGTTTGGACTCAGGAACAAAAAAAGTATGCACAGCAATATAAAATAAAGTTAATACCAACACAGGTTTTTCTTGATGAGAACGGAAAAGAATTTCATCGCCACGAAGGATTTTATCCCGAAGCAGAGATAGATAAACTGCAGCAAGGAAAAGGTTTAAAACCAAAGAATTGATCGAATGTCATCCCTGCGAAAGCCTGCCTTGTCGGCAGACGGGCAGGAATTCATAATGTTGGATTTAGTAAATACCGGCTTTCGCGGGTATGACTTAAAGGAAATGTAAATAAATGTTAGATAGCATATTCATAACACTTTACGAAGCTATGATGGGTGCTGCGTGGATTGCAGTGCTTGCATCACTTGGATGGGGAGTACTGAGTATTATACTATCTCCAGTCATCTTGCAAGTATTCCATTAATCGTAGGGTTCATTAGTTCACAAGGAAAAATGACAGTTGGAAGAACATTTAATATTTCACTTGTTTTTTCTTCAGGAATATTAATTACAATTGCTTTAATTGAAGTCATCACAGCATCTCTTGGTAGATTAATGGGAGACCTCGGATCATTCGGAAATTATTTTGTTGCGTTCATCTTTTTTATTGTAGGATTGTATCTCCTCGATATTATAAAATTAGACTGGAATAGTTCCGAACTGAAGCAAACAAAAGCAAAAGGTTTGCTCGCGGCATTAATACTCGGATTACTATTTGGACTCGCGCTCGGTCCCTGCACATTTGCATACATGGCTCCGGTGCTTGGAGTTGTTTTTCAAACAGCTCAAACTGATTATATCTTTTCAATAATTCTGCTTGCTGCTTTTGGAAATGGACATTGCGGAGTGATAGTTGGTGCGGGAACATTAACCGGTAAAGTTCAGAAATATCTCAACTGGTCTGAAGGTTCAAATACTATTTTGTGGATAAAAAGAATTTGCGGTGTATTGGTTATACTCGGCGGAATTTATTTGATTTATACGGTTCAGTAAAAATGAAATCATTACTAATTCCTGTGATCGTTATTTTATTCTATTCTGATGCATTAGCACAGAGTGATAACCATTCTAATTCAGGCAGAACAGCTCCAAACTTCAAACTTGAAAACATTGATCGTGAAGTTATTGAGCTGAATGATCTTATTGGTTCGGACCCCATTCTTCTTTGCTTCTGGTATTCTTGCTGCAAAGCGGCTGTTGAACAACTGGATGCATTCTCTGTGATATTTGAAAAATATAAAGCCAAAGGATTAATTCTACTAGGAATCGCAACTGATAATGAAAAAACTGTTGCTAAAGTTAAACCATATATAAAAGTAAAGAATTATCAGTTTCCGATGCTGTATGATTTTGATGGTGCGGTCGCCAGAGTTTTTTATGTTTTCGATATTCCCTTTAGTGTGCTAATAAACAGAGCAGGAATTGTAACTTATTCGCACCTCGGCTACATAAGGGGAGATGAGATCGGTCTTGAGAATATTATTAAATCAATGATTGATCCGGAATGACCGGCAGTCAGAATTTAGTTTACATGCGAAATTAATTTATTGAGTTGGAATCCTGAGCAGTCACCCTAAATCGAAATAATTCCTAAACCTGCCGTCAAACAAAGTTATACTTTCACTTTAACGCCCGTTCATATTCTCAATGCAAAAGCATAACTACCACAATGATGATGGGTGGCGCCAAAAAGCCCATTACACTGCCAACATACCTGAAATCTCCCTGATTAAGCAGCCCCGTTGAATAAGCAAGTGCATTTGGTGGGGTTGAGATTGGCAGCAGTAATGCAGTTGATGCACAAAGTCCAATCACAATCGGCACGATAATTCCCGCACCCGGCAGAAAGGTTGTTCCAACCGGAATTAATATACTTGCTGCGGCTGTATTGCTTATTACATTAGATAAAAGAGTTGAAAGATATGCAAGAACCAGCAGAATACTTACAGAAAAAGGAGGAATAGCTTCCGTAATCCAAAGCGAGGTTGCAAGAACAAGAATAAACAATGCATTAAGTGCAGGTTGCTCTATACCTTTTGAAGATGCATAAAAAGTAACAATGAAAGATACGATAATACATATAATGAAAAGTGTAAGTTTGCGTGTAAAGGGCCATCGCTCTTTGAAGAAGAGTTTTGTAGTGTAGAATCTCGAATCGTTTGGGCTAAGTATCTTTCTCATAAAATAAAGGGCAGAGTTTTACTCCGCCCTGTTAAATGTAACTATTAATAAGCCTGATTCTATGATTAGGGATTATAGTACAACGGTGCATCCGGTCCCAATGGGAGATCAAACAATATCCAGATTATTAACATTGGTATTCTTACCAACGCGAATACTATCGCAAATGGAAGCATCGCTGATATTATAGTTCCTATCCCAATATCTTTTTGATATTTCTGCGCAAATACAATTATCAGTGGGAAATACGGAAGAAGCGGGGTCAGGATGTTTGTATATGAATCGCCTATCCTGTATGCAGCCTGTGTCAATTCAGGAGAGTAACCCATTAACATAAGCATCGGAACAAAAATAGGCGCCATAATTGCCCATTTGGCTGATGCACTCCCGATTATCAAATTTATAAATGATGAAACAAGTACGAAAGCTACTATCAGCGGTATTCCCGTAAAACCGATTGACTTAAGAGTATCAGCACCGGATATTGCAGAAATCAATCCCAGATTTGACCAGTTAAAGTAAGCGACAAACTGAGCAGCAGCAAAAGCAAGTACTATATATCCGCCCATGCTTGCCATTGAATCAGCGGTCATCTTTGCAACTTCTTTATCACTCTTAATTGATTTTGTGACAAGACCGTAAACCAATCCGGGTATAAAGAAAATGAAAAGCATCAGTGCAACAATACTTGTAAAGAATGGTGCAAAACTGCCGTCTTCTCCACGAAGCACGCCGGTTTCAGGAATAAACATGAACCCGACTATAACACAGGTGATCAGAACAGATACTCCAGCCCAGGTTAAGCCTTTTCTTTCAACATTGGTTAACTCTTTAGGTGTACCATCTTCTCCCTCAACACTGCCTTGGTACTTGCCCATTCTTGGTTCAAGAATTTTTTCTGTTACCCAGGTACCAGCAATACCTATTACAGGAACAGATGCTGCCATCAGGTACCAGTTGGCGGTTGCAGCAACTTTATAGGAAGGGTCCATAATTTGTGCAGCTGGCTCCGTAAATGCGGCAATCAGTGGATCAAGACTCGTTAGAAATATATTAGCGCCAAACCCTCCTGATACACCGGCAAAAGCAGCTGCCAATCCTACGATGGGATGCCTGCCCATACCATAAAAAATTGTAGCTCCAAGCGGTATAAGCACAACGTAACCGGCATCAGCAGCTAAACTTGATAACATACCTGCAGTAACAATACTGAAAGTAATAATTTTGTTAGGCACACTTGCTACGAAGGCTTTTAAAGCTGTGGCAATTAAACCGGTTCTTTCCGCAACACCGATTCCAAGCATTACAACCAGAACCAGACCGAGAGGCGGAAAGTCGGTAAATACTTTTACCATGCTCACAAAGATACGTTGTATTCCGTCTCCGTCAAGCAGATTTACAGCTTTGATTTCCTGTTTAGTTCCGGGGTGGACAGCGCTTATATCAAAAAATGAAGCCAGCCAGGAAGCAATAAGAACAATGAAGATCAGAATAACAAAAAGAGTTACGGGTTGAGGCAGCTTGTTACCTGCAACTTCAACCTTATCCAGAAATTTCTGAAACAAGCCGCTTTTATTACTGTTTTCCTGCATAATTCTCCTTAATGATTTATTTATTAAGTAAGGATTTGTTGTTTAAGTTCATAAAAAGAAGTTGGTCACTGTAAAGATACTCCTAATTCTTCCAACAGAAAATCAGCGCCGGCAACTTTCTGAGTAACCCACAATACATACCTGATATCAACGCCAATTGAACGGCTGTAATCTTCACTCCACACAAAGTCATTAATTGTAGCTTCAAAAGATCTGTCGAAATTAACACCAACTACTTCGCCGTAAGCATTAAGCACCGGACTGCCGGAATTGCCGCCGCTTGTATCTGTGTTGTATAAAATTGCAACCGGTACATCATTAAGTTTCGGGTGTTTGAATCTGCCGAAGTCTTTTTTATTATATAGTTCCCTTATAACCTTTGGAAGGTAATACTCACCTTCATCACGTCCTTTTTCTATCAGCCCGCGCAAGGTTGTTATCGGGGAATAATAGACTGCATCAGCAGGCGAGTACCCGCGTACATAACCGTAAGTTAACCTCAATGTTCTGTTTGCATCAGGGATGAATGACTTGTCCATCCAAAGCTTTTTCATATCCATCAGCTTTGCGAGAAGTATATTTAATTTACCTTCACGCACAGCGGTTAATTTATCTTCTTCTTGCTTTGTTTGATATACTTCCCGTGTAAAATTAAGAAGTGGATCATCAATATTTTTTATTTCATCGGAAGTTTTGTCGAACAATTCCAGGTATTTTTCCCTGTCATATATAATTGAATTTTCGAGGATGTTCGTTACAAATTCGGAGATAATATTTTTGTTGAGTGCCGCTCCCGAAAATCTGTTGAACGGATTCACATTGTTAACTTCCGGGAAAGAAGCAGCATCATATAAAATTTTTGTAAGCACCCGTTTATCAATTTCCGGATTCATTTCATTATAGATGTCATGAATCTGCAAAAACATTGTTAACCTGTTATCATCTCTGAAAAGTGATTTCCGTTCAGAAGAAGGTTTATCAATCTCCGAAGCATAATCAATAAGCAAGTTCGCAAGATTATATGCGCTTACATTTCTGATCAGCATAGTGAAAATGAAAGGCAGCCTGCCTTTGGCTAATGTTTCAGCATAAACTTTTTCAATTTCTGAAAGAACTTCATTGTATTTTTCTTTTAACTGAGGATCCGATTCTATAAACTGCTGAAGTTCTTTTTCTTCATCAATCTTTTTCTGAACGAGATTTAATCTCTCAAGACCGATAAGCTTTCCGTTGTAATTTTTCTCAACATTTGCATAGGCTTTTATTCGCGGGGAAATTCTTAATGCAAACTCCGGGTCAGCCTCACCTTTTTCTTCGTAAAGATTTATCATCCATCTGAAAAAACCCGAGATGTAAGGAAGCTGATACTCCTGCTGATACCGGATATAATGCGATGGATAATGTTTGAATGTTCTGCCCGGATAACCGAGCAGGAAAACAAAATCACCCTCTTCTGCACCGTTCGGGTTAACCTTTAAATACTTTTTCGGTGAATAAGGAATGTTTTCTTCAGAATATTTAGCGGGGCTTCCATCGGGTGCAACATAAGCCCGGAGAAATGCAAAATCGCCTGTGTGGCGGGGCCATACCCAGTTGTCGGATTCTCCACCGAACTCTCCAATTGACCGCGGAGGAGCATAAACAATCCTGACATCATTTATTGTTTTATATCTGAACAGAACATAAGACTGACCGATAAACATTTCTGAAACTTCAGCTTTGATGGAAGGGTCCTTTTCTTCTTCTTCACGGATAATTTCTCTTATCTTTTTTGAAATAGCTTCACTTCTTTTTGAAATATCTTCAGCTTCATCTGCTGCTTTTAATATTAAATCGGATACATCTTCATATGAGTCCGTTATCCTGCAGGTTAAACCTGAAGCAATGATTTCTTCGTTTCTGGTTTTTGCAAGGAAACCATCTTTAAGATAATTATTTTCTGTTGTACTTGCCTTTTGAACCGCATCAAATACACAGTGATGGTTCGTAAAGATTAAGCCTTCCGGAGAGACAAATGACCCTGTACATCCTCCCACATTAACAAGTGCATCAACTATACTGATCCCGTTAGGATTATAAACTTCATCAATACTGATTTTTAAGCCTGCGGACCGAAGATCGAGGTTTCGGATTTCGCTGAGTGGAAACATCCCTTCTTCCGGCGCAGGCGGTATATTTGCAATAAAGATTAGTGATAATGAGACAAGTAATAAATGAATGGATTTTCTGAGCTTTCGATTTCTTTTCATCTGACACCTGGTATTTGATTCTTATTTTCAATATAAAATATAATGAAAATATCAGAACTTGGCTGAAACAATAGTTTATTTCCGATATAATTTTTGCTTTCAAAAGATAAGTTCAAACCCCCAAAAATTTATAAAATTTTTTCAGCTTATGGATTATTTGTTAAGCATTAGTTATTTTGAAACCGAAAAACAAACTAAACCGATCAGATCAGAACATACCCCTTTTCCTGGTTTATCGTCCTGCGGGGGTCGGGTGAAAATCTGAATGCGTATATTCGCTTGATAATTCGTGGCAGCAATTCAAGTATAATCCGGAATCACGAATATCTCACCGTTGTTTTGGCTAATTGGTTATATAACTAAACACAAACCAATTAAGGAGGTCGTTATGAAAATCGTTCGTATGAATAAACTTGATAATTCTTCCGGAGGGAAGCTGGCTGCATTTTTTGATGTGCAGACTTCGGATGGAATTACTATTAAGGGCTTCAAATTAGTGAACGGTTCGAACGGGTTATTTATTTCCTCGCCGGATGAGAAGGGGAAAGACGGTAAATACTACGAAACCGTAATTTTACCTAAAGAGATGAAAGAGGCTCTCGAAAAAACTGCTATCGAAGAGTATAACAAATGAAAAAAGGAAGGGACGCTGAAACCGGCGTCCCTTTCACTTTTTGAATTTATTTCACCAGTGATTCGGTTAATCTTCTTGCAACTGCAACAAAGAAACCAATTACCAATACCAGCGTTCCAACCCAAACCAGGTTTACAAATGGTTTAATGGCTGCGGTTATGGTAAGAACTTCATTTGTTTCTTCTTCAAGCTGATGGGCAGCGCTGCCATCGAGGTTTGTCAGTAAAAGATCAACTCTGCCTGAAGCATCAAGAGCAATTAATGCAATTTTAAGATTTGCTTCTTTCAATTCATATGAAGTGTGAACTTTTTCTCCATTGAGTGATTTCATCACAAGCCGAATATCTGATTTCTCTCCATTGAAGTCGGCAGTTAGATTTACTCCGATCTCAAAATCCCCGCCAGTCATCATTGCATCACGTCTTTCTTCGGGAAAATCGAAGTTATTAAAAGTAAGTTTCACATTGTTACGTTCTGTAGTTCCCCCCCGCATAAGCGTAACGGTACCGCCGTGGTCGTGTCCTTCATGACCGCCCGGGTCGTAACCAATCGGAGAAATATAAAAGTCTCTTGTCCACATTTTAAGTATTGCCGGTTCACGCATAAGGCTGTTGTTGAAGCTGCTAATGTACATCACAGGTGCAACATTATAATTTCTGTTACCTTGTGTTACATGAATGTTGAATGCGTATTTGGTATTATTCTCTATGGGTGAATAACCGGTAAACGTCATTTCATATCCGAATGCTTTTTTAGGAACATCCTTAACAAGGTCTAAATGAACCTCGTTGCTGTACCCGGCAGATCCCACCACACCAAGAATGAACAGTGCAATTCCGATATGTGAAACATAAGCGCCAAGCATTTTCATGTTCCCGCGAATAATTTTTATTGCTATCTCAAGGTTTACTATCAAAGCAAATGCGGCAGAAAATGTCAGCAGTATCAGCATAATATCTGTCACTCGTCCGAACAGAACTACCATTGCCGTAAATACAATAGAGAGGGCTACTGACGGGAGCGATTTCCTGAGTAATTCCTGACCGCTTGAATGTTTCCACTTTATAAGAAGGCTTGCACCGTTAAGTAAACCTATAATGATAGCTATGGGTAAATGCATTTCATCATAGAAAAATGTATCAACAGCACTTCCGAATAATGGAGCAGAAGTTCCCGCTAAAACTATGATAGCTGAAGCGCACAGGACAACGGTAGCTGTAAATAAAGCTAATTCTCTTGAAAGTAAACTTTCATCCTGGGGTACATCCTCCGTAAGACTTTTCCAGCGATAAAGAATCAATCCTGCACCCAGCAGAACAAAGCTGCTTATAAAGATCACAAGGAAGAGATAAACTATCATACCCGGATCAACAAATGAGTGGACTGAAGCATCACCTAATACACCGCTCCTTGTAAGGAACGAGCTATAAAGAACAAACACATAAGTCAAAAGACAAAGAACTAGGTTGGTTTTAACAAATCGTCCCACATTCCCCTTTGCCTGCGACTTTCTTTGTACAAGGAGAGTATGAATTGATGCAACACCAATAAGCCAAGGTATTAAACTTGAATTCTCAACCGGGTCCCAAGCCCAGTAACCTCCCCAACCGAGCATTTCATAAGCCCAATAGCCTCCCAGCATTATACCGAGTCCTAAAACACCGGCAGTTGCTAGCACCCACGGGAAAGCCTGCTTAACCCAATCCTTATAATCGTTTTTCATAAGGGCTGCAATGGCAAATGCAAATGGCACTGTTGCCATAGAGAATCCGATAAACAATACCGGCGGATGAATTTGCATCCAGAAGTTTATAAGCTGGGGATTCAGTCCCCTGCCTTCTATAATAAAATCGTTTACGGAAATACCGGCAGCAGTAAGTGCAGCATAGAGATCCTGGCTCATTTGCACAAAACCCTGACCGGACTGATTATCAGTAAAAAGAAAACTCTGTAAGAATGGTTGTGTTAAAAATACCTGATTAATATTTTGAAGAGGTATAAATACCGGATCAGTCCAAATAAATGCAAACGGGTTTTTGAACATCGGCGTAACCATGACCAGCAGGAAGCTGGTTGCAAGAGTAAATACAGCCATTACTCTTGGTTCAAGGTCGCCACGTTTAGATGAGTACGATTGTAAGATAATTCCAACGATTGCGGTAAGCAGAATCCATAACATAAAACTGCCTTCCTGCCCGCCCCAAAAAGAAGCAAACAACAAACCGAACGGCAAATCGGTGCTGCTGTAATTGAAGATATATTTATACTGGTATTGATGAGTAAGGATACCATACCAGAGCACAACACAGGCGCCAATAATTAATACTGCCATTGTGTGATATGCAATTCTACCGTAATTAAGCGCGTTTGCGTAACCACGGTAGTTAAGAAAATACATTATCATTGCGGTGACACTGGCTGCAAGCGCCAGGGTTATTAAAATACTTCCAATCATTTATTCCTCTTTGTTTTGATCATCGGTCATTAGGTCTTTAGAGAACTTCAATTAATTCATCAATAGTAATTTTAGCTTGTCTTAAAATTGATTTTAGTGGTATTTGGATTTAATCTTCTATGATGCAAAGGAACTAAAACAAGTAAGCTGCCTCTTTTCATTTGAATATGACTACCTTTTTGCCTAACCTCAATAAAATCCAATTTTCTCAAAGCCTTTATTATTTCTTTTGGTTTTGCTACAGGCAGTTTAGACATGTGCGTAAACTGAAAAATTTATTTTCAGCAGAAATTTTTCAAGAACTTTATCCGGAGTTTTCAGCAAAGGATTATCTTCTTCAGGTACAGGACGCAGAATAGGAAGATTATTTTCTACTGCTGATTCAATATACAACGATACCGCTTCAACCAGTTTATCCTTTGCTTCCTGCACAGTTTGTCCTTCAGTTGCAGCATCAAGCTCCAAACATAATGCACTTATCACAGTATTGTCCTTCAATAGAATCCCTGTAAAAATAAATTTCGATTGTTCCATACAACTATCTTAAATTGTTTTTGTCGCTTTTACTAATTACGAACAACGATTATCCAATGACTTATTTTTTATATTCCTGAAGTCTGAATATTCTCCCCTACGTATTTGCTTGGACATTTGGTTAGAATATCCCGCGCATGAAAATATCCTTCATAATATTGTCCTGTTACCACGACGCTTGTAGCGGTTTCAAAATTATTTGGGATGGTTCCGTCATAAACAACTTTCATTTCATTGCCAAATTCATCTTTCATCCAGAAAGTAAAAGTCATTGCACTGCGGTCAATTTCATAATTTTTTTCTTTCACCCAGCTTCCTGTTGCTTTGACTGTTTTTTCCTGCGCCATTACCACGCTGAAATTGTTTTCGTATCTGATATTGCTTTGAGTGAAAAGATAAATCATCAATCCGAGGAATATTGTAATTATAGCTCCGCCAAATAAGTATTTACTTTTCATTTTTCGGTTCCTTTCATTTCTTTCTCAACATTTTTAATTCTTCTATCCAGGTTATATAAAAATAAAAAAATTCCTGTCCACACAATTAACACAATAACCATCACAATATAGATTGCGTTGTTTTCGAGGAATTGATGTAATGCGTCCAAGTTATTCTCCTGTTTGTTTCAGGAATTTACAATTTAGCAGAAAGTTAACTGTAATGCCTGAATTAACTGATTAGTTGTTTGTTAATTTTGTCTCTAAAAATTATAGATTTATAACCAATTTTCCACATCCAAAAATAAAGGATTGTAAATCCGATCAGCGATAAAAAGAAAATCAATTGCATATTAGCATCCATTCTGAAATCAATTACTGGGCTTACCTGTTCTTCGGCTGGGTTAACCGGAACAGAACCCGGATGCAGCCCTGTCATTATTCTTGGCATAATGAATATAAAAAACGGAACTGTGATAAATGCTATTATCGCGTAAACAGATGAAAGTGTTGCGCGTTTTTCTTCTGATTCAATAGAGGAGCGAAGAGCAAACCACGCACCGTAAATAAGCAGTAATGCAAAGATGCTTGTTTGACGCGGATCCCAGCTCCAGTATGCACCCCACGCAAACTTTGCCCAAACAGCTCCTGTTACTGTTGCAAGTATGCAAAAGATCATCCCGAGCTGTGCTGCAGTATATGCTTTGGCATCATCATCAAGATTTTTTTTACGCAAATATTTGAAGCTGTACATAGCCGTCATAAAAAATGCAATTACTGTAAGCCATGCGGTTGGGACGTGAAAGAAAATTATTTTGGCATTTTCGCCAAGCCCTGCAATAATCGGAAATTCATACCAGCTTTCCGGTTTCTCGACTATGGGAAATGCTATTCCCGCCACCGATACAAAGGCAAGAAGCAAAAACAAAAATACTTTCCAAATCATAAGTGTTAATATTTGTTAAATGTTAAAATACGTTAATCTTTCCAAATAAAATCAAATAACATATAAGAAGCAGTGAGCATAATTACATCGTAGCTTACGACAATTGCAAGTTCGAACTTAGCAGTATCAAAACCTATGCCATCAAGGGAAAATAATGTAAGATTTACACACGTCAGTATCAATGGTAAAAGTATCGGGAATGATAGTACCGGGTACAAAGTTCCTTTTGCTCCGGCTTTTGCAATTATTGCAGCAATGATTGTTGCTGACACTGCCAGCCCGATGTTACCTAGAATGAATGTTGCAAGAAATAATAAAAAATTCTTAATAACGAATGCTTCAAATAACGCCGAGTACAAAATAGCAATAACTGTATTCATACAAAAGACGAGGATAAGATTAAATATCAGCTTACCCGAAAATACAGTTGCAGGGGATGCAATTAACTGAAGTGTTAATGCAGTGCCCCGCTCTTCTTCGCTTACAAACGCTCTCGATAAACCAGACATAGCAGTAAAGAAGATCACCACCCAGAATAACCCGCCTGTTAAAGAGCTGCTTATTCTCTCATTACCAACGGAAAAAAGAATCACGCTGATCGCGACTATAATAAACATAGCAAGCGAGTTCACAGCATAACGGGTTCTCATCTCCGAGCTGAAATCTTTTTTAAATAATGCGTATGCTTTCATTAATATCCGGGTAGTTTATTAAATTTCTTTGTGCTTCATAAGATCAATAATCTCATAGCAATGGCTAAGGTCCTGCTGCTCGTTTGAAGCTATAATCACTATATTTTTTTCGCCTTCTTTCCGGATAAGTTCATATACCGAACTTTTTCCTTCTTCATCCAGGTTTGATGTTGGTTCATCAAGAATCAGGATCTGTGGTGAATGCATTAAAGCAAAAACGAATTTCAATCTTTGTTTCATACCGGAAGAATAAGTTTTAACGAAATCATCTTTCCTGTTGGATATAAGCAAGTGATTTAAGAGGAATTCAACTTTTTCTTCATTGAAATTTATTCCACGTATCCTGGAGAAGTGCATTAAGTTTTCCCACGCTGAAAATTCCTCGTACATTACCAGATAGGGGGAAACAAAACCTATGTAATTATGAAGCTTTTCAATTTCAATTTCTTTTCCGTTGCTTCTGTGGATCATCTTTCCCTCCGAAGGAGATATTACTCCGCCGATTATTTTTACAAGCGTTGATTTGCCGGAACCATTTGATCCGGCAATACCGAATATCCCTTTCTCTTCAAATCTGAAATTGATGTGTTTGAAGATAAGTCTTCTTCCAAAGGTCTTATTAAGATCAACAGCTTCGAGGGAATAGTTAGTCATTAAATATTACCAGTTTGCCTTTTTTAATATTATCGCCGGACTTTGTAATAAAAAGATAAATACCTGAAGCAGCATTTCTGCCTTTAAAATCTTTACCATCCCATCTTACAACTTTTTGCCCTGCGTGTTGAATTACCGGCACCGTAGAAGAATAGATCAGTTCCATACCAGAGGTGTAAATAGCAAAATCAACAATTGCACTCGGGTCCGGATCTGCCGGTAAGTAAACGAAACTATGCCGGCTGAATTTAAACGGCGAAGGGAATGCGATTGCATCTATACTGGTTCTGATCTTCCCTTCACGGATAATTTCGTTATTCAGGATTTCAGCCGTTGACCAGAAATTTATCTTTTGCGCTGTAAGATTCATAAAATATTTATCAGTCAATCTTACAAATCCATTACCTGAATCACTTGCCAGCGTATAGCGAAACGAAAAAACACTTTGTGTACTGTCAATTCCGGATTGTATATCCGAGTTGGTTACGATAGCAACGAGCGTATCCGGCAGCGGAGTTGCAGATTGATTGATGAAACGAATGAAATTATTTGACACTGCCCTTGCCTGAACATCAACATTTTTTGCAGGGGGATTAAAATCAAGAGAAGCTGTATGTTGTATTGCCGGATAGAATTGTGCATCAGCAAAAAATCTGCCTGGAATAGTCCGGTAATTAGTAAAGTATGACCATATTCCAAATGTGTTAAACTCGTCTCCAAAGCCGGAACTATACTCGGCTATGCTCATTGCAATTGCACTGATCGCTCTCATCTGCGGCATCAGTTCCCACTGACGTTTCAGAATGTCATATCCGAATTTCTCTTTTAGATAAAAATTCCAGATAGCAAGATTGTATCCGTTGTTTTGAGAAAAAGATCTCCACGGTGCCTGGAAGTAGCTGCTTAGATACTGCCTGTAATCGTTAAGAGTATTATAAACAAATTTTTCCATTGCTGTTGAAGTGATCTCATAAAAATAAATATCGCTGAACCTGAAAATATAATTTCCCATTTGAATTGCGTGGTGAAGTTCGTGGGCTGCGGTTACGCGTGCACCATCAATACCGGGGGTGTAATACCCGTCAAATGCATTGTCAATTACTATGAAGGAAGTCCAGCGCCCGCTGTTTGGAATAATTTCAGTTTCAGATTCGGTATAACCATACAAACCGCTTGGACCGCTGCCGAGATCAGCAATGTAAACATCGTAAAGGTCATCGCCACCTTCGCCAAAATCAGGCGGCGGGGGCGGATAGCCTAAATAGTTCACTTCAAAATTATACGAGGAATCGAGCGCCTTAGCAAGCTCGTTAAGATCATAAGCCGGTACGCCGCTCCCGGTTTCGTTATAATGTATGCGGAATTTTCCTGAAGGTGTTACAAAGCTTTTTTGCCGTAATGGTCTTTGAAACAGAACATTAAGCTGCTGCTGCTGTTCAGAAGTAAACTTGTCATAATTTAAACGGACAGCATTAACCAGGCTTAATCCGCATTTACCATGATCAATCCCGCCCAATAACGGACGGTCTGATTCATCTAGTTTTTCAATGTTCTTTAATTGAACATATGATGTAAATAATGAATCAAGTTCACTTGCAGTAAATTCCTGGCTATAGATTAATGATGTAAATGTTAGAAAAGCCAGCAAAAGATGTGAAGGTTTGATTACAACCTGGAAATAGTTATACAATTTTCTTTTTCGTTTGTGTAGATAATGTGATAATTCTTGAAATCCATATTCTTAATAAAAAAGCTGTAAAGGCTGCTTACCACAGCGATTCTTGAAAAAATTACGTTTTTTCCACCATGAATAAAATCTGCCCTGTTGATGTAATTTAGTCCTTGCTGATATATAAACAATTTTTTTAATCCATCAAGCTTTAGTTGTCCAAAAAATAACTGATTTTTATTGTTTATCCTAAATGCAGCATATCCTTCATCCTCCTTAATTAAAGAAATTAATGAATCCGATATTATCGTAATTATTTTTTCATCAGCAGTATAAAAGAAACTGATAGTTACATCTTTCTCCATATTGAACAAATCGCCGGTAAAAGACTGTAAGCTGAAATTCATATCCATTGGTATTGAAGCAATTTTTTTGGGAGTTGTTTCATTCTTTTCCGAAGAAGCACGGAAAAATGAAACATTTGTTCCTTCCCGCTGCCAGAAATAAACCGCCGGAGTTTCATTAACTGTAAGAGTAACTCCTTCAGCGTTGGATGCGATATCAGGTATTTTCGAAAAAGTGTATCTGAAATCGCGGTGATTAAATGTTCCTAATCCCAGTTTGTTGCCGCTTCGATAAGCAATGTGAATTGAGGGAAAATCTTCACTACCGGTTTTCAGCTTTAACTCATCTATCGTGCCCGGTACGTATAATGAGCTTCGTTCAATTCTATTTGATGTGAAATTTGCAACCACCATTTCAATTAATCGCCTGCCCGGAGTATAACAAAAAAATTTTTTAATGTCCGGGTTTGAATCATCTACCGCAATATTGGTATGATATTCGAATAACTTTTGGGAATAGTAAACCGCCGGGACACCGTCATAATTTCTAAGAATAACTTTAAGTGAATTGTCTGACCTGTCGATAAAACAAAGATCTGTAATACCATTATCGCCGCTATCGAAATAAGTTAATGCGCCGGGTTTACTGCCAACAGCGAGGTTTACTTTGTCAGATAAAAAATTCAGGTTGGTTAATGTATAAACAAATCCTTTATTACTTATAACAGCAACACCATGTATAAACTTGCTGTAATAAGGAACAATATGGTTAATTCCTTCCTTATGAAAATAAATTATCTCGTCGTAGAAAGAAAATTCGTCTCTTGCAAAAATTAGAGAAAGCGCTCCATGTGTAGTATTAATATAAGCAATATCAATTTTTCCGTCTTTGTTGAAATCACCCATTACAAACTTGTGCGGGGTAAACCTGGTACGGATAGTTAAAGTTTTTCCGAAAGAAGCAGTAAAATCATTATAAAGAATATATATGGAGTTTTTGTCAGAGTAAACGATATCTTCATAAGAATCAAGATTAATATCGAATGTCCTTAATGACATTACTCTTTCATTAACAGAAATTGACCTGACCTTCCTGAAATGCCCATGCCCGTTGTTATAATAAAGATCAATTGAATTAGTAAAAATATTGAAGGCTGCTATATCGGAAAAACCATCATTGCTTGCATCAATAAAATGCGCCGACAGAAAACTTTCACGCGAGACGATTTTTCGTTCTCTCAATATTTTATTATCAAGATATAAAATTGATAATCCGTCAAATGCACTGCCGGAAATTAATAGTTCCTGTACACCATTAAGATTTATATCGGCAACACTTACATGCTCCGGGTAAGAATCAAACCTGACCGAATTTGAAATAACAGTCTGACCTAAAGGCGTAAACTGCAGTAATCCTGCCTGCATACTCCGGCGTGATGTGTATGCAATTGCGGTTATATTTTTATTGTTATCAAAAACATACTGAAGCCGCGAAAACTCAACAGGAGCATAAGCGTGTCTTAACATCATAAAATCAGCATTACTTTTACCGCGCAAGGGTTGAATTTTTCTATCGGAAGAGTTGAAAAGAATGAGGTCTGTAAATGAATCGTTATTAAAGTTCAGGGAAAAAATTCCTGTATAGCCGCTGTCAACCTGGTAAGATTGATACCTGCAAAAACCGTTAATAGGAATCTGTGCGATAGAATCATAATAAAAAAGAAACGAAAACAGAATTAAGCTAAACTTTTTTAATTCTTGTTTTAAGCCTGTTTTCTCTTCTGAGTAAGGCTTCTTCATATCGTCTCTTTTCATCATCTGATTCAGGAATAATTTCAACTGCTTTTACCGGGTTACCAAGGTGATCAACAGCCACAAAGGTAAGATAAGCAGTATTGGTATGAATTCGTGTCCCGTTTTTAAATGATTCCGCATAAACTTTAACGCCAATTTCCATTGAAGAACTGAAAACCCTGTTTACCGAAGCTATTAGGTTAACAGCATCACCCAGACCGATGGGATGATGAAAATCTATTCTATCGACAGACGCTGTAACACAAACTCTTTGGTTCAGCTTTGCTGCACTTAACGCAGCGCATATATCAATCCAATGCATTAGCTGCCCGCCGAGCAAATTTCCAAGCTGATTGGTGTGATGAGGCAGAACAAGTTCTGTCATCACAATCTGTGTTTCCGAAACTTTTTTTGGTTGTATCAATTTTTTGCAGCCGACAGCTTGTTTTCAAGTGATAGTTTTAAGCTTTCAACCCGCCCGGCGTTAACATCATCCGGGTATCGGGCAAGGAATTTGGTGATTTCAGCAAGCGCTTCGGTGTTGCTGTTTCTTTCAATTAACAAACGAATTTTATTGTACATTGCAACAGGTGCATGCCTGGTATCATGGTACATCTCAACTACATTGGTATAATACATTATTGCAGCAGTGTAGTATTCCATTTTTTCATAAATCATAGCTGCATTCAATTCCTTGTGTGCAAGATTATCATTCATTTCAGTAATTTTTATTTCAGCATCCACAACACGGGGATGAGTCGGAAAGAAATCTATAAATGCCTGCATCTCCTCAATTGCTTTTTTTGTATAGCTCTGATCGAGGCTGAATACAGGCGAAAGCTGATAATAACATTCACCGAGCATGAATTGGGCATCGGGAATATATTCGCTGGCTACCATATTTCTGATGAGCTTACTGAATTCAAATGCAGCAAGCAGGTATTCTTTCCGCAGAAATCTGGTCATCCCCAGTAAATATTGTGCATCATCTATTATAGCATTGCCGGGGTATTGTAAAATGAGAGCCTGGAGCTCGTTAACAGCATCTTCATAATCCCTGTTATCATATAATCTCTGAGCATATGCAAACCGTTCCTCCGGTGCAAGGTTTGTAGTATCAAATGAGGATGAACATCCCCACATAACAACCGATGCGACAATTAAAACAAAAAGATTCTTCATAATTGTAAGTATAATTCCTAAAATGATTTATAATAATAAATAAATTAGCCAGCCGTTCAAAGGCAAATAAAGCTACTTGCTCCGCACCGTAAAGAATAAAATTATAGCCGCCGCGGCTGCCCCGACAGTTATTACGGGCTCTAATAAACTTGAAAAGAAAGGTTCAGAAGGGAGCTTACCCTGTGTAAAAATAAATGACGGATTTTCCAGTTCGCTTATTTCATCAACTCTGACCGTATCGGTTTTTGTATATTCAAAATTGTCAAAAGTATAGTCCTGAAATGAAACCGAGTAGTTTCCTGTTAGTGTTATTGTTCGCGGCACAAGGTACCTTCCCAGTACACCATCCCTGAACATATCGCCATATGATACAGAAGTATTATCAACTACAAATGTAACCCTGAGATAATCTGCATCTCTTTCTCCTTTGTAAAGCCTCCTGTTCTGACCAAGTATTTCATTCATTATCCGGTTACCAAACACATTATATACTGTGCCTAAATGAAGATCAACAACAATTAAAGTATCGGATGGTGTAAGATTATTGTTAACATTTTGTACAGCAGAATCAATAAATTTATAATACATGTCCAGGTTTGTTTCAGTTTGCGAGTTTAAGTATCCGCAAGGCAGCATTACCACTGATACTATAACTAACAGTTTCACTAACACTTTATTTGG
>JBBIGV010000058.1:18780-24034 GCA_037447335.1 Ignavibacteria bacterium | reverse complement strand
CAGGTAGACCTTAATGAAGATAAAGCAGCCTTGTTGAGAGAAGAACTAAATTTGTCCGATAAGAAAGTTATGCTCAATCGCCTTTTGGGTAAAGATGTGAACTTTGAATTTGAACCGGTAGATTCAATCGTTATTGCGGACGTGTTTTCCCTTGACGATCTGAAAAACCAGGTTTATGAAAACAATGCTGAGATAATTATTGCAGGCAGGAACAAGAACTTAGCGGAAATAGACCTTCGGAATCTTTACGGTGATCGGCTTCCGCGCATTAGTGTTGAAGTCGGTTATAATTTTTTGAGATCAACTTCTCAGGCAGGATTTATTGAATCAAACAGAAATCACGGGCTTAATTACGGACTGCGCGCTTCATTTAATTTGTTCAACGGATTGAACACCAGGCGCCAGATCGAAAATGCAAAAATTAACATCGAAATAAACGAGCTTCAGTATAAGCAGACGCTGAAATTCATTGAAGAAGATTTACTTAAAGCATTTAAGAAATATGAGAACAACCTGCTGCGTATTAAACTTGAAGAAGAAAACTTCAAAGCTGCCGAAGAAAATGTTGATATTGCAGTTGAACGATTAAAACTTGGCGCTATCACCCCGCTTGAATTCAGAGAAACACAAAGACGACTACTGGATGCACAAAGCAGGCTGGTTGCCGCAAAATTCGACGCCAAATCCGCTGAGGTTGAATTATTGATGCTGAGCGGAAATTTATTGAAGAATGTTCGCAATTAGATAAACCGGATTCACAACCCGCAATGCGAAATTGAAAGCCGGTTTATCTGTGTCAGCACCGCTTAATCTGTGCTGCGTGGCTGGGTTTGGAATTCTTTATCGCAGCAGTAACATTATCTTCATTAAAAATTAAAGATGACATCCGTCGGCTGTCATCTTTTTTTACCGCAGCAAAATCATCTTCTTTGTTTCGGAGAAGCTGCCGGCATTTAATCTGTAAAAGTAAACTCCGGAAGGAAGTCCCGTTGCATTAAACTCAACAGAGTGTTTTCCTGCTTCTTTATATTCATTAACAAGCGTTGCAACTTCTCTTCCCAAAACATCATAAACTTTAAGTGATTGCAGACTGCCGACCGGAGCCTGCCAACTGATAATGGTGCCTGGATTGAAGGGATTGGGATAGTTTTGGGAGAGCTTATAATCTGTTAGAATTGCTATATCTTTTTCATCCTTAACAGAGGTGACGGTTAATGTATCCAGAAATTTAAGCAGCCCAAACTTCGAATTTATGAATATGTTTCTTGCAGTCTGATTGTCTTCATAAATTGAACGAACACTGCCATCATAAACTTTACGCCAGCTTTTCCCATAATCCTCTGTAAGAAATAATCCGCCGTCTGCATAGCTGCTCGTATAATGTGGCCCGTATCTTTGCATTCCAATATACAATCTGCCCGGTTTATATTTATCGGTTAGAATACTTATAATTCTAAGTCTGGAATCAAAATGCTTTAAGGTCGAATCAATCCTTATCCAGTAATCGCCGCCGTTGGTGCTCTTAAAAAGTCCGCCCGGTATGCTTCCATCCGTACCTAAGCCCACATAAATTGTTTCCGGATCAAAAGAATCAATTGCCAGACATTGGCTGGCTTCCGGGTAATGATATTGAGGAAGATTATTCGTTTTATTTAACCAGCTTAAACCGGCATCAGTGCTTTTAAGCACCTTACTCGTCAGACTGAACCTTACTCCATAAATTATATCAGGGTTTGTCGGATGGAAATGATATCCCATAATGCTGCTGGTATCGCTTGTTAGTGCCCAATTCACTCCATTATCAGTGCTTCTCCATAACAGATGCAGATTTTCATATCTGTTTATAGCTGTTGCAAAAACAAGATTTTCAATACTTGGATGGTAGTATATATAAGACACATCCTGAGGTGCAATTGTATAAAACCAATTATTACCGCTGTCTGAAGACCTCAATGCGGTGAACCTCGTGGCAGTCAAAAACTCATTAGGATTAAATGGATTTGAGGATATATTCCGAATCCAATATCGATAATAATATCCGGGAATATTAGGTTGAGACCAATTCATTCCACCATCACTAGTTTTTAACACCCCCCAACCTGTCACACCTGCTAAATAATTGTATGGGCTATTAGGATAATTATAAAGTGAAAAAACAGATGTTCCCGAAATTTTTGTTAGTTCCCAGCTATCGCCGCCATTTGTTGTTTTGAACACTCCAAGACCTCCATTACTTACATACAAAGTTTCCGGATAAACCGGATCAATTGCAATTGTTAAAGGCGTTACATGTATCCCCGGAAGGTTATTATTTATAATTGACCAGTTGGTTCCTCCATCGGTGGTTTTATATATGTATCCATCGGGCATAAAAGCTAGGGCGCTTTCCACCGCATAAATTTTTAGCGTATCAATCGGGTTTAATACAAATGTTCTTATCCCTGCGCCACCATGCTGCAATAAACGCTGAAATGTTTCCCCCGCATCTTTTGAATGATATATGCTTGAATCAACCAGCAGATATAAAGAATTTTCATTAAAAGGATTAACAATAATTTTATAAATTTTAAAGCGTGCCTGCTGTGTCATTTTTGTCCAGTTGTACCCTGAGTCCGAACTTCTATAAACATAGCCATTGATTCCGGCATAAAGTACAGAGGTGTCAGAAGTGGCTATTGCAAGCGATTCAATAAAATAATCAAATTCTTTTAGAAGATACCATTCAACACCACCGTCATCACTTCTGTAAAGTTTTTTCCCGTCCCTTGTGTTATATATTATCATAGGATTAAGAGAATTAAAAATAAAATGTGAGTGTAAATCAGGAACGTTTTTATGCAAGACAGTTATTTCATTATTGATGATATTAACCTTCAATATATTGCTGCTGGAAAGAGCAAAAATAATATTATCATTCCCGGGATTAAAAAATGCATAAGGTATTTCACTACCTTTTATGTCAATCATTTTTTTTATATCACCTCCCTCAGATAGAAATATGCCGCCTGAATATTCTGATACCAAAACTTTCTCAGAATTCACAGGGTGGATCTGAATTCGTTCAGGAAATACACCGCCATTGTAGGGCCCAATTAAACTTAGCTCAAATTCCTGCGAATGTATTGTAATAGAAAGAATTACTACAAATAAAAAAAAGCAGTTTTTCATTTTATAAATCCTTTTAATATATAAAGGGAGCGGAGAAGCCGCTCCCATAAGTTACTTTGTAATAATCATTTTTTTTGAGTTTGAATACCATCCACTTATTAATTGGTAAACATATACTCCACTCGGAAGTTCACTTGCATCGAATTGAACCGAATAAATACCTGCAGTCTTAGATTCATTTACAAGCGTTTTTATCTCTTGCCCGATTATGTTGAATACAGCCAATTTTACGAATCCATCTTCTTTAATAGAATATTTTATGATTGTAGACGGATTAAACGGGTTGGGATAGTTTTGCTCCAGCTCGTAATCAAAAACAACTTCCGGTTGGATATCAAACCCGATTTTTTCTTCAATCCCACCGTTAGTTATTGATACTTCGTTTGAAGTTATTGATTCTTTTCCAGATATATCAACAGTGGTTATCCTGTAAAAATATGTACCGCCGCTGGGATAGGCGCCATCAGTCCAGGTAGTATAATAATTGACACCATTGTGCTGAACCTCCGCTATCTTCAAGAAATTATAGCGGTTTGGGGAGGTCGCGCGGTAAACATTATAATGACTGGCACCATCTCCTTCTTCACAATTAGTCATAGTAACAGTTCGCCATCTTAAAGAATGAGGCAGATTATTCAATACTGTTAATTCTGATGGATAATCCGGAATAATGCAATTACCAAGGTTTAAAGCCCAAAGTGCTGAGCCTGCCTGGAGTAATCCGTTCCCGAATTTTGTTGGGTCATATTCCATTTGTGGTGTATAAATTACAGTCTGATTTATTACTTTACGGATGTCCATATGCAGAAGATAAGGATTTTTAGAAAAAAGCAAAGCGCCAACACCAGCAACCATAGGGGAAGAGAAAGAAGTACCCGAGTATTGTCCTGTCCCGAATTGACCATTGGCAGTTGAAACGATATTTACATTCGGAGCTACCACATCTAAATCTGATCCTCTGTTGTTATAGTATAACCATTGCTTGGTAATACCTCCAACAGAATGTACTTTAGGATGACGTGCCGGAAACCTTAAAGTCGTTTGGTTTATCTGATTTCCTGCTGAAGCTACAAGCAAACATCCCTTTTGATTATAAGCATAATCAATTGCAGCTTTTATTGCCTGTGTTTCATCAACCCTGAAACTCATATTTATAATTTTTGCTCCATTATTTACAGCAAAAATTATGGCGTCATCAACTTTATCCGTTCTAATTTCTTCCCTTTCTCCAATTCGAATTGCCATGATCTCACTTCCTAGGTTGTTTCCCCAACCACCGGCAATTCCGCTAACAACTTCACCATTATTTGTTTTTGCTCCAAAAACACCAGCCACTCCTGTGCCGTGATCGTCATGTAAAGGATGAGGTGTAGGATCAGGGTCACCGGCCCAAAAATCCCATTTAATGGGGGATAAATTCAAATCCACATTATTTGGATAAACACCCCAATCAATAACAGCCACAGTCACCGGATTTGTAGAGCCGTTTTCTATATCCCACGCAGCAGGTGCATTTATATGGGGCCAACCGCTTGTATTATACCAATGATACTGATTATTGAACAACGGATCATTTGGAATTGCATCTCCGTCAAGAATTTTTCCATAAGAATTCATTTCAACCGATTCAAATAATCCGCTGTTTAAGTATGCGTTAAGTTTTTTATGAAAAATACTTCCGGGCATCATTTTCAAATCAATATAACCAAGCTCATTTTCTCCCGCTATCGTTATATTGTGGGCATTGTTAAGAGCTGTAAGAGCTTGTCTTGGAGCTGTTTCTTTAAGCTTAACAGTCATTGATAAATCGTTCAACAAGAACTTATTGTCTGATTCAAGGTCTTTAATAAACCATTGATCATTTTCTCTTATGTAATCTCTGCCATTTATATGGATCAGATTTTGCGAGAAAAGAGTTGTGCTTAAAAATAATACAATTATAAAAAATAAATTCTTCATTCTATTACTCCCTATACTTGGTTATTAAAAACAGTTATGCGTTAAGTTTCTTATAACTACGTAAAACCAACAGGGTAATAATATAAAGATGAAGAAAAAACCTTTAATTTTTCGGGGGGGGGGGGTA
>JBBIGV010000058.1:0-18770 GCA_037447335.1 Ignavibacteria bacterium | reverse complement strand
CAGACTTCAGCCGTTTCACCTCCCGGATGAACACTTACCAACGGCAATATGTAAAATAAATTTTTCATAAGAGCCTGCACAGGACAAACATAAATTATAGCATTTTAAAATGCAATAAAAATCGGTGATGAAATCTAAAAATTACAGAGTCATATATGCCGGATTTTTATTTTTAATGGAATGTTATAACTGCCATCTCTGTACAATACCGCCAAATATTCCTTGACTACAAAAGAATTTTGCAATCAGTCTTCCTCCCTGCTTTAATCATTTATTTTTCATAATTTCTTACAGCGGTTTTATTTTATAAGCAAATCCGGCAGTTATGACAAATAAATCGGATACTTCAGTCAGGTACGAAGTTATCAAAAACAGCTTCGATGATTTCTGGGTTGAGCATGGATATGGAAATAGGTTCCAGGGTTTTCAAAATCTTATGCGGCTCAGGGTAAGGGATATTCTGCTTGTTTCAAGCCTGTACGATCTGTACCTGTTTGAAGAAGACGGACGCCTGTATGAACTTATCCGAAACGAATACCAGGGGCTGAACCTTTCACACTCGCCCGAACTTACCCGTGTATCCAGCGGACGCGATGCAATAGCCCTCGCAAAAGAGGAAACGCGCTTCGATCTTATAATCACAACTCTGCATATTGAAGATATGCATCCGATTGCTTTTGCAAAAATGGTAAAGGAATCAGGGCTTAATATTCCCGTAATATTGCTCGCTCACGATGATAAAGAACTTAAATATCTTCTTCTCAGTCCCGATGCAAATGTATTTGATAAAATTTTTATCTGGCAGGGAGATTTTAGGATAATCATTGCTATCATTAAATATATAGAAGATAAATTAAACGTTGATCATGACAGCCGCATCGTAGGCGTTCAGAATATTATTTTTATTGAAGATAATGTCAGGTATTACTCCTCTCTGCTTCCGGTTATCTATACAGAAATACTTAACCAGTCACAAAGACTGATCTCTGAAGGAATAAATCTTTCTCATAAATTCTTAAGAATGAGAGCGCGTCCTAAAATTCTGCTTTGCACAAACTATGAAGAAGCATGGGGTTATTATCAAAAATATAAAGAGCTTGTGCTCGGTATTATTTCTGACATTGACTTTCCAAGGCAGGGCATGCCCGATCCAAAAGCAGGACTTTATTTCTGTAATAAAGTTAAGAATGAACTGCCCGACATACCGATACTGCTTTTCTCAAATAATCCTGAAAGTGAAAAGGAAGCCAATGAATGCGGGGCTTCTTTTATGTTGAAAGATTCGCCGATGCTGATAAACGAACTCAGGATTTTTATGAATCGCTACTTCAGCTTTGGCGATTTTGTATTCAGAACAGAAGCCGGCGTTGAAGTCGGAAGGGCTAATGATCTCCGAAGTCTTGAAGATCAGCTTAAAATAGTTCCGATAGAAAGCATTAAATATCATGCTGAAAGAAATCACTTTTCAAATTGGCTGAAAGCGCGCACAGAATTCTGGCTTGCACATCAGCTTCGACCAAGAAAAGTTACAGATTATGAAACAGCCGAAGACCTTCGCAAGGATATTATCCAATCGCTGAACAGTTACAGACAACTAAGACAGCGCGGTATAATTACAGATTTTTCCAAGGATACGTTTGATCCCAACAGCAGTTTTGCACGAATCGGAGGCGGCTCGCTTGGCGGTAAAGCACGAGGTCTCGGTTTTGTTAATACTCTGATCAACAATTACAACATACGCGATCAGTTCCCGGGCGTTCAGGTTTACGTGCCTCCGGCAATTGTAATCGGGACGAATGTATTTGATCAATTTATTGATGAAAATAACCTTCGCAAGTTTGCACTCGATTGCGATGATGATGAAGAGATTACGCGTCAGTTTCTTAATGCATCTAAGTTTCCGGAAGAGATTTTAGGCGAGCTTGCAGCATTTCTCGATAAGGTTCATACGCCGCTGGCTGTTCGTTCATCAAGCCTGCTTGAAGATTCACAGTATCATCCCTTCGCAGGCGTGTACGAAACTTACATGCTTCCGAATAACCAGCAAAATCCTTTAGTAAGACTTAATGATTTGTTGAACACGATTAAACGTGTTTACGCTTCTACTTTTTATCAAAGTGCAAAAGACTACATCAAAATAACATCTTACCGCCTTGAAGAAGAAAAGATGGCTGTTATAATTCAGAAGATGATAGGATCGGCACACGATAACAGATTCTATCCTGATTTTTCCGGCGTTGCAAAATCGTATAACTTTTATCCTGTTGCTCCTCAGAAATCAACCGACGGAATTGTTTCTGTTGCGCTCGGATTAGGTAAAACGGTTGTTGAAGGAGGCAACACGGTAAGGTTTTGTCCTAAGTATCCGACAGATCTTATCCAATTCTATTCAACAAAAGAATCGCTGAATACGACACAAAGAAATTTTTATGCGCTTCAGCTTGAAGGCAGCACTGATTTCGGATATAAAACAAAAGACATGCTTGTAAAGCAGTATGAACTTTCCATTTCAGAAAAAGACGGAACACTGAATTGGATTGGTGCAACTTACTCACCCGAAAATGATTCGATTGCAGAAGGTCTTTCCAGACCCGGGACAAGAGTTGTAACTTTCGGTCCTATCCTTAAACATAAATTATTCCCGCTGCCTGAAATAATTGATCTGCTGCTTGATATGGGATCGTGGGGCATGGGCACCCCGGTTGAAATTGAGTTTGCTGTAAATCTTTCTGTGCCGCGCGATAAACCGCGGGAATTCGGATTGCTTCAGATGAGACCGCTTGTTGCTGCAAGAGAAACAGCAGAGCTAACTCTTGAGGATTATGAGAAAGACTCTCTTATCTGTCACAGCACCCAGGTGCTCGGCAATGGAATTATTGATGATATTTATGATATTGTCTTCGTTGACCATAACGTGTTTGACCGCAGCAAAACGCGTGATGTGGCGAAAGAAGTTGCAATGTTTAACAGTCAATTAATTGCAGAACAAAAACCGTATTTGTTAATCGGTATGGGAAGATGGGGAACACTTGATCCATGGCTCGGCATTCCTGTAACATGGGATCAGATTGCCGGCGCGCATGCTATAATTGAAGCGGGACTGAAAGAGCTTTCTGTTGAGCCTTCGCAGGGTTCTCACTTCTTCCAGAACATTACTTCGTTTATGATAGGCTACTTTACAGTTAACGATCATAAAAACCAGGGTTACATTGATTGGGATTGGTTGTTGGAACAAAAGCCTGTCGAAATTAAAAATTTTACAAACAGAATAACATTTAACAAACCTGTTATAATTAAAATGAACGGTCATAAGAACGAAGGGGTTATATTTAAACCGGAGAAATAATTTGGAAAATCATAAATCCGAAAAAATATTAAAAGTGCCCGATGCCTGTCCGCATTGCGGGCACAGGTTAAGTCCATGGCAGCAGGTTCTGCTTAATGTTGATAAGATATTAACATGCAAAAACTGCTGGTATAAAATTATTTATGACCCGCTCGGTAATTCTGACAATAAAAAGAAACCGGGTGAATCTAAAAACGAAGCCGGGAAATAATTATGGAATCTTATAATTCGTTTAGTGTAGCGCGGCAGCAAATTGAAGAAGCGGTAAAACTCCTTAACCTTGATGAAGCAACAAGAGAGCTGCTGATCAATCCGCAAAGGGAATTCAATTTTACTTTGCATGTAAGAATGGATAACGGTAAAGTTAAAATCTTTCAGGGTTACCGCGTTCAGTATAATTTCGCCAGAGGTCCGTCAAAAGGCGGAATACGTTTTCATCCTGACGAAACAGTTGATACTATCCGTGCTCTGGCATGCTGGATGACATGGAAAACGGCAGTTGTTGACCTTCCGCTTGGAGGAGGAAAAGGCGGGGTATGCTGCGACCCGAAGTCAATGTCACGTAATGAGCTTGAACGTCTCTCGCGTGAATATATTAGAGCAATCTCTCCATTTATCGGAAGCGACAGGGATATTCCTGCGCCCGATGTTTACACCAATCCGCAAACAATGGCATGGATGATGGATGAATTCGAAACTATAAATTACCGTCATCAGCCAGGCGTAATGACTGATAAACCCCAGCAAATCGGAGGAACAGAAGGCAGACGGGATGCAACAGCAAGAGGCGGCGTTATTACTGTCAGAGAGGCTTGTAAAGTTTACGGCTTTGATCCTTATAAGGCTTTTGCAATACAGGGATTTGGTAATGCGGGGCAGCGGGCTGCATTGCTTCATCATGAATTACTTGGCGGCGGTAAGCTTGTTGCAGTTAGTGATTCGCGTGCTGCAATTTATAACCCCGATGGTTTTGATCCCAAAGAACTGGTTATGCACAAACTAAAAACCGGTTCGCTTGCAAAATTTCCCGGCGGAAAAATTATTCCTCACGAAGATCTGCTAAAGCTTGATGTTGAAATCTTATACCCCGCTGCTCTTGAAAATGCAATAACGAAAGACAATGCGCCTGATATTAAAGCAAAGGTTATTTGTGAACTTGCGAACGGACCTACCACTCCTGAAGCGGATATCATTCTTAACAAGAAAGGTATTCACGTTATTCCGGATATACTTGCAAGCGCAGGCGGCGTTACGGTTTCATACTTTGAAATGGTGCAGGATAACTATTCTTACTTCTGGGATGAAGAGCTTGTTCATGAAAGACTTGACAAAAAGCTCACAAAGGCATATCACACAGTGCAGGAAGCAGTTAAAGAAAAGAAGGTGCATCCTCGTTTGGCTGCTATGGTAGTAGGTGTTGCCCGTGTGGCTGAAGCATGCAAACTCAGAGGGTGGGTTTAAGATTCAAAACGAGTTATTCTCTGAAAACTTACAGGATACTACTGTTACACGAATTCAAATTTTATATAAAAAATTTTTATCCATCATCAGGTAAAAAAACTTTCAGATCTGCCAACAGGTATTCATTGATTGGATATTCCTTGACTGATCAAGGAAATATTCCAAGCGAAATATATGAAGCTGCTATCTTATCAATTGCAGTTACGATGCTGCCGTTCTGAGATCAGGAATTTTCTTATTTCGTTTACACGTGTCCCTTGTTTCATTATAAGATGCAACCATAGTTTCTTCCAATCCGGAGTTAACGAGGTCGGCTTCATCAGTGCCATGAGCAATAATTTTTTTTGCTGAATCATTAAGTGATTTTCCGATTGCTGTTTCGATTGCATCAATCAGAGTGGCCTTAACAAGTTCATCATGCCGTTTACCCATCCTGCCAAATCTTACGTGCGAAAGATTTTTCAGCCACTCGAAATAAGATACTGTTACACCGCCTGCATTGAGGTAAAGGTCGGGGATAATAAGAACCCCTTTTTTCAATAATATCTCTTCGGCTTCGGGTGTAACCGGACCATTAGCCGCTTCGGCAATAAGTTTAGCTTTTAAGCGTTTTGCATTTCCCTTGTGTATCTGATTTTCAAGTGCGGCAGGAATAAGGATATCACAATCGAGTTCGAGAGCATCGGCAGTATTCTTAATATTTTTTGCTTTCTTATAATTCAGGATAGATTTTGTTTTTGCCGGTGATTAAAAACAACATCAACGTCAAGACCTTTAGGATCATAAATAGCGCCTTCATATTCGGCAATAGCAATGATAGAAGCGCCAGCATCCTGGAAAAACTTTGCGGAGTGATGACCAACATTTCCCAAACCCTGCACAACAACACTTTTACCCTGCAAACCTGTTGTAAGCCCTATTTTTTTCATATCGTCTTTGTTGCTGAGGGCTTCACGCACGCCAAAGTACACACCCCTGCCTGTTGCTTCAGTTCTGCCTCTTATTCCGCCAAGGTGAATCGGTTTACCTGTAACACAAGCGCTTGCATCAATCTGCCCGGGATTAAAGGCTTCATAAGTATCAGCAATCCATGCCATTTCCCGCGCCCCGGTACCGTAATCAGGTGCAGGCACATCAATCCCGGGACCGATAAAATTTTTCTTTATCAATTCGGATGTATATCGTCTTGTAATCTGTTCAAGTTCGACAGGGGTATAGGCTTTAGGATCAATTTTAACCCCGCCTTTTGCACCGCCAAAAGGTACATCCACAACGGCACATTTATATGTCATTAAAGCTGCAAGCGCCATTACCTCATCGTGTGTTACTGCAAGGCTGTATCTTATTCCGCCTTTAACTGGCATCTTATGCTGGCTATGCTGCACCCGGTATGCTGAAATTACTTCAATACCCTTTTTTGTTCTTATCGGAAATTTCATTTCATAGACGCTGTTGCAGTATTTTATCTGGCATAGTAACCCGGCAGGATAATCTGTAAAGCTTGCTGCGCGATTAAAATAATTCAGTACATCGCCAAAAAAGCTATGTTCTCTTTGCTTGGAGACCTTATCGTCCTGCATAAAAAATTCTTTCTTGCTTAATTTGTTATTTTGAATTCTTAAAGTAAATCGAGATTAATTCGCAAACCTGCACTGATCTTCAACTGGATATTTTGATATTTATCAGGAATAATTTTTTGCTGAGAAGGTATAAGGCGGCTGATTTTAATCTCACCAAACGGCTGTATCAGCGGGCTGAAATGAAAACGTATCCCAACAAAAGAAATAAGTGAAAAAAATAATTTGTTAAAGCTTTCATAACCGCTGCCGCTAACAGGTTTGAATGTAAAGTTTTGCAATCCTAATCCCAAACCCAAATATGGTCTGACTGTCCTAAAATAAAATGCTGCCGCAATTGAGGTGTTCAAATCAAAACTATGGTATTTATTGCCTGCAGATGTTTTTTCATTGAAAAAAGTAAATGATGATTTTGAAGAAAATCCGAGTTCAGGAAGCTGAACCGGTAAGTTTCTTTCGACTGAAATCCCGAACCCTTCAGACGGAACAATATTTTTTCTTACATAAAAAACTTCTGCACTCCACTGAGCTTCTATATCAGAATAAAAGAATAAGGCGATATAAACTGCTATTAATTGCTTCATATTACCGCAGCTATCTCATCTATTGTTTTTTTTGTAATTGCAGGAACTTTTACATCATCCGCAGGATAACCGGCGACAAGCAGCAAAAATGCTTTTTCGTGCGGCGGTCTGTTTAATATTTGATTAAGGAATTGCATCGGGCTTGGTGTATGAGTAAGCGTAGCAATACCGGCATTATGCAATGAAGCTATCAACATGCCCGCCGCAATGCCAACGGATTCGATCGCATAGTAATTTTTTTCTTTTGTACCATCTTCATTCAATTCATAATTTCTGAAAAATATTGCGATAAGATACGGCGCAGTTTCAAGAAAAGGTTTGAACTCGTTTGTTCCGAATGGTTTTACCGCATCCAGCCATTCCTGTGGTGCACGACCATGATAGAACCTGAATTCTTCTTCCTCTGCGGCAATCCTGATCTTCTTTTTCGTTTCCTTATCATGCACAATTACGAAATGCCATGGCTGCAGGTTTGCTCCGCTGGGCGCTGTACCGGCAGTTTTTATACAATTAATAATTATATCAATTGGAATGTCTTTATCTGAAAAATGCCGGACTGTTCTCCTCTTATTCATCAATTCATAAAAATCTGATGATCTTTGAAGCATTTCTTTTTCAGGAAAGACAGGAAAGTTTTTAAGCGGTACCATTTGTTCAGAAGCCATATTTTCGTCCTTTGATTTATTGAGCACGGTAAGTTACAGTAACCATCCAGTCGGAATATTCCGGGAAAAGTTTTTTCAGCTCATTTATAATTCGTTGTCTTACAACAGTATCAATTAATGTATTCTGACCGGGCCAGATTCGTAATCGGAGCCGGAGATACTTCCATTCTTTACCTTCAACTTCCTTAACACCCTGCAGCTCAGGTTTGCTAAGAATTATAGTATTAAACTGGCTTTGCATACCAACAGAAATTCTTTCTATCATTTCAATCAATGATGGTTCGGGTACAGAATCCGGGACCTGAATATCAACATAAGCACGCACAACACCGTTGCGATAACGGCTTATCATTCCGATGTTTCTGTTAGGAAGAAAAATAGTTTGACCCTGATGATTTATAATAGTAGTAAACCTTAGCCCGATATTCTCAACCCTTCCGATCTGCCCCGAAACTTCAACCACATCCTGTACTTTTAACACATCAGAAAAAATAAGAGTAAGGCCGATTACAACATCCTGTACAAGCCCCTGCGAACCGAAAGCAATTGCAAGCCCTATAACCGAAGCGCTTGCAAGATAAGCCGTTAATGAAACATTAAACTCATTCAACACGAGCCCTACTGCTGCAAAGTATATAGTAAAAGTAACCGCACCGACAGCAATTGTAGTTAATGAAGCGAACCTCGGATAACGCCGTGTGAAGTTTTCTTCAGTTGATGCGCTTCTGCCAAGATTTAAAGTGAGTATCCATCTTACTAACTGTCTTAACTCCCTTATTATGAAGTGAGCCAGGAATGCGAGTATCAGAATAATAAGAATTCTTACTACAGGCTGCAGTGACGAAAACCAGCTTTCCATATTGCTTCAATAAAACTTTTGTTAATCTGAATTCAATTTCATAAACAAGTTACGAAAATGAAAAAATCTTATCAAAGGGAGAAGTCCCGCCCGTCTGCTACAGGCAGGTGTGGGGGTGTATAATAGAATAAATAATAACTCCTGACCAAAGTTATTCGATATTTTGACATAATTATTTTTTAATTCGATATATCTTTTTATCCGTAGGGGCTGACCAAAAAGTAAATTTTGCAAACAACTCTGAATTTATATGTCTGATTTCAGATTAAATTTAAATTCATCGTAGCACAGATTAGTAATCTGTGCTACATTTTGGACAGCCCCCTGCTTGTGTATCGGGCTCTTTGTTTAAGTTACAATCAGAAGTCACGGAGTAACACAGGAAATCAAACTGACAGGGAGAAGCGAAGGAGTGTTAAATATTTCTGTAAAAGTTATATCAACGACAGGATTAAGATAATGTTGAGCTTTTTATAATTATGCCAAAAGTGATTCAGCGGGGATGTTAAATTTTCTATGGAGGTCTCTCATCATTTTTGCCGTAAGCTCCCTTTTTCTGTTGAGTATCTCGGAAGCTCTGTTTTTACCCCCTATCACTTTTGCGATGTCCGATTGCTTTAAACCAAGCTGCTCCATTCTGAATTTTATCGCTTCCACAGGGTCAGCGGGGGTAATATTAAAATGCTTCTGTTCGTATGCTTCAACAAGAGTTACCAGAACTTCGAGCAAATCGCCGTTAGGAGTGTTTGGCTTAGCATCAAACAGATCTTCAATTTTTTTAAGTGCAGACTGATAGTCCTTTTTTGTTTTTATAGGTTTGATTGTCATTTAGATTTCCTCTGCAATTATCTTATCATATTCTTTATGAGTACCAATAAACCGAATATAAATAATTTTAAAATCATAATTTATGGCTGTTACTAATCTGTAATCATTTCCCTTAATATTAAAAACGACTCTATTATTCTTAAGAATGCTGGCAGTTCTGTAATGTTTTATAATATCAGCAGGATTTTTCCAATCTGCTTTTTTAGCTTCAGCATACCAGGCTCTCAAAGGCTGCTCGGCATAATTATACTTATGCCAAAAATCCTTAAGTGTTTTAACGGCTATCATCCGCACGGACAAATATACAAAGTTCCCATATCGGGAACAAGCTATTATATTTATTGACTTTGATTCCCAGGAAAATTATAAGTTTGTCTGGTGATGATGTTTTTTTTCGCGCATTTTTACACACCCACTACCTAAAGCCGGACGTGTATTTTTGTATCCGCAGGGGCGTTCAATTGAACGCGCCTGCGTTTTTTACAATTGTTTTAATGTGTTATGCCTTTTTCATCCTGCTATCCAGTCTCTTAAAACTGATATTTGCCGAATATCATGAAAAATGATAACCTGTTAAATATAGATGTAACTTCGCGGCGTGTTTGGTAACTTATTCAGATTATTATGAGTCTAACTTTACGACAATAAAACACAAGGATGTCAGATGAAAAGCATAATTACAATATTGGTTACTCTGTCTTTGTTCTTCTCTGCAGATGCGTTCGCATTGCAGATCACTAACCCGCAGGATCTTAAAACTCTTCACGAAAAAACTTTTCCGATTGCATCAGGAAAGAAACTGAAAATTGAAACTGCCGCAGGCAACTTAACCATAACAAGCTGGGATAAGGAAGAAGTTTATGTAAAAATACTCGGGAATGACATCGCCGAAGAAAAGATGACCTTTCATTTCAAAGCTGATAATGAGATGGTTGAGATCAAAGGCGAAAGAGAATCTTCCTGGTTTAGCTGGGGCAGAGGCATTAAGGTCAGGTTCGAAGTGAAAGTTCCGGAAAGATTCAATAATAATTTAAAAACTGCCGGCGGTGATATTCACTTCACTAATATTACCGGTGATAACATGTTAAGAACTTCCGGAGGCGATATTTCAATTAAACAGATAAAAGGTAATTTGAAAGCCGGAACCTCAGGCGGTGACATTTTAATGGAAAATGCAAACGGCATGTTCGATGTTTCTACTTCCGGCGGAGATATTGAATGCAAAAATTTTGTCGGTGATATTAAAGCCTCAACTTCCGGAGGCGATATTAAGCTGAAAGGTTCTGATGCGAATATAGTTGCTAAAACATCCGGCGGAGATATTTTTCTGGACTACAATGGCGACAACAAAGGAATTGAACTGAGGACTTCCGGCGGTGATATTGATGCAAAGCTCCCCGAAAATTTTAACGCTTCGGCAGACATGTCCACTTCTGGCGGAAGGATTAAATGCACATTTACCGCAAACAATGCAATCAAAATTTCAAAGACAAGATTTCTCGCTGATATTAATAGCGGGGGCAATAAGCTGGTTGCTAAAACATCCGGCGGCAATATCAGCATAACTCAGAAATAAAGAATTCATTCTCTTCTCTCTCCATTAGCGCAATTGTCTTAACCGGCAGATGCGCTTTTTATTTTTCATCGTGATTATTCAGCATCTTGTTATATTATCTCCACTTTAATAGTTTTAAGTTAAAACTGAAAAAACTTATGAAAGAATCACTCATATATAATTTCTTCGATGATGATCAATTACTCCGGATTACCAATCATATTAAAGAAATCGAGAAATCTACCTCCGGTGAAATATGTGTAAGTATCAGAGAAAAAAGAAAATTCGGTGAAAGAAAATTATCCATTCGTGGTTTGGCAGAAAAAGAGTTTTTAAGGCTTGGTATAAATAAAACACGCGATGCCACCAGTGTATTAATATTCATCCTGCTTCAAGAAAGACTGTTTTATATTCTTGCCGATGAAGGAATAAACAGCGTTGTGCCTGTTAATACCTGGGAGATAATCAAAGAAGAAATGCAGCGCTTGTTTGAACGGGGCGAATTTTCAAAAGGTATAATTCATGGAGTTAATCGTGTCGGTGAAATTCTTATAGAAAAATTTCCTCTTAAACCTGACGACGTTAATGAATTATCCGACCGCGTAAAATTAAGTTAATTAACTGAGTTTACATGAAAACATTATTACTGATTTTTATATTTACATCCCTTTCATTTGCGCAATACACTACACCAAATACAGGCGTAGAATGGGGGATGGATGATCTTGTAACTAATTCAGGCGGAGTTGTTACCGGTTCCTTCCCGAATTACACAATGAACAACAAAGTAATCGTTTTACAGGCTGATAAAATAATTATCGCTGCAGGTACTTCTATTACTTTCACAGCCGCAACCGGTGGCTTTGAAGTTAACGGAATCCTGAAAGCATTGGGAACTGCTGCCGACTCAATTCTTTTTACCTCAACAGTTGAGGATTCAACAGGGTTTTGCGAAGGATTGCGCTTTAATCAGAACACGTCTGCTGATGTATCTATGATTTATTATACAAGAATTCAATTTGCAGATTATGGAATGAGAGTGATAGACAGTTCGCCGGTTATGGCTGACTGCTTCATGTATAAATGCGGGCGCGGGGTTCAATTAAGCGGCTCGAATGCACAAGTACTGAATACAAGGATTGAGCGCGTTTATGAATACGGAATTCTTATTAACCTGAATTCAAATCCTTTGATCGAAGGCAATACACTTGCTTTTAACAATACTGAAAACACATCTGCAAAAAATCAGATAAGCATTGGTTTGCAGGGAAATAATTCGCCTGTTATACGAAACAACACAATATATGGCGGATGGAGCGTTCGTACCGGCGGCATTAGTCTTTGGGTTTCGGGTGCAGGTAGTTTTTCAAATGCGATAATTGAAGGCAACACTATTTTTAATAACAGTTTTGGAATGACTATGCTCAGCTCCAGCAACGGTGTTATAAATGCTGTTATAAAAAACAATCTTATCTATAACAATAATCTGAATCCTGATGTTAATGTCTCAGGAAGCGGGATTAATATAAATGGTTCGCCGTTTAACGCACCAATCATTACGGGCAATGAAATATTCGGGAACTGGTGGGGAGTTACCATTCAGAACGGAACAGTAGTTCAACCCGGTCCTAATCCGAACCTTGGCAATATAGAAAATGCTAATCCTGATGATGACGGGCTAAACATTATCTATAATAACATACAGCCAGCCGGTGTGTTTGATCTTTACAATAACTGCACAAACGATATATGGGCTCAAAATAATGACTGGCGCGTTTATGATTCAGTTTCAATCGAAGCACATATTTTCCATAAGGTTGATAATCCTAACCATGGACTTGTAAAATTCATGCCTTTTTCTCCATACATTCCTGTTGAGCTTGTTTCTTTTACTGCTTCTGCTAAAGAAAGCAATGTGCTTCTTGAATGGACTACGGCAACCGAAACGAATAACCATGCATTTGAAATTGAAAGAAGATCTCAATTGGCTGATAAAGGATCATTTGCCGGATGGAACAATGCCGGAATTGTTTACGGGTCAGGCACATCAACACAACCGGTTTTATATTCATTTGTTGATGAGAAATTACCCCCGGGAATCTATAATTACCGGCTGAAGCAAATTGATGTTGATGGTTCTTTTGAATACTCACAAACAATAGAAGTTGAAGTGACTGCACCTGCGGAATTTATATTGTTTCAAAACTACCCCAACCCATTCAATCCTGCTACAAAAATTAAGTTTGAGATTCCGGGTAAAGCCCGGAATGACATTTCGCTTATCACGCTAAAAGTTTTTGACGTGTTGGGCAGAGAAGTTGCAACGCTTGTTAATGAATACAAAGAAGCGGGCAAACACTCGGTTGAGTTTAATGCAACGGGACTTCCGTCCGGAGTTTACTTTTACAGATTAAACGCCGGCAGCTTCTCAGAGACTAAGAAGATGATATTGTTACGTTAAAAGAAATATCTATCCACGCAGCACAGATTAAGCGAGGCTATTCAGGTGTCGAAATCTGTGCTGCGGCTGTTATGCCTGTTTTCAATTGCGCTCAGGATTCATAACCACGGCATAACCAACAAGGTGCGTTTAACGGATTTTGATTCTTGGAACGATTATTTATCTTTGCACCAAAGAATTATTAACTATTACGAAAGGATACCTTTGAAAACCGCAGGATTATTATTGGTTATAGTTATTGTTTTGTCTTGTAATCTCTACGCACAATCTCCAATGGGAAGAAAATTAGGCTTTGGCATTTCTTTGGGTGAACCGCTTGGTTTAACCGGTAAGATGTGGACTGAAAGAAATGCCGGGTTTGTTGGGTATGTCGGGGCTTCATACTATGGAAGTCCGCGTATCGGTGTTGATTACCACTGGCATTTTGATGCGTTTAACTCAGATATATTTTCTCTATTCGCCGGACCCGGCGCATTGATTGGCTTTGGTGAAGGCAGAGGCGTATGGTATAACAGAAAAGGCGATGTGTTCGTAAGAAAAGGCGGCGACCTGGGAATAGGCGTTCGCGGAATTGTTGGCGTGAATGCAATCCCCCGCAGCTCACCTTTTGAAATTTACCTGGAGATTGGCGTATTGCTCGGAATTGCACCAAGCTTCGGTTCAGCAGTTGATGCTGCTTTGGGCTTCAGGTTTTACCCGTAACAGATATTTGTATTATGGGTTAGTGATGGTTCGAACCGGATCTATTGTGAACCTGATTAAAACAACTATTACAAGCATTCAGGATATATAAAAATTTATAATGGCTTTTGATTATCACTCCGACAGGCAATTAACCTTCGAATACCAGGCACAAAACACTACAAACTATATAATTCCTTTTATAGAAAGCAGCTTTAAGATAACTGAAGGGATGAAGGTGCTTGAGATCGGCTGCGGCGAAGGCGGCGTGCTTAAAGCTTTCGTTAAGAGAGGCTGCATTTGTACCGGCGTTGATCTCCACGAATACAAATTGCAGTTAGCTGAAGAATATCTTAAAGAAGATATTAACGCCGGTAAACTCAGATTTATATTCAAAGATATTTATGATCTTGTTGAAGACGATGGTTTCAACGCTGTATTCGACCTTGTTATTCTTAAAGATACGCTTGAGCATATTCATAACCAGAAAAGATTGATCAGAGAGCTTAAAAAACTGCTGAACAAAAACGGGCATATCTATTTCGGGTTTCCGCCATGGCAAATGCCCTTCGGAGGACATCAACAGGTATGCTCAAGCAAGCTGTTATCGGTGCTTCCGTATTTTCATCTTCTGCCCGATCCTATCTATAGAGGAATTTTAAAAATTTTTGGTGAAGAAAAAGATACTATAGACTTCCTTCTTGAAACCAAAGAGACGCGGATTACTCCTGCACGGTTTGAGAAAATTGTTAACAGCGAGGGATATGAAATTGCCACAAGAAAATTCTATCTTATCAACCCCATGTATTTGTATAAGTTCAAAGTGAAGCCGAGAGAGCAGCTTTCTCTAATCTCAAAAATCCCTTGCGTTAAAAACTTTTTTACAACCACCTGTGATTATCTTATTAAAGATAAAGCATCTTTAAAATAAAAAAGGCTGACCCCGGTTAAGAGCCAGCCCGTTTGTTCATTCAACTAATGCTTATTTAATTACTCTTACATTTTTACTTACTTCAGAATATCTGCCATCAACATCTGAGATTCTTAACAGCAGCCCGCTTCTTGCATCCGGCACATTACTCCAATTGAAACTTGAAGGTCTGTTCTTAGCGTTAGGGACATTGTCCGCGATAAGAATCCATGTTCTTCCGTTATCAATAGAATATTCCAGCCTTACGGCGTTAATGTCATCTGACGCAGTCCATTTAATATTTTGAATTGAACCTGCCCTCCACCTTTCATTTTCTTTCAGAGGAGAAACAATCCTTAGTCCGGGAGGGAAAGCATTCAAGTAGAAATATGAATCACTTTGGTCGTTGAATGATGGATTTGATACATTATATATTCTGATTCTTGCAAGTGAAGATGTTACATGAGGCGGCGGCAATATCCACTTAAACGCACCTGTTGATTGAGTTGATGTTGTGATGCTTACCCACGTCACACCGTTATCAAGTGAATAATCAATTCCAACATTAGCAATACCGGTTGATGTCCAGATAATAGTTGTATCTATTGTGCCAAAGTAAACATGCCATACCTCACCGCCATTAGGCGCAACAACACGTAACTGAGGCCCTGCATGAATCGAGAAGAAACCATCCGACATATCGGAAGGTGCGCCGCCATTCGAGTTGCTGATCTTTATCTTACACAATTCGGAACTGTCGTCTACGGTTGGCGTCCACTGTTCATAAAGACCATCGCTGGGAGTGTTAGCCATAATCAAATACCATGTTGCGCCGCCATTTGTGGTGTATTCTATATCTACAAACTCAACATTGGTTGAATTCCATCTTATTTCATAAGTCTGGCCTGCCAGCCAGTTTTCGCCGCCGTTAGGTGAAACCACTGTAATACTGGGCTGGGGCATAACTGTAAATGTTCCATCACTCTGATCAGAAGGTGATCCGTCTTCAGCATCACTTATTCTGATTCTGTATTGATTAGATGGGATTGAGAAACCGGTTTGATAGAATCCGTTGCTTGGTGTGCTTTCAACAAGCACAAACCAATCCTGCGGAAGAATTCCATTGTTAATGGTGTATTCTATTTTAACATTCTCTACACCCTGCGACTGCCATTGAATCATGACCGGGTCTCCGGCGTAAAAAATTTCACCGCCGTTCGGATGTATTACTGTAATTGACTGAACCGGTCTTATTGTAAATGTAAAATTACTTTCATCCATCGGATACCCATCAACAGCATCGCTTATACGTATTTTACATTGAGTTGAGTTAACGTTGGGAATAGGATTCCACTCATACGAACCGGAATTAGCGAGATTGGAAACAACTTCTTCCCATGTTAAACCGTTATTGGTCGTCAATTCAATATCTACAAAAGAAATTCCGTTTGAAGACCAGGTAATATTTTTTGTAGTACCGGCTTCCCAGACTTCACCACCGTTTGGTTCAAGCACTGTAATAGTTTGAACTATCTGATTGCTTATAGTAAAATTATCATCTGAAATGCCAGCAGGCAATCCGTCAAGTGCATCGCTTATCCTAACACGGCACAAAGTGGAATTTACATCAGGTATCGGATCCCAAGTAAATACACCATCACTTGGAGTGCTAGCAATTATTACTATCCATTCAGCGCCGTTGTTTGTCGTGTACTCAATCTTAACATTGGCAAGGTTGGTTGAAGTCCAGCGAATATCCCTGCTTGAACCTGTCTGCCAAACTTCACCGCCGTTTGGTGAAGCGACTGTCACTTCAGGCTCGGGCGCTATTGTAAAAGTTGAGTTGCTCATATCTGAAGGGAATCCCTCAACAGCATCAGTTATCTTTATCCGGCAGTTGGTTGAGGGTGTATTTGGGATCTGCATCCAGTGGAAAAAGCCTGTGCTTGGAACCTGCTCGGCAAGTGTTATCCAGTTTACCCCGTTATTTGTGGTGAACTCTATCTTAACTGAGCTTACACCGAACGAATTCCATGTGATTATCTGATTTGTTCCGGCATCCCATACTTCTCCACCATCGGGCGAAGTAACAGTTATTTCTTTTTGAGATGTGTTATAAATAGTAAAGTTATCATCGGATACATCATAAGGAAAACCATCTGAGGCATCGCTGATCTTTACCCTGCAGAAAGCTGAATTGTGCGACGGAATATTGCTCCATACGTACAAACCGTTATTGGGTGCACTCTCGGTAATCAAATCCCAGCTATTGCCGCCGTTAGTAGAATATTCAATTTTGATATTTGAAACCGCGGGGGAGTTCATGTTTTTCTTTGAACGTATCATAGGTTCGTGATCTTTTAAGATACGATTACGGTTTGATTGTCCGGAAGATGTCCATGTTATATTTTGTGTTGAACCTGAAGCCCAGTTCTCACCGCCGTTTGGAGCTGTAAGTACGAGGGCTTGTTCCGGAGCTATTGTGAATACACTGTCGCTCACATCACTCGGTAAGCCGGTTCCGACTTCTGATATCCGGACTTTGCTCACGGCAGATGGAGTGTTGGGTATCAGGTTCCATTGAAACATTCCGTTGCTCGGTGTGCTTTCAACAATTGTGATCCAGTTTATACCATTGTTGGTGGTATATTCAATTTTAACATCAGAAACCTGCGAGCTGTACCAGGTAATGGATTTGCTTGTTCCTATTTCCCAGGTTTCTCCGCCATTAGGACTTGTAACTTTGATAACACGCGGTACCGAAATATAGAACACAGAATTGCTTACATCAGAAACAGTATCTGCTGAAACATCACTTAATTTGATCAGACACTGATTGCTTTCCATTTGCGGCAGAGTCCATTCATAAATGCTGCTATCGGCAGGATAGCTTGAAGCTACAACATTCCATGTAGCGCCGTTATCAGGTGAAAAATGAATGTTAATAAAACTTATATTGCTCGATGCCCATTCGATATTGAACTTCTCTTTAACAAAAAGATTTTCTCCGCCATTTGGTCTGATCAGGCTGATTATCTTACTGCTGTTTGGAATTATGCTGAAGAAGTTTGTGCTCATGACAGAATATTTATTATCATCTGTAACTATCCGTATCCTGCATTCACTTGATACTTTATTTGGAACCGGGTTCCATAAATAACTGCCTGTATTTTCGAGATCGGAAGCTATTAGAGTCCAGGTAATTCCATTATCGTGTGTGAATTCAATTTTTAATTTTGATGTTATGTTGCTGTTCCATCTTATAATAAAAGAAGTCGCAACCTCCAGCACTTCACCGCCGTTGGGGGTTATAAGCTGAAACACTGTTTCATCACCGGGCGTGACAGGGTTACCGCTCAATTCTTTTTCGCTTTCCGGTTTGCAGCCTTTAACAAGCAATAACCCGCTGAACAGGATTAAAAATATTCCTAAAATTTTTGTTATTGACGATTTACTCATCTTATCACCATTTAATTTTAATAATTTAAAACTGATTACGTTTATGAACGGATGCCGTAACTCCATCCGGTTTATTGGTTTTATCTGCCAAAATAAACAACTATTATACCCTGCCAAAGCCGGTAAACTTTTTTAACTTTCAACATTTTTAGCTTGAAAAAGGTAATTTCTACCTGATTTAGCGGTAAAAATTGTATTTCCCTTTGAGGTTATTCTATTGATGGTTAATCAGATAATAAGGATTGATGGAGATTGAGGATTCTTTGTAATCCAAGCAGTAATCAAAAAAGGCTGCCCGATTGAGCAGCCTCTTTCAGTAGGACAGATTTTAATCTGTCTGCTTTTTCAGTAGGACAGATTTTAATCTGTCTGCTTTTTCAGTAG
>JBBIGV010000057.1:0-24114 GCA_037447335.1 Ignavibacteria bacterium | reverse complement strand
AATAATAAAATCAAAATTTTCTACTCACCTTTTCCTGTGGTGTTGAAAGTCAGGTTTTTCCCGATTGCCGGGGTCCGGTTATAACCTGTATTAAATTCTTTTTCCCTTCAATTCTTTCTCTTAATGCAGATAATTGATTTCTTTCAAACATAATATTTGCTCAATTGATTGAGTAAATTTACTCAACAGATTGAGTAATATCAATAGGGTGAAGTTTTAATATGGGGTAAATTGAATTGAAGTAATTGAATTATAGATATGACAGTTTTTCCTCCGAATGAGTGCCTTTGGTAAAAATCTGGCATTTCAGTTACAGTCAGCTACCTTATCTTAGACTTAGTTAAGCTGCCTAAAGCTTTTATTGTATGGTTCATCATCCATTCCTGCGAGTCAACACGTTTCTTTCCATCCATTGGCTGAATAAGGCTGTAAGTCATATCAGGATTAAGTATCCGTGCTTTAACATTATCCTTAAACGTGCTTTTGATAAGAGTACTCATAATTTCAGATTTAAGCTGCGGGTCTTCAAGCGGAAAAACAATCTCAACCCTGCGATCAAGGTTACGCTGCATTATATCGGCGCTGCTCAGATAAATATCTTCCTCGCCGTTGTTATAAAAATAAAAAACCCTGCTGTGCTCAAGATATCTTCCGACAATACTCAATACTCTGATATTCTCACTTATACCCGGCAAACCTGGAACAAGACAGCATATCCCCCTCACAACAAGTTCTATCTTTACACCACAATTTGAGGCTTCATAAAGTGCAGCTATTACTGCCGGATCAACAATTGAATTGAGTTTGAGGATTATTCTTCCTTCACCGCCAGCCTGAACATTATCAACTTCACGTAAGATCAATGATATCATCTTTTCGCGCATGCTTATTGGAGCTACGATAAGCTTTTTAAATTTCTGCTGTTTTGAATAACCGGTAAGATAATTGAATACATCAGTTACATCGGTTGCAATATCTTCATCATCGGTAAACAACCCGAGATCAGTATACAACTTTGCGGTTGATGCGTTATAATTGCCGGTTGACATATGCACGTATCTTTTTAATCCATCCGATTCTTTTCTTACGATAAGAGTCATCTTTGCATGAGTTTTCAGTCCGACCAAACCATAAACCACATGCACACCAACCTTTTCAAGTTCGCGCGCCCAGAAGATATTGTTCTCTTCATCAAACCTTGCTTTAAGCTCAACGAGTACAGCTACCTGCTTACCGCGCTCGGCGGCTTCAATAAGATATTTAACAATGGGCGAGTTTGACCCAACCCTGTAAAGCGTTTGCTTGATTGCCAGAACGTCGGGGTCGCGTGCAGCCTGTTTGATGAAATCTATTACCGGTGAAAATGAATGATAAGGATGATGAAGGAGAATATCTTTCTGCCGGATTATTGAAAAGATATCCTCTTCCTCTTCAAATGTTTTTGGGATAACCGGGTAGTAAGGTTTCTGCTTAAGCTGATGAAGCGGCAGATTATAGAGAATCATAACATCGCTTAAGCCCAGATGACCTTCCATAACATGAATATCATCACGGGTTATCTGAAGATTTTCCATCAAAGTTTCCAGCATGAAATCAGGCATACGACTTGCTACTTCCAAACGCACAACACTGCCGAATCTTCTCTGACGTATATTCTCCTCAATTACCCGCAGCAGATCATCAGCTTCATCTTCCTGTAATTCAATATCTGTATCGCGTGTAATTCTGAAACGATGGGCTTCAAGCACTTCAAGCCCGGGAAAAAGCAAATGAAGATTGGCTTTGATTATATCTCCAAGCCAGATAAACCTTGCTGAGAAATTCCCGTTGTGGATTGGTTTTCTATCAGGATGCAAAATGTTGTCAATTTGCAGCAGGCGCGGAAATACATTTGGAACTTTTACCCTGGCAAAATGATTTTCGCCGTTCGGTTTACGAATCAGGACGGCAAGACTGAGACTTAAGTTCGAGATATAAGGGAACGGTCTGCCCGGATCAAAAGCAAGAGGTGTGAGGACGGGATAAATTTCTTTTTTGAAGTACAGAGTAAGAACTTCTTTTTCAGAATCTGAAAAATTATCGTAATCGCAAATCTCAACCCCGTTATCTTTTAAAGACGGTATAATCTCATTAAGCCAGAGGTCTGTAGCTGTTTTTAACAGAGTTCGGACTGTCTTTTCAATTTTTTGGACCTGCTCAAGCGGCGTAAGTCCGTCAATAGTTGGTTCAAGAACATTCGCAGCAATTTGTTCTTTCAGCCCCGAGACACGTATCATATAAAATTCATCAAGGTTACTGTGAAAGATTGCAAGAAACTTGACCTTTTCAAGAAGAGGCAATTCAGGATTGAGCGCTTCATCCAAAACACGCCGGTTGAATTCAACCCAGCTTAAATCGCGGTTAAAAAAGTTTTCAGGCGATCGGTATTTTTTTAGTAATTCTTTCGCTGCCATAGTTTTTGTGCTTTTTAGGGATGTCAATATATAACTTTTGGGGCTCATTTTCTCCATCAAATCTGAGGATATATCTGAAGTGAACTTGAAGATGCATCCCATCAGACAGCCCAAACTTATATTGATTATTATCTCCTATTGTGCTGAAAAAAATTATTCCGGAATTTTAGAGATACGAGGAAATCTATTTATTCGGTAGATTTCTTTGAAGGAAAAACAATATTTGTCAAAGGTGTTTATACACACGAAGAATACAATAAAGGAAAGCGGGAAAAATGAAAACAATATCTTATCAAAAGCTGATTTCAAAGAACCCATTGAAGCAATAAGAAATGTTCGGGAATATAAAAGTGCAATCAAATTATATGAGGAGCTTGTTGATAACTACAAAGAAACCGATGATTTAAATGATTACCTTGATGTACTGGCAATGCTGATTGATTATTACGAAAATAAAAAATACCCTGTCGAAGATGCCGATCCGGTTGATATAATGAAATTCTTAATGGAAGAAAAAAATATAAAGCAAATTGAGCTTGCAAAGGCATTTGGTTCACAGTAGGGGCGACCCATCGGGTCGCCCCTACAAATAATATTTATCTGATTTCCATTTCAGAGGATTTAATTCAATGTATTTTCTTATACGAAATAAATCTTCTTCATTTCTGATGATGTGTTCGTAATAATTTCTTTGCCATTTAAAATTGTGAATCCCAATTTGTTTAATTCTTTTTGTAACCTTTGATTTGAATTGACCTATTATTGCAGCTAAGGAACATGGCTGTAAGGTTGTTGCTTTGAGGGCTGTGGGAGCTTGGGGGGCTTGGGGGGCGACCCATCGGGTCGCCCCTACGGATGATTCAATTATTATTCCATGAAAGTGATTAGGCATTATAACATAATTATCCAGATCAATATACTCTCTGATCTCTCTGGTTTTTAACCATTCCTCTTCAACGATTTTACCAGGATTATTTAACAGCATTTTTTCTTCTTTTATCTCTCCAAAAAAACATTTTTTATTGTGTGTGCATATTGTTATATAATACCAGTTGGGATTTGTATAGTCATACTCTTTTAATCTGATTGAGCGTCTGTGATGATATTCAGGGTTATATTTCATTGGTTGAGCCTCATTATAAATAGATCTTATTACCATTTGTTTTGAGAAGATGTTGAAACAAAGCACGATGGGAGCAATCCGGCAGATCCCCCCAGCAAACTACATTTTATTTCTTCCAGAAAGCAGATGAAAAAATTATTAAAACTGTAAACAACTCAAGCCTTCCGATAAGCATTAATGCTGAGAGAATCCATTTTACCAGCTCGGGGAGAGCCGCAAAATTTCCGGCTGGCCCTACAATACCGATTCCCGGTCCGATATTTCCCAAACAAGCGGCTACTGCTCCTGCAGCAGATGCAAAATCAAGTCCAAGCAGAGATACAATTATTGATGCGAAAACGAATATCAAAATGTAAAGAATAAAAAATGCCTGAACGTTGGAGATAATTTCAGGACTAACAGATTTTCCATTGAATCTTACCGGAATAACAGCTCTGGGATGAACCAGTCTTTTCAATTCAAGGAAACCATTTCTGAACAATAAATAATGTCGGGCAAATTTAATCCCACCGCCTGTTGAGCCGGCACAGCCGCCTATAAAAAGTAATGCAAAGAAAATCATTCTGGAAAAAGGTGCCCAATTTTCAAAGTCCGATGAAACATAACCGGTTGTAGTTACCAGAGAAGTAACATGAAAAAGAGTTTGGCGAAATGATTCCTCTAACTCAAATTCGTGGTGAGGTCTATGAATGAACATTATAAAGATTGTTACAAGGAATATGAACAAAACGTAAAACTTGAATTCAGTGTTACGTTTGAATGCATCAAACTTAAGATGGAGAGCAAAGTAATGTAAAGTAAAATTCATTCCGGCAAACAACATAAAAACTATAAAAACATACTGAACAAATACAGAATCGAAATGAGCTGTGTTCGCATTCTTTGTTGAAAACCCTCCAGTAGCCATTGTTGTAAATGAATGATTAATTGCATCAAAAAGGTTTAATCCGCCTATCAACAGTAAAACAACTTCTGTTGCTGTTAGAATAACATAAATTCCCCAAAGCCGCTTAGCAGTTTCTTTAACCCGCGGATGAAATTTATCTTTTGTTACTCCGGGTACTTCAGCAGAGAATAACTGCATTCCTCCTATTCCCAATAATGGTAGAATAGCAAGGGATAAAACAATAATTCCCATTCCGCCAAGCCATTGAGTGAGACTTCTCCAGAACAGCAATCCATAAGGCATTGCTTCAATATCTGTAAGAATAGTAGCACCAGTAGTTGTAAAGCCAGACATAGTTTCGAAGAAAGCATCTGTATAGTTTGGAATAGAACCATGGATAACAAAAGGTATTGAGCCAAATATTGCCATGGAAAGCCAGCCTAACGTTACGATTAAGTAACCTTCTCTCTTTCCCAGTTGCTGCCTGTCTGCATCTCTTGTAAAAAACCAAACGCTTACTCCTGCCAGTAAAGAAATTCCGGAAGAGATTAGAATTGCGATAATATCATCGTGTCCGTAGTAAATAGAAAACGGAATTCCGGTAGTCATTAGTATACCGGTGAGGATAAGTAGAAAGCCAATAATATTAAGAATTACTTTATAATTCATACATCACAAATTTAGTGAGAAGAAGATATGCAGGAAAGAAGGAAACTACTTTTTCCAGAAAGATGGAGAGAAAAGTATTAGAATTGTGAAAATTTCAAGTCTTCCAAGCAGCATAATAAAGCTAAGCACCCACTTACCAACATCGGTAACGCTGCTATAGTTCGAGACCGGACCGGTAACATTTAAACCGGGACCAATATTAGCAAGACATGCAGCAACTGCACCCATAGCTGAAGTAGAATCTAAGCCGGTGATAGTCAGAATAACCGAACCGATAGCGAAAATAAAAAAGTATAAAAGAACAAATACACCAATTTTGGCTATTATATCGGGCTGAACGGCTTTACTGTTTTGCCTGACCGGTATAACTGCCTGCGGGTGAATAAGACGTTTTAATTCCAGCAAACTATTTTTAAATAATAACTGATACCTTACCATTTTAACTCCGCCGCTTGTTGAACCGGCACAAGCCCCGAATAATAATAACACTAAAAATATTTCTGTAAAAAATGGAGCCCAGGTCTGATAATCAACTGTTGCAAAGCCTGTAGAACTAATAACAGATATAATACTAAATGCAGAATCTCTGAAAGCAGATTCTATGTTTTGATCATTATGAAGTATGAGGTATAAAGAAGTTGATAAAACTACAAGTGCTGTAAAAGAAATGTAAAACCGGAATTCACTTTCTTTGAAATAATTTAAAACATTGCCCTTCAATGCAAGATAGTGGAGAGAAAAACTTGTACCACCAATAAACATAAAAATAATTATTACATACTCAATGTATGTTGATTGATAATAGGCAACACTTTGATTTTTAGTTGAAAATCCTCCTGTAGCCAATGTACCAAAGGAATGACATAGCGAATCGAATAAACTCATACCCCCGAACATAAGAAGTAATGTTTCAACTGCAGTAAACAGGACATAAATTGCCCACAACCTTTTAGCAGTTTCCTGAACCCTGGGATGAAGTTTATCTTTACTGGGTCCAGCTACTTCTGCCTGATATAATTGCATTCCACCAATTCCTAAAAATGGAAGAATAGCAATGGATAAAACGATTATACCCATTCCACCTATCCAGTGAGTCATACTGCGCCAGAAAAGTAATCCGTGCGGAAGTGCTTCAACGTCTGTTAATATTGATGCACCGGTTGTCGTGAATCCTGAGACAGTCTCAAAAAAGGTATTTGTGAAAGAAGGAATGTATCCTGAAAAGAAAAATGGAAATGAACCGAAAACCGACATCAAAAACCAACCAAGAGTAACTACTAGGTAACCTTCTCTTTTGCTAATTTCTTTAACGAGGTTCTTCCGGCTGACGAACCATAAAAATGAACCGAATAATGCCGTTGATAAACCGGATAATAATAAAACAAAAATATCATTATCGCCATAGTAAATTGAGAATGGAAGGCCTGTGAGCATTAACAGTCCTGTAAGAATAAGTAAAAAGCCTAAGACGTTAATAACGAATTTAATATTCATTATCTGAAAAACTTTTCAACTCTCTTAACTGATTCAGGAAGTGAAAAAACAACAACACGATCTTGAGAAATTATTTGGGTGTTTCCCACTGCTATAAAAGAATCGGCTCCTCTCACGATTCCGCCGATTATAGCACTCTTGGGAAAATCAAGATCTTTAATGGGATGTTTGGTGACCTCAGAACCTGGCCGCGCAATAAATTCAATTACTTCAGAATCTATTCCCTCCAGTGAAGCGTAGGCAACCATATCCCGTTTTCTTATAAAACGTGAAATACTATTTGCAGCAATAAGCTTTTTGTTTATTAACGAATCAAGTCCTATAGTTTGTGTGAGCGGTATGTAATCGACTTTATCAACCAGTGCAATTGCTTTCTTTACACCGAGATGCTTAGCCATTAAGCAGGATATAAGATTTGTTTCAGCATCTTCGGTTAATGCCACAAATGCGTCCACGTCAATAATTCCTTCCTGTGCCAGAAGATCAATATCTCTTCCATCACCTCCTATAACCAGAGTGTTGGGAAGCTGATCGGCAAGTTCAAAGGTTTTCTCTTCATCCGACTCAATAAGTTTCACCGTCATTTTATTACTTAAAACCTCCGCAACTCTTCTTCCAATTTTACCTCCGCCGAGTATCATGATAGTATCGAAATTGATATTCTCTTTTCCTGAAAGTCTCAGTATGTTATCAATTCCTTCAGGTTTTGTGGCGACGAAAATCTGGTCATTAGGTAAAAACTTGTCATTTCCAGTTGGTATTATAGTTCTGAAGTTTCTGTAGATGGCAACAATTCGATAGTCAAGAGTAGGATTAGCACTTGCAACTTCAATAAGTTTTTTGTGAATAACCGGTGCGTTTTTATCTAATCGTAAACCAATAACCGAAAGCTTTCCATTTTCAAATTCAATAACATCAGTGGCCGCAGTTCTGTTAATAAGATTAACAACTTCCATTGCAGCCAGTTCTTCAGGATAGATCATATAATCAACACCCATTGAATGAAAACCAATAACATTTTCCGGTTCAAGATATTCAGCATTGCTCACACGCGCAATCGTTCTTTTTGCCCCAAGCTTTTTGCCAATTATTGAAGTTGTGAGGTTAACTTCTTCCGAAGAAGTGACTGAAACTATCAGATCAGCTTTATCTATTTTTGCTTCTTTTAGAACACTTATTGAGGTTGATGATCCATTTATCGTAAGAATATCCGTCATCGAATGTGTATAGGATAGTCTTTGCTGATCTGTATCAATAGCAATGATATCATGAGCTTCACTGGAAAGCTGTTTTGCAAGATGGTATCCAACATCACCCATACCTGCAATTATAATTCTCATTTAATCTTTTACCTATAAAAAAATATTTATCGAAGGAAAATTCAAACTTTTAAATACAAAAAACAAAATAAATAGGTTGATTTGTTGCTGATCATCACAAATCAATGAAATAAAAAACGTCCCGAAAATCGGGACGCTTTGATAAAACAAAAGATTATCTAAACATTAGCTGCTTCTTTTAAATAGAGCTTTTGAAACTCTTTTGGTTTTCTGTTCTTCCAATTTCCTTTATGATAAGCATATCCTGCAACCAGCGGCATTGCGAGAGTAGCTTCGGCAAATACCATTTGCTCGAAGGTCATAGAAACCTTACCCCACGAGCTTGCTTCTTTCAAAGTTGAACCGGAAAGCGCACCGTCACGTTCATCGGCTACTGTAATTTGAATTGCATACTTATGCATTGAGGCATCTTCGTTAAGAATATCTGCCGCAACAACAATATCCTGCGTAAAGTTTTTGGGAACCCCTCCGCCAATCATGAAGATACCGGTTTCTTTACAGACTAATTTTATTTTAGTCAGTTCCAGAAAATCTTTTGCAGAGTCAACGGAAACATGCTTATCCGGGTTATTTGTTTGATGCACGACAAATCCGAAACCAGCCGAACAATCCGAGAATGCGGGGACAAAAATCGGAACATTCTTTTTATAACAAGCCCAGATAACCGAGTCGTCAACTTTTGGTCCGCCATTGTTTTCAAGATACCTGCCGAATTCCCAAAGAAGTTCACGTGAAGAGTAAGGTCGGTGTTCAAGGCTATCAAAAATTTGAGCAGTGGTATCATCACATATTCTTAATTCTTCTTCATCAATATAGGTATCATAAATCCGGTCAATCATCAAGTCGCGAAGTTCATTATCATCAACATATTTTGTTCCCTGGTAATGTTTAAATCCAAGCGCTTCAAAAAAATCCTGATCAACAATTATAGCACCTGTTGATACGATAGCATCAACCATGTTATTCATCACGAGGTCATAAACAACTTTTTTCAAACCGGCGCTAAAGAGGCTTCCGGCAAGTGTTAATATGATACCGCATTGCTTATCTCTTAACATCATGTCATAGATTTGTGCGGCACGATTTAAGTCCCTGGCTGAAAAAGCCATATCCTTCATTGCATCAACAAGCGGAACAACATTATGCTGTTTGATGTCAATATGTTTTATTACCTCTTTGAGATAATCTTTCTTCTGTACCATTAATATCATCCTTTGATTAGTTTACATTCAACTTGTCTTAAAAATTCAACAGCAAGAATTCTTTCTTCAGGTGTTTTAGTCAGCCAGTATTCAGCGTCATTTTCATTTTCCGTTAAAGAAATTACAGAAAAAGAATTCTTGTCAAGTTTAAAGAGATATTCATTCGTTATATTAAAATATAATTATTTAAATAAGAAAAAACTCAAAAGAAAATTTTAGCTATCTTCAATATACCCTGTTTCCAGGGAACTCTATGAGAGACACCGCTCTTATCCTGAAACTCCTCAAGGTGATCAAGATACCACTGATAATTTCTGATCAATGCATCCTTATTTGAATATTTCGGATTAAAACCAAGTATATTTTCTGCTTTATCTATTGAAACAAAAGAATCCTTCGAAGCAGTTTCATAAACCCACTTGTAAAGGGGAGAAAGTTTCATCGCTTCAAGAACTCTGAGTGTGAATATGATAGGTTTCTCAGGCAATCCTTTTATCTTTTTCCCGAAGCCCGCAAAATCCAGCACAGCCTGGTAATCCTCCCTCATGGTTTCAAACACTTTGGCGCCGATATTAAATGTATCGTTAACAATTTTTTCATCAAGAGTTGCGCATAGATAAATCGCTTCACAAAGGTCTTCAACATCCAGAAGCTGATAACGATTTTTCCCATTACCTATCATTGGAAAACCGTGCCCGTCTTTTGCCCAATCATAAAACAGAGCAAACACACCAAGTCTTTCCGGACCAATGAACGACTTTGGGCGTAGAATAGGCACACACATTCCAGCCTTTCGATATATGAGGCATTCTTCTTCAGCAAGGATTTTGGCTTTTCCATAAGGGCCTACACCGTCAAGTTTATCATCTTCTTTTAATGGATGATGGTCGGGTATTCCATAAACAGCAGTTGAGGATATGTGAATAAATCTTTTAACATTATTATTTTTTGCCGCTTCCAATAAGTTTCGGGTTCCGTCAACATCTGTAGAGTAAATATCTTCGGGTTTATACAGCGGAAGTGCGGCTGCAGTATGAATTATCTGGTCAATTCCCTTAACACTTTTTTCAACTATATCTCTGTCTCTGATATCTCCTTTGATTTCAATTATTTTATCTTTCATATCCGGATAGTCGAAATCGACAATATCAAGTAAAACAATTTGATGCCCGCGTTCGTGCAAGTAGCGAATTAAATTTATACCAAGAAAACCGGCTCCGCCGGTCACAAGAAATTTCATATTATTCCTTAAGTAAGTTCATGAATTAAGCGAACAAAATTAGTAATTTTAACTTCGCTATAAAAGAATTATTGACCATGGAAGATACACCTGTTAAAAAATGAATCGGCAAATAAAAAATCAAATATCTTTTACACCTTTTAGCTTTGGCAGTGAGGGTAATCCTTTTCTGAGCCTCATACTTTCGGTTGTTCTTCATATCGTGCTGGTTTTCGGCGCGTATTTGGTAATGAAAATAACAATTGATAAGTCGCTTGTTAACGCGGCATTCGTACAGCTAAATACACCTGCTGATTATTATGCTTCTGATCCGCTCAAAGAAACGCTTGAAAAACCTGTTGATGAAGAAGATCAAACTGCCATTTCAAAATATTATGAATTTCTTCCCCGGAATGCCGATACAACAAAACTTCACCAGATATATTCTGAAACAACATTGAATGTAAGGGTAAGGTATCCTGCCGGCTGGGTTTACATTGATCAGGATGTAAAAAATCAATTAGATGGTGTTACGTTCTGGATGGCTTCCGGCACTTTTAACCCTCCTCCGTATGTTCATCTCGAAGTGAAGGAAAAATATTTGTTTAATCCTTCAAGATTCAAATACAGCACAAAAATGGATAATTTTATTGCATATTATAATGATCCGGAAGAATTGGAAGGGCAGGTTTCGCAGCTTGTATATATCAGGACCGAATCAGACGAAGATTACAGTATCAAGCTGATAATGAGGGGTGAAGAAGCATTTAAAGCCTTTCAGCCGGAATTTTTTGGTATGGTAAAATCTTTCAAATTTGGGGATTCCTTCTTTTAATTACCCGTTTTACAGGAATTTCATTCTGACATCCGTCTTTTGAGAGCTTCAGCAATACTGAAATGTATTTATTGAAGAATGAAGGAATCCTGTAAATTATTAAGCCAGGAATTCTTGACTTTTGAAGTGATCAAGTGTATTTTATCAACCTTTATTTTAAAGCGAAATGGTTTTTCGGAGGAATATTAAGTGAAACAAGAAAAATTGACAAGGTTCATCACCACAGCCGATGCAGAAAAGAAATGGTTTATTGTTGATGCAAAGGAACAAGTGCTTGGCAGATTAGCATCCAAGGTTGCTAAGGTGATTCGAGGTAAGCATAAGGCTGTTTTTACTCCTAATGCTGATACAGGTGATTTTGTTATTGTTATTAATGCTGATCAGGTTATTATGACGGGTAAAAGAGAAGAATTAAAAAAATATTATCATCACAGTGGTTACCCGGGAGGACTAAAAACCCGGTCTTTTGCCGAGGTTATGAATAAAAAACCTGAATTTGTTATAGAGAGCGCTGTGAAAGGTATGCTGCCTAAAAATCGATTGGGAAGAAAACTTATAAAAAAATTAAAAGTTTATGCCGGCGATGCACACCCGCACGCAGCTCAGAAACCTGAAACTTTAAATCTTACGGAGATATAAATAGAATGGCAGATCAAATTTTTGTAGGAAGACGTAAAACATCTGTTGCAAGAGTTATTTTAAGAAACGGTAACGGAACGATTACTGTTAACGGGAAGGAATTCGAAAAAGCTTTCCCGCAGCTTCTGAGTCGTGAAGATATTCTTCTCCCATTCAGGCTTACCGATACTATGGGAATTTACGATGTTCATGTAAGAGTTAATGGCGGCGGTAATACCGGTCAGGCTCAGGCTATCAGGCTGGGTATTGCACGAGCTTTGATTTCTATAAATGCTGATTACAGACCCCCGCTTAAAAGCGAAGGGCTGCTTTCACGAGATCCAAGAATGGTTGAACGGAAGAAATACGGACAGCCAAAAGCAAGAAAGAGATTCCAGTTCTCTAAGAGATAATAACTTCGTTCGGGCTTAAGCCTGAACTATAATAAATAACTAACAACACATACTCTCAGATTTACCTCCTGTGTCCCGATTCAAGGGATGAAAGGTAAAGTTGAAGGGAGTAGAAGAAAAACAGGAGATATAAAAATGAGTCAGATCGAACTAACCCAGCTTATTGAAGCCGGGGCACACTTCGGGCATTTAACCCGCCGTTGGAATCCCAAAATGAAGCCGTATATTTTTATGGAGAAGAACGGGATTCACATAATTGATTTAAACAAAACACAGAAAGCTGTTACTGAAACAGCCGAACAGTTGAAAAATCTTGTTGCTGAAGGTAAAAAGGTTTTGTTTGTCGGAACGAAGAAACAGGCAAAAAACATCATCGAAACAGAAGCAAAAAGATGCGAGATGAATTGGGTATGCGAAAGATGGTTAGGCGGCATGCTGACAAATTTTGCTACCATAAGAAAGAGTGTTAAGAGATTAAACAATATCGAGAAACAAGAATCTGATGGAACATTCGACAAGATCACCAAGAAAGAGCGCCTTTTTCTCAGCAGAGAAAAGGATAAGCTCAAAAAAGTTCTTGAAGGCGTGGAATCAATGGGAAAGCTGCCCGGTGCTCTTTTCATTGTAGATATCAAAAAAGAAGCAATTGCAGTAAATGAAGCCAGAAGGCTTAACATTCCTGTTTTTGCTATTGTTGATACAAATTGTGACCCCGATGTTGTTGATTACATAATCCCTGCAAATGATGATGCAGTTAAAACCATAGAGTTGATAACAAAATTTATTGCCGATTCTGTTATTGAAGGTGCTGCAAAGGCAAAAGAAATCAAAGCTGAAGAAGCTGCAGAAAAAGAAAGACTGAAGAAAGAAAGAGAAGATGAACGAAAAGCCGAAGCAGCAGAGAAAAAAGCTGCAGAAACTAAAGCCGCTGAAAGAAGGGCTGCTAAGCTTGCCGAGAAAAAAGCTAAGGCTGAAACCAAGGTTGAGGAAGCACAAGAAATTTCTGCTGATGATCAAACAGTAGTTGAAAAACCAACCGAAGAAAAAACAGATTCTGAATAATCTTTTCGGTGAGAATCATCTCCCCGGAATTAAATAAGGGAAATAAAACATGAGTATTACTGCTGCACAAGTAAATGAACTAAGACAAAAAACCGGCGCCGGTATGATGGATTGCAAAAAAGCTCTTACCGAATCAAACGGCGATATGGATAAAGCTATTGAAATCCTACGTAAAAAAGGTGCTGCGGTGGCTGCAAAGCGCGCTGAAAAATCTGCCAACGAAGGTGTTGTGTTAACAAAAATTTCCAACGATAAAAAAACCTCTATCATTGTTGAGGTTAACTGCGAAACAGACTTCGTTGCTAAAAGCGCTGATTTTACTTTATTTGCAAACTCAATTCCGGATATTATTGAAAAACAAAAACCCGCCAGCATCAAAGCGCTGCGCAGCGACCCTAAAGTTGCTGAGATGCTTAGTGATGTAATGGGTAAAGTTGGCGAGAAAATTGAAATTTCCAGATTTGCAGTTGATTCCACAAGTGATGGAATAGTGGTTGACTACGTTCACCTCGGTTCGAAACTTGGAGTGATAGTTAAATTTAACGGTGTAAATAGCGGTGCAGATGAACTTGCTGCGATTGGAAAAGAAATTGCAATGCAGGTTGCCGCTATGAAACCCATTTGTGTTTATAGAGAAGAGGTTCCGAAAGATGTTATTGAAAAGGAATTAGATATATATAAAGAGCTTGCCCGCAAAGAAGGTAAACCTGAAAATATGCTCGATAAAATTGCAGCCGGCAGATTGAATAAATTCTATCAGGAAAACTGCCTTGTTGAGCAAATGTTCATTAAGGATAATGCTAAAACAGTCGGTGATCTTATTAAAGAATTCAACAATAAACATAACGCTCAAACCAGAATCGAACTGTTCAGGCGGTTCCATCTGGGAGATGAGAATAAATAAAGATTAACGAAAAAGACCTTAAAAATTTTAAGGTCTTTTTTTTATATTTGAATCGGAATTAATATGAAAAATCTTAAGTACAAAAGACTGCTGCTTAAACTCAGCGGCGAATCATTAATGGGCGACAAAGGCTTCGGCATTGATCATAAAGTGCTTGAGTTTTTTTCTTCAGAAGTTAAAAAAGTTCACCAGTTAGGTGTGCAGCTTGGTATTGTTATCGGCGGTGGAAATATTTATCGCGGCTTAAGCGCTAATGATCAGGGAATTGACAGGGTTACCGGCGATCAAATGGGTATGCTTGCAACAATTATAAATTCACTCGCGCTGCAGAATGCTATTGAGAAACAGGGCATCTTCACAAGGCTGATGAGTTCAATCAAAATGGAAGAAATTGCCGAATCATATATCCGCCGCAGAGCTATCAGACATCTTGAAAAAGGAAGGGTGGTTATTTTTGGAGGTGGAACCGGTCATCCCTATTTCAGCACAGATACAGCCGCATCGTTAAGAGCCGTTGAAATTGAAGCAGAGGTTATAGTTAAAGGCACCCGGGTTGATGGTGTTTATGACTCAGACCCTGAAAAAAATCCGGATGCATTGCGCTTTGATAACATTACTTATCTTGACGTGCTTAAAAAGAATTTGCGTATAATGGATTTAACAGCAGTTAGCTTATGCCAGGAAAATAATTTACCGATGATCGTCTTTAACATGGATGTACCCGGTAATCTTGTTAAATTAGTTACCGGCGAAAACATTGGAACTTTGATAAAGGAAACTGCTTGAGGATAAGAGTTTACAGCTTTATATAAAGAGGTAGTTATGCAGCAAATAATAAAAGATACAAAAAACAGAATGGGCAAATCAATTGATGCCCTTCGCAGCGAGCTTGCAAAAATCCGCAGCGGTAAAGCAACCACAGCTCTATTAGACGGAATTAAAGTTGATTATTATGGAACTCCTACACCAATTAACCAGGTAGGAAATCTTACAGTGCTTGACGTTCATACTCTTTCTTTTACTCCCTGGGATAAATCAATTCTTAATGCTGTTGATAAAGCTATACTTGAAGCAAACATTGGTTTGAATCCGGTAAGTGACGGCACGAATTTAAAAATTCCAATTCCTCTGCTTACCGAGGAACGAAGAAAAGAACTTGTAAAGCTTATAAAAAGATTTGGTGAAGACACTAAAATTGCTGTCCGCAACATTCGCCGCGATGCAAACGACCACCTGAAACGCGAAGAAAAAGATAAGAAGCTTTCTGAAGACCAGCTAAAAGACGGTGAAGATGAAGTTCAGAAAATCACCGACGAGCATATTAAAATGGTTGATGAAATTCTTAAGCATAAAGAAAAGGAAATAATGGAAGTGTGAGGGGTAAACGTATTTTTAACAGCCGATTCAATCCGGTTGCTACAGGATAATATTGGCGCTAAGATTAGTGGGAGCGAATGACATTTTGATGAACCAACAACAAGAATAAAATGTTAAATTTTATTTTTATATACAAAATGGTTAAAGAGAGCAGTACATGACGTACACGATAATTTATGAAAAGATAAAAGATGCTTCATTCCCGGAAGGATATTTCTATGCTCGTATTCCGGCTTTCGATTTAACAACTCACGGAATTGGAATTGAAGGCGCAAAAAAAGCTGCCGAAGAATTACTTCAGGCGTGGATTGATGAAAAAAGAGCAAACGGTGAAGATATTCCTGTTGAAGAGGATTCTTATTATTCCAAAATAGAAATCTAAGATGCCTTTTTCAGCCAAAGAAGTTTTAGCCAGGCTTTTAAGAGCAGGATTTGTTGAAAAGAGACAAAGCGGTTAACATAAATTTTTAAGGCATCCGGATGGCAGACAGACTTATGTTGCACTGCATACAAAGGATATACATGAGGGAACTTTTAAGAAGATACTCAAACAAGCCAATATAACATTAGAAGAATTTAATAAACTATAATTTGGCGACAGAGTTTGCCAGAACCATCCCGATTATCGGTAAGTTCATCCCGTAAGTTTCTGTAAAAGTAAACAGGATTTTTTCATATTTTTACGGAAACTATTGGAGATATTCATCTTGTCTTTCGAAAATGCCTTCAAAATTGTTACCGGATTAGTTAATGACTTCAAAGAAAACGAACAGCACTATCTTAATCCGTCCTATTCCGAAGCAGACGTGCGTAATGATTTTATCAACAAATTCTTTATCGCTCTCGGATGGGATGTAAGACACGAAACACAAAAGAATCCATACGAACAGGAAGTTAGGGTTGAAAAACCTGTTACGGTTGCAAAAGCACAAAAGCGAGCCGATTACACTTTTTATCTTTCCCCCAACTTTCGTGATGTAAAGTTTTTTGTTGAAGCTAAAAAACCTTCACACGATCTTCAGAATAAAGATTATTTCTTTCAGACATTACGATATGGCTGGAATGCCAAGACTCCCATTGCTGTGCTTACTGATTTTGAGGAGTTTATTATCCTCGACTGCCGCTTTCGTCCCGATATTAACGATATACTCAACCACAAATTAAAAATCTTTCATTATACCGAATATGCCAATGAAGAAAAGCTGAAGGAAATCTATTATCTCTTTTCACGTGAAGCTGTTTCTGATAACTCAATTGAAAAGTTTGTTGAATCACTGCCTAAACCAAGAGGCAAAAAGAAAGCGCGTGTAAAAGAAAAATTTCAGAACATTGTTGAGGCATTCCTCGAAGAGCTTGATGAAATAAGAACCCGGCTTGCAAAATCTTTTAAGAAAAATAATCATCATCTTTCAAGCGAAGAACTTACTGAAGCAACTCAGCGAACAATTGACCGGCTCGTCTTTATAAGATTTCTTGAAGATAAGCTGATTGAACCGCATCATTACATAAACGAGTTTGGCAGACGAAGAACTGCATGGGAAGACTTCTTAGCTGCATCCCGGAAACTCGATGCCAAATACAATGGAGTTGTCTTCAAAAAAAGTTTTATTGATTCGCGAAACATTGTTGAGCCGGATGAAAAAATATTTGCATCTATCTGTGAAGAACTCTCCCATGAAAACTCGCCGTATAACTTTGATGCTATACCCATTCACATACTCGGTTCAATCTATGAAAGGTTTCTCGGCAAAGTTGTAAATGCAACCGATAAGCGCGTAACTATTGAAGAAAAGCCCGAAGTCCGTAAAGCAGGGGGAGTGTATTACACACCTCAGTATATCGTAAACTATATTGTTGATAACACAGTTGTAAAACTTATAAATGGTAAAACGCCGAAAGAAATTGCAAAGATGCGTTTTGCCGATATTGCATGCGGAAGCGGTTCTTTTCTTATTACCGTTTATGAACGGCTTATTGATTACCACAAGCAGTGGTATCAGCAGCATCCCGAACAGGCAAAAAAGGACGGCTGTATTTTGTATGAAGGCGCTTACCGTCTTTCGCTGCAGCAGAAACAGAAAATCCTTCTTAACAATATTTACGGTGTTGATCTCGACCAGCAGGCAGTTGAGGTGACACAGCTTTCTCTCTACTTAAAGCTGCTTGAAGATGAAACAACCGCAACTGCAAACGATACGTGGGTAATGTTCAAAGAGCAGCTTTTACCCGACCTCAACAAAAACATTGTCTGCGGAAATTCACTTATCGGAACGGATATTCTTGAGCAAGACTCTACTCTGTTTGGTGGGGGTGTTAAATATGGTACGGGTGTTCAATATGGTAGGGGCGTTCAATTGAACGCCCCTACAGGAGCCTTTGATGAACTCCGACTCAAACCGATGGATTTTGAAACCGTTTTCCCTGAGGTAATGAAGTCAGGAGGATTTGATGCGATTGTGGGGAATCCGCCGTATAGAATGATGCAACCTCACAATACTGAACAAAACGTTCTTCGGTATTTTAAACAGAACTATACTGTTGCAGAATTTAAAATTGATATGTTTCATTTATTTATTCAAAAAAGTATAACAAAACTAAAAAACAATGGATTGCTTGGTTATATAACCCCATCTTCATTATTGAACAATGTATATGTTGAAAATTTAAGATTGTGGATTTTAGACCATTGCAGAATTCAAAAAATTTCTTTAACTAAAGAAAAAGTATTTAAGGGAGCTGATGTTTATACTTCAGTTTACATACTTGAGAAAGAAAATGATAATAATAAGAGAAGTAAAAATATTATTTATAAAACCCATACATTAGAATTATACAAACAAAGCTTTGCATTAACATATAGTGAAGTAAAGCAAATTAGATATTATGAAACTGTTGGGAAAGTATGGAACTTGCTAATTGATGAAACTAATGTTAGAATTATCGAGAAAATGAATCATAGTGGAGAACCACTTCATAAAATATCTCAACTAAATCGAGGTTTGATAACAGGAAACAGAGGAAAATACTTTTCTAATGAAAAAATAAATGATAAATATGTCCCAATACTATCGGGTAGTGATGTGCACCGATATTTTTCTAATGATATAAGCGAACATGTTTTATTTAAAAAACCAAAGACAGCAGGAGGGTGTTGGGATAGTGAAGTGCATCTTGCAGAACATAAAGTGGTAATCAGGCAAATTGATGTACAACCAACAGCAACTTTAATTACTTCGCCGATTGCAGTAACAGGAAATATTTTTACCATTATGACAAGAGACTTGAATTTAGAAAAGTACATTTTAGGAATTATTAACTCTAAAGCAGTTTACTTTTATTGGAAAGTAATGTTTACGGATTTTAAAAATTCTTTTCCACAAGTTACTCTATTTAGTTTAGGTCAAATTCCTATTCCAAACCATGATAATGATTATGAAACCAAGATAATTTCACTCGTAAATTAAATGCTCACCGCAAAGAAACAGCTACAGCAAGCCAAAACCGAAAGCGACAAAAACTACCTCACCCGCAAATGCGAAACCTTCGATAAGCAGATAGATGAGCTTGTATATCAGCTTTATGGATTGACGGAAGAGGAGATAAAGATTGTGGAGGGGAATAATCAAGGATAATATCTTTATGGTGCAGTTATGACAATAAAAAAGTTTAAAAAAGAAGTAAAAGATTTTTTCAATAAGAAAAGTAAAATCTACAATGAGCTAAGAAACTTTAGAGCTAATAGTGAAAAACAATTTAAAATCGAAAAATGGTTACAGGCAGAATTATTATTTTTTCTAAGGAATAAAAGTTATGATGCAATTCCAGAATTCAATAAGAAAAAAAGGGATATTTGCATCGTAGACAAAAATAATCGTAGTAATAAATTCTATATACAATTAAAGGATTATTTCGGTTCTAATCAAAAATTCAGTTCAGATTCTAAAGGTGTTATAAAAGATATAAGATCAATTAAAGGATCAAAAAATGCAGTTCTACTTCTTGTACTACCTTGCAATATAACTTGTGATTATTATGACAAAATGAATAAATATATCAGGAGACAGACAAGTTTAGAGCAGAAAAAAAATAATATAAACAATATTCAATTTTTAATTATTTATAGAAAAAGCCATTTTAAGTTATGAGACAATACATAGAAAGCGACAAAAACTACTTCACCCGCCAGAGGCGGGCAAGCCGCAAATGCGAAACTATTGATAAACAAATAGATGAGATTGATTATCAGTTTACCCGCCGACTTGTCCACCGAAGTTTTAACCAAGGTGGAAGTTTTTACGAAGGCGGGCTTTACGGATTGACTGATGAAGGAGATAAAGATTGTGGAGTCAAATTAATTTATGGTGTTCAGTAGGGGCGTTCAATTGAACGCCCCACAATGCAATGATTTAATTTTTATTTTGCGAACAATACGTATTGTAATTTTATATGAATTATGACCCAAAATATCATCATAGAAAATCAATAAGATTAAAAGAATATAATTACAGAAATTCTAACTGGTATTTCATTACAATATGTACACAGAATAAAATTAATTGGTTCGGGAAAATTGTAAAATCAAAAATGATCCTGTCAGAAATTGGCAGTAAGGTTATAGAGTGCTGGGAACAAATACCAATGCACTTCAGCTTTTGTGAGTTAGATTATTATGTTGTTATGCCAAATCATTTCCACGGCAATCTTATCATAAACGAACATAAGATTATTGAACCATATGGGGGCGTTCAATTGAACGCCCCTACAGATCGGGATGGAGATACCAACGCCCCTGCAAAAAATCCTTGCTTTTCTAAAATATCCCCTCAAAAAGGAAGTCTTGGTATAATAATAAGAACTTTTAAAGGGGCTGTAAAAAGGCACTGCAATCAAAACGGACTGAATAATTTTAACTGGCAGAGAAATTATTATGAACATATAATACGGAATGAAACAGATTTATTTCACATAAGAAGATATATAGAACTGAATCCATTAAAATGGGAATTGGATGAATATTATAAAAAATAGAATTTATTACTGCTTTTCCAGAAGCAGTGACTGCAAGCCAAAACAGAAAGCGACAAAAACTACTTCACCCGCCAGAGGCGGGCAAGCCGCAAATGCGAAACTATTGATAAACAAATAGATGAGATTGATTATCAGTTTACCCGCCGACTTGTCCACCGAAGTTTTAACCAAGGTGGAAGTTTTTACGAAGGCGGGCTTTACTGATTAACGGAGGAAGAGATAAAGATAGTAGAGGATTGAGTAAAATAATTTTTATGAAAGAAAAAGAAATTAAAAGAAATACACTCGTTGCTTTGTTAAAGTATCGAAGCGACCTTTCAATAGCATTAAATCAATACTGGTATAGAATCCCAGTTAAAACAAAAAGAACCCCTCTGATAGTCCGTCAAAACCAACTTGAATATATTGCCTTTTATCAAACTAGTGTGTTTGGAGAAGAAGCGTTTAAAATAAAATGGTTTGCAAAGGTGAAAAATATAACAGTGGTAAAACGTAAAAAACTATTTCCCGCGGAACCACGAAATCCAAAATCAAATGAAGATTATTATAAAATAGAATTTAACAAATGTGAAAAGTTGGAAAACCCTATTATTAGCAGAAGACATAGACGGAATTTATTTATCAATACCACTCTTGAAAGATTGATTAAAGCTAAAGAGTATAATGATTTATTCATTGAAAGTCCTATTGAAGAAAATCTTTGGAATAAATTCAGACAAGAAAAAATTGAAGCCGAAAGGCAGTATATGCTACAGACTAAGGGAAGTTTTTACTACCTCGATTTTGCTTTATTCTGTAAAGAAAGAAATCTCGATGTTGAATGCGATGGTGACGAATATCATCTATCAGTAGATTCAGTTAAATATGATAAAAAGCGTAATAATAATTTAACCAGGCATGGGTGGGTAGTATTGCGTTATCCCACTGAAGAAATTCAAAATAATATTCAACTTGTAATTAAAGAAGTCAAGGAAACAATTAATCGCTATGGTGGTTTGAATCAAATCACAGAACCGGATAATTATAAAATATTTCCAACAACTGATCAAATACAATTATTCGATTGATATGAAAAAGTTATATTTAACCTTAGTAACCCTGGTTAAACTCCGAATATTAACCTTATCAGCTTATTCGATTTTAACCAATTGATTAAATGCTATGAGGTAATAAGGTAAATTATAATCCTGTTATTTTTGTTACTAAGGTTTAGCTGCAAATTTATTTGTTTTATAATGAAATTATTATATTTGTACAAATCGTTTAAGGCAAACGAATATTTCGGAGTTTAATATGAATCAGGATAATAAGAATAATAGTAAAAAGAATCTGACTGCAGCCGATGCCCTGGCATTATCAATACCGGAAAGAATTCAACTGGTTGAAGATATTTGGGATAGTATCGCTGCTGAAACCGATGCGGTCGAATTAACTAAAGAAGAAAAAAAGATAATTGATGAGCGTTTGGAAGCATACCATAGAAATCCTGCCTTAGGTTCACCCTGGAAAGATGTGTATAAAAGAATTGCTTCGGCAAAGTAGAGAATGAAATACCGGCTAATAGTAAGACCTGAAGCTGAAAATGATTTAAATGAAGCATTCTCATGGTATGAGGATAAAAGAAAAGGACTGGGACATGACTTTCTGCTGCACATTGATGCAGGGATCAGATTCATTACAAGAAATCCGGAAATTTATAGATCAGAATACAAGGGTACTAAAAAACACCTGGTTAAACGATTTCCTTATAAAATAGTTTATCTTACCCGAAACGAGATCATAATTATTCTTGCTTTCTTACATACAAAAAGAAATCCTGAATTATTAAAAAAACGACTACGAAATTTATAGAGCCGATTTAATTTTATTAGAATTATTTACCTTATTTTTTGCAAACCAAAACCTAAAGCGACAAAAACTACTTCACCCGCCAGAGGCGGGCAAGCCGCAAATGCGAAACTATTGATAAACAAATAGATGAGATTGATTATCAGTTTACCCGCCGACTTGTCCACCGAAGTTTTAACCAAGGTGGAAGTTTTTACGAAGGCGGGCTTTACGGATTGACTGAGGAAGAGATTAAGACTATAAGGGGGGGATAAAAGAAAAAATAAATCTTATTTTACTACACTTTCAAATTTCTTTTCTCTTTCTTGGCTACGAGATTTGGTGCCGTAAATAAAAGCAGTAACTAATGCAACAATTGAGCCGCCACTCAGTAAAGGTCCATAAACATCATATCCTAAAGTTGTTAAATATACTCCACCTAATAGACCAACCATACCTATCAAAAAACCGAAGACCAATCCTAAATATGATTTAACAATATCTGATGATACGACTTTTTTTTTCTAATTCAATTCGGTGTAGTGTTTGTGCCTCTGCCTGTTTTAGTATTCGATCAGCGGAACCAGGCAAAATTTGTTCGAATTTTTCGAGAATTTCAGGATGGGGTAATGGACCCGCATAGAGTTCCATTTTTCTGTATTGTGCCAAAGTATTTTGTTTATTCTTTGACAAAATCGAACTCGATTTGTTTTCCCTTTTCTTTTAACTTCTCTTCCTCTTCGTGCAAAACCATAAATATATCCTCACCGATTACTCCCCAATCATTTCGAATAGCAATAAAATCGGCTAATTCTGATGTTACACTTTGATTATACTCGTCCAAAGTTGCTCCTAAATCAATAGTTCTGATAACCCCTTCAATAAAAGATGGTCTTGCAAATAAAAAAGTTGTATCACTCATAAAAATGTTATTTATAATTAATTGTAGATTAATTGCGAGAAAAGTTAGTTTAATGTTCATAATTTGTCAAGTAATTTGTTTAGTAGTTGTTATTGATATTAATAATTCCTGCTTACAGTTTTAATAGACAACACTCACTAAGCAGATAGATAAACCTGCTTATGAATTGTATGGATTAACTGTTAATGAGATTAGAATTGTTGAAATTTCATGACATAATTAATAAAAGTCCTCCCTCTGACTGAACGGCAGGCAGGTTGGGGGATTTTGGGTACTTTTTCGGATTGACGGAGGAAGAAATAACGATTGTGGAGGATAGTGTAAAATAAATAATCCTCTACGATGATTATTCTTCTTTTTTTAGAATCTTTTTACAAAAACATAACCTCTACGAGGTTTTGAATTTTTCTCCCGGTTTTCTACACTAATAAAACCTCTACGAGGGTAATCATACGAAGATGCTAATAGCCTAAGACATCGTAGATGTCTGATTATTGTAGATAAAAAATACAAATGAAAAGCCTATCCTCGTACCTGCCTGCCGGCAGGCAGGGAGGATCAACAAAAGTTATTTATAAAGAACCATCTGAAAAGAAACAAAGATTGTGGAGGGAAATTAAACAATTAATACTATCCGGCAGTTGCCAGATAGTATCGGTTAAGAAATTATTTCAGCAAAGTCATCTTCTTTTCTTAAATCCGATATAGAGCATAAAATGGATGCATTTTACTGCGCAGTTCC
>JBBIGV010000056.1:0-24287 GCA_037447335.1 Ignavibacteria bacterium | reverse complement strand
AAAAAATCGATTAAATGAGTTCTCTATTAAATATCCAAATTTTTCAGAAGTCTCTAAGGAGTCTAAAGGGAATAAAAAATTAGATAATTGGGGGAAGAATAATCCTAGTAAGGAAGGTCCTAAAAATATTCCTGCAACGATTTCTCCAATTACAGTTGGCTGTCCTATCTTGTTCATCATCCAGCCAAATAGTCTGGCTATTAATATAATAGTCAAAATCTGTAGAATCAAAATTGCAAGAGGGTGTTGAAAGTTGTGAAGAAAATTATTTACAGCCGTAAAAAAATTGCTATCGGTACTTGGCTGGTATGATTTCTCAGAAAGATCTGGAATGAGTTTGGAAACTTCTAGTTCTCCAGCAAGCTTTAATGTCAGTAGCAGCAGAAGGGAACCAAACAGAATAATTGTTAATATGCAGAAAATTACTCGTTTTTTCATTATCAGCTGGAGTTGATTTTTTTGATACCATATAATTGACAGATCGTGTGGAATTTCAAGAATTCCAATTATACTTTAGCAATATAAGGACTCATTATGAAAAATGTATGAAATATCATTTTTTTCTGCTAATCAAAATTCACTTTCGCCAAATGTGATGAGCAGGAATAAGTTACCCAACAAAGAAGGACCAAGAACGATACCGGCAAGAATTTCACCGAGCACTGCTGGTTGACCGATTTTTGAGAAAGCTCACCAAATATTCTGGCTGTTAACAGCAGCACGGTAATCTGAATAAGTAGTTTCTGGATATCGTTATTGATTGCAGCGTGAACTATTTCACCGGTTAATAGCAATTAATAAGAAGTTGAATTTTGGATAATAGTCGTAAATTTTTTTCACGAAGCTAATCAAAATCAGGTTGATTAGAAAGAAGCACAAAATATGTCCCTCTTCCGGATTTTTAATGTAATTAATTCGAGTGATATCAAGCAAATTAGAGTGTTTGAGGTGCTGGATACAGTTTAAAAATTTATTTGTCGATTAAGAATAAAAATTTTAGAAAATGTGAAGCTGGAATTTTGGGTATAACAGTTATCGTGCATAAAAATTAATTATTTCATTCAACCGGTAAAAAGATCACTATATGAATAAGATTGTCATTAGAAAAATATCTTTAATTAAAATAAATTATTGCTCAACATGATGGATAACTATTTGTGATATTTATTATTAGGTAAAGTGATAATAAATTTTGTCCCGATATTTATTGTAGAAGTAACCTGAATAGTACCATTATGATCATCAATTATTTTTTTTGTAACAGCCAATCCTAAACCCGTTCCATCCGCACCCTTTGTTGTAAAAAAAATATCGAAAATATGAGGAAGATTCTCCTTGCTGATACCTATTCCGTTGTCTGAAACTTTGATTTCCAAAACATCATCTTCGCAAGTTTTTGTAGTTACATTCACTCTTCCGCCTCCCTTTTTACCGCAGGCATAAACAGCATTAGAAATTAAATTCAATAAACATCTGTGTATACCAATCGGATCAAAGCAGAAATCTTTACTGATCTTATCCAGGAATAATTTAATCTCTACGTTATTAGCTTTCGCATTCTGGTCGAGCAAATCGCTGATATCCTTACAAATCTGATTAATGTCGGATGGTTTGAACTCTGGCTGCTTTGGTCTTGAGTACAATAAAATGTCTAAAACGATTTTCCGCAACCTGATCGTATTTCTTTTGATCATATCCCATCCCTTTTCAACTTTTTTTAAATCTTTTAATGCAGCGCCTTTTTCTACAATAAAAGCTCCTCCATCCATATTATTGAGAATATTTTTGAGACCGTGAGCAGAATTCGCTATGCTTTGTCCTAGCGCAGAGAATTTGTCTTTGTAATGACATTCGGCAAACAGCTGCTTATTATTAACAACTATAGCAGCATAATTAGAAAAGATTTTCAGTAAGATTTTATCGTCTTCTGAAAAGATTTTATCGGTGGGTTTGTTCAATACTTCGATAACACCTATCAGCGTGCCTCTGCTTAACATCGGAACTGTCAATACGGCAGCAGCACTGATTTTGAATTTTTCCTCATAGTCTTGTTTTAGGTTAAATGAAATATCCTCATCCGCAAAACTTTGAATATTTTTCTTTTCGGCGCATATTTTAACTGCACTCGTAACATTTCTTATTTCGGGATAATCATTAAGAAAACTTTTCGATAATTTAGTATCCCGCCAGCACCCGATGTGATAAAATAGCTGATCCTCTGTTTTATCATATAATGCAAGTGCACAAAATTCTGCATTAAGAGTACCAATAATTTTGAATGATAACTCTTCTAAAAAGGTTTCCGTAGAAAAATCAGATGAAGTAGTATTTGATAATTCGAGTAACTGTTCAACTATCTTTTCCATAAAAACTTTTACTGATTAAACACCGATCGTACAGCCTTAATTAAAGTATCCGGCTCAATCGGCTTCTCAATATATTCGACAGGTTCGTTGCCGGTGTACTTTTTCATATCTTCCTTAAGAAATTTAATTCCAATTTTATCAGCTACACCGGTCAACATAATTATAGGGATGTTTTTGGTTTCATTTAAACCACGTAATTCATGAAAAACGAGGAAACCATCCATTCCCGGGAGTACAACATCGAGAATAATGAGATCAGGTTTATATGAAACAGCCTTTGCTATGCCTTCACTACCATCTTTAGCTGTAATTAAATTGAAATCGTCAATGTCTGTAAGAATGGCTTTTACAAACTCAATTGCATCCGGTTCATCGTCAACAATTAAGATGCTCTTTTTATTTTTCATTTTTCCTTCCTCAAAAAAATATTTTGAAATAATTATGTGTTAAGTTGTATCGAAGATTAACTTCGAGTACGGTTTTCCACCAACGACATTTTTATGCTTACTGCAAACTTTGCATTATTATTTTTATTTATCAAGCGGATCATCCTCAATTTCTGGTTGGCTAAGTGAATGGTTTAATAAATCTTTTGACTTAGCGAGTACTTAAAATTGGAAAAAATTATAACAACACTACACATGCAGAAATGATTAAATTCTTAGCTGGTAATACATTTCCGATTATTTATGCGGAATTTTATTCCTTTTGCAATCTCTTATTAATATCGGCTTCGCATCTGAATCATTGACAAAACAACATCATTGCTAAATATCAAAATATGCCGATTATAACCTAAAATCGAAACTATTATGTTGATTTTAGAAATTTTGGGAAATATTTTTCAGATGTAAATTAAACTAATTATTGTAAGACCCCGAATAGTTTTTCCGAATAGCTAACGGATTAACAAGTCTGGTTCAAACTATCAACAGTCAGGTGGAGGATAGATGATAGTTAATGTTCATGATTTTCATACCTTCCTAATGAAAATTAGTAAAGGCGTGGGAGGCTACAATGAAGTTATTGTTCCTTACAAAGTAGGTTCCGAAAGAAATGGAAATTCTTTGTTACATTTTTGCAGGTTTGAAGAATTAAAAACTTTAGAACTAAATTACTTCAGAACAACTGACCCCGCCAAAATTCTTTTCTATCTTTTCCGTGAAAAAGTTTACCCAATTAAAAATAAAAATCAGAAACGTTTAATTGTTGGAGTGAAAGCTTGTGATCTTAAAGCTCTTCACCTGCTTGATAAAGCCATGCTGCAAAGCGGATTTGTTGATCCTGCATACAAGCAATGGAGAGACAACTCACTAATCATTTCCTCAGACTGTGATCATTTGCATGAAACCTGCAGTTGTAATTTATTAAATGGTCATCCGTATCCTGAAAACGGATTTGATCTTAACCTATCCATAGCTGATGGAAATTATTTAATCCAGATCGGTTCAGAGCGCAGCCAGGAATTTGTAGAACTGATGAAGAAAGAAATAACCGTTGTTGATTCAACTGCTTCTGACATTGAAATTGTTAAGGCAAATCGCAAAAAAGTTTTTGATCAGCTTGTAGAGAAAAATAATCATCTTACACATTCAGGTGATTTTTCTGAAATCAGAAAAGTTGAACATAAAAGTTGGGAAGAAGCAGCTAGAGAATGTGTTGGATGTGGTGCCTGCACAAATATATGTCCAACCTGTTATTGCCTGATCCTTAATGATGAATCAACGGACAAGGATTTTATTAAAGTCAGGTCATACGATTCATGTCAGTGGTATGGTTATGCAAGAGTTGCAGGTGGTGGAACACCCAGACCAAAAATGACTGAAAGATTCCGCAACAGATATCTCTGCAAGTTCGATTATATGCACAAGAACTTTGGTGAATTTGGCTGCACCGGATGTGGAAGATGCACGGAAGCTTGTGCTGCTAAAATTGATTTTCGTGAAGTTGTTAAAAATGTAAGCTCTTTAACTCAGGAAGTAAACTAAAAATATATCAGGAAGTTTTATGCAAAATCCGTATGAAGTTATTCCTGCAGATGTTTATGAAGTGATTCAGGAATCACCTCTGATAAGAACATTGAGGTTCAAACCGAAGAAACCAATTCCTTTTAAAACAGGACAGTTCATAGAGGTTGGAATTCCGGGAATCGGTGAAGGTCCTTTCACTCCGTCTTCATCTCATTACATTGTTGATGATATGGATGTTACAATTTTGAAAACAGGATTCCTGACCGAATATATCCACGAACTTCACGCCGGTGCTACAATTGGAATACGCGGTCCGTTCGGTTCAAATTATCCTCTTGAAAAATTTAAAGGAAAAGATGTTTTAATTCTTGGCGGCGGCTGCGGACTTGCACCTCTTCGCTCTCTCTTTCTTACAATGCTGCATGACAACAAAGATTATAACAGCATAACTTTTCTTGCCGGGGCAAAGACACCAAAGGATTGTTTATATAAAGATGAAGTAACTGAGTGGAGAAGATATGATAACGTTAGATTCATCCGTGCTGTTGATGAAGTTCCTGCCGGTGAACAATGGGCAGAAGATGTTTGTCTCGTTACAAAGCTGCTGCAAAAAATAGATATGAAGCCCAATGGAAATCCGGCAATAGTATGCGGACCACCTGTTATGATGAAGTTCGGAACATTTGATTTGCTGAAGTACGGTTACAAAGAAGAAAATCTTTATCTCTCTATGGAAAAGAAAATGTATTGCGGATTTGGTCAGTGCCGACATTGTGTTATCGGCGGATATTATGCCTGCAAAGATGGACCTGTCTTCACTTATGATCAGATTAAAAATGAGGAGGCAATATGGGATTGAAAAGATTATACATTGATATCCCGGTGCTGAGGGAATCAAATGTTAATGCAGAAGACATTCATTGTGAATATATGTACCATCAAAAAAATCATGGTGCATTCAGTCTCCTAGAAGTTGCCGAGTTTTCTGCTTACTGCAGGCAGTGTAAAGAAGCATTCTGCGTTGATGCATGTCCGAAAGAAGCACTAGAGCATCAGGAAGACGGGATGATAAAAAGATACAATATGCGTTGTGTTGGTTGTAAAAGTTGTGTGCTTGCCTGTCCTTTCGGAACAATCTTTCCTGAAGTTATAAACTATATTACTTCAAAGTGCGATTACTGTTTGAATCAACTTGAACAAAAGCCTGATTACGAACCAGCCTGTGTTCAAACCGCACCTGCAAATTCTTTCATGATGAAAGAAGTAGTTGAAGATCATAAACAAAACATTTTCTTTATTGGAAATCATCTTGCCGTTAGAACTCCAAGCTGGCTGAATAAGGAGGGCAAACTATGAACCTTGAATTATTCGTTTACCTGCTTGTATTTCCGGGCTTTTTATTTACAGCAATACTGGGATTAACAGTCGGCTGGGTTGACAGAAAAGTATCAGCAAGATTTCAGTATCGCGTTGGTCCGCCATTTCTACAAAACTTTAATGATTTCTTTAAGCTGCTTGGAAAAGAAACTATCATTGTAAAAGATGGCGTACATTCGATGTTCGTAGTTGCACCGTTTGTTTCATTTGCGATGCTTGTTCTTGTTTCTGCAATTGTCGGAACATCGCTATTCTTCAACATCAGCTTTGGCGGGGACTTAATTGTAATAATGTACCTTCTTATGATATTTTCTGTGATGGTTGTGCTTGGCGGATCTGCATCAGGAAATGTTTATTCGAGTCTTGGTGCCGGACGAGAAATAAAACTTCTGCTTGCTGATGAACTTGCATTCATTCTTGTTTTACTTGTTCCGATAATCAAAGCAGGATATCAGCTTGATCTTGGAAGTATTTTAGCTGCACAGGCAGATGGAATGTTTATCGGTTCAGCCTCAGGAATAATTGCTTTTATTATTGGTCTGCTTTGCATTCAGGCGAAAATGACTTTGCCGCCATTCCACATTCCTGAAGCTGAAACTGAACTTGTTGAAGGTCCATTTATGGAATACAGCGGTCCGCCGCTTGGTTTCTGGAAGCTTAATCATTTTATGATGTATGTGGTATTTCCGTTCCTGCTTGTTCTCTTGTTCTGGGGCGGATTCAGTTTTAATGGAATAGAAATTTTGTGGAGCGTTCTAAAATATTTACTAATTGTTGTGTTGATGATAATCATCAAAAACACAAATCCGAGAATTAGAATTGATACAGCACTGAACTTCTTCTGGAAGTATGCAACTCCGTTAACGTTGATTGCAATGGTGCTGGCTGTGTTTGGATATTAAATTCTCTTTTTAATGAGTGAATAAAATTGTTTTTGATTTAATGTTTAATGAAGCACTAGAAATGATTTAAGAACAAGGATTAACGATTTCAGAATTTTGATTTTAATTCATAAATCAAAAATCGTTAATCGATATTCGGAGTTCAAAGCGAAACATAATTTTTCTAATTATTGAGGTACTAAATGAGTTGGTACAATAAACGGCTTGCGAAATCTATCTGGGTTTATCATATGAGCGCATCGCCGTGCAACAACTGTGATATCGAAATACTCGACTTGCTCACACCGAAATATGATGTTGAACGATTCGGGATAAAGCTAGTTGGCTCAGTTCGTCACGCAGATGTAATCTTGTTAAGCGGAGTCATCAATCAGAAAGTTGCACCGCAGGTAAAGAAGATTTATGAGCAAGCAGCCAAACCTTGTTTTGTGGTTGGAGTTGGTACTTGTCCCGCATCTGGATGTTGTTTTAAGGATAGCTATAACACTGTAGAAAAGAGGGAAGATGTAATTCCAATTCATCTCTATATCCCCGGCTGCCCGCCAAAACCCGAAGCAATGATTGAAGGTGTTGTTAAACTTGTAGGAGTTTTAAATGCATAGTTACAATGAATTTATTTCCCTAATGGGGAACAAACTCGTTTCTAAAGTTGAAAAGAAGAAAAGACTATACTTTGAAGTTGAAAATCAAAACATAAAAGAAGTAGCGGAACATCTCTTTAATAAACTCGGATGCAGATTATCAACTGCCACTGCAACAGAAACGTACAGGGGAATTGAAGTTCTTTATCATTTCTCACACGATAAAACCGGAGAGTATTATTGTCCTCGTGTTGTCATGAAGGATAAAAAAAATCCGAAAATGAATTCAATTACTCCAATCGTTCGCGGTGCCGAGTGGATTGAAAGAGAAATGTCTGAAATGCTTGGAGTTACTTTCGAATGTCATCCAAGACCTGAGCCGTTATTGACTGGCAATCATCCGCAAAACATTAAAGTGCCTCTTAGAAAATGGAGAAGCAATGGATAAAAATGTAATACCTGTTGGTCCTTATCATCCGCTGCTCGAGGAAGCAGAATATTTCACTCTTCAGGTTGATGGTGAAACAGTTGTCGATATTGATTTAGAAATCGGATGGATGCATCGGGGACACGAATTTATATCTGAATCAAAAACTTTCACACAATCACTGTATCTGGTAGAGAGGATTTGCGGAATCTGTTCAACTTCTCATCCGCTTGCAGCAGTTCATGCAATGGAAGATGTTGACAATATAGAAATTCCCCTGCGTGCACGATACATCCGCACGCTGGTTGGCGAGCTTGAAAGAATTCACAGTCATCTTTTGTGGATTGGACTTGCAGGACATTTCATCGGATACGATACTTTATGGATGTGGGCCTGGAAATACCGCGAGCCTGTTCTTCAGATGTTTGAAATAATTTCAGGGAACAGAAATCATTATGGAATGATGAGAGTGGGCGGCGTTGCAAAAGATGTTGATCCATCCAAAGTAAGCAAACTGTTCGAGGTAATGGATGAAATTGAAAAGAAGATTGAGATGATTGCAAAAGCTGCCACTGATGATCCGGTTTTGAGATCAAGATTGAAGGGTGTCGGAATACTTACAAAAAAAAATGCAATTGATTTTTGTGCTGTAGGTCCCACTGCACGTGCTTCTGGAGTTCCGATTGATGTAAGAAAAGATGAACCCACGGATGCTTATGATCTCGTTGATTTTAAAATAATCGTAACAGATAACGGTGACGTGTTTGACAAAACAGTTGTAAGACTTCTCGAAACTTTTGAATCAATAAAAATCTGCAAGCAATGTCTTGAAAAACTAAAAACAATAAATGGAGGGATAAGAAATAATGTCAAAGAAATTTCTCCCGGTGAAGGTATCGGAAGATACGAAGCTCCGCGCGGAGAAGTTTTTCACTATGTAAGAACCGATGGAACGAACAGACCAGTCAGGCATAAAGTCCGTGCACCAAGTTATGTTAACATTCCAACATTCAAAGCATCGTGTAAAGGCATCCCGGTTGCGGATGCGCTTATAACCCTTGCTGCAGTGGACCCCTGTTATTGCTGCACCGAAAGATCAATAAAAATTCGTGATAAGAACAATGAGCCGTATCAGATTGATCTAATGAAACTCTCACGTGAAAAAACAGAACAGCTCTGGAGGCAAATGAAATGATAATAATCAATGAACTTCTTCTGTTTTTAATTGTTCCTCTTGCTGTTGGTTTTATAAATCTCTTTCTTTTCGCAGTATTGCGAAAAGGATTAACATTCCTTGCCCTTGGTTTCGGACTTGTGATGGTTTATTTATTCTATCAAAGACCGGTGGATTCTTTTGCTTACTTCGGACAAATAATCTTCTCTCTAAACCAGCTTGGATTATTTGTTGTTGCCTTCATACAAATACTCAGTTTCATCATTCTGATTTTTTCTTTGAATGGATTAGATAAAAACTCAGAAAAAAGATTTTTCTTCCTTTATCCAATAACAGTTTCATTCTGCAATGCAGTTGTTCTTAGTGAGCACGCACTTTCATTTTTGATTTTCTGGGGATTGAGCGGATTGACTCTTTACCTGTTCGCAACAATGGGCAAAACTCTCGAAGCACCAAAAGCGGCGAAGAAAACTTTTATAATTATCGGCGGCAGTGATGCCTTTCTGCTCATGGGTTTGGTGATAATGTGGCTTCTTTCTCCGGCAACCGGATGGTCACTTAACAATCCGCAAATTCCATTACAGGGAGAATATGCGCACATTGCGTTTATCTGTTTACTGATCGCAGCATTTGCAAAAGCCGGTGCTTTTCCATTTCATACCTGGGTTCCGGATTTCAGTCAGAATTCACCTGTTGAAAGTGCCGCATTCCTGCCTGCGTCGCTTGATAAACTGCTCGGAATATTTCTTCTGGCAAAAATGCTCACATCACTATTTGTAGTGTATCCATTAATCAATATGATATTGATTTCGCTTGGTGCACTGACTGTTATATCTGCTGTAATGATGGCAATGGTTCAACACAATGGATACAGACTACTTGGTTACCATGCTGTCAGCCAGGTTGGTTATATGGTAATGGGAGTTGCCAGCGGAAGTGTTCTTGCATTTGCCGGCGGATTGTTCCATATGATAAATAATACTATCTATAAGTCAAATTTATTTTTGTCGTTTGGCTCAGTTGAGAAGAGAGCAGGAACTGCAGAGCTTGATTATCTTGGCGGACTTGGAAAAAATATGCCGATAACTTTTCTGATGGCTTTGATCGGTGCACTATCCATTTCAGGAATTCCACCATTCAATGGTTTCTTTTCCAAGTGGATGATCTACCAGGGATTGATTGAAAAAACAGCAGCACTTGGCGCAGGCTATCAGTTATGGCTTCTTGTTTGTATAATCATTGCAATTTTCGGAAGCGCATTAACACTCGCAAGCTTTATGAAATTCCTGCATGCGGCATTCCTTGGAAGACGTTCTGATATATTGAAAGACATAAAAGAAGCTCCTGCTAATCAATGGTTATCGACGGGATTGTTATCAGCATTATGTGTTGTGTTTGGAATATTAGCCGTTGCTCTGCCGCTCAAATATTTCATTTATCCTGTTGTAGAAGCATCAGGAATGAACATTCCAGCATTCGTTGGATTATATGACCCGATAATTGTCATTCTATTATTTGTTGTCGCATTCCTTATAGGAATATTGATTTATGGATTAACGGCAAAAGTAAGATACGATGATGTTTATGTCGGTGGTATGCCCGCTTTAGAGAAATTCCGTATTGCAGGAACAGAATTTTATAATGAAGTTAGAAATTTCACATTGCTGAAGTCAATTTATAATTATGCTGAGAAAAAGTACTTCGATCTTTATGAAATGGGAAGAGAATTTACTTTTTCATTTTCGGGATACTTGCAGAAAGCACATCCCGGACAGCTTCAGCTTTATGTTCTTTATATGGTTATTGGCTTTATAATAATAATGTTAGTGGTTTAAAAAGTTTTATGCTGAATTCATTTCAGCATCTTTTAAGTATGTAGTGTTAATAAATTGATTTGGCTAAAGCCGATACTTAGAAGTTCAATTAGATCCCGATTTAAATGACGGGTCAAAAGATAAAAAGCAGAAGGAAAAGGGCATCAGCCCAAATAGAAAAAAACGAAGATGCTGAAACCCGCTGAAAGCGAAGCTCGCCAAAGGCGGCAAGTTCAGCATAACGAAATAATAAGTTTTCCCCGGAGGATTAAATGCCTGTTGAGTATTGGTTAATATTTATACTTATCGTAATGATAATCGCTTCGATTGCGGCGCTGGAGATGGAGGATATCCTCTCCTCAATTATTGCAATTGGTGTTGTGGGATTAGGTGTTTCTCTTTCATTTCTTTTCCTGCAAGCACCTGATCTGGCGATCGTGCAGTTCCTGTTTGAGATATTTGCACTCATAATTCTTGTGAAAGCATTTTCAGGAAAGGATTATCACAAGCAGGCTCCATCAAGAATTAATAAAATACTGGCTGGTGTAACAGTTATCACCCTCGCAGCTATTTTTATATTCAGCGTTTCAGTATTTAAGCTGCTTCCACCTTTTGGCAAACCTTTGATGACAACTTCACAATACTATCTGGATAACGGAGCTCAGGATACAGGTGCGGCAAATCTTGTAAGTTCAATAATTCTTGATTACAGGGCCTACGATACACTTGGAGAGATCACAGTATTATTTACCGCAATACTCGGAGCGTTTACAATTCTCAGGATAAAATCAAAATCTAAAAAAGATAAAACGGAGTTAAGTCATGCAGCAGAATAGTGGTATGACATTAATCGTTAAAACTGTTACGCGAATAAGTGTATGGATGATTTTACTTTACGGTATTTACATCATCTTTCACGGACATCTTTCACCCGGCGGAGGATTTGCTGGAGGTGTAATAGTAGCACTTGCATTTCTGAATGTTTTGCTTGCCTACGGAAGAAAGTTTACATCTGACTGGTTAAACATTGGTTTTCTTCATGATCTGGAATCAGCAAGTGCAACTCTGTTTCTTGTAATCGGTATTCTTGGTTTATCAATGGGCGGTGCCTTCCTTGCAAACTTTATAACTAAAGGTGAATTGTTTGCATTGCTAAGCGCCGGCACAATACTTCCGCTAAACATAGTAATTGGAATCAAAGTCGGAATGTCCCTTTTCCTTGTAGTATGGGTTCTGGCAGGTTCAAAAGTTATGAAAGGAGAATGAATTATGATTGTATATCTTCTTTGTTTTACGCTGCTGCTTGTTGGTTTGTACGGAGTTCTGACAAAAAGAGATTTAATAAAAATTATTCTATCAATCGGAATACTTGGCTATGCAGTAAATCTTCTTCTGATACTTTTTGCCTATCGTAATAATTCGCTTTATCCGATTTTGTCGAAGGGAAAGGAAATCTCACCAATGGTTGATCCGCTTCCACAGGCTTTGGTGCTCACATCCATAGTAATTGAACTTGGCACAACCGCAATGTTAGTTGCCCTAGCAATAAAACTATTTGAAAAATATGGCACATTTGATATAACAGAGATAAGGAGGTTAAGAGGATGATACTTCCTTATTATATAATCATTCCGCTCCTTGCTGCATTCTTAATTTCCCTTATTGCTGGCAAGAAAGACAACTGGGCAGTAATACTTAGTGTAATTGCATCGAGTGCTTTACTTGTGCTTTCACTGTTTTCATTTATTTTGATGAAAGAAGAAACTATCACTTACTCTATGAGTGCGTGGTCAATACCGTATGGAATAGTTCTCGTGCAGGATGCACTTACTTCTTTTATACTGGTGATGGTTAGCATTATATCGTTTACATCATTGATATTTTCGATTCAATATATTCGTCACCTTTCAATGGATTGGAAATATTACTCTCTGTTTATGCTTCTGGTTACAGGTATGAACGGAGTGATAATAACAGGTGACTTCTTTAATCTCTACGTCTTTATGGAAATCGCTCTGTTTTCTGCCTTTGCACTTGTTGCATACGGAAGCAAAGCTGAGGAATTTGAAGCCGCGTTTAAGTATGCGGTAATGGGATCTGTTTCATCTTTTTTAATTCTTGCTGGAATTGCAGTAACCTACAGTGCAACATCAACATTAACGATGGCTAAGGTAGCTGAGGTGCTGCCGGCTGTTGATCAGAAAGTAATATTCTGGGTTGGTGCTTTATTTATGGCAGGATTCGGATTGAAAGCTGCTGCAATGCCTTTCCACGCATGGCTGCCTGATGCACATTCTTCTGCGCCCGCACCAATTTCATCAATGCTTTCAGGAGTATTGATTAAAGCTCTTGGAATTTATGTGATGATCAGAATTTTCTACAACGTGTTCAATGCACCCGAAGTATTTATGGAGATATTTTTAGTGCTCGGAACAATTTCGATCCTAATCGGGGTGTTCCTTGCAATTGGTCAATGGGATATGAAACGGCTTCTCGCTTATCACAGCATCAGTCAGATTGGATATATTTTACTCGGGATGGGAATCGCCACTCCGCTCGGAATTCTTGGCGCTGTGTTTCACTTGTTTAATCATGCACTATTCAAATCACTTTTATTTTATAATGCAGGCTCTGTTGAAATGGCGCTTGGCACACGTGATCTGAGAAAGATGGGGAACCTGATGAAGCTGCTTCCCACAACATCACAAACTTCTCTGATCGCTTCACTTTCAATATCAGGTATTCCGCCGTTCAATGGATTCTTCAGCAAATTAATAATTATAATTGCAGCTCTGCAGGCTGGTTTACCCTGGTATGCAGTATTTGCAATTATCGGAAGTCTTTTAACTCTTGCTTCATTTATGAAAGTTCAGAGATACGGATTCAAAGGGGAAACAGTTGTTGAATCATCAGAAAATAAAATCGGCTGGAGAATGAATGCTTCGATGATAACACTTGCTGTGCTGTGCCTTATTACAAGTTTAATGGTTGTGCCCGGCATTCAGGAAGTTACTCTTGATCCTGTCGTAAAAGTAATTGCTGATAAAACAGAATACATTCAGCTTGTGCTTGGAGGTATAAATGGAAATTAAAACTAAAAGCAGAATAATAGTTTTTGTATTTGCACTTATTGTCTGGTTTGCGTTGACTGATATTAAGGACTATCAGGAAGCGCTGATCGGTATAGCAATTTCATTGCTCATTTCTTTTTTGGCAGGACACTTCCTTATAAAGAATGCAGCGAGTCAACACCCGGTGAAAAGAACGATTCATTTTCTGTTCTATATTGTCAAGTTTGTTTGGGAGATGATAAAAGCAAATCTCGAAGTAGCTTATCTGGTTATTCATCCAAAGCTTCCCATTAAACCGGGAATAGTAAAAATCAAAACAAAGCTCACTAAAGATTCCGCAATAACTGTTCTTTCAAATTCAATCACTCTTACTCCGGGAACATTAACAGTAGATTTGAACAGGGACAAACAGGAACTTTACATTCACTGGATAAATGTAAAAACGCAGGACGTGGATGAAGCAACAAAAGAAATTGGAAACAGGTTCGAAAAAACACTTACGGAGGTGTTTGAATGAAAATTTTGAAATGGATAATCGGGCTGATCATCTTTGCAGCTTTCTTTTTCTTTAACTTTTTTATTTATGAAGGCGAGCTGATGCTCAAGCTGATCAATGTGATTCTGTTCAGTTCGCTGTTGGTATTGATCAGAGTAATACTTGGACCAACTGCAGCAGACAGAATCGTTGCCGTAGATATACTTGGAATTTTGATTATTGGACTAACAGCTTTGTTGAGCATCTATTACAATGAATCTTTCTTCATTGATGTCGGACTCATCTGGGCACTGCTCAGTCTCATTGCAACACTTGCTTTTTCAAAAGTTCTGGAAGGGAGGCAGTTAGATGACTGATACAATTGGAATTATTTTAATCTGCATCGGAATCGCTTTTGATTTTTTTGGAGTGCTTGGTCTCATCCGTCTGCCGGATGTTTACAACAGACTGCAGGCGGCTACTAAGTGCGTTACATTCGGCTCAATGGGAATTCTGCTGGGTGTAATTGTAATGCAGGGATTTACAAGTTTTGGGTTTAAAGCATTGATTGGAATTGTATTCATTGTTCTTGCTGCACCAACAGCAGCTCATGCTGTATCAAGAGCAGCTCATCGAAGTAAAATACCATTAGCGAAAGTATCTGTTGTTGATAAATATGAAGAAGATAAAGAACTGAGAGATGAAACTCTAAAAGAAGAAGTGGAAGCTTAAATTAAAAAGTTTGGAGTATAGAAATGTATCTTCCCAAAATACGTGAGATAAAAGAAGCGTTAACATCCTTCTTTTCAAAACCATACACTACAAAATTTCCTGCTGAGGGATTCAAGCCGGAAGAGGAGTTCAGAGGTTTCCCTCGTTATCATAACGAAGATTGCGTTGGCTGCGGAACCTGTGCACTGGTTTGTCCTGCCGGAGCAATTACAGTGACTGATGATGTGAATAACAAAATACGAACACTGCAAATTAACTATGCATCATGCATTCATTGCGGGCAGTGCGAGGAGCACTGCATTACTGAGAAAGGAGTAATTCTCAGTACCGAATACTCATTTGCCACAATGGATATTAACGATCCGAACATTCTTGAAAAAGTTGAAAAGGAAATTCTGCTCTGTGAAGTTTGTGGTTCTATCATCGCACCTATGGATCAGATCAAATGGATAAGACAAAGACTTGGTGCCAAAGCTTATGCGCATCCAAACTTTTTGCTGAATATCCAGAGAGAGTTTTTTGAGCATGAACCATCAAAAGCAAAGTCAAGAATAAGAAGAGAAGATCAGATAAAAGAAGTTTGTCCAAAATGCCGCCATAAAATTGTTGTTGAAGATGAATTTTATGCATTTAACAGATGAGCTTTCTGACTACGATGAAGAAAAAATTGTATTTGTCGGATTAGGTAACGAATATCGCGGTGATGATGGTGCAGGAATAGAATTCATAGAAAGGCTCAAATCAAAAAAAGAATTTCGGAAATCTCAATTCATCATAGCAGGAAGAAATCCTGAAAATCATTTAGAAACAATTCTTAATCACAAACCACAGGTTGTTGTGTTTGTCGATGCTGCACATTCCAATATTGAACCCGGAGGCGTAAAATTTTTTACTGAAGAAGAAATTGAACAGACGGATTTCAGCACACACGCATTTTCAATCAATATCGTAAAAAATTATTTATTAAAAAATCAGCAAATGGATTTTATCTTCATTGGAATTCAACCTCTTTCAACAACCTTGAATGAAGGATTATCGCAAATTATTAAATCGAAACTCAATGAGTTCTTCAATGTTCAGATTTGATCTCAGTACATCCGGAAGTGCAAAGCTGCCTTTTCATACAGTAGCTTCTTTGAGGGAAAGAATAGCATGGCTTACAAATCTTCGGTGGATTGCAATTATTTCCCTGATTTTTTGTGTTCCCGTTGCTGAAGGAATATTTGGTTTCAGAATCGGTTTCGTTGAAATAACCAACATTGCAGTAATCCTTATCATCATTAACATATTGTTTTTCTTTATTGCAAGATATTTTCCATTTAAAAATGAATACCAGGAGCTCGCATTTCTTGAGCTTCAGATACTGGTTGATTTAATTTTCATTTCATTCATAATTCATTATTCAGGTGGAATCGGAAATCCGTTTTACTTTTTGTATCTCGTACAGGTGATACTTTCGGGCATAATATTTCCCGGAAAATTTCTTCCATATTTCAATGCGATTATAGCTGCTCTGCTTTTAACAGTATGGACAGTGCTAGAGCATCTTTTTATGGTTGACAGGTATTTGCTTCGCACTGAACCTGCGTCGCTCGCACTGATAGTAACTTCTCTGATTGCATTTTATATTACAAACTTCGCAGTTGTTTATATCATTAATTACTTTATGAATGGTTACAGAGCACTAAAACGCATTATTGACGAAAAAAATGTTCAGCTTGAAAAAGCAATTAAGGACAGAAGCAGAACATTCCGATTTGCTGCACACGAATTAAAGTCGCCGATGATTGCAATTCAAAGCACGCTTGATGTTGTAAAAACATTATTTGCTGATGATCTGAGAAAAGAAGTAAGAGACATGGTATTCAAAGCTGAACGCAGATCCTCACAGGTGATTGATATGATTAAGGAAATGATAACAGTTACACAATATAATCTTGGGATGGAAAAACCAGTATTTGAAAATGTTGACTTTGATGAATGGCTGTGCGGAATTGTGAGTCATCACAAACCCTATGCTGATAAGAAGAATATTATCCTGGAATATTGTCATCTGCCGGTTCATTTTAATATCCAGATAGATGTTAATGGATTTGAAAAAGTAGTCAGCAATCTTGTGAGTAATGCGCTGAGATACACTCTTGCAGGTGGGAAAGTAGTTGTTGAAACTTTTATTGATGATATTACTTACGGATTTCTTGTTAAGGATACAGGTATTGGAATTCCAAAGGAGGATATTGAAAAAATATTTGAGGAATTTTACAGAAGTAAAAATGCCAGGGAAACTGAACAGATCGGCACAGGACTTGGGTTAAATCTTGTCAAAGAAATTGTTGAACACTACGGTGGTAATATCTCAGTTTTAAGTAAGCTTGGAAAGGGAAGTGAGTTTAAAGTTGAGTTCCCGATTCAAGAAGAAGTAAGCCATTTAGAAGAGAATAAATCTCAGAATCAATTAACAGCATTACAACCCTAAAAACTTAATCGAAATTCCGCAAAGCAAAATCAATCCGCCAGCAACTGCGTGTGAATATTTTTCTGCACGATTAAAAGAAAAAAGTTTAAATCCGTATAAGCTGCCAGTTACAACCGCAAGCATTGTTCCTATCGTTGCAGCAGAGAATGTAATGGTAACGAAAGCTAATGTTAATACACTATGGCTCATTGCCGGAAACATCAGCAATGGAATAAGCGGCTCGCAGGGCCCGAATAAAAATATTATAAATATAATCCATGGAGTAATTAAGTTTACCTTCTTACATTCGTGAACGTGAGCATGGTCATCAGAATGATTGTGGCTGTGTGTGTGAAAAGTTCCGTCTTCGTGAAAGTGTTGATGTGCGTGTTTCCTGCTCTTGTAAATATGGCGAATGCCCCAGGCGAAATACAATAATCCGAAAGTAATAAGAAGCCATCCTGCAAGTTCACCTCGGAATGATTCAATAAATTCAAGACTGCTGAGAGCTATTCCCAAAGCAATGCCAATTATTCCAAGAACTACTGAACTAAGTACATGCCCGATTCCAGCTATAGTGGTAATCCAGATAGTTTTTTTCTTGCTCCAGTTACCAGCTTTTGACATCGCGATAAATGGTATGTAATGATCAGGTCCCAGTATTGTATGAATGAAACCGATGGAAGCGGAAGTTAAAATCAATGCGATTGATGACTGATCCATAATATTCCTTTCAGCATATTCTTGGAAGTTGTTCGACAGTGTGAAGATCCAAAATTCTTTTCGTTCCGATTGAAGTTTTTAAGACTACTTTACCTTTATACTCATTCATAACTTCTCCAATAATCTCGGAATTCTTTGCAACGGAATTTTTTCTCATTTCATTTAAGAGTTTTTCAGCATCATATGGTGCAACAAAGCATATCAACTTTCCTTCATTGGCAATGTAAAGCGGATCGAGTCCGAGTATTTCACAAGCAGCTTTAACATCATAATCGATTTTAATTTTCTCCTGATGGATTAAAATTCCGGTTGCAGCTTTAGAGGCAATTTCATTTAAAGACGTGGCGAGTCCGCCCCTGGTCGGGTCACGCAGAACATGAATATTTTTTGAAACCTTGAGCATAACTTCAACAAGATCATTAAGTGGCGCAGTATCGCTTTTAATTTCAGATTGGAATGCAAGATTTTCTCTTGCAGATAGAACTGCAATACCATGATCAGCAACCGTTCCGCTTAAAATAATTTTGTCTCCTGCTTTAACATTTAACGGTGAGAGATCTACTTCATCCGGAACATTTCCGATTCCCGATGTATTAATAAAAACTTTATCACCCTTTCCTTTTTCAACAACCTTTGTATCCCCGGTTATGATCTGAACATTGCATTTATCCGCGGCAGTTTTCATTGAGGCAACAATTTGCTGCAGCGTTTCCATCTCAAATCCTTCTTCAATAATAAATGATGCAGAAAGGTATTGTGGCTTTGCCCCACACATCGCAAGATCATTAACTGTTCCGTACACAGCCAATTCACCGATGTTACCACCAGGAAAGAAAATCGGATTTACAACGAATGAATCAGTTGTAAATGCTAACTTCTTACTATCAAGATTAAATACAGCACCATCGTGCTCTTTTGCAAGTAATTCATTATTGAAGGATTGAATGAATATATCTTTAATTAATTTACCTGTAAGAGAGCCGCCGCTTCCATGTGCAAGTAATATTTTCTCAAATTCGTTTTCTGGTATTGGGCAATCCATTTTCTTTTAATCCGTAATAATCCGTTTGACCTGCCTGTCGATAATGTTGCATAAGTTGGTTACTTGGCTGTCACGGTCCACACCGTGACCGAGCTTATTATTGTCACGGAATGCTCCGTGACAACTGACAAGTGGACTTATGCGACAGACTCTGCCGGCAGACTGTTCTGTTTCATCCGCGTTCCATTGTGTTAAAAGCAGACCGATAATTATAATAAGCAGCACAAGCACCTTCGGATGATACCATCGGTGCGCCAACAGGCTTTGTTGGTGTGCAATCTTTACTAAATAACTTACAATCATTCGGCTTTTTCAATCCCTGAAGAATTTCTCCTGCAATACATCTTTCATCTTCATTGGTAGTAACTGAATTAAGCTCAAAATTCTTTTCAGCATCGAAGCGACAGAATTCATCTCTTATTCTTAATCCGCTGTTTTTTATTTCACCAAGTCCTCTCCAGTTTCTATGACAGATTTCAAATACACTGTAAATTGTTTCCTGCGCTTTAAGATTTCCATCCTTAGATACAACTCGTTTGTATTGGTTAGCTGTGTCGTGTTCATTCGATAAAATTTGTTTAGCTGATATAAGAATACCTTCAAAAATATCTACCGGTTCAAAACCTGTTACGGTAATTGGTATTTTATAATGATTTGAAATTTCACCGCACCATTTGGTTCCAGTTACTGTACAAACATGTCCAGGCGCCAGCAAACCGTTTAGATTAATCAGCTCTGAATCAAGAAGATTCTGAACAGCAGGTGGAATAAGAACGTGAGAACTTAGCACAAAATAATTGGTAAGATTTAATTTCTCTGCAGTTAATATTGAAGCAGCATTTGCAGGTGCTGTTGTTTCAAAACCTATTGCGAAGAAAATAATTTTCTTATCAGGATTTTCCTTCGCTAATCTTATTGCATCGAGTGGTGAATAAATCATCCTTACATCGGCACCGGCTGCCTTTACTTTTATTAAACTGTTTTGGCCTCCGGGAATTCGAAGCATATCACCATAAGAAGTGAAAATTACATTTTCCATTTGCGCAAGTAAAATGGCTTTATCAATCATATCAATCGGAGTAACACAAACTGGACAACCGGGTCCGTGAATCAGATTTATACTATCGGGCAGAAGTTCTTCCAAATTATATTTTAGTATAGTGTGAGTCTGACTGCCGCATACTTCCATAATATTGATCGGCGGAATATTTAGCGAATGAATCTGATCGACCAGTATTTTTACTTTTTCAGCATCACGATATTCGTCGAGGAATTTCATTTCATCTTCTTTCTGATTATATCTTCTGCTGTTGATATAGCTTTTAATTGAGCTAACGCTTCTTTTTCATCTACTTTGTTTAATGCAAAGCCGACATGAACCATAACATATTCACCAACTTTTATGTCAGGAATGAAATCAACGCAAACCTGCTTGACAACTCCATCGAAATTAACTTCAGCCATTCTCGGTGAAGATTTTTCTTCAATTAGCTTTTGAACTTTGCCCGGAATTGCAAGACACATAGTTAAACTCTTATTGTTTCAGTTTGGATAATTTTGGTTTTATTATCTCTGTTAAGAATGTGATTAGCAAATACTGCCTGTCCGTATGAAATGCCGCCATCGTTTGTTGGAATTGATTTATTCCAATAAGGATTGAATCCCTCTCCAATCAGCCTTTCAATTGTTCTCTCAAGTAAAAACACATTCTGAAAGCAGCCACCGGTGAGAACCACATCTTCTTGTCCAATTCTCCTTGACAAAGCAATGATGATCTCAACGAGAGTGTTATGAAATTTTGCTGAGATTGCAGAATCTTTTACTTCCATGGCAATGTCATTGAACATTTGCTCAAACATTGGCTGCCAGTCAACTATTAAAGTTGATTTTTCTATCAGATGAAAATCATAATGAGCAGATATTTTCTGATCGGCTGCAAACTCCAGCATCATTGCAGCTTGTCCCTCATATGAAGACTTATTACAAATGTTAAGCAGAGAAGAAACCGCATCGTATATCCGACCAACGCTTGTTGTTTTAAAGCAGTTCAAATTTTTATTGAGCATTTGAGTAAATAAACGAAAGGAGTTTTCAGGAACATCTAAATTCAGTTTTGAAAATGGAATATCATTGCCAAAGATTTCATAAAGAATTCCGGTCAATGTTCGTCTTGTATCTTTGACTGCAGCATCGCCACCGGGTATTCTGAATTGCCTTAACTGAGCAACATGATTAAAGTTCTCTGCGCTGTAAGTAAAAAATTCACCGCCCCAGATATTACCATCAAATCCGTAACCGGTACCATCCCAACATACTGCTAAGCATTTATTTTCAAGTTTGTTTTCTTCAAAGCAAGCCGCAACATGTGCGAGATGATGCTGAACGGGAATTATTTTTATATTCTGCGTTGAGCAATATTTTGTGGAAGAATAATCAGGATGAAGGTCATGAACAAAATATGATGGATTGACTTTATACATCTCTTTAAGATCGGAGACTGTATTACCAAAATATTTTTCTGCTTCTGTATTCTCAAGATCACCAATATGCTGACTTATAAAAACTTCATTTCCTTTTTTTACTGATACCGTGTTTTTAAGATGACCGCCAACGCAAACAAAATCTTCCTCTGCTGCATTTCTGATTGTTAAAGGTAATGGTGAATATCCGCGTGCTCTTCTCAAGATCATCAGTTCATCTTTTAAAATTCTTACGACGGAATCATCAACGGGTCTTACAATTGGTCTGTTGTGAATCAGAAAATAATCAGCAATACCGGATAATTTTTCAATCGCTTCATTTTCATCAATGCACATCGGCTCTTCGGAGATATTGCCGCTTGTAGCAATGATCGGTTGACCAAATTCTCTCATTAACAGATGATGTAAGGGTGTATAAGGAAGCAGTACTCCCAAATAAGGATTTTGTGGGGCGATGAATTCTGAGATGGTGGGTACTGCTTGCCCCTTTGGAGGATGCTGGGTTCCAGATGCCGGATACCGGATACCGGATATTTTCTTTAGAAGAATAATGGGAGATTCTGGAGATAACAATATACTCTCTTCAACTTTGGAAACGAAACAATAATCTTTAATCATCCCAATCGATGGAAACATTACAGCAAATGGCTTTTCATCGCGGTGTTTTCTTTCACGAAGTCTTTTAACAGCCTCATCATTTTCTGCACTCACAATTAACTGAAAGCCGCCAAGACCTTTTAAAGTTATGATTTTTCCTTCTTTTATTTTTTTAACAGCTTCAGATATTGCATCTTCTTTTTCGCAAATCAGTTTTCCATTTTGATCTAACAATTCAATGTGAGGTCCGCAATTCGGACAGGCAATTGGTTGAGCATGAAATCTTCTGTCTAATGGATTTTCATATTCTTCTTTGCATTCATCACACATTTTAAAAGTTTTCATAGATGTGTTAGGGCGATCATAAGGCAGAGCTTCGATAATAGAGAAACGCGGTCCGCAGTTCGTGCAGTTTATAAAAGGGTAAAGAAATCTCCGGTTATTAGGATCAAACATTTCAGACAAACATTCATTACAGACAGCAATGTCCGGTAGTATTATTGCGGAAGGATCACCTCGTGGATCACTTTCAATAATTTTAAGATCATCGAATCCATTTACCTCAAGTCTGATTATTTCAAAAGTGGTAATGTGTGAGAGTTTTGGTTTGTCCGTTTTTATTCTTCTAACAAATTCGTTTAGCAGCAACTCGTCACCTTCAATATCGATATGGACTCCTTTGACGTTGTTAGAGATAATTCCTTTCAGGTTCAGCTCGTCGGCGAGCTTGTAAATGAAGGGACGGAAGCCAACTCCCTGAACAGCACCTTGAATCAATATTTGAAATCGTTGTTTCACTTTTTAATCTGATTTAAAAGCCAATTGCACCAGTCTTCAATACCTTTAGAAGTTTTACAGGAAACTTCAAATATATCGAGTGAAGAATTAATTGATTTAGCATTGTGTCTTATATCATCAACAGAGGAATTTACATAAGGTATTAAGTCGATCTTGTTGATTATCAATGCAGATGAGTTTCTGAACATTGCAGGATATTTTAGTGGTTTGTCATCGCCTTCGGTCGTGCTTAACAAAACAACTTTTTTATTTTCGCCGAGATCATATCCGGCAGGACAAACCAGGTTACCTACATTTTCAATAATTAATAAATCTGTTTGTTCAGTATCGATTTTCGTATAAGCATCTCTGACGAGTTGAGCTTCAAGATGACAGGAGCCGTGAGTTATTATCTGAACTACTGGAATATCAAGTTTGCCAATCCGCTTTGCATCATTGTCAGTCTGAACATCTCCTACAATTACTGAGATATTTATTTTGTCTTTCAGATACTCTACAGTTCGCTCAATTAAACTTGTTTTACCCGAGCCGGGTGAGCTGAGTAAGTTTATTACAAACATATTCTTTGATCGGAATTTACTCCTGAGCTCATTAGCTATCTGGTCATTTTTTTCAAGAACTCTTCTCTCAACAGTTATTACACTCATTTGATTTACTCACTTTCATCTTTTAAATGAATTGAAGAAATAATCATTTCATCTCCGCTGATAACATTTATTTCTAAACTTTTGCAATCCGGGCAGTTGAAAATGAAATCATTTGAAGTATTGATTACATTACAATTATTGCATCTGATTTTTATTGGAATTATTTCTATATATAGTCTGGAATTTTTGAGAGGAGTGTTTTCAATAACAGAAGTATAACTGAAATTAAGTGATTCAGTAAGAACATTACTCAGTAAGCCGATCTTTAAATAAATTTTATCAACAAGATCAAGCTTATCCTTCTCAACACTGCAGTTGACAATCTGGAAAATATTTTGGGCGATAGAAAGTTCGTGCACAAATAACTCCCCTGAAAAAAGAGTCAATAAATACTTGCCCGTCGAGTAGAAAACCTGTAATGGGCTATACAAAAATAAGCACAATAAAAATAAAAAGTGAGTATACTTCCAATAAATTTGAAAAAAATAATATGATAGTATTCGCTTTTCACTATTTTAATCATATCTGTCCAAAACGATAAAAATGAATCCCTCAAATAAAGGCGGTAAATTTGTTTTGAAAAAAATAAAAACACCAAACTTTATCGAGGGACTAATGGTAAATGTAACACTTTTCAGTCAAATATTACATCATCT
>JBBIGV010000055.1:0-24454 GCA_037447335.1 Ignavibacteria bacterium | reverse complement strand
GAACATTTGCAGGTTTCCTACTTCATCAACCGGCCATTCTGATACGGGGCGGTCAGCATAAAGTTCTACTCCGTTACCATCGGGGTCGGCAATGTAAATAGATTCTGAAACACCATGGTCTGAGGCTCCTTCAATAGGATAATTTGCTTCCCATAATCTTTTAAAAGCCTTAGCCAGTTCTTTTCTATCAGGATATGCAATAGCAAAGTGATATAACCCAGTATGCCCTTTCGGCGGCGGAGCTGCATTGGGACCCGCCCAGGTATTCAGTCCTATATGATGATGATAATTACCGGCAGAGAGAAACACAGCGGACTTACCATACCATGCTGTAATTTCAAAACCGAGCACATCGCGGTAAAACTCCAATGACTTATCGAGATTTGATACTGTCAAATGTACGTGCCCGATCTTTACATCAGGATGAATTCTGTATTCCAATTTTCTTCTCGCTTTGTTTAATTCGAAATAGATCTTTGTGTGAATGCAATGGTGAAAAATTAATTATTCTGCTCTTTTCATATTCAAATTGAAACTTTCTGCTGTTCCGCCAATTTCATTTTCAACTGTAACAACAAGATGATCGCTATCAATAAAATCATAAATTAATCTTTTCGGTTTATTCTGAATATCACTTTCAAAAATGAACTTATAATTTTCAATTGAGATCAACTTTAAAACAAGAGGTGATTCTTCCTTAGCGTTATAATTTATATCAAAGTGTTTGAACTTTAAAGTACCACCATGCTGGTCTTCTGTTATCATTAAAAACTCGAGGAGGCCGATTCTTTTATCGTTGTACGTTCTGTACATGCCGATCTTACATCCGGATTCCGGTTTTGTCCAGATCTCCTCTATCTTACCTCCAAACGCATCGCCGGTCCAACTGCCGGAAAGTATTTTAATATCATCAAGTGTAAAACCGTTCTGTTGTGCAAAAAGCATTTTGTTGCTTATGCCGGACAAAAAGACCCAAAAAATCAGAGTGCTTTTCATAAATAATCTCTCGGTTTTATTCCTTTATTTTTACAGGTTTTACCCGCCATATTTTGCCGGCGTAATCTTTAACGGAACGGTCGCTTGAAAACTTACCGATCCTTGCAACGTTAAGTATTGCCATTTTCGTCCAGTTTTCCTGGTCAAGATAAAGCTTGCTTACTTTATCCTGTGTTTCGATATAGGATTGATAATCAGCGAGCAGGCAATAATAATCAGCATTAAGCAATTCATGAATTATTGATTCAAAAATTCCCGGCTCCTTCTGACTGAAATAGTTTGAAGATATCATATCTATCACTCTTTTTAACATCGGATTACTCTCATAAAATGACCGGGGGTTATATCCGTTCTCTTTCAGCTTAACGACCTCATCGGCAAGCAGCCCGAATATGAAGATGTTTTCTTCTCCGACCTCTTCCCGGATTTCAATATTAGCGCCGTCCATTGTTCCGATTGTAATTGCACCATTAAGGGCAAACTTCATATTTCCGGTGCCTGAGGCTTCAAAACCCGCGGTTGAAATTTGTTCAGAGAGATCGCTTGCGGGAATAAGCTTTTCTGCAAGTGAAACAGAATAATTTTTCACAAATATCACTTTAAGTTTGTCTCCGATTTCCGGGTCATTATTAACCACCTCTGCAACAGAGTTGATGAGTTTAATTATCAGCTTAGCCTGGAAATATGCTGGTGCAGCTTTGCCTCCAAAAATTACTGTGCGGGGAACTATATCAGCAAGCGGATCATCTTTAATTCTGTTGTAAAGTGTTATAATGTGAAGAACATTAAGAAGCTGCCGCTTATATTCATGAAATCGTTTGATCTGCACATCGAACATTGATTCGGGGTTTATCGGGATATCGTATTCTTCATCAAAGTATTGAATCATCAGCTTTTTGTTAAGCCATTTTGCGCTTTTCCAGTTTTCACGGAATTCCTGGCCATCAACAAATTTTTCCAGTTTTTTTAACTGGCTTAGATCAGTAACCCAACCGTCTCCTATTTTATCGGTTATTAAACCGGACAACATAGGGTTAGCAGTTTTAAGCCACCTTCGGGGTGTTATTCCGTTTGTTACATTAACAAATTTATCCGGGAACATTTTGTAAAAATGCGGAAGGATTCTTTTTTTAAGAATGTCTGTATGCAGCGCCGCAACTCCGTTAACTTTATGGCTTCCAACTATGGCGAGATTAGACATTCTGACCTTGCTGTCTGCGCCCTCTCTGATGATGGATACTTCCGAAAGAACTTTAGGATCGGCAGAGTAGTTTTCCTTCACATAATTGACGAACCTTCTGTTAATTTCATATATGATCTGCATATGCCTTGGAAGCAATCCCTCAACTATAGAAACCGTCCATTCTTCGAGGGCTTCGGGAACAACTGTGTGATTAGTATATGCAAAAGTGTTTACAGTAATATCCCAGGCTTCTTCCCAGCCTAATCCTTCTATATCCATTAAAATTCTCATTAGATCGGGAATGGCTATAACCGGGTGTGTATCGTTAAGCTGAATTGCTGTTTTCTCAGCAAACTTATCGAAACTTTTATGATTGATTTTGTACTTCCTTATAATATCCTGCAATGTTGCAGAAACAAAAAAATACTGCTGGCGAAGACGAAGGAATTTTCCTTTTACCATAGTATCGTTAGGATACAGTACTTTTGATATTATTTCGGAGTTGTTTTTGCTGTCAACGGCAGCCACATAATTGCCGGCGTTAAAATCTGTAAAGCTAAAATCGCTTGTGGCTTTTGCCTGCCAAAGCCTGAGATTGTTAACGGTATTATTTCTATAGCCGGGAACCGGAAGATCATAAGCAACTGCAAGTACATCATCGGTATCAACCCATTCAAATCTGTATGTTTCGTTTGGACCCGACTTCCTATCAACCCTCCCGTTAAATTGAACGCAGTATTCTAGCTCTCTTCTTAATATATCCCAGGGATTGCCGTACTTAAGCCAGTTATCGGGTCGTTCGACCTGGTACCCATTCTCTATATCCTGTTCAAATATGCCGTATTCATACCTTATCCCATAGCCGAACGCCGGCAGTTCTAATGTTGCCATCGAATCCAGATAGCATGCAGCAAGCCTTCCCAAACCACCGTTGCCAAGGCCCATGTCGTTCTCTAATTCTCTGATATCTTCAAGCACATAACCATCTTTTTTCAGAATGTTATAGCACTCATCATAATAGCCCATGTTAATAAGTGCATTGCCGAGCATACGTCCCATCAGAAATTCAAGAGATAAATAATAAACTCGTTTTACATCAAGGTCTTTATATCGCTGTTGTGTTCGCAGCCATTTTCTTACCAGCCTATCGCGAATTGAAAGTGACAGCGCATAGTAAGCATCTGATGGTGTTGCTGTCATTTTATCTTTTACGAGGTCGAACTCCATGTGCTCGGCAAATTGATTGCTGAGTGAATAGCTTTCAATATCTTCTATATCAGTAAAAAACAGATTTGAATTCCTTGAACTCATTTTATTCCTTTCGTATAATGCTTAAAAAGCATGGAACCATTAATCAATACAAACAAATATAGTTATTCTCTTACAAAATTACGGGTTCATAAAAATGAAGAATTCAGAAGTTGAAGAAAAAGTATATTAGATTTTATTGATCTGTTACTGCGGTAACCTCAATCTCAACAAGCATATCGGGACTAATCAGCGATCTAACTTCTACCATAGTGGCAGCAGGTTTAATATACCTGAAAAATTCCCCATGGGCTTTCCCGACTTCTTCCCACTTGCTTATATCGGTAACATAAATTCTTGTTCTTATTACGTCGTTGAGAGAAGAACCGCATTCTTTAAGCACATTTTCAATTTTAGATAAAATATATTTCGTTTGTTCATACGCATTGCAGGGCGCAATAATTCTTTCTCCATCAACAGCGGTTGTTCCTGCCACTTCAATTATATTGCCTGCTTTCACAGCACGGGAATAACCTATAATATCTTCCCATTTTGCGCCCGAAGAGATTTTTATTTTGCCGGTCATATAGTTTTATTTCTTCCCTTTCAAATAAGCCTGACGCTCTTTTTCAGGATATTTTTCAATTGCATATCTCAGCATGGTGCGCGGCATTTGTTTATTGCCATCCGGCGCTCCCAAAGATTTTTTGATACCGCCAGTTCATACAGTAAAGATCTTTCTTTATCTTAAAAAAATTGCCGACGATATTGGGTGCGGAAAGGTCTATCAAAGCCCAGTTGTTTATTCCTTTTCTGTTGCGAAAATAAAAATTGAATATTTTTTCTTTTTCCCGTTGTCCGCTCTTCCTTAATTTTGTTTCGAGAATGAATAGAGAAATAAGTCTTTCCTCATGAATTTGGGAGTTTAACAAAGATTTGAGCTCTATGTAACTAAGCGAGGGATATTTTTTTACAATACTCCTGAGAACCGGAACTTTAATGCCTATAAATTTATCTCCCTCTCCATATTCGCCCGGAGCAGTTTTAAAGAAGCGCTGTAAAACTTTACATGCCCGGGGTTGGATTCTTTTTTGAGTACTTTCCGAAGTAAAGATAATTGTATGTTCATAAAATTTCGGTAATAAAAACTCAATTTATTGTTTTAAGAATCCAGTCCGAGATAATTTTCAAAACTTCTTCAGAAAAAGTTTCTTCAATTAGTGCATACTCTGTAATGTTGCCGGTTTCAGCTTTCTGAAAGAGATGATTTAATCCCGGCATTTCAAGCAAAGCATAATTTTCATTTCCGGCTTCGTTTAATGCTTTGCGGATTGCTTCAAGATTTTCTTTTGGGGGCACCTGCACATCCTTTTCTCCGATTATTGCCAGCACAGGAATATTAATCTGCTTTAAATATTCAGCCGGATCAAGAGTAAGGAAGAGACGGAACCACGGACTCATAACAACATTTATTATCCTGTTCTGGATATAAAGCTCCGGGTCACCTACTTCTTTTTTATCCTGTTCACTTAATGATTCAAAAAAAGCATAAAAATCTTTTCTGATCTTCATTACAGATACAACAGAGTCTTTATCGCTCTTTGCTGATGAATAAATTTGTCTCATCAGTTCAATGCTTCTGTCAATTTTTTCCGGTTCTTCGCCGCTTAATTCAGAAATTAACCGCGATTGCATGTAAAGAATTTCCTCGCCTGGCAGACCCGTGCCCGCTAATAATATAATGAATGCAGCATCATCTCTTTGTACTGCAGCCATAGGAGCTATTATTCCACCCTCGCTGTGCCCTATCAGTCCGATATTGTTTATATCAATCTCAGGTCTTGCTTTCAGGAATTCAATACCTGCAATAACATCCGTGACAAAATCTTCTGTTGTTGCCGCTGCAAAGCTGCCTGATGATTCTCCCACACCTCTGTCGTCAAAGCGCAGAACAGCTATTCCATTCCGAGTAAGATAATCTGAAATCACAAGAAAGGGTTTGTGATTAAAAACTGTTTCGTCTCTATCCTGCGGACCGGAACCTGAAATCAAAATAACCGCAGGAAATTTATCTCCCTCTTTGGGATAAGTGAACGTTCCGGCTAAAGTAATCCCCGCATCTTTATTATCATAAAAAACTTCTTCTTCGTTATACGGAAAGGGTTTTTCGGGGTGCTGGGGTCTGTGTGGTTTTTCGACTTTATCAGTCTTGTTCAAATCTAAAGGAAATTCTGAGCCGCCTTGTTTCCATATTCCTTTTATCTCCGAAGGGTCTTCTGATAATTCACCATCATATCTGCCCACAACAGCATTCGAGATAAAAGAAATTTGTTTGTCATTCAATGTAACTGTATCAACTGGAATACCGTAAGCGCTTTGGTCGGGGCTGTCGAGCGTGGCTGATAGTTCTCCCTCTTCATTATATGTTACATTAAAAACTATTCTGAGCTGAACGGTTGAAATTTTGAGAACGCCCTGCCATGTTCCGGCAATATTGACTTGTGCGGTTTGAGCATTTATATGTGGAAGTATACCCGCCAGAAAAATCAAAAACAGTACTACGTTTAATATACGAATCATTGAAACCTCTGGATCGTTTGTAAATAAAAATCAATCATGATTCACATATACAATGTTCTTTATTCAAGCCATCGAAACGCAGATGAGTAATATGCTTCTTTGAACTATAAGGCGGGTGAACTATTCAACCGCACGTATGTATGAACCAAATTGACCTGGTTTTCTGCCCCAGAAAGTCAGCGTGTCTTTTGTAACCGTAAAAGCTTGTTCATGATAAGTCGTGCTGGGGAAAACCATTGTAAGTGTTTCGTCTTTATTTATCATATAGGTGCCTTCCTTCTGCTTTGAAGGTATTCTGTATTTTGCAATACCGTAATCGGTAAAAGTAATATGGGCCACTATCTCCGGCATTACTTCCCGCTGCCAGGTACCTTCAATGTCGTTTTTGCCTTTAGCTTTTTCTTTCCTTACCCAGATCACATTCTCTGGCTGACCGTGAAATATTTTTTTTTGAATAAGAGTGTCGTTTCTTAATGTAACCTGTATTGTATCCAGGAAGGAATAAATTACAGTTGAATCGCTGTGCGACATTATTAATACTCCGTTTCCCTGGTATTTGTAATTGTAATCCATCTTAAGCTCGTTGCCAACAACAACTTTATTGCCTTCGCTGAATTCAATTGTGCTTACAATAGATTCTTTCGTCCTGTCTGTCGTTTCCCATTTTCCCATAAGCAGCTCTTCAGGTGTTTCTTTTGAACATGATGAAATGATCAGGACTGAAAAAAATACCAGATTTAACAGAACAATGTTAATTTTCATTAATTCTCCGGATAAATAATTATCATATTATTATTTACAAAGATATTTCTCTGCCGGCAATATATCAATTTATTTCCATTCAGGATAATTAACCTGCAATCTTATTATTCTCCTGAAGAAATCCTGAAAACAAATTTTCATCTATATGAGGTATCCCTTGTTATTTGTAAAAGAGATCAAGACGATACTTGCTGCCTTTAGAACCAATAAACCGGAGTAATGTTATTATGAAGGACGATAGGATGATATAATTGCCCTGAAAAATTAATTATCAGAAGTTGTTTATAACAATTTCCTTTCCTGTTTCGGCTGCAAATACATTTACTTTTTCGAATCTGTTGCGGATGGTATCGCTCATCCACTTGGTAGCTGTTTCATCTCCATGGTGAAGTATCACGTTAGCGGGAGTAAGTTTTTGAATTATGCTTAGAAGGTCCTCCCGTTTTGAGTGTGCGGTAAACCTGAATTGCTTAATTTGGCATTTGACTTCATCCTCCGGCAGGTAGTCTGCTAATTTTATTTTGTCTCCTTTTTTTGCGTTGGCAACTTTAAAGATTGGTGCGCTTTTCTCAACATATCCCACTGTAAATATTGCTGCATCACGGTTTCTGAACCAATGCCTCGCGAGTTTGAATGAAGCGGTAGATTCGATCATCATCCCGCTTGGCGCAAGTACTATTACCGGTGCGCGGAAAAATTTATCGGGATTTTCAACATCATAAAAATTTTCCTGCGGAATGGCAGACAATTCAAATTCAGGATCATTCATGTCAACAACATAGCGGTTATAATCATACACCCGCGAAATTTTATTAGCAATTCCGCCGGTATAAATGGGCACCCTTGTAAGCTTGCCGGATTCCATATTCCTGTGCAGCACCGTTAGCATTTCCTGCTGCTTTCCAAGTGAAAAGACCGGAATTAAAATTGAGCCGCCTCTGTTTATAACCTTCTTCGCGGCATTGATAAATAGATTCTCTTCTTCATCCCATGAATTTAACTCGGCAGAATTAGTGTTGCCGTATGTACATTCAAGAATAAGTGTGGTAACTCTTTGCGATGGCAACTGGGCACCGGCAATAAGCGCTTGTTTATCAAGATTTATATCGCCTGTAAAAAATATTCGTTCGTTCTTATATTCAAGCAGAATGCTTGCCGAGCCAAGAACATGACCGGCATTGTAAAATTCTGCTTTCACGGGCTCATCGTTCTTTTTAGAATACCCGTCGAAATCAAAACAGTGGTTATAGGATTTATAGTCAATACTCTTAATAAGAAGGTCTATCTCATCATGCGTAAATGGCTGGATATCTTCATCGTTAAGCTGTGATTTAATAATTGAAACAGCATTGTGCAATGTAAGTTCTGCAATCGCTCTCGTTTGTGGTGTGGTTATAATTTTAAGGTGTGGATACTTCTTAATAAGAAATGGCAGCGAACCAATATGATCCTGATGTGCATGCGAAATCAAAACATAATCTAAAGATTTATCTTTTATAAGATCAAAAGCGGGGAGGGCATCAATGCCGGTTTTTTGAGGATGGATTCCGCAGTCAAGTATAACGCCGGTTCCATCAATATCAAGGAACATGCAGTTGGCGCCAATTTCGCCGCCGCCGCCAAGCGTTAGAAGTTTGAGCATGCTAATATGTAATTGTTGCTATAATTGGTTTGCATTCGTGTGCTAAAAATAAGATTAAATCATGTAAAAAATGAAAAAACCTTTCTTCCCTTAGGTTCTCTATGGGATTTATCCCATATATATAAGAAAGAAGCAATGCCTTCGCCTTCAGGAAGAAAAAGGTTTAATCCGTTTTAGAAGGGGGGTTGGTATTTAACATTGTGAACATGATAAATCACATTCAGAACCAGAAGGAAATGGTTTTCCGTTCATAATCTCATTCATCATCCCCAGAAACCATCCTCGACTGCCCAGATAATACCTGAAAAGGTTTCTCTTCCGGGTTCAAATTCAAACTTATAAGTTTTATCCGGATTGAATTCCTTTACATACTTTTCAATAATACTCTTCAACCAAAGAACTTTAGCTTTAAGTTTCCAATGAATGAGATCACGTGCATATAAAACAATATACAATCTGTTCATGTAGTGTTTTCTTCTTTGTTGTGACTGATTTTTATAAAGCCATTCAATCAGCTCCCGGCTGTTTTTAATAGCTTCATCTGCCGGCTGATGATAGCTTCGCGGAAATACAGAGGTTTTGTGATCGAAAGAAATTCCTTTAATTGTAAAATCAATCAACCTGTCGCGGCTGTCAACCGCCGGTATCACATCGGGGAGCGAACAAAATATCTTTTCTACAGCCCGGGCAGACCAAAAGTTAAACCAGCGGTTAAGCGCATAGTTCATATACGCTTTATAATCCGGTTTCCCTCTGAATTTTTTGTTGATTTCTGATATCAGCTCTTCAAACCGAAAAATTCCGTAAATAAAATTTGTGCTCTTATCGAAAATATCGTTTTGCTTCCGACCCCAAACGTATGGATGTTCGAGCCTTTTGACTAACTCCGATTCTATTTCAGACAGACCGGGTGTGTTATTTTTTGAATATGAAGATGTATTCATGCTTAAAAATATAAAAGCCTCCGGCAAGTGCCCTGTAACGCCAGAGTTCCTTTTGTTTCATTTTTCCTTTCGTTTCTTCGAAGTTTTTAACAATAATTGATTTCAATTTATAACCGCGTTCCATTGCCGTTTGCATGGAATAAAAAGCCAGGGGTATCCACTCGCCGTTGGAGTATTTGTCGCCAATTACCAGGGCAAAGTACCTTTCTTTATCAAGCAGCGGATAAGTATTGTCTATCACTTTACCAAGCATTAACAGGAATTTATCGGCAGATTCTGCATTCGATAAATCATCGTTATCATCGCTGAATTTAATTATATCCCAATACGGCGGGTGCATAATAATAAATTGAACAGAATTAATGCCAAGATTTATTAACTCTTTTGAAAAATCCAAAGTTTGGCTGTCGCTGCAAATAGTTTCTGTTCTGACAGAATGAGGGTTCTCCTCGTCACTAATATTTTTAAGCGCAAGATTTAAAACAGCGGGCTGAAGCTCTATTCCCAGTCCATTTCTTCCAAGTCTTTTACATTCAATCAGAGTGGTCCCGCTGCCGAGGAAAGGATCCAGCACCCAATCATTCTTTTTTGTATATCTTCTTAACAGTTGGTTTGGAATTTGCGGAATGAAGTTTCCCCAATAACCTGCGTTATGAGCGCCGGATTTATCACGCTTGTTAAGCACCCAAAGACTGTCGGTTAAAATATCATCATACTCTTTCCATCTGTTCAGATTCAGGTCGTTGATTTTTCCGGTTTTAACTTCAGACAGGCTTTTGATAAGGCGTTTGATGTAATACCTAGACCTTTCAATGGTTTGAGACTTGAGTATCTGGTCTAATTCGGCTTTAATATATTCTGTTTCTGCATGCTCTGAAAGATTTTTCCGTGCTGCGGTTTTACCATTGCTGAGAGATCTGCGAATTTTTTCTACTTCCATTCGAAGATTATAATGGTCTTCAACTGCCAACAGTTTCTTCAGTTCTTCCTGGTTCATAAATTTCATATTTATCTGGAAGGTGAAATTTAAGTTCAATTTACAATTTAAATTGTTTATCTGCTTTGAGTTTTTGAAAAATTTATGTCAAAATTTCTTTAAAACAATTTTCGCAATTTTTTTCCCTATACTAAGTGATGCAGTAGCTGCAGGTGATGGCGCATTTAGAACATGAACCATATTCTTTGTTTCAATAATTCTGAAATCATCTACAAGTTTCCCATCGGGTTCAAGCGCCTGCGCCCGCACCCCGGCTCCTCCTTTTTCAAGGTCCTCTGTTTCGATATCCGGAATTAACTGCCTGAGCGCCTTTGCGAATGCAGGTTTACTTAATGAACGGTGATATTCACCCGCTGCCATTTTATAGTGTTTCTCTGCCATTTTCCAGAAACCCGGATAAGTAAACATTTTAAACAAATCACTAACAGAAATATTCTTATACGAATAACCCTCCCTTTTAAATGCAAGCACAGCATTTGGACCGGCTTCAACATCATCATTTATCATCCGTGTAAAATGAACACCAAGGAAAGGATAGCGCGGATCCGGAACCGGGTAGATGAGGTTATTAACAAGATGTCTCTTGTTTTTTTTTAACTTATAATACTCTCCCCTGAAAGGTATGATCATAAGACCGGGATCAACACCACATTTTTTTGCAACAATATCCGAATACAAACCGGCACAGTTAACTATTATATCGGCTTCTAACTCTCCCTTTGTTGTTTCAATTATACTTGAACCATTCGTTGCCCGGGCATATAAAAACCTATGATTAAGTTTGATTTCGCCGACGTTTGCTAAAATAAGCTCAGCATATTTTTTTGTTACTTCCGAATAATCAACTATTCCTGTATCGGGAATGTGTAAACCGGCAACTCCATTAACGTAAGGTTCATACTCTTTGATCTGTTCACCATTAAGTGCAAGGATTCCGGTTAAACCGTTTTGTCGTCCTCTGTTTTCAAGTTCTTTGAGTGCGGGTATTTCGTTTTCATTTACCGCAACAACCAGTTTACCACACTTTTCGTGTTTTATTCCGTGTTCGAGACAAAACTTATACATCATTTCCCGCCCCTCAGCACAGTTGGTGGCTTTCAGTGATCCGGGTTTATAATATAACCCGGAATGTATAACGCCGCTATTATTACCGGTTTGATGTTTTGCAAGCTGCGATTCCGCTTCAAGTACTGTAACGGATTTCCCGGAAAGTGACTGGATCATTAATGCCGTTGCTGTGCCGATAATTCCGCCCCCGATTATACAAACATTAGTTTTTAACATTGCCCTATTGTTTGAATTTTGTGAAAATTCGATTAGAAATTTATCATTTTTTTATATCCGTATTAAAAAAATAATTTTTTATGTTGAAAAATTTTTGACTTAAAACCCCCTTCAGCTTTTATTAAATTGATTTAATATTAAACCATATTCTCAATAATGGAACTAATTGTGACTTTTTGTGGTTTAGTTTGATATTAAACAATAAAGGAGCTTAAAATGAACAAAAAACAAAGACTTGTACTATACTTTGCCATTTCGGTCATCGTTATTTCGATGCTCGCCTGGTTGATGCACGGGGGAGAAATTTTCACTAAAACACAGGTGCTGGTTGAAATGGAAGATGATTTGTTCGGTTTTGATCTTAAACAGTGGGAGGATCGGTTTGTTTGGGGACTCGATCTTTCTCTTCTGATATGCGGTGTAACGGTTTTATTTTCATCAATTCTATTATTCATATTTAAAAACAAAAGACAGGAGAAAACATGAAATCAATTCTTGGCACTATGTTCGTTTTGCTTTTTGCTGCAACAACATTAGCGCAGTTTAAAGTGATAGCCACCGGCGAACAAATATTTAAATTTACCGAAGACCGGGGACGAAACCAGGCAACATTTTTCAGCACTGCACCACTGGAATCAATAAGCGGTCTTACCAGCGATATTACCGGAACAGTATCATTTAATGTTGCAGATGTAAAGAATTCTCTTAAAGGTGAATTTCGTATTCCGGTTGCTTCTTTAAAAACAGGTATTGATACCCGCGACGAACACTTGCAGGGCGAGGGCTGGCTTAATGCATCAAATTATCCCGATATAGTTTTTACCATTAAAGAAGTAAAGAGTGCAAATCTTTTTGAGGATAATAAGATGACTGTTAAAGCTGTGGGTGATTTTACGATGCACGGTGTAACTAAAGAAATTGAAACAGAAGTTACAATGACCTATCTCGATGAGAGCGAGGCAACAAAAACCCGGCTTCCGGGAGATTTGCTTGGCGTTTATTCCAAGTTCAATATCCGTCTGTCAGATTTTAATGTGAAGAACGAGCTTCTCGGCAGTAAAGTTGCTGAGGTTATAGAAATAACATTGAGCATTGTTGGCTCAAACAAGATTTAATCTTTTGGCGGGGTTGTTGTTTTCAGCAGCCCCGTTTAATTTTTCACTTCTAACAATCCCTTCCTGTTCTTATTATTAATCAACAAAATTTTATTACTATGAATAAGAGCGTAACCGTCTTCGGCAGTTCCGTTCCACGTGAGGGAGAAGCCGGGTATATGTTTGCCTTGCGGCTTGGTGCATTACTTGCTAATGCTGGTTTCCGGGTTTACAGCGGTGGATACCGGGGTATAATGGATGGGGTATCCCGCGGTGCAGTGGAAGCCGGCGGTGAAGCAATCGGTGTAACTGTAAAAGGATGGTCATCGGTTAAAAGCCGTTTCCTTACTGAAACAATTATCTGCAGCAGCCTGTTCGAACGAATCGAAACACTTATTAAAAACGCTGATGCCTATATCGTGCTGCAGGGAGGGACGGGAACGCTTCTCGAATTGGCTGTTGTATGGGAATTTATTAACAAAAGTATTATGCCGGTTAAACCAGTTGCCTGTCATTCTGATATGTGGAAAGATGTTGTTAGAATAATGGAAAATCAGATCCGCAGAGAAGGGAGAAAGACCGGACTAATAAAATATTTTGATAATGAAGAAGAAATAGTTCAATATTTAAAGAACAGCCTGTCTTTATAAATCTTTCCTTAAAAATTCTTCTGCTGCTTTATATACTCTCTCAACGCTAAGTTCTTTTATACATTTGAATTTTATATCATCCCGATAGCATTTCAGAGGTTTTGGTGAATAAAAAAAACACGGCGCACATTCAAGGTTGAGTGTAACTATCTTATAATTTGTTTTCCATGGATGAATATATGCCGGATTTGTAGGACCGACAATAGCAACAACATTCAACTGCATTGCCGCAGCAACGTGCATTAAACTGGAATCATTAGTAATAAACAACCGGCAGCGTTTCATTAGTGCTGCGCTTTGTGCTAGGTTATCGGTATTCACAATAAATCCTGAGGCCCCGATACCTTTGCATATTTCGTTTTTTAATTCTTCTTCGTCGGGTCCGCCAAACAAAAGAATTTTTGAATTATGATTTTCAATCAGTGTTTTTCCGAGCTGAATGAACTTGTAAGGTTCCCATCTGCGTTTAATATGATTTTTTAATGTTGCACACCCGGGATGAAATCCTATTACCAGATCATCGTTAAGAATTTTATTCACGGAAAGGAACTTCTGTGCGAATATTTCATCTTCGTTATTCAATGGAAACAGAAGCGCCGGTTCATCGCTGTTCTTTATTCCTATTAATTTTTCACACAACAAAATGTTTGTTTGAACATTATGCCGGGCATCGCTTTCAGTTATTCTTATATTATTAAGCCAGCCAAGATTTAGAATGTCCATTCGTAAATATTTTATGCCGCATCTTTTCTTTGCGCCTATTATACGGCTTATAATATTATACTCTTTCCTGTTAGACGGGTAGACGTTTATTGTAGCATCATAATTTTTTCTAAGACCTGCCACGTATTTGAGGGAAGAGAATATCCCTTCTTTCAAAAAGTCGAAATGATGGACCTTATTAATAAGATTTATTCTTTCATAAATATCTTTTACACCACGAAACATTACAAGGGCGTCTATCTGTGCATCCGGAATATACTTTTTGAGAAGCACAACCGATGGGGTGAACATAAGAGCATCGCCGATTCCGGAAAGAGCAAGGATGAGAAATTTCATTGATTAAAATTTTTTTATAACCGATAGATAAATTATTACAGCATGCTTTTATATGCAAAAAATAAGCGGCATTGAGCCGCTTAAATTTGTTTTGTCTGAAAACAAAATCTATTCTGTTTCTGTGGTATCCCTGCCAAGTATAAGGCTTTCATACTTTCTAATATTCTCTGCAACAGAGGGATCGTTCGGATAGAGCGCCTGTATTCTTCTCCAGAGATCGAGCAGTTTGTGATTATCTCCAAGCTTTTCGTAAATCTCCATTAGAACTCTATATGGATTATAATACGATTGAGCGTCTGTAGGATTCTTTTCCATTAATGCAAGGGCTTTTTCTTCAAGTTCTTCTGCCATTAGCTTGTATTCGTCATACCCGCCGGCATGATGAAACAGATTGCTTAGCTCAAAAAGTAACCCGAACTCAACAGGAATTACGCTGCGGGGCATCACTTCTTCCATGCTGTTTAGTGTTGCCAGACCTTTCTCTCTTTGACCGGAATTAATGTAATAAAGCGAAAGCCTGATGAAAGCATTGCGATAGTTCTGTGTCATTCTTCTGTGGTTTTCATCGAAGAATATTGTTGGGTCATTCAAGCCGCGGAATTTAAAACCCGGCTGATAATCTTTGCTGTAGCCCGGGTTTTCGATCAACTGCTTTTTAAGCACATCGGCATTTACAAATTCCACGCCTGGTACTCTTTTTTTAGGAACAACACGAAACGCCATACCTTCCATTCGCAGGTAATCCTGCAACCCTATTCTGCTATCTTCCGCGCAAGTTACTGCAAAGTAGATCGGTCTGTCCCAAATATTTGCTTCTACAATTTCGCGGACCATCCTGTCCTGAACCCGAATAGCATTCACTTCTCCGAATGAAAGTGTCGGCTTCATGGTGAAAGAAATTCCTTCAAGGTTTTGCATTGTTGTATCGGAGATATTAAATGCTTGCTGTAAATCACCCAATTCTGTAGTAGTGCCCGGAGCTGGAGGCGCAATATTTATTTGCTGTGTCTCCCAGGGTATTGGTCTTATCTGCTCGATCTGCTGATCCGTAAATCGAATGTTAACGGTACCAACACCATAAGGATCGTTGTTTTTGAGTTGTCTTATATACCATGGAGTATTCAGCAAGCTGAGGTTGGCAACTTTAACATCTCTTCTGACGCCTTCCACGTCCTGTAAGTACCATAGGGGAAAGGTATCGTTATCCCCGTTTGTAAACAACACTGCATTTGGGGCACAGCTTTGTAAAATATTATACGAATAATCCCATGGCACCCAATTTTTAGACCTGTCGTGTGTGTGGTAGTTGGACACCAGCATATTAATCGGTACGAGCACTATTCCGAATGTCAGAACACCAAAAACTGCCGGGTTGACTACAGATGATTTTTTGATTTTCGATCTGACAAGGTCGGCAAGCACCTGAATGCCTATAGATATCCAAACAGCAAAAACAAGAAAAGCTCCCACATAAAAATAATCACGTTCTCTGGGCTGCGGCTGCTGTTGATTCTGATAAAATGCTGTAAGATACCCCATGAGGATAAACATAATCATAAATACTGAAGCCATCTTCCAGTCGCGCCTGAAATGGCAGTAAATACCAATCATCCCTATAAGAAATGGGATGCCGAAAAGGGAGTCTTTAACATCCCCTTCAAAGTTCACGCTTATTATTTTTCCGAAAATGTTTCCAAGTGAATTGAATGGAGCAATATTGGCTCCGGCATCCTGGTTCCAGCCTTCCCTGCCGGCAAAATTCCAAAGCAAGTAGCGCGTTTTCATATGATTCATCTGGTATGAATAAAAGAAGTCAAGGTCGCTTGAATAATTATTGTAAACAACCATTTGGTGTGGTTCCGATGCAAACCTTCTTTTGAATGTGGGAAAATCACCGTATTGTTCACGGTTCAGGTAAGATACCAGCTCTGTAAATTTATCCGGTTCGTTTTCGTTCATTGGCGGATCCTGATTTGCCCTTATAATTACCATTGCATAGGTAGTAAAACCAAGCAGTATGAAGAACAAGGACATAAATGCAAGATGAAGAGTTGGCTTGTTATTTTTTACGGTGTAATAAACCGCATAAGCAATAGCCGCAAAAACACCGGCTATGATGATCATCTCTATAACTATATCGTCGCCGCCTATAGAAGATAACACGGAAGGAAATATTTTAACGATGCCGGGATAAGTTAAGAACAACGCAATTCCACCTATAAACAGCGGAGTATAAAATGAATTTTTTGTGAATATCTGCCGCCAGAACGCGCCCATTATTAGAGCACTTACACCCAGTATAATCCACTTAAATTTTGAATCATATGCCTGGTATTCAGTGGGAGACGGAGGTACAACCCCTTTTTCTGCAGACCACATAGCAATGGCTATTATAAGTATTGCGGCTACATGACCCATAAAGATGTAGGCTGTTTTTTTACAAGCTTCTTCATCTTCAACATACTTTCTGAACAGCACAACCATCGCGACCGGCACAATAGCAAGCACACTCATAAGATGCACGCCGGTGGATATACCTATCAGGTATGCTATCATCAGGAGGTATTTCTCATTGTCCTTGCTGTCTGCCTTTTCATGCCAAACCATCATTAACCAAACAACGAATGCGAACAATAAGGTGCTGAGTGCATAAACTTCTGCTTCAACCCCGTTGAACCAAAAAGTATCGCTGAAAGTAAATGCGAGCGCACCAATTGCCGCGGCAACAAAAACTATCAATGCGTCCACCAGGTTTTTAGGATTGCCTCGGTAAGCGATCATCAGCTTTACAGCAATAAGGTAGGTGAAAAGCACTGCAGTGGCGCTAGTCAGCACCGATAATGCATTAACTCTGAATGCAATGTTTTCAGCAAAAGGGATCATGGAAAATATTCTTCCAACCAGAAGAAAGAATGGCGTGCCCGGCGGGTGCGGCACCTGCAGGTAGTATGATGCTGCAATAAACTCACCACAGTCCCAGAAGGACACGGATGGCTGCACTGTAAGAAACAAAACTACGGCCGAAATAAAAAAAACAAGGGCTGCAATAATTTTATGAATTAAGCGGAAATCCATTAATAACCTCGTTATAAAAATAATGCAAAAGTTAGCTACAACGCACAACGTATGCAATGAAAAAAAATGCAATGTTTTATGTTATTTTATTCCTCCAGCCGATGGGAAAAGTGAGTTTATAAAAATTTTTTACTTCTGGATAAGAATTAATTTGCAGGGCTTTGTTTTACTTTCTATTTTGTCCCTCGGTTGAAGGGCATGAAGCCTGTGGATATTGTGTGGATAACCTTTCGTCGTGAAAAAGTTTCACAACTTTTTTTGATGGAGGGGGAAGCAATTGTTTATAATTTGTGTGTGTTTCTTTAAAGCAAGTGTTGGCATCTCTTTAAAAAACAAAGGTTTGACGGCTTGCCCTTAATGTTAATAACATGTTCGTTAGTTAATTGGTGTAAGAGTAAAATTTTTTAATTTGATAAATTTTAGCACCATTTTGTTTTTTTACTATTGTGGATAACTAAAAATGCTCGATCAGGAAATTTCTTCAAAAACGGTCTCCTCTTTAGATTCATCACACACAGATATCTGGAAGGAATGCTTAAAAACTATTAAAGAAAATGTATCCCAGATGACCTTTAACACCTGGTTTTTACCCATTAAACCGGTAAGTGTTGAAAATTCAACACTTAAGGTTAAACTGCCTAGCCAGTTTTTCTGGGAATGGATTGATGAACATTACAATACATTAATTACTCGTACAATTACCGAGGTTTTGGGGCCCGGGGCTAAGCTTGCTTATCTTATAGCCGAAGATGCTGAGGCGACTGATTCAGCAGCCAAAAATATTGATGTGGTTCCAAAAGCAAATGGCTCCTCCGAAAAACAAAAACCTGCTTTCGAAACATTCCTTAATCCTAGGTACACATTTGAAAATTTTATTAAGGGCGAAGGAAACCAATTAGCTCATGCTGCTGCTGGCGCAATAGCAGATAATCCCGGCGGGACATCCTTTAACCCGCTTTTTGTTTACGGCGGCGTTGGTTTGGGTAAAACACATCTGATACAGGCAATAGGAAACAAAATTTTAAATATCTTCCCAGACAAAAAAGTTATTTATTTGTCTTCTGATATTTTTACAGTAGAGTTTGTCGAGGCGATACAAACAAACCGGGTAAATGAGTTTTCAAACTTTTATCGCAATATGGATGTGCTGATAATTGACGACATACAGTTCCTTATCGGAAAAGAAAAAACTCAGGATTTATTCTTTCATATTTTTAATACACTTCATCAGTCACGCAAACAGATTGTTCTTTCGAGCGATAAAGCACCCAAGGACCTTAAGGGTCTTGATGAAAGACTCATATCAAGATTTCAATGGGGGCTTGCCGCAGATATTCAGCCGCCTGAATTAGAAACAAGGATTGCTATTCTAAAAAGAAAATCGCTTGATTACGGGTTGCTGATAGCCGACGATATACTTGAGTATATTGCAAATAATATTACATCAAATATTCGCGAACTTGAAGGTTGTCTGATTAAACTACTTGCCAATGCTTCTCTCAACTCTATTGATATTAGCCTGGAGCTTGCCAAGAAAACAGTCAGGGAAATTGCTACCGACAGGAAGGTAAATATTACCATCGAAAGCATTACTAAAATAGTCTGCCAGCACTTAAATGTTGCTGAAAATAAAATTCGGGACAAAACCAGGCGTAAGGAGGTTGTTCTTGCCAGACAAATTGCTATGTATTTATCTAAAGAATTGACAAAATCTTCTCTAAAAACAATTGGTTTACATTTCGGCGGAAGGGACCATTCTACCGTTATCCATTCTTACAACACTGTTCTTGATATGATATACTCGGATTCATCCATCAAGGATTTGGTTGCCAGTATAAAAACGCAGATTGAGCTTAATTGCTCGTGATTTTGTAAAAACACCTGTTTTCTAACCAAAACTTCAGGGCTATTTGTTTCTTTTTGATTAGCTAATATGTTAATAAACAGTTGATAATCTTTTTTTATGTTGTTGATTGTATGTACTTTATTAACATTATGTTTGTAACTAACTAAATTAATTGATCTTTTTAACTTTCCCCGAACAGAAAAAATTGTCTGTTTATAGCGGTTTAGCTGTTTTTGCTCTCTATAAACATATCCACATTCTTATTATTATTACTATTAGTAATTTTATTCTTATATAAGTAACAATTATAATGTGGAGAAAATTATTCTAACACACGGTACAATAATTGTTAAAATGGATATTATTAAAACGATATTGGATTCAATAATAATCAATACGAGGAAATTTTATGAAAAAGGCAATTACTTTGTTTACGGTTTTTGCTATTGCTGGTTTTTTGATATCGGGCTGCTCAAAAACTGTTAATAATTCAATTACTTTCAAAAACAGTGCTGCCGGCGATATTTTTGTTAACTTCAGAGGCGAACTGTTACATATACCCGCAGGCACTCAATTGGTTGTAAAGGAAATAGATAAGGGAACATATGAATATTCCACAACTTTTACGGTTCCCCCCGGCATTACGGAAGCAACTACAGATGGAGCTGTTTCCGGAGAACTTTCTGTTAAAGCAGGAACAAAAATCCTGATATTTTACACTAGCTTTATTTCCGAAAGCAGATATACTCTTTTTGCAACGATTTCGAGCAGTGATGATAAAGACGAAAAAAGCAATCCACTGTTTCCTTAAAAGTTAAATAGAGTTTTTTACTCAACATAAACAGCCGTTCCGTAAACAAGAATTTCTGCAGCGTTAGCCATTATGTGGCTGGTTGAAAACCGGCAATCAACTATTGCATTTGCGCCAAGAGACTTTGCTTCCGAAATCATTCTATCAATTGATTGTTCCCGGGATTAAGCAAGCAGTTTTGTGTACTCCTCAATCTCACCACCGAATAGATTTTTGAATACAGCTATAATGTCTTTACCAATGTGACGGGCACGCATAGTGTTTCCCCTTACCACCCCGAAAGTTTTTTTATCTCTTTGCCGGCAACAAAAGAAGACGTAACTACAATCATCTTTTTATCTCCTTGTATTTGTCTTTTTTGTAGGCAACTGCCTTTTCACGTAATATGGATACAGCAAGAATTAAGATTCCAATAACAAGCGCAGTTATTCCGAATTTGATGAACTGGGGTGTTGCAGTATCTGCAAGAAAATTTTCTATTGCCTGATAAGCTGCAAAACCAAGCAAAATAATGGCTCCAACAGAAATTGCGACCCATGCAAACCCACGCTCGATTTTATTATATATACTTGTCCAGTATCCGTCCCAAAACTCACCCGATCTGTTTTTCAGCTTCATTTCAGATAATACCTCCTTAATTCTTTTTTGTTCAATAAATTCTTCATTTAAAACGGAATAATTTTTTAAATAGCCGTCAAGTTCAACTTTCTCATCCTGACTTATATCATCTGCGAAAAATTTTTCACACAACAAATAAAATCTATCTTTATTCATATATAACCTCTGATAAATAACATTTACTAAATCTGATACTTTATTATGTATAATAATTAATTTTTGACAAGACTTTTCATCATATCGGACAATTTTTTTCGGGCAAAATATAGTCTCGACATCACCGTTCCGATGGGAACAGACAGGAGATCTGCTATCTCTTTGTAATTCATTCCTTCAAATTCTCTCAGGGTAATAATTTCCCTGTCGTCTATACTGAGCTTCATAAGAGAATCTTCTAACATAAACTTTAATTCCGAGCCATCAAATGCGACAACAGGATCAACAGACAGACTTTCTTGTGAGACCGATTCTAAAAAGCTTTCCTTTTTATTCTTCTTGTCCTGGATAGCGTTCAAACAAAGATTTTTCAGAAACTTGTAATACCACGTAAAGAAATTTTTAGATTGATCAAATCTGTCAAAATGTTTATATGCCCGTAAAAAAGCTTCCTGGGATAATTCCATTGCCATATCATGGCAGCCCATCAAACCGAGAGCGGTATAATAAGCCCGTTTCATAATGGCTTTAACAAGCGCTTCAAAAATGTTTTTGCTGTCAGCATCCATGATTTCTCTTGTTCATGATACACCGCAAGGAGTAAAAAATTCAAAGAGCCGGCTACTTTTTAAAGAATAATTACTAGTAAAATAAAATGTGGTGTAAATAAAAATAATATGGAATATTATCAGCCCGTTCATGATTCAATTCCCTTTCTTGCCAGGACACCTTCTTCGTAATAATGTTTCACTTCTTTCATATCTGTTACAAGGTCAGCCAGGGAAAACAATCGATCGCTGCAATAGCGGCCAGTCAGTATTAACTCTATATTATGAGGCTTTGATTTTATGAATGAAAAAATATCATCTTCAGCAAAGAGACCAAAATAGATTGCAACGCAAACCTCATCGAGGATGATAATGTTATATTTACCACATTCCATCATTGAATATGCTCTTGCAAGCCCTTGTTTTGCTTTTTTAATTTCTTGCTCTCCGGGCAGCTCTTTTCTGTAGACAAAGTCGTCCCCGCCATACTGTTCAATAGTAATCCACTCACTTAAGTATTTTAAACTATTAAGCTCGCTATACGGGTATTCTTTCATGAACCGTACAATGTATGATTTTAAGCCGGTGCCAGCGGCACGAACAGCAAGACCAATGGCAGCGGTTGTTTTTCCTTTACCGTTACCGGTATAAATGTGAGTATAACCTTTTTTCATAAGTTGAAGTTTTTTAGTTGGTTAAAATCATCTTGTTTAATAAAAGAAAGTATTTTTCCGGCATATATATTCAGACCGATAAAACAATTGTGAATTTTCTACAAAATAATTTGTTTACAATTGGTAGAAAATTTTACTTCAAATATAACTCAAATAAACCAGCCGAACCCAGAACAATCTATTAATGAGAAAAACGACTTATTTATAGACAGTTGAGTTGCAAAAAAGTGTATAATTAAATAAAACAAGCAGAATAATGATAAGAAAAATTTGGCACAATATTTTTATAAAGAACGTATCGCTAATCGGAAGGATAAAATGCGATGGAAATTTTTTCGTTATCAATAGGTCTGATACTTGTATCCGCAGTTATACTAATAGCGGCAATTGGAATATACCTTTACTTATATATGGAATAAGAAAAATAAAAAGGAATCTTCAAAATGTTTTCTGTCTTAATAACAGTTCTTCTGTCGGTTATAATAATGGCATCATTTCTTGTTGTTGGTTTTGTAATAACAAAACAGAACGAAGAGACAAATTACTTATCGTAGTATTACCTCCACCGGTTTCTGCCACCGATTGATTCTTGTCAATCAACAAATCAAAAATCTGTAACATCATTCCCGCCCTTTATATTGCGCTAATCAAAACAGAAAAATTTTATCTCATTAATTGCTCTACATAAAATAGACTTTCATATATGCAAATAAAATATTAAAGTATTTCTGGTAAAAATACTTATATGATAAAATTGCAAACACAGAATCATTTATTCAAGCAGGGAAATTCTATAATTAGAATATTGCTTTTATTGGTAATATTCACTGCCTTTAATTGCAGTAAAGAAGTAATAACAGAACCGGAATACTCGCAGGATTATTTTCCTCTTTCTGTCGGCAACAAATGGATATTTAAGTCCGGAGAGATTGAATGGAGCATTGAAGTTATGGGAAGGAAGCTTATAAGCAGTCATAATTATTTTATTGTGGTAAGAACATATGAAAATATTCCTGATACAGGCTATTACCGCATTAATGGATTAAGACAAATACTGGTAAATTTTGAAGGAACGGATTACCTGTTTATAGATTTCATGAAAACACCCGGAGAAACGTGGGACACATTCGGGACTATGTTCGCGAAAGTGAGAAATCTTAATTTGATTGTTACCGTACCGGCGGGAACATTCAACGATGTTACAGAGATATATTTCGATAATTATGAATTGTCGGATTTATATGAACATAATTATTATGCACCGGGTATCGGGTTAATAAGGTCTGTTGGGTTCAGGCGTGTGTCTGAACTAATCTCAGCGTTCGTTAATGGCGTTAACATACCACGCTGAAAATACAGCAATCACCCCGTTTGATTAATTCTACGGAATGTTTGCTTATTTGCAGCTTAACATGTAGCTTACATAAGTTAAACACTATCGTATAAACAATTATGTCCTTCTTCGAATTACTCTTTCTTCTGATAATAGCAGGTATTTGCGGTTCAATTGCAAGGGCGCTGGTTGGATTTACACGAGGCGGCTGTGTTCTTTCAATAGTGGTTGGTTTTATCGGAGCGCTTTTGGGTAACTGGATTGCTCGCGAAATGAATTTACCGGATTTTTTCACTGTTGAAATAGGAGGAACGCAATTCCCGGTTATTTGGGCAATTATCGGGGCGGTTCTGTTCTCGGGTGCGCTTAATTTCCTTTCACCGGGAAAGAAGCGCCAAAGGTAATATTACAAGCCTCTTTTCTAAATAAGCAAAAACATTTTTGGGTTACCAATGGGCACACACTATAGCGGTAAAAAAAAAGAAATAACAGCATTAAATTCGTACATAAAACTTTTGCGATGTGTAGAATCACTTAATGCAAGGCTTGCACTTAAGCTGGCTGCCGCAGGTCTGACAGAAAGCCAGTTCAGTATTCTTGAGGCGATTTATCATCTCGGACCACTATCGCAAAAAGAGCTGGGGAAAAAACTGTTGAAGAGCGGGGGAAACATAACAATGGTAATTGATAATCTTGAAAAGCAGAAACTTGTTGAAAGAAAACGAGGAACAAGAGACAGAAGGCAGTTTATAATTCATCTTACTGATGAGGGCAGTTCTCTTATTAAGCGTGAATTCCCAAAACATGTTGGAAACATTGTAGATTATTTCTCAAATTTGAACGAAGAAGAGCATGTGGAATTACAAAGAATTTGTAAGAAATTAGGCTTATTTGTAATGAACCCAGATTGTTCAATAGAGAAAAAGTTCTAATGACCGCCATTAGAAAAAACTT
>JBBIGV010000054.1:0-24943 GCA_037447335.1 Ignavibacteria bacterium | reverse complement strand
GGAATTAATTGAAAAAGCTGCTTAACTTAATGCGTACTTTTTAGGGGTAAGATCATCCATCAGTAATCCGCAGGCTAACGGTAAAATTGATCCGCCACGGCGGATTGAACGTTACCACAGAACAATTAGCCAAGAATGTTTAAGGATTAAAGCGCCTACGGATCTCGGTGGTTTTATCATTTATATTAAAGAGTATATAAATTTCTATAATACTTAAAGACTTCACGCTTCTCTTAATTATCTAACGCCAGAAGATTATTTGTTAGGTAGGAAGCAAGAAAGAACAGAACAAAGAGAACTGAAATTAGAAAAAGCTGAAACTAACAGAGCTCTATATTGGACATCAAGAACCAAGGTAGCTTAAATAAATGACTTTATTTAACAAACATTATTTTTTCTTAATTGTAACTTTTCCCTTGAAGCATTACAATGACTCCGCTTTCACAGTAATTGCTTGCCGGTAACATCTGTGATGGAGATACGATTAAAGTTACAGTTGGTAATGTTGGCAAATTGGATTTCCATAAAGCTTTACCAGAGGAAGAAGCGGTTTAATATTAGTAAATTACTTTAAGAATGATTATTATAAAGGGGTAAAAATATAAGGAACAAATTATGAACCTCCTTGATAGAATAAAAATAAACCCGGATGTTTTAGCCGGGAAACCTACAATAAGAGGTTTAAGAATAAGCATTGTTCAGATAATTAAAGCACTTGTTGCAGGATTAAAAGAAGAAGAAATACTTGAGGATTTCCCCGAATTGGAGCAAGACGACATCAAAGCAGCTTTGCTGTTTACCAGGACAACAAATTAAGAATCAGAAATTAAAAATGAGCTTTATTCTAAAAATATTTACAATATAAAAACGCACTAAGAGATGATAAGATTAAAATATCAATACTTTTTATTGTTCTTCCAAACTTTTATTGCTGAAGTGAAATCAAGAAGCGTAAAGTTGCCATCGCTGCTAATGCAGGATGCAGGATACCGGATGCCTGAAAACAATTTAACCGCAGGAGAAAACTACTGCGGTTTTTTGCTATACCTTTATTGTTAAATAATATTTTCATATTTTGGATTCAGTTAAAATCCTGAAATAAAATGAAAAAGAAATTCACTGCGGTAATAAACAAAGAAGAAAAGTGGTATGTAGCTCATTGTGTTGAACTTGATGTAGTGAGCCAGGGAAGGACAATAGAAGAGGCTCAATCAAACCTTAAAGAAGCTGTAGAATTGTATCTTGAAAGCTTTGAACAGGGTGATTATCCCGGCTCAGACAACGAGATAATTTTCTATCCTTTCGAAGTAGCTGTAAATGGCTAAGCTCCCTGTCCTATCAGGTAAAGAATTAATTAAAGCCCTTGAGCGTGTTGAATTTCAAATTGTAAGACAAAAGGGAAGTCACGTTAGTTTGAGTAAGGGAACCTTCAGAACCGTCGTTCCTCTCCACACCGATCTTTCCAAAGGAACATTGCTGGGCATTTTGAAGCAATGCGGACTCACAAAAGAAAAGTTGATCGAGCTGCTGAAATAATACCCCTTGTTAATCCTCTTTCGCAGGAATTGCTTGCAGGTAATTTTAGTGATGGTGATACTATAAAAGTTAACGTTGGTGAATGTGCAAAGCTGGTGTTTAGTAAATAAATGCTGCTTGCCTCGGCAACTTGTCCGGCGAAACTTTTGTGTAGACGAAAGTCTGAAAGAAGAAGACGGGGATACTTAATGCTTGATTCCGGATAGTTGATAATTAAAATCTATTTAAGCGTAGGAGAGAACTTCAGTGGTTTTTTGTAAATTGAACTATGGAAAAAGTACTTAAAATAACTTCAATTAAAGATAAACAATCCGATTATACTTACTGGATGACGAAAACACCTCAAGAGCGAATTGAGGCAATTGAATTCCTAAGACAACAATACATAAAATTTAAAAATGATATTCAACCAGGACTTCAAAGAGTTTGTAGAATTACTAACCATAAACAAAGTTGAGTATCTCATAGTTGGCGGATATGCTGTGGGTGTTCATGGTTATCCCAGATATACTGGCGATCTTGATGTGTAGAGTAATAATTCAGATGAAAATGCAAAGAGAATTCTTAAATGTGTAAACGATTTCGGTTTCTCCTCATATAACCTTAAACTCACCGACTTCACCAAGGACGGCAGCCTAATTCAGCTTGGTTATCCTCCCGTAAGAATCGATATTATGAATACTCTCGATGGGGTTATGTTCGACGAATGTTTTCAGAATAAGTCAACCATTGAAATTGATGGCTTGCCTGTAAACTTTATAAGTCTTAACGATCTGATAATGAATAAGAAAGCAACAGGCCGCCCGCGTGATATTGATGATATTGAGAACCTCACAAAATAAATTAGTTTTTTACTGTTATTAAAACCGCAGGAGAAAATTTCTGCGTTTTTTGTTTTCTTTGTTGTATGATTTAGTTCCTTGTATGCCATTCCCTCAGTAAATCCATCCTCTCACTCCGCTTATGAAACGATAAACACTGAAATTTGTATTAGCACAATAGAAATGTCAGTAGTTTAAAAAATTATTTTTCATTTCAGCAGTAGTAATTATCTTAGTTATGAGAATATTAATTACCACAAACAAATGGTCTGCAATGATGGCATACTTTAGTTACATGCATAAACGCATTGTTCCTGCCAGCGTAAAACGGGGTATCATTTTCGGGAACTTTCAGACAATATTTGGATGGATCTTTTTTCTTTTCTCCCTGATCTTTTTTGCGGTCTCTTCATCATTTGTAAGATTTGCTGAGCCCGGGAAAGACTCTCCTTCAATTGATGGAATCGTAACAAGGGTTGAACGCATAAATACTAGCATTAATGATCGCGCTGTTTATGCCTTCCATTTTGAATACCGTCTGCCGGATGGAACGGTTCATTTCGGTAAATCATATAGCGAAAAAATGTATTTTGACGCAGGCAGCACGGTTGAAATAAAATACTCGGCAGATGAACCAGCCATTTCGCGGATTAAAGGGATGAGATCCGCTGAATTTGAACCTTAGATCTTACTTGTTATGGTTCCGTTCCTTCTGACAGGCTTGGGATTTTTAGTTTTTGGAAAAAAAAATCTATCTTTTACAGGTTGGTGAATTGGCACACGGGACATTGTTAAATAAAGAACCTACGTCTGTAAAAATAAATAATCAAACTGTTTACAAACTTAACTTTCGTTTACAGCCGGCGACGGAAATACTTATACTACAGTTTGTAAATCTCATAAACCGCATTCACTTGAAGATGAAGAAAAAGAGAAGCAGGTTTATGATCCTAACGCGCCTGAACAGGCTCTGCTGCTGGATTTTTTTCCGAAAAAATTGAAAAAATTCTTTGAGGAAATTGAATAAATAAGATGCGATCAGAAAAAATATTGTTTACAAATCAACATCTTCCGCTTATCATAAATGCAGATGAAAGAGCAATTGCAGTTAATATTGCAGGCGGGATTCAGTCAAAAATTTGAATAAACAAATTATCGCTTTCAGAAATTTGCGATCACGAGGATTTTATTAAACAAAATCCTTTATATAACAATAAACTTAGGTGAATTCATCTTGAAATTTCTTAATCACTTATCACGCAGGAAATAAATGAAAATGGTTTTTGTGTTCATCGCTGCTATTACCGGATTCTTTGTCGGGCTATGGTTCGGAATTGTAACTTTACCTGCCGGAACAGGACTTGAAGGTCCTGCAGCTATTCTTTTCAACGGGGTAGTCGGAGCGCTGCTTACTGTAATTATTGCATTTTTTATTATGAACAAAATTGAACCAAAGCGGCTAAAAAAAATAGTAATCATACTCGCTTTGCTCAATCTGCTTCCGATAATATGGCTGTTATTTCGTTTTATGCAAATTGAAAGTAAAAATGAACAGCAAACACCGCCTGATCTTAATCCTACAGAGATTCGATCGTCTTTATCAACTCTCATAAATAAAAAAATAAAAAATGCCGGTGAAGAGCAGCCTGGTATAGGTATGGTTAAACCCGATTTTTACAACAGGAACAAATTATACTTCTATCAATCGCCGCTATTTGATAAAACCCAAGCTGATCATATACCAATTGACAGCCTGGTTTTTGCCCGAACAGAACATCATCATTACGATATAAGCTATGCGCCGCCATGGTTTTATCCTGAGCATTTAAAGCTTGATTATGATATTCTCTATCTTAAAGCTATTTCGCTCAGCAGAGATTGGGTTGAAGTTGAAGTGAACCGCGAATCTAGTCTTACTGCATGGATTTTATCTGCTGACGCAAAAGTTTTATTCTGGAGTGAATTCCTTTTACAAGTTCACTCCTTCGAACCGAAAGACCCGGAACGTAATTTAACAAGAGTTAAACCTTTAGAAAATGCTTCCCCGGTAAAAGGTATCAGCTATTCTATCCTTGTCCCGGTGATGATAAAAGCAAACTGGATTAAAGTTGAAATGTTCGATGAGAATTATGAGAAAGCCGGTGAAGGTTGGCTTATATGGAAAGCGAATGAGGAATTGCAGATCAACTATTACCTGCTTTCGTAAGAGTTATTTCTGCTATGTTAAGATAAAAATGAGGCTTGTTGTTTTTGCATCATTGCTTAAGCAAATCAATTAAAGACACTGAGAAGAATTATGTTGATATAATATCTGTCTTCATTAAAAGAAATAAAAAACTGCTGCGAGCAGCCGGATATTAGAAAAATTCTTTACGTTTTCAACTTTGCCTTTGTTAGTATTAACAGTCTTACCGTATGCCGCTGTTGTATACTCTAATTCTGTTGAGATTCTTGTTTTACTGAAATTAAACTGAACTCTTGGCGAAACACGAAACACATTTTCGATATTAGTTCCGCGCCCGTAATACGCGCCAACAATGTTATCTGCCGCGCCAAGATTTTTCGTATAACCTGCAAAAACCGCATACTCAATATTTTTACCGGCGGATATTTCTCCCCAAACTGAAAAGCACTTCAACGCAGTATATTCTTCAACACCGGTAAGTGTATCTAAAGATTTAACAGCGTACCCGCCAAGCATAATATGATCGGTAAGATTGCCGCCATAAACACCCTGAAATTTAAATGTAACCGGTTCAATATTAATTTTAGCGAAACCCGTAAAAGCTAATGAAGAAATTGACTTATCAGTTCTTATATTTTTTGTTGAAACTATTCTGGGGGTTACCTTTTTATAATCCAGCCCGATTCCACCAAACAGACCATCACCGGAATACTGAACCTGTGCATGTAAATTCGGTACGACTGCATTGCGCAGATATGTTGAGGTAAAACCATTCGGACCGTTGGTTGAAAAATCCCGCTGACCGGCGGCAACAGCAATCAACTTTATTTTGTTTATAGAATGAGTAAACCTGACCTGTGGATTTCTGGAGAACGGTTGACAAGGCACGCCGGTATTGAATGAAACAACGCCGGGAAACATATCGGTAATAAACATAGGATGCCACGTTTGTCCGACAAGCATCGAAGTATTTTTCCAGTCAAGTTTTACAAACGCGTGCCGCAGTCTGAATCCGTTTATATCGGCATCGGAGGTTCCAAAAAATTCGCCTTCAATAACACCGGAAGTTTTAGCTCCAATAGCATCCGGTCCGGTTATCTTTCCGTTAAGTCTTGTTTGTATAGAAAGAATATTGAATGATGATTTGTTATTTATATCATTTCCGTTTGCATCTGTTTCCTCATTTAGAGGATATAGAAGAAAATGTCCTTCCCGTATCGAAACAGTTTGGCGGGTATCATACATCAAATCAGTTTTAATGAATCCAGAAATTGTAAAATCGAATGATTCCTTATCTGCTTGTGCAATCAAAATAGTTGATGTGAACAGAAGTAACAGCAACAATCTTTTCATTTCAGCTTGCCTTTCTAAACATAAACCCCCGGTGCTTAATGCATCGAATAAAGATGAAAACCCCAAAGGGTTTTAAATTCTGATTATTATTCTGAACCAACCCCAAGGTATGTCCGAAGCTTTTCATCCTCAAACTTTTCTTCTGCGCCCGGTTCTTTGGTTAGCTTTGATACTATGTATGCGGCTAAAAAAGCAGCGCTCATAGAAATCAGAGCAGGATTTTTCCATGGGAAAATCGCAGACTCATTACCTATTATATCAACCCAAACAGTAGGGCTTAAGATTATCAGGAGTACTGATAAAGCAGCTCCTGTAAGTATGCTGGCAACTGCACCGCGGGTTGTAAATTTTTTCCATAAAATTGATAGTAACAGCGATGGAAAGTTAGAGCTTGCTGCGATTGCAAAGGCAAGACCAACCATAAATGCAACATTCTGACCTTTAAATGTAAGTCCGAGTATGATTGCAAGAACCCCGATCAATAAGGTAGAAATTCTTGCAACTCTTACTTCACCTGCTTCGTCAGTCTTTCCTTTTTTAATTACACTAACGTAGAGATCGTGTGATAAAGTTGAAGCGCCTGAAAGCGTTAACCCAGCAACCACGGCAAGAATAGTAGCAAAGGCAACAGCGGCAATAAATCCGAGGAAGAATTGTCCGCCTACAGATTCTGCTAATAACAAAGCAGCCATGTTCCCTCCCTTGTCAAAATAACTCACGACATCCTGTCCAACTAAAACCATTGCACCGAAACCTATAATAAAAGTTAAGATGTAAAAATAACCAATAAATCCGGTTGCAAGAAAAACAGACTTTCGTGCTTGTTTAGCATCCGGTACTGTAAAGAATCTCATTAATATATGAGGCAGTCCGGCAGTTCCTAAAATTAAAGCAATACCCAGCGATATGGCATCCCACGGATTAGTTACAAACCCGCCGGGTGAAAGAACAGCATCGCCATATTTTGCGGCTGCCTGTTCAAAAAGGACGACGGGATTCATACCAAAACTTGCAAGTGTCATAATTACAAGAAACGTAGCGCCGGATAAAAGCAAAACTGCTTTTATTATCTGCACCCAGGTAGTTGCCAGCATTCCTCCAAAAAGAACATAAGAGATCATTACAAGACCTACAATTATAACAGCGACTTCATAGGGTAAGCCAAATAAAATATTAATTAATGCACCGGCTCCAACCATCTGAGCGATAAGATAGAATACAATTGTCATTAACGAACCAACCGACGAGGCAATTCTTACTGGTTTTTGTTTCAACCGGAAGGCGACAACATCAGCAAATGTAAACTTGCCGAGGTTTCTTAACGGTTCAGCAATCAAAAACATCACGAGGGGCCAGCCGACTAAAAATCCAATTGAATAAATCAAGCCGTCATAACCTTTTAATGAAACCATTCCTGCAATTCCTAAAAAGGAAGCTGCGCTCATGTAATCGCCTGATAGTGCTAATCCGTTTTGAAAGCCGGAAATGTTTCTGTCAGCCGCATAAAATTCTGATGTGGTTTTAGTTTTTTTTGCAGCCCAATAAGTTATGCTTAAGGTAATTGCCACGAAAGCAAAGAAAATTATTATCGAAGCTATGTTCACCTGTCCTAAGGTAGTTTCAATAGTTTCCAAGAAAAGTTCTCCTAAAATCTTTTTGTTTATAAATGTGGTTAACTGTTACTTCTCTAAAATTTCGTTGCGAAGTTCCCGGACTGCCTTATCATACTTGTTGTTAGCCCAGCGGGTGTAAAAGCCGGTCAACAGCCATGCGAATACTATAACACCAATTCCTATTGGTAAGCCAAGTGTTATGTGTTCACCGATTTTGATTGCTAGCAGGTCTTTATAAAAAGCAATCGTAAGCATAAAGCCGAAATAGACAAGCAGCATTATAGCGGTTAGTGACAGGGATACGGTTAGTCTTTTCTTGACGAGATTTTTGAATTTTTCAGATTCGAGGATTTCTGAAACGCGGCTTGCACGGATACCCATAGTCTCTCCTGTTTTAATTGGGTGCAGGTTTATAAAAGCACGTATATTAGAACGAAATTACAATCGAAAATTAGCGTACAAGCGCAACATTTCAAAATGAGCTGGTAGTTTATTTACAGAAGTATTAGTTTTCTTCTGCGGATTAATTAATAGGAGAGGAGTGATAATTGAAGAAAACAGTTGCTTTATCGCTTTTGTATTTCATTTCCGTGTTTGCAGCCAGCAACATTGATATTTCCGATAACACAAATTACTTGCCCGATGCGCCTCCTTCAGACAGAAAGGCAAATGGTACTTCGGTGGAAATTTAGGCGCTAATTTCTGGAATGATTACCTTATGGTAAGCCTTGAACCAATGGCGGGGTATAAAGTCACTTCTAAATTTTCCTTAGGGCTTAAAGCTCATTACTCTTTTATTATGGAAGATAATGATGTGCAGGATTTAACATATCATAATTTTGGCGGAAGCGTTTTTGCAAGGTACAGTCCTATTGCGCTTGGTTGCCTTCATGCTGAATTTGTTTACAGGAATTACGAGCAATACAGCCTAAATTCTGTTACTAACAAGTTTGAGTCAGATAGAGTCTGGGTTCCGTTCCTGCTGCTTGGAGCTGGTTATAAACAGCCGATAGGACCTAACGCCTCTGTATATGCAGAAGTTCTTGTTGATGTTATACAGGATAAAAACTCTCCATTTAAAAAATGGGAACCTGTTTTTCACGTTGGTGCGGCGGTAGGGTTTTAGTTCTGGTTGACAAACATTTAACAGATAAGTCACGGACACTCTGTGACTTATCTGTTAGTTATTCTCTTATTGAAGATCCGGAATCGTGATTATACCTTTACACCTTTGAAATCCATATTTATTTTATTTCTCAGGTATTCTAAAACATCGAAGTAACTTTTAAGCAGCTGTTTTTCAACATCAGTCAAACCGGCAGGGTTTACTACGTTATCAATTTCAATGTTATTATCGAAACATTCTATCTGATGTTTTAATCTTAGGCGCATCAAAAAGTTATAACAATAGGAAACACTTTTATAAACGGCATTTGAAAGAACACCTTTGTCATTTATTGCTTCAAGTCTTCGGTAAGTATTTGTTTCATTCAGCTTCTGCTTAATTGTGTAAAGCCGCGCAAAATCAACTACCGGCAGCAGTAAAAGTTTTACATCAATCGGAGCTTTAAGCTTCTGTATATTATCAGGAATGTTTATGTTAAGAACACTTTCACTCATATAAACAAAGAATGTATTGAAGCTTGCCGTAACGTGATGTATATGCTTCTGAAGCTGAGTTGAAAGTTCTTCATCTCCATAAACACTGCGGAAATCAAAAAAGATTTTTATGTCAAGAAGATCCTGCGGGTTTGAAGAAGTTACCCATTCTGTAAAATATCTTTTCCAGGCAGAATACGGCAGACACCACTTTTTGTTCTTAGCCATTATGTTGCCCTTACAATACCGGTAACCGGCAGCAGCGAGATCCTCACAAATTATTTCTCCAAGCCGGTTGAAATATTGTCTTACCTCTTCATCTTTTTCGGGAGAGACATCCTCATAAATAATTGCATTATCCTGATCGGTTGCTAAAGTCTGTTCTTCCCTGCCTTCGCTGCCCATCGTAATAAATGTAAACTTAGCCGGCGGCGCACCTGTTTTGCATATTGCCAGTTCTATTATCCGTTTTGTTATTGCATCAGCAATTAAAGTAATGAAGTTTGTAATGCTCTGAATATTTGTGTTGTATTCAATTAAACTTCTTATAAGAATTAACAGCTGATCGCGGTATTGAGATATTTTATTTACTGTTTCAGCATTTTCAATATTCTGTATAAAGAAAAGAAAGTTTGTGTAGGATGCATCAAAAATATCATCAATAGTTAAAATGCCGGCAATTGAATCGTCTGCACGTTTAACTACAAGCCGTCTGATACTTTTCTTGCGGAACTTTACGAGTGCTTCGTAAATTGTTGAAGCAGGGCTTATGGTGTAAATCGGTGAGCTCATAACTTTATAAACCGGTTCATCAAAGGCAACTGACGAAGCAATTACACGCTCACGCAGATCACGATCCGTAATAAATCCTATTTCCTCTCCATTGCTTCCAAGCACAAGGATAGCATTGCAGTTATTGGATGTCATAATTTTTATCGCTTCACTGATCGGAGCGTTGTGTGAACAGGTGTGAAGTTCTTTTACAAAACCGGCAATTCTCTGAGAAAGTGTCAGAACGGATGTCTGCAGATCAAAAATAAGTTTTTCTTTATCCATATCAGTTCTGCGCTGCTCGGATATGTCTTCAATAATTCCATCAATAGAAATCAATTTGCCGTGCAGGTCTTTAACCATTACTGCGGATAAAGAAACTGTAATTATCTTCCCGCTGCTTTGTTTAAGCTGAACAGCTTTGTTTTTGATGAATCCATGGTTCGTTAAATTATCTATAATTGAATCTGATAAAGATTTATCCGCAAAGTAATCGAATATTGATCCGCTGAGTAATTCCTCATCGTTTTTAACGCCGAGAATATTTTTAATCGCGGGATTGATCTCCGTAAACCGGGCATTGCTGTCGGGCAATGCTCTGAAAATTCCAATTGTGAGCTTACTGGTTAAAGCGAGATATTTTTCCTTTGTATAATCAAGCGCTTCTTCAATTTTCTTAGAACGGCTGATGTCTTTTACGCTGATTACAACCCCATTGTTATTAAGAAATTTTATCGGTGATATTACGAGAAATGCATCTATCTTTTCGCTATTCTTTTTAAGTAATTCTGCCTCAAGCTGTTCTGTGGTATCAGAATCATTTTTTCTGCGGAGATTCTTAAAGTCAAATGTTTTTGAATCCGGGAAGGCGCTGAATATTTTAGAAAGCTCTAATTCAATTTCACCCTCATCATATCCGAGTAAATTATAAACTGCTTTATTAAAGAACACCTGCTGATTTTCAAGTATCATTATCAGTCCTTCACCCGATGCTTCAACAAGCATTCTGTAACGTTCACGTGATTCACTTAGTTCAGCTTCTGCGATTCTTCTCCTTCGTTCACTGTGATAATTTTGAAATGCGGTATAGAAAAGAAATAAGGAACTAAGAACAGTAATGAGAATTGAAATGGTGATTATATTCTTTTCAATTTGTGCTATCTCTTCCTTTACATCCTCAACGTAGATTCCGGTTCCGATAACCCATCCCCACGGCTCAAACTTTTTTACATAAGAAAGTTTAGGAACAATTCTCGTCGAATCGTCTTTCCACTGCCACATATAATCAACAAAGCCCTCGCCCTTTTCATTAACAACATTAACCATTTCAACAAATAATTTTTTGTTTTGCGAGTCGTAAACTTCTGTAAGATCCTTGCCGTTAAGATCCGGGCGATATGGATGGGTAAGCATTGTAGGATGCAGATCGGTTAACCAGAAATAATCTTTCAGCTCGTCACCATATCTTAAAGTTTTAATCTGATTAACTGATGATTGCTGTGCCTCCCTTCTGTTAAGCTCGCCATTCATTTCGAGCCGGTACCAGTTATTTATCATACTTTCGGCAGAGTATGTAAGCTCACGCAGCATTTCCCGTTTGCGGTCGAGAATAATATTTTCAAACTGCGGTATGACCACCCAGAAAAGCGCTGCTATAAATAATCCTATTGTCATTAATGTAGGGAAAAGCACTTTTACATAAGAAATACTTTTTGAAACCGGGCCTGGCTTTTTCATTTACTTGCCTGTATATGAATTAAATGATATTACTTTAAATTCTTTTTCTGATGTATCTAAAACAGTAACGCCGTTTAACCTGCTTGTTCTTGCAACACAAGGGATAACTATCCATTGGGGTTCATCAATAAGTTGATGACTTCCGAATCCTGACAAACGAAATTTATTTTGATCAACCTTAATGGCGCCTTCGGGATGACCATGACCGGATATACTGACTAAACAATTATTCTCCTTCATATAATCAAAATGTTTGGCAAGATGAAATGGCTCGCGGGGAAAATAAATTGCCGAACCGGTAAAATCAGGATAGCAAAAGTGTGAGAACAAAAAATTGATATTATCATATTCCCTTATTTCAATTTCATTTAAACCCCGCAGGTATTCCTTTGCATCATCACTTAAATGGCATCTTAATTCGTTGTCTTCATAAAGCCAGATCCTGTTTAGTGCCTTTTTCGCACGTACTTCATAATCGAGTTCATACCAGTTTTCTGTGTAATCAAAACCGAATTTATGATGTGGGACTTTTTTTACAGCATAAAGGTCGTGATTACCGATCACAACAACGGAACAATTTTCTCTTACTAAACGAACACACTCCTCTGCATCTCTTGTTTCAATGTAACGAAAAAAGGGAATTGTAAATCCGACTATATCGCCGAGACAAATTATTGTATCACATTTTTCATTAGATAAAACTGAGAGGGCTTTCTCAAGGTTCTGAACATCTTCGTGGATATCTGTAATAAAACCTAATTTCATTTTTCAAAAACAAAAAAAATTATACTTATTGTTTTATAACAAAAGCTAATGTTCGTTATGATTAAAAACAAGAACGCAATTGATTCTAGGTTTGGATTTATAACAAATGTTAAAATTTGTCAGAGGTAAAGTAAAAGTGAATAGTAAATTTGACCGGAGACTTATTCTTTTATAAGATAATTTTTCGGTAAAATGTTTTATACGTGGCAGAATCTGAATTATTTATTCAAAACACTTAATCCAGGTTACTCTTCTGTCTTGAATAAATCCGAGTTTTTTCACAAGACTGATAGCTGCGGCGTTTGTTTCTTCAATCTGAGCGAAAGGAGTTTTGCCCAGCTCCCTGCATTGATGAATAAGCGAGAGCAAAATTTCTTTGCCATAATTTTTTCTGCGGTATTTTGCAGTAACATGTAAAGAACCAAGTGCGCCATAATCGTGAGTTAAGCCCCATGCTGCAGGTTGCTCATCTTCGTATAAGCATGCGCTGAAAGATTTGGTTATTCTGTCCCTTATGTATCGTTGTGTTAAAAACTGCTTATAGTTTGATTCGTTAATTATGAACTCAATGTGTTCTTTTAAAATCGGGAATGTCTTCATTGTGTTTTCGGGAATTTCCACATCATCGGGTAAATACCATCGCATAACCGATAGCTTCCAATCAAAGTTTTTCTTTTCATTAATGATGGGTATCATCCAATCTTCAGCAGAAGCGAAGTAAATATCTTTTTTCGACAATTCATTCAAAAGCGTTCTGAGTTCATTTTCGTCTTTGCTGGAAATTTAAATCCATTCTTCATCACTTAAACCTTTAATTATAACAGAATTCCCCTCGCGATAAACAGCCGTTAGCTGATTTTCTGAAGCAAAGCCGATAATGCTCATGTTTGATAGCTGATCGCCGCGTAAGTGCGATATTATTTCAGATAATTCTCATTGATCCATTTGACTTTTCCTTTAAGAACAGCATAAACACTGCTGTGAACAATCCAAGCCCGAGAGTTGTCAGCCACAAAATCACCGAGCCATAATTTTCATATAGCACTGTACCAAGCCATGGTCCGGCTGAAAAACCGAAGCTGAATGTCATTTGAAAATAACCCATATACTCACCGCGTTGTTTTACCGGCGCAATTTCTGAGGCATAAGCAGCGGTAATGGGAAAGAAAATCATTTCGCCAAAAGTCCATAATACAATTGATAATATCAGCGGTGTAATATCTCTTGATATGGCAAGCGCTCCAAAACCGATTGCCGCAAGTAAAACGCCGATGAATAAAGATTTTCGGTATGACATTTTAAACATCATATCATTCAGCGGAACCTCAACAAAAATTATAATTACTGTATTGATCGCAGAAAAAAGACCAAAAGCAGCAGTCGAGTATTTCAAATCGCCTACAATATAAAGCGGCAAACCGCCTATGTGCTGGAAAAACACAAGGTTTGCAGGAATAATTGCGAACAAAAAGAAAAGATACTTTGCATCACCAAGCACTGACAAATTCATAATTAGCTGCGATGTAACCTGTTCGGTATTTTCAGCGGTTGATAATGATGTCCGGGGAGTTAACATCAGATAAATTCATGCGGCAAGAGATGCAAAAGCATTTACATAAAAGAGAAGGTGGTAATCTATCAGGATAAGAAATCCGCCGGCAATCGGTCCGATGCTCATTCCTATATTTATCCCAAGCCTGTTTAACGCAAATGAAATTCTTCGCTGTTCCGGCGTAACTATCCCGGTTATAAGTGAAAGATTTGCCGGACGGAATGCTTCGTTAATGACCGCCATAATAAATGAAAAAAGAAGTATCAGGTAGTAATTGGTTATGAACCCGTAAACAAGCATCAGGACGCTGGTGCCTGTTAAGGATAACTTCATTACTTTCAAAGCACCGATCTTATCAGCAAGTTTTCCCGAAAGCGGCGAAGATATGAAAGCGCCGATTCCATAAACAAGTAAAGCTATACCAGCTTCTGATGCACTTACTCCTATTTTCTGTGTAAGATAAAGCACAAGAAAAAGAATTACCATCGTACCTGACCGGTTGATCAGCGTAGTATAAAATAAAACCCACATATCATGCGGGAGATTCCTGACGCTTGCCCAGCTTTTCATCATTTAACGGGGTTCTTCTTTCGCTGACGATAGTTATTCATAAAATTTACTGCCTAAATTTATTAAGAGATCAGCTTAAAACAATTTGAAGCAGTGTGTTATTTATCAATCTATCTTATAGAAGTATGATTAAGTACTATAACCCCGATGCTTACAAGATGCGCAGGCTCGGGAAACGGGTTTATTGAAGTATCCGAAAGATATTCATAACCCAACCCTATTCTGAACTCAGCATTACCGCGTATTGCAATGCCCGCCGAAATTCCGCCGTTTAAAGTTGCTCTGTTTACATCTTTAAAGCGACTTAGGTATCCTTCGTGACTGCTGAACAGATTTACATGAAAATAAGAGTTGAAATAATAGTTGAAATACTGAGGCGAAATTTCCTTTGTGAAATTAAAATTAAAACCCGCTGTTCCGATAAGCTGATTCCAGTTGTAAGAGTAGTCCATCCAGTGAGAAGGAAATCGTTCATCCTGGCGAATTGTATAAATTTCAGTACGTAAGCTTAAGAGTGCATTATCCTTCTCATTCAGGAAATTCAGAGGAAAAATAAATTTACTTTGAATGCTGCCGAAGATCATCGCACGTTGTTTGCGGTAGAAGTACATATCCAAATCATGTTTACACCTGTGAAAGTAACCAATCTGCCAGAAATAAGATTCTGCTTTACCTGTATAAACAAAGCCTTCTTCCCAGATAAGAGCGCGTGGTTTAAATCTTATATCATTGTCCGGGTTGGCAACAAATTCAACATTCGAAATAAACGCAAAACTTTTATTATTACCTGTTCTGAAAAATTCAATAAAAGAACCGAGTTTGATGTACCAGTTATGTTCGGCATCTCTTTCAATTCTGTATGCGCCAAACTCTCCCCATCCGCCTGCCGAATTAATATACTGTGTTTCATTTTCCGGTGCATGGTTTTCGGCGTTGAATAAAGGATTAAATATATACATCCTGTCAGGTATACGTTGTGCATGAATAGCTGTGGCAAGAACAGCTATAAATGTTAAAAAGAATAAAGTTTTCATATTTCCATCCTCCTTTATCTACAAATTTAACAGAAATGATTTCAAATGAAAGATAAACCGGATTGATTTAGTGCAAATATTTATTCATATTACTAAAGGTAAAAACAGGAGAGAAATAAAATGGGCATGATAAAAAGATTTATAGGGCCTAAGTCAAAGTACGATAAGAGTATTCCTTATACATATGCTGCCAAAATTTGGGTCGTGCCGGAAGACGATTCGCTTGTTAACCATTACTTTGCCGATACAATTTGCGGATTGATAGAATATCTCGATGAAAATAATTTTGAACCCGATGAAGTTGATCTTTTCGGCTGCTATCTTAAAAAAGAAATTCCTATTGATAAATCTCATTGCCTTGACAGCAGCGGCAATTGGCTGAAGAGACCGGATATTTGCAAATCACTCGAAGAACATTTCAAACTAACAATGGAAGAACAATATAAAGGACATATCGAAGCAGGAGAATGCTCTTTTGACGACAGAGACCGTCAAGGCAGCGGTCCTTATTAATATTTATAAATCAGAATAAATATTGAAACAACATAAAGGAAAGTAATAATGAGAAAACTTGTTTATGTCTGGGCAGCATTTTGTTTGTTAGCAATAACATCCTGTATTAATGATGCAAACGACTGCCCCTGCACAATGGAATTCCGGATGGTAACAGTTGTTGTGGTTGATTCGCTGAATAATCCAGTTAAAGGATTAATAACTTCAGTAAAGGATCAATTCGGAAAAGAGTACGATTTTTCAAATGAAGACCCGTTCTTTGAAGGACACTATGTTGTGATGTCAGATAATTACGTGAATGATTTTTCAATCGTTCCAAAGACGATAATTTTTAACGGGAAGAAAGATGATCTCGAAGTTAACGCTGCTTTTATGATCAGCGCCGATCGCTGCAACTGTCATATTGATAAAGTAAGCGGACCGGACACACTGGTGTTAAAGTAACTGCAATTAAGATTTTACAACCACCGGAAGCTGCACAAAAATTATTTATATCTGAAGCACGTTATTAAATGATCGTTTACCATTCCGGTTGCCTGCATGTGCGCGTAAATTATTGTAGAACCAACGAATTTAAATCCACGTTTCTTTAAATCCTTACTAATCAGATCAGACAACTCTGTTCTTGCAGGAATTTCTTTTAATGATTTAAACCTGTTTACAACCGGCCTCCCGCCGGTGAACTGCCAGATGTATTTATTAAAAGTGCCAAACTCTTTTCTTACATTTATAAATGCCTTTGCATTTACAACAGATGCTTCAATCTTAAGTCTGTTGCGAATAATTCCTTCATTATTCAGGAGTGATTTTAATTTGCGCTTATCATACAATGCAATTTTATTAAAGTCGAAGTTGTCAAAAGCTTTGCGGAAGTATTCTCTTTTTTTTAGAATTGTTAACCAGCTTAATCCTGCCTGAAAACCTTCAAGAAGTAAAAACTCAAACCACTTTCTGTCGCTATTAACCGGAACACCCCACTCCATGTCATGATATTTTATGTAGAGCGGATCACTAAGACACCAGGGGCAGCGTTGTTTGCTTTTCATTTTGTTCTTCCTTGAATTCTTCAACAAATATTTCTATCACTCTTTATATAAATATATGCCGAAATATTCAGCGAGATATTTTTCAAATTGTTTTTTCCCATCAAAGAATACCTCCTGCTTAATCCCGTGTTCAGTAATAATGAATTTGTTGTCGCGCAGTGTGTAACGTCCGTTCAGGAATGCTAAAGTGCAAAACCGTTTTTGTGTAAAAGTTGAATCGGCTGATGTCTGGGTGATAAACACACATCTGTTCAAAATCATCAAGCGCTCTTTGTTTTAAAGAAAAGACATATAGATTTCTAAAACCATATTTATCATCTCTTCTTCGAAGAATGTAATCGTCATTATTGATTGCTGTTATCTTAAAAATACCGCCATTATCTTCCTGTTCTCTGCCGGGAATAAATTCCAGCGGCTCAATAAATGAATCGCCAAACCCGACATCACATAAAAGCTCTTTTCCGCCCGTATAAACAATTAAAGCCATATGATCAAATTCCTGACCGGGCAGTCCATCATCGTTATAAACTCCTGCGGAGATCATCTTCACCTTGTAGCCAATTGAAGTCAGAAGTTCATAAAATAAGCCGTTCAGCTCGTAACAAAAGCCACCGCGCATCTTATGAATAATTTTATCAAACAAACTGTTTTTGTCTGTAATAATTTTTTTATTCAGATGTATGTCAAGATTTTCAAAGGGAATTCTGTAGAGATGATTTTTATGAATTCGTTTAAGATTATCAATATTGACCTCACCGTTAAAATCAGGCAAACTGATATGCAGCAAATATTTTTTTATTTCCGATGTTTCCATTCGTCAATAAGAAAGTATCGGGCTTAACCACTTTTCAATTTCTTCTACGCTCATACCCTTGCGGCGGTGGTAATCGAGCACCTGATCTTTGGTTATCTTTCCAACATTAAAGTATTTTGATTCAGGATGTGCAAAATACAAACCGCATACAGATGCAGCCGGATACATTGCCAGACTTTCAGTGAGAATTATTCCCGTGTTTTTTTCTGCGTCAAGCAGTGAAAATATTATCGGTTTTTCAGTATGATCGGGTTGAGCGGGATAACCCGGTGCAGGGCGAATTCCCACATATTTTTCTTTAATCAGCTCATCGTTGGAAAGAGATTCATCTTGTGCATAACCCCAGTAATCTTTTCTTACGAGTTCATGAAGATGTTCGGCAAATGCTTCAGCGAGCCTGTCGGCTAATGCTTTCACCAAAATACTGTTGTAATCATCATGTTCTTTTTCAAATTTTTCAACTAATGATTCTATACCAATTCCCGCTGTTACAGCAAAAGTGCCGATGTAATCTGCTTTGCCCGTTTCTTTGGGAGCGATGAAATCCGAAAGAGCATAATTTGGCTGGGCGCCGGCTTTTAAACTTTGTTGTCTCAGTGCGTGAAGTACTCTCTTAACTCCTTTTCTTTTATCATCGGTATATATTTCAATATCATCAAACCCGACACTGTTTGCGGGGAACAATCCAACAACACCATTAGCCCGAAGTAAGTCTTCTTTAATGATATGGTCTAAAAGATTGTTTGCATCATCAAAAAGTTTCTTTGCCTCTTTTCCGTATTCCTTGTTGTCAAATATAGCGGGATATTTTCCTTTAAGCTCCCAGGTCATGAAAAACGGAGCCCAGTCAATGTAACGGCGTAAGTTTGAAAGGGGATAATTGTTCAGCACAGTAATACCGGGCTTGTTTGGTTTGCAAATATTCGTTTTGGACCAATCGATTTTTAATCTGTTCTCTCTTGCTTTTTCTGGAGGCAAGAGGGCTTTATCTTCCATTTTTTTAAGATGTTTTTCTCTCAGTTCTTTGTATTCATTTTTAATCTGAGAGATAAAATTTTCTTTAATATTCTCATCGGGGTTAATGAGACTGCTTACAACGGGGACGCTTCGTGAAGCATCAAGCACGTGGATTACCGGATGAGAATAATTTTGTGCGATCTTAACCGCAGTGTGAATACGCGAAGTAGTTGCTCCACCTATCAATAAAGGAATTTTCATACGGCGGCGTTCCATCTCTTTTGCTACGTGAACCATTTCATCAAGCGATGGTGTTATCAGACCGCTCAAACCGATTACATCTGCTTTTTCTTCTATTGCTTTTTGAAGAATTACATCAGAGTGAACCATTACTCCAAGGTCTATAACATTATAATTATTGCATCCAAGCACAACCCCTACGATGTTTTTGCCGATATCATGCACATCGCCCTTAACCGTTGCCATCAAAACTTTTCCTTGCTCACGGGTATTTTGATTTTTTTCTTTCTCAGCTTCAATATATGGAATTAAGATCGCTACAGCCTTTTTCATAACTCTTGCACTTTTTACAACCTGCGGAAGAAACATTTTACCCGACCCGAACAAATCGCCAACGACGCTCATTCCGTCCATCAGCGGACCCTCAATTATTTGAAGCGGCGAAGGATATTTTTTTCTAGCCTCTTCAATATCTGCGTCTATAAAATCTACTATTCCTCTTACAAGCGCATGTTTTAATCTTTCTTCAACAGGAGCATTACGCCATTCGTCAATTTTTTCATCGGCTTTTTCTTTGCCTTTAACTGATTCGGCAAATTCAATTAATCTCTCTGCAGCATCTGCATGTCTGTTGAGCAAAACATCCTCAACCCTTTCAAGAAGGTCTTTGGGAATTTCTTCATAAACAGCAAGCTGACCGGCGTTCACTATGCCCATATCCATGCCGGCTTTAATTGAGTGGAAGAGAAAAGCGGAGTGCATTGCTTCACGCACAACATCATTTCCGCGGAACGAAAAAGAAATATTGCTTACACCACCGCTTACTTTAGTTAACGGCAGATTTTGTTTTATCCATCTGACGGTTTCTATGTAATCAACAGCATAATTATTATGTTCCTCAATTCCGGTTGCAACGGTAAGAATGTTAGGATCAAAAATTATATCGTTGGGCGGAAACCCGACTTCTTCGGTTAAAATTTTATAAGCACGCGCACAGATTTCTTTTCGTCTTTCAAAAGTATCTGCCTGACCTTTTTCATCAAAAGCCATAATGATTACTGCGGCGCCATACTGAAGCACCTTTCTTGCATGCTCTTTAAAAACTTCTTCGCCTTCTTTCAGACTGATTGAGTTAACGATACCTTTTCCCTGCAGGCATTTTAAACCAGCTTCAAGCACCGACCATTTGGATGAATCAATCATTATTGGCAGTTTGGCAATATCAGGTTCGGAAGCAATAAGATTAAGAAACTTTGTCATAGCGGCTTCCGAATCAAGCAGTCCCTCATCCATGTTCACATCAAGAATTTGTGCGCCGCCTTCTACCTGGTTGCGTGCAACAGAAAGCGCTTCTTCAAAATCACCATCTTTAATTAACCGTGCAAACTTGCGCGAACCGGTTACATTTGTTCGTTCGCCTATATTAACAAAATTAGTTTCGGGATGAATTACTACGGGTTCAAGTCCGCTTAAGCGGAGTAAAGGCTTATGCTTAACAGGAATGCGCGGCTTGAATTTCTTAACACGCTCAGCAATTTGTTTTATATGTGCCGGAGTTGTGCCGCAGCATCCGCCGACAATGTTAACAAATCCGCTTTGCAGAAATTCTTCAAGCACGGACGCCATAGCCTCCGGCGATTCATCATACTCACCCATTTCATTCGGAAGACCGGCATTCGGATAAACAGACAAAAACTTATCTGCTGCTTTTGATAAGTCTTCAACAAAGGGCCGCATTTGTTTAGCGCCGAGAGCACAGTTTAATCCAACGCTTAAAAGATTTTTTGCGTGGGAAACGGAAATCCAGAATGCTTCTACAGTCTGACCTGATAAAGTTCTTCCGCTCTGATCAACTATAGTTCCGGATATCATAACCGGCATTTGAATATTTTTTGCACGCATCAATTCATCAATTGCATAGATAGCCGCTTTAGCATTAAGGGTATCAAAAATTGTTTCGATAAGAAGAATATCAGCCCCGCCATCCACGAGCCCGCGCGCCTGTTCATAATATGCATTCATTACTTCATCAAATGATGCAGCACGAAAGCCCGGGTCATTTACATCAGGAGAGAGTGAAAGCGCTTTGTTTGTAGGACCGAGTGCGCCTGCAGCAAAACGCGGCTTGCCTGGATTTATTCCGGTGAATTCTTTAGCAGCTTCTTTTGCAATTTGCGCGGCTGCGAAATTTATATCATAATCAAAATTCTGAGCCTGATAATCTGCCTGTGAAATTGAATTGGCATTAAATGTATTTGTTTCGATTATATCCGCCCCGGCTTCAAGATACTCGCGATGGATCTCTTTTATAACATCGGGTTTTGTTAAACAAAGAATATCATTATTACCTTTGAGATCGTGCGAGTGGTCCTTAAATCTTTCGCCTCTGAAATCGCTTTCGGATAACTTGTAACGCTGAATCATTGTGCCCATAGCGCCGTCAATTACAAGTATCCGCTCTGTAAGCAGTCTGTTCAATATTTCGAATGTATTTTCCATCGTATAAATTTAAAATAAAAAAACCTCTTCAGATGAGCAGAAGAGGTATTAAGTATTCCTTCTTCATCTCATCTTTCCTCCGCAAAACGGAGGCAGGACTTAGCACCTGTCATCCCGATTAAATCGTGATCGGTTGCTACGGCATCACAGGGCCTGTTCCCTCTGCCGTTCTTGATAAGAATATTTAATTAAAGTTGTTTATTAATTGCGCTTCAAATATATGAAATATTGATGTTTTGTCAATGTTGTGTTTTTTTCAACATAAAAGTTGACCGAGTAGCTATTTAAAAAAAGGCTGCCCGTGAGCAGCATTTTGTAATAACTTATTATCAGCAGGTTACTTGCTGTTACGACATTTGTCGTTATTTAACCAGCATCATCGCAGGTCTGTGCTGATAAAAATGAAGTGAGCAGGAATAGAACCAGAACAACACTATAAGTAACTTTCATGTGACCTCCTTATTTATTATGGTTAGTTTTACTGCAATGGACAAAAGCTTGCCTCAGAGAAAAAGCGGTCCTTGGCTGTAGTCTTTAATCTTGAACCGGATTTCCCTGAAGCTGCCATTCGTCAGTATGGTTTTATGCTGAAGGGGTTGATGGAAGTTGAACGGGAACTGGCTGATTATAACATTCCATTCTCTTAACTTCAGGTAATCCTGAAGAACAAATTCCGGCATTCTTAAAAAAAATAAACGCTTCGATTCTTCTTACATACTTTGATCCTCTGAAAATCAAGCGTATCCGGAAACGCGATGCTGCAACGAAAATTTCTATTCCCTTTTATGAAGTTGATGCACACAATATTGTTCCATGTTTTTATGTTTCAGCCAAGCAGGGGTTTGCCGCTTATACTATTCGTCCGAAAATCAATAAAGCGCTGTTTGAATTTCTGGATGATTTTCCGCCATTAACGAATATGAAAAAAGGCGAACTTTCTTCGGATGTTATCGATTGGAACTACATTGAAAACTCGCTGAACATAAACCGTGACGTTAAAGAAGTAACCTGGAATAAACCCGGCGAAAAAGCAGCTCAGAAATCTTTCAGAGATTTTTTGCATAATAAATTTGATAATTATCATGAACTGAGAAATGACCCGTCAAAAGATGGTCAATCAAATCTTTCTCCCTACTTGCATTTTGGTCAGATATCCGCACAGCGTATTGCGCTTGAGGTCCAAAGAATTGAAGGGAACAAAGAATCAGAAAAAATATTTCTTGAAGAATTAATTGTAAGAAGGAAGCTCTCCGACAACTTCTGTTACTTCAATAAAAATTATGATTCATTTGAGGGCTTTCACGATTGGGGAAAAAAAACTTTGAATGATCATCATAAGGGCGAAGGAGAATATTTATATACTTTAGAAGATTTTGAACACGCAGATACTCATGAAGATTTGTGGAATGCCGCCCAAACAGAAATGGTTATCACCGGGAAAATGCATGGTTATATACGAATGTACTGGGCGAAGAAAATACTCGAGTGGTCAAAATCACCCGAAAATGCACTAAGAACAGCAATCTATTTAAATGATAAATATGAACTCGACGGGCGCAATCCTAATGGATATACCGGTATCGCATGGTCAATAGGAGGTGTGCATGACCGCCCATGGTTTGAAAGACCGGTTTATGGCAAGATAAGATATATGAACCGGAATGGCGCAGCAAAGAAATTTGATATTCACAGCTATATAAATAAGTTTAGTTCATCCGGGTGAAAAAATTATAAATATAATACTTCTCTGATATATTCTGACTGACCCTGAGAGTGTATGATCGTACGGACTTGAAAATTATAGAATCTGCATATTTTATTTTGTATCTTTTGCATGAATTTTCCTCTGTTAGTGGGCGTTAACGGGTTTAATCCTTAGGGAACACATGAAAAAAAACACATTCCTTGTATTAGGCGGTTATGGCAATACCGGTCGGTTGATTGTGCAGATGCTGCTCGAGCATACCAATACAAACATTATAATTGCCGGCAGAAATTATGAAAAAGCCAAAGAGACGGCAGCCCGTTTCAATATTGAATTTAATACCGACAGGGTAAGCTGGCTTAAAGCAGATGCAGCCGATGAAGGCAGTCTGATGCGGGCATTCAAACAATGCGGGTTCGTAATAGTTGCATCGAGCACTTCAAACTACACGGGTGAAATCACAAGCGCCGCTATTCAAAACTCGATTGATTACCTTGATGTTCAGTTTTCGCCAAACCAGGCAGCTACACTTGATGCTCTGAAACATCTTATACGTTCTTACAACCTTTGCTTTATTACCGATGCAGGATTTCACCCCGGTTTGCCTGCCGCACTTGTAAGATACGCTTCAAAGTATTTTGATGAAATTTATACCGCTAATGTTGCAAGTCTGATAAGATTTAACTGGAAGAAGTACTCGTACTCACGTTCAACAATTCTTGAAATGCTGGATGGATTGAGAATACATGAAAACCTGATGTACCGGAACGGCAAATGGGAAAGAATAAAGCTGATTGACAAGAAAGCAGTTAAAAAGTTCGACTTCGCTAAGCCATTTGGTAAAATTGAAACCTACCTGTTTCATCTCGAAGAAATGACAATGCTCCCCCAAACATTCCCGTCACTTTCAACAACCGGTTTTTATGTAAGCGGGTTCAACTGGTTTGTTGATTATTTTGTACTGCCTGCGTGTTATTTCACCATGCAGTTCTTACCTGAAACAAGAAAACTTTTTGCCCGGATGTTAGAGTTTGGATTGAAAAAATTCACAAAGCCCCCCTTCAAAACCTGCCTGAAACTCGAAGCCGAAGGAGTAAAGGACGGGAAAGAGAAAAAGGTTGATATTGTTCTTTCACATGAGGACGGTTATCAATTTACTGCCATTCCGGTTATTGCCTGCCTAATGCAGTATTTATCCGGCGGAAGAAAAGCGGGGCTGTTCAATATGGCATATTTTGTTGATCCCGAAAAACTAATGAATGACATGAAAAATCTTGGCATCTCAATCGAAATAATTGAAAAATAAACAGAACGAATTATTTCTCTACGCGATAAGAACTTTAAAACAGTACAGCACATCAAAAATATAATCCATACCAGACGCCATCGGGAGAAATTTTTGCGGCGGGAAGCGGAAGCCGGATTATATTAAGTTCATTCTTAAGAAATCTTATAAAATTATTATCATCACCGAAAGGAATTTTTCGGAGATCATAATCAAGACCGATATATACTTCACGGTAACGCCAATTAACAAATTCTGCAATTCCCTTTGCGGAATGCCCGACCGCTAACCCAACCGGTTTAAGCCGGTCGGGAAATTTTTGCTGAATATCAGACGGCATATAATGAT
>JBBIGV010000053.1:183-25307 GCA_037447335.1 Ignavibacteria bacterium | reverse complement strand
AGATTGATGATATCATCGCTGATAAACTTTCTCATGATATTGCTACCAAGATTGAACAGGATATGGAGTATCCCGGGCAGATAAAGGTAACTGTAATCAGAGAAGTAAGAAAAATTGCTTATGCGAGATGAGAGATTTATTTAAATTGGTTTTTAACAGGTCCGGTATTCGCCGGACTTTTTTTTAGTCTTTTCAACTCCCATATTTTTTTGAACCTTTATACCCTGAATTTTATGCAATGATATGATCTAAATAGTACGCTTCATCTGTATGACCGCTAAACTTTTATCAATATTTTTATGCAGGTTTTAATAATTATATAGTATTAACTAACTTAAACACAATTCTTTAATTATCTTTACAGCAATAAAAGCGATTTTAAAATTCAGGAATGACCCAAAGCCCAAAAAAGAACAGAATTATCTTTATTGATCTGATGCGAGCATTTGCCGTGCTGATGATGGTTCAGGGTCATACCGTTGATGTGGTGCTTTCCGATGAATACAGGTTAGCTGAGTATCCTGTTTATGCAGTCTGGTTTTTTATGCGCGGTATGACTGCCCCTATTTTTCTTTTTACTGCGGGAGCTGTATTCACATATTTATTCAGGCTTGTAAAAGAACCGTTTGAGTCCAATACAAGGGTATTAAAAGGAATAAAGAGGTTTCTACTGCTGGTCTTTTTAGGCTATCTGCTCAGATATCCCACACCTACATTACTTGACTTTTCGAAAGTATCTGAGAACGGTTGGCGCGTATTTTTTGACGTTGATGTTTTGCATCTTATAGGATTCAGCATTTTGTTTGTGATCATTCTGATCTATATAGCGGAAAAATTAAAAACCGGTGATTATTTATTATTCACAACTGGAGCAATTATATTTTTTACACTTTACCCATTTATGTATTCGATTAATTGGAAAGAAATTGTTCCGCTTCCCGTCGCTGGTTATCTTTACCAAGAAACAGGTTCAATATTTCCGCTTTTTCCATGGGCAGGTTACTGTATAGGCGGTGCAATTCTTGGAAGCTATCTTGCCCGCAATCCTGATGTATTCAAGACGACGCAATTTAGTGGTTCACTTGCAATGATCGGATCAGCTTTTCTCATAGTTGCGTATGTTGGTAATTATATTGAAGAAGCAATAATAGGGCAAAGTTATTTCTGGACATCGAGCCCCAATTTGATTTTTCTTCGATTAGGTTTTGTGTTAATGCTTAATTCCGTAGTTTCATTTATTTCTATTAAGTTGAACTCACTTCCAAAATTAGTTATACTTGTAGGAAGAAATACATTGATCATATATATTGTACACCTGTTAATTTTATACGGCAGTGCGTGGAACCCTGGAATATCTAAGGTATTCTCAAGAAGTCTGGATGTATGGCAAACATTTTTTGCCGCATCAATTATGATAAGCCTGATGACGGGTATGGTTATTATGTTGAACTATTTAAAAATCAGGAACAAGCAGCTTGTAACACAGTAAGAAAAAATTTAAAATGAAAAGATCACCAATAATAAATCCAACTCCCACTGACGATGAGAGAATAGTAGACAAAACCCTTCGTCCTCAAAGATTATCTGAGTTCAAAGGGCAATCAAGAATTACAAGTAATTTACATGTATTCATTTCTGCAGCACTCAAACGAGCTGAAGCCCTGGATCATGTGCTGCTTACCGGACCTCCGGGGCTTGGAAAAACAACACTGGCACATATTATATCCAACGAGCTTGCAGTTAAATTAAAAATAACAAGCGGTCCGGTTCTTGAAAAACCAGGCGACCTTGCCGGGCTGCTCACTACTCTGGAGGAAAATTCTGTACTTTTTATCGATGAGATACACAGGCTCAGCCCGGTGGTTGAAGAATATTTATATTCTGCAATGGAAGACTATAAGCTGGATATAATGATTGACAGCGGTCCGAATGCGAGAAGCGTTCAAATAAAACTTCCCAAGTATACATTAATTGGCGCTACTACCCGTGCTGGCATGCTTACCTCTCCGCTAAGAGACCGATTCGGTATAAAATTCAGGCTGGATTATTATGAGGCTGAGGTACTTCAATCAATTGTTAAGAGATCTTCATCCATTCTTAAAATAGCAATTGATGATCAAGCATCTTTCGAAATTGCAAAACGCAGCAGAGGAACTCCAAGAATTGCAAACAGGCTGTTAAGAAGAACCCGCGATTTCGCTGACTATGAAAATCAGAAGTCAATCGATATTGCCATCTCTCAAAAGGCGCTTACCGCTCTTGAAGTTGACGAATTTGGTCTTGATGAAATGGATAAAGATATTATTTTATCCATTATAGAAAAATTCAGTGGCGGACCGGTGGGTTTAAACACTATTGCTGTTGCAGTTAATGAAGACCCAGGTACTATTGAAGAAGTTTACGAACCATTCCTGATTCAGCAGGGATTTATTAATAGAACGCCGCGTGGAAGAGAAGCAACAGAATTAGCTTACAAACGATTCGGAAAGACGAAGTTAACTCCCGGAAAGGGCGCTTCACTTTTCGATGGTTGATTCTGCAGTTTCTCTTTGTGAATTTTAAGTCATAGGAAAAATTTTACTATGAAAGATGCTGTTTTTTATTTTCTTTGCTTAGTATTTTTTTGTGAAGGTTATTCACAACAAGACACTCTTGTTGACAGAAGATTTGAACTGCCGCCCGTTGTAATAAAAGCAACCCGATCAGATCAGCCGCTTGAAAGAATACCCTATAATGTAAGCATTATCGGACCGCAGGAATTAAAAAGACATAGCAAAAATTTATCAATTGAAGAAGCCATCAGATCCGTCCCCGGTGTATTTATTAATGATAGGTCTAATCCATCATTTGGTGAAAGGGTAACCGTACGTGGAATTGGCAGCAGGGCAGCGTTCGGGGTTAGAGGCATCAGGATTTATCTCGATAATATCCCGCTTACTATGCCCGATGGTCAATCCCAGCTTAATAATATTGATATGAGTTCACTTGGAAGAATTGAAATTATTAAAGGTGGAATGTCTTCACTATACGGGAACTCATCAGGTGGGGTGATAAATCTTTTTTCACAGGATATTCAAAACAGACTTTTCACATTTGAGCCGGAATACACAGCAGGCGCATTCGGGTTAAATAAATTTCTGGGAAAAGTATCAGGCAGTATAGGTGCCCATTCTTATCTTATAAATATTAGCCATACGTTGTTCGATGGATACCGGCAGCACGCTAATGGAAAATTTACAAATTTAAATTTCCTCGGAGCACACAGAATATCTTCCAGGGTTCGACTTACTTCACTTATAAATTATTACAATGCTCCATATTTGCTCAGTCCGGGTACATTATCAAAAAATGAACTAAAAAGTAACCATGCTGCATCCAGGTTTTTTAATATTCAGCAGGCAGCCGGAAAAAGGATAACTCAGGGACAAGGCGGTCTCACTCTGCATCTTGAAGGAGAACAATCTTCTTTAGAAGCAACAGGTTATTTTATTTCAAGAACATTGCTTAACCCGATTCCCAGAAGAATAATTGATCTCTCAAGAGCAGCATATGGATTAAGAAGCGTATACCGAAATTTTGTAAATATTGATGATAATTCATTACATTTTACTTTCGGGTTTGACTATGAAAGTATGGGGGATGGAAGGAGAGAATACCTGAACAATGGAGTTCCTGCTTCAATGATTCCTGCTTTAAATCCCGAGCAATTTTTCGGGGTAATACAATTCGGGAGCATTCAGTTAAATCAGGATGAAACTATAACCGGTTTTGGTCCGTTTGCAGAAGTTCAATTTACACTTAACAGAACTGTTACACTAACTGCCGGGGTCCGTTACGACAATACAAAGTTTGAAGTTCAGGACAATCTGCAATTACCGGGTATAAACTACTCCGATAAGAAATCATTAACGCAGTTTAGTCCAATGGGAGGGATTGCATATAGACCTATTCGGCATTTGAAAATTTTTGGAAACTATTCATCGAATTTTCAAACACCTACAACTACCGAGTTAAGTAATCGTCCGACTGGCGAAAGAGGTTTTAATCCTGACCTTAAGCCTGAAGTATCGGGTAACTTTGAAATCGGATTGGTCGGAGCTTTGCCAAAATTAAGACTTATTTATGAAGCTTCTCTATTCAGAATAAATATGCGAGATATGCTGGTTCCTTACCAGGTAACTGCAACCGGATCAGAAGAAATTTTTTACAGAAATGCTGCAAGAGCTGAGAATATTGGAATTGAATGCAGATTAGAATACTACCTTTTTGATGAATTAAGATTAACTACGGCAATTACAATTCAAAATTTTAAATTCAAAGATTATTTGAGGGAAACGGAAATACCAGGTGATTCAATAATTCTTGCTGATGTTAAAGGTAAATATGTTCCGGGTATTCCGAAAACAAATTTTTTCGCTTCTGCTGCTTATTTGGTAAGTGATGGAATTTTTGCTGATCTTAGCCTTCGTTTTATTGGCGAATATTTTGCAAATGACTTAAATGGTCCGGCTCCCGGGGTAAATGATCCGCTGAATTATTATTTAAATGAATCTTATCTAATACTTGATATTAAAGGAGGATACAGCTTTTATTTTAATAATAATATAATATATGTTTATGGCGGTATAAACAATTTGCTCGATAAAAAATACTCTGGTTCAATAGTCCCAAACGCAATCGGGAACAGGTTTTTTGAGGCAGCTGCTGGCAGGGGGTGGTATGCCGGTCTTAGGCTTCATTTTTCTGCAAACCATTAAATGCATGTTAAATAATTGTTAAATCCTAAGCAAGAGATAAAATTTTTAAGTCTCTGTTTGAACGGAATTGAACTTATTAGCATATTTCAACTCCAATTAAATTGTGAGTATGAAATTTTTTAAATACTTTCTGTATTTATCTCCTGTCATAGTTTTTGTGGTACTGTCATCTGCGAGAGATATGAACCAGGGTGGATTAGGAACCCGAACTAACCCAATCAGGATTTATTTTACTCCTTCTGTCGATGCTGAAAAAATTACTACTAATGCTAAAGAGTTGATTGACTTCCTCGAAAAAGAAACCGGCTACTATTTTACTACCGGTGTGCCCACAAGTTATGTGGCAGTTGTTGAGGCTTTCGGTACGAAAAAGGCAGATGTTGCAGTTGTAAATACTTTCTCTTACTTACTTGCAAATGAAAAATATGGTGCTGAAGCACGGCTCAGGGTAGTAAGAGCCGGCGGTGAAACTACTTATAAAGGACAAATAATTGCCAGGACTGATGCAGGAATAAATTCTATTCAGGATATACATGGAAGACCTATGGCATATGTTGATCCCTCTTCTACTTCAGGATATATTTTACCTAAGGCTTTGCTGGATAATAATGGGATCAGACCAAGTGAAACAGTTTTCGCAATGAAGCACGATAATGTTGTTACGATGGTATACCAGCGTCAGGTTTCAGCCGGAGCTACATTTTACAGCCCACCGGATGAGCAAACCGGTGAAATAAGGGATGCGCGTTTCAGGGTTTTGAAACAGTTTCCGGATGTAGCCGAACAGGTTAAGATAATCGCTTTTACAGCCGATATTCCCAACGACCCTTTTATATTCAGGGTTGATCTACCGAAAATAAAAAAGGATAAAATTACAAAAGCGCTTCTGAAATTTGTGGAAACACCTGAGGGAGAAGAAGCTCTGTTCGAGATTTACAGCGTAAGGGGACTGGTTCCTACAAAAGATAAAGACTATGATATTTTACGCGAGATGTTAAAAAATCTTGATTTAACCACAGAAGAATTAGTTAAATAATGCTTTTAAAAGTTTCTAACCTTCATAAGATTTACAAGAACGGAACGCACGCCCTTCAAGGAGTTAGCTTTCAGGTTGAAGAAGGCGAATTTTTAGTAGTGATAGGATTAAGCGGATCAGGTAAATCTACTTTATTGAGATGTATCAATCGCCTCATTGAGCCTACCTCCGGGAAAGTTGAATTTCTGGGAAAAGATATAACACACATTAGAGGTGAAGAACTCCGGAATGTTAAGAGACAAATCGGAATGGTTTTTCAGCAGTTTAATTTAATTAAGCGACGGTCCGTTTTAACGAATGTGATTACGGGCAGGCTCAGCTCTTTAAGTACTTTGGATTCAATTCTTGAAAGATTCGATGAAAGCATTATTAAAGAAGCATATCAGTGTCTCGATACAGTAGGCATTTCTGAAAAAGCAAAGATCAGAGCTGATTCTTTAAGCGGTGGTCAGCAGCAGCGGGTTGCAATTGCAAGAAGCTTAATGCAAAAACCAAAACTACTATTAGCAGACGAACCTGTTGCATCACTCGACCCGGCAACATCAAATTCTGTTATGCAGTATTTTGAGAAAATAAATAAAGAGATTTGCACAACAGTTATCTGCAATCTTCATTTTTTAAGCCTCGTACGCCGTTACGCTTCGCGCGTTATTGCGTTAAAAGATGGAGTAATAGTTTATGAAGGCAATCCTTCTGAAATTGATGAAACCTGGTTCAGGACAATTTATGGTGAAGAGGCTGAAGAGGTTAAGGTAAGATGAAAAATCCTGAAATTGAAATAAATCCTAAAGAAATAATTGCTAACAAAGAACTACTTGAAAAAAGATACGCTGTTATTAAGGCGGTTTTACTTGATATATTTTTTGTGTTCTATTCCATCATTGTTCTTCAAAGGGCTATTTATTACAGGTTCATCCTCGATCTTCGCGAACTGCCGTTTTCATGGAATGAAATCGGGATAATCTTTTTATTAAGTGTCCTGATTGGTTTAGTATGGGCTTCAACACGAACTTCTCTGTCCTGCAAACTATTTGGTGTTGCAAAAGACAATAAAACAACTAAATGGACTGTGGAAATTTTCGGATGGTTTTTATTCAACATTACATTTATTGCAGGTTGGGTTGTTACAAAAATATCTATTGTGGATTTATTAGGAAGAGACGGTATCGAGGGCGCACAGCGAATTTTTGGTGCATTGTTCCAGCCTGAAATGGGAATTTTTGATGATGCACTGTTTGCTATCATTGAAACAATATATCTTGCATTGATTGCAACGCTTGTTTCTATTCCGCCAACGTTTGTTTTAAGTTTTTTCACAGCCCGAAACCTGATGAAAGATAATAAAATATCTTTCGCAGTGTATTATATCCTGAGAATAATATTAAATTTTATTCGCTCGATTGAACCGCTGATCTGGGCGATAATATTTTCAGTCTGGGTAGGTATCGGTCCATATGCAGGAATGATAGCACTGCTTGTTCATACAATTGCTTCAAACGCAAAGCTTTATTCAGAAGCAATTGAAAACATTGAAGAAGGACCAATGGAAGCAATATCAGCAACCGGTGCAAATAGAATTCAGGTGGTTTGGTATGCGGTTGTTCCGCAGATAATATTGCCATTCCTTTCCTTTACAATTTACCGCTGGGATATAAACGTTAGAATGGCAACTGTGATCGGTTTGGTCGGCGGCGGCGGTATTGGTACAATGCTTATGCAGTATCAGGGCCTTGCAAGATGGCACGAAGTCGGTCTTATTGTTCTTATGATAGCTTTTGTAGTTTGGGTGATGGATTATATCAGTGCGAGATTAAGAGAAGCCATATATTAGTGTGTCTTTCAATACTATTTATATTTAAAAATTTTAAATAATCAAAGGAGTAACGAAATGAAAACTATACGATACATGTTTTTAATCATTGCAGTAGTGATGATTCCAATGCTAATCTTCAGCGGATGCAAGAGATCAGATGCTGAAAGAAAAGTTGTTATTACCATCAAAGGTTCGGATACAATGGTAAACCTCTCACAAAAGTGGGCGGAAGAGTTTATGAAAAAAGAAAACGGCTACACTATACAAGTAACCGGCGGCGGTTCGGGTACGGGCGTAGCAGCATTGATTGATGGAACTACAAATATTGCAAATTCTTCACGCGAACTGAAGGAAGCAGAACTTCAAAAAGCCAAAGACCGCGGAGTTAACCCGGTTGTCTATGAAGTTGCCCTTGATGGTATTGCAGTAATTGTTCACCCATCCAACAAGATTGATAACCTTACACTTCAACAGGTAGCTGATATCTTCACAGGTAAAATTACAAACTGGAAGCAGCTCGGCGGTCCTGACATGCCCATCACACTCTACGGTCGTGAAAACAGCAGCGGCACTTACGAATTTTTTAAAGATCATGTTCTCGGTAAAGATGAGAGAGGAATAGCAAATGATTATGCAAGAAATACACAAGTATTACAGGGAACTGCCGCTCTTGGTGAAGCAGTTGCAAGAGATGTAAAGGCAATTGGATATGGCGGAGTCGGATATTTTGCCGAAAGAAAAGACGTTAAAATTCTGCACATCAAAGCTGATGAAGACAGTGAAGCGGTTGCGCCAGCCGAAAATGGAAAAGTGGATTTTGAAGCTATATGGAGTGGCAGATACTCTATATCAAGGTACCTCTATTGCTTTGCGGATCAGATGCACGTTGAAAGAATTACAGATTTCATGAATTTCGTTCTTTCAGATGAAGGGCAGGAAGTTGTTGCAAGTATGGAGTACATTCCGCTGCCCCCTGAAAAAAGATTAAATTATAACGATAAGTAAAAGAAAAATTTTGAATACCGAAAATTCAAATACCGCTAAAACCGAAAGTATGGTATCAGGTTCAGGAACGAACCTGAAAGGAAATCAATCCGGATTCAGCAAAAAAATTTCTCTTGCTACACGCATCAGAGAATCACTGATAAAATACTTTTTTGCGGTTAATGGTGCGATGGCGCTCATTTTTATATTGCTCATCTTTATTTTTCTTTTTAAAGAGGGGTTCAGAGCCATTGAAAATATCGGACTGATGGAATTCATTTATTTCGACAGACCACAGCTCGATGGAAGCTATGAAACGGTTTACGATTGGTATCCCACATCAGGTGAGCCACGTTACAGTTTAGTTCCATTATTACTCGGAAGTTTGCTTACGTCAATTCCTGCCGTTATAATTTCAACAATATTCGGAGTTGCGGCAGGGATATATCTTTCAGAAATAGCTCATCCCAAAGCAAAAGAAATATTAAAACCAATCATCGAACTTTTTGCGGGTATACCTACAGTAGTGCTCGGTTTTATTATGTTAGTTGTGGGCGCTTCATTTTTTAATGATCTGCTTCACCCGGCAAACCGGTTAAACGCATTTATTGCGGCCATAGGATTATCGTTTGTAATCATTCCCATCATTGCTTCATTAACCGAAGATGCACTACATTCAATACCGCAGGATTTGAGAATGGCTTCTTATGGTTTAGGTGCAACAAAATGGCAGACCATCAGCCGGGTTATTTTACCTGCTGCATTTAGTGGTGTATCAGCAAGTATTATACTGGGTTTTGGAAGAGCAATAGGTGAAACTATGATAGTTCTTATGGCATCGGGTAATGCCGCAAATATTACTTCAGATATTTTTAAGAGTGTAAGAACAATGACCGCAACAATCGCCGCAGAAATGGGCGAAGTTTCACAAGGCTCTGATCATTATTTTGCGTTGTTCTTTATCGGAATCGTTCTGTTCACCATTACATTTGTACTGAACCTTATTGCAGAAATTATTATCAATAAGATGCGAAAGAAAAATACTTTTTAAGCTATGCATCCTTTCAATCAAAAAACAAAAGACATTGCCGGAAGTATTTTTATAAACCTGATCAGGTTTCTGTTTTACTTCCTTATACTGATACTTTTTTTGCTTCTTGGTAAAATTGCAGTTGAAGGAATTGGTGTAATAAGCTTCGAATTTATTTTTGATTCACCACGGAATAATATGACGGAAGGGGGAATAGGACCTGCAATATTCGGTACTGTTGCCGTTACATTTATCATGATATTGTTTGTTGTACCGCTTGGTGTTTGTTCGGCTATTTACCTGAATGAATATGCGAAAGATACTTTTTTAACAAGAATTATACGCACTTCAGTAAATAATCTTGCAGGTGTTCCATCAATTGTATTCGGATTGTTTGGGTTAGGGTTTTTCATTTTATTCATCGGAAAGAATCTTGATGAAGTACTTGAAACAGGCTTATTGTTCGGACAGCCGGCGCTGCTTTGGGCAGCGTCAACGCTTGCAGTTCTGGTGCTTCCAATTATAATTGTATCCACGCTTGAGGCGCTGAACTCCGTACCAAAAACACACAGGGATGCATCATACGGTCTCGGCGCTACTAAATGGCAAACTATAAAGAATGTTGTTCTGCCGCAGGCACGTCCGGGCATATTAACGGGAACAATTCTGGCGGTAAGCAGAAGTGCAGGTGAAACTGCGCCTGTTCTTTTTTTAGGCGCCGCATTTTTCCTCCCCACTTTACCGGTAGCCGACCTTTGCATTGGCGACTATTGTATTCCGATGATAAACCCGACAAAGCAGTTTATGTATCTGGCATATCACATATTTATTCTGGCTACACAATCTGCTAATCCCACAAAAACACTTCCGCTGCAATATGGTTCTACCATGGTTTTAATTGCTCTGACGTTTATGTTAAATATAACAGCAATTATATTCCGTTATCGGTTCAGAAAAAATTTAGGAAGATTATAATATTAAGTATCGAAGATGAAAGGTATAAAAATACAAGTTAAAGATTTAAGTCTCTTTTATGGAGCTAATCAGGCATTAAAAAATATTAGTATGGATATTCCTGCTAAAAGAGTTACTGCGTTTATCGGACCATCCGGTTGCGGCAAGTCAACTTTTTTGCGGGTAATAAACAGGATGAATGATCTGATCGATAACGTAATAATTAAGGGTGATGTAAAAATTGATGGCGTTGATATCTATAGTAAGAATCTTGATGTAGTCAATCTCAGAAAGCGTGTGGGGATGGTTTTTCAGAAATCAAACCTGTTCCCAAAAACAATATTTGAAAATCTTGTTTACGGACCGAGAATAAACGGAATTACTGACAAAAAAACGCTTGATCAGATTGTTGAGCGCACTTTAATACAGGCTGCACTTCTGGATGAAGTTAAGGATAGAATGGATGAACCAGCTCTAAGTTTATCCGGCGGGCAGCAGCAAAGATTGTGTATTGCACGCGCACTTGCAGTTGAACCGGAAATTATTTTAATGGATGAGCCTGCCAGTGCCCTTGATCCGATTTCAACTGCTAAAATTGAGGAGCTGATACACGAATTAAAGACAAAGTACACCATTGTAATTGTAACCCATAATATGCAGCAGGCGGCGCGTGTTAGTGATCATACAGCATTCTTTTATATCGGTGAACTGATTGAATACGACAGAACAACTAAAATATTCACAAATCCGTCAATCAAACAGACTGAAGATTATGTTACCGGTAGATTTGGCTAAAATATTTTTTAAATTAAAATAAAAATAATTATGGAAAGACACTTTGAACAGCAGCTTGAAAAGCTGAAAACCCGCTTAATTAAAATGTGCAGCCTTGTTGATGAACAGGTTGAATTTGCAATCCGCGCAGTTGATGAAGAGAATTTTGAACTTGCAAACCTCGTAATAGAACGCGATAAAAAAGTGGATAAATTTGATCTGAAGATCGACAAAATATGCCAGAAAATTTTCGCACTTAACCAGCCGGTAGCAATGGATCTCAGGCTGATAATGTCTGCTTTAACTATTAATGCCAACCTCGAAAGAATTGGTGACCTATCCGTTAATATTGCGGAAAATTTTCTTATTTTGAAAAAGAAGCCCCACTTCATTAACAAAACCCGTTATATCGAAATGACAAAGCTTGTTAAGGAGATGATAAGAAATGCGATTGATTCGTTTATTGAAAATGACGCAAAGCTTGCTCAGAAAGTAATTCAGTCTGACAACATGCTTGATCAGTATAATGTTGAAAATCATCAGATACTTAAAGACGTAATGAGAGAAAACGTCAACGATATCGAAGATGCAGTTGCAATGCTGGTTATTTCCCGTCAGCTTGAAAGGCTTGGTGATCATGCTACAAACATTGCCGAAGATGTTTTCTTTATTGTTGAAGCACAATTAGTAAAACATCAGTATGAAAAGTTTTTCTTAAGTGAAGCATCTGAAGATGATGACGATGATGATGTAAGTTGAAGATGAGAATTACTATTCCAGGATAAGGTCTATGCTTTTTAATAACAGATCTTTAGTTACTGAAGGCTTATCGGGTTTAACTATGTTACCGATTCTTTTACCGAATAATAGTCCCCAGCTTGAATAAACAAAAAATGAAGGCAGAGCAGGGTTTACAGATTCTATCCTGCTGCTGAACAAAGAACTGAATACAAGCTTTAGTATATCTTCCTCGAGCTTCAGCAGTTTTGTTAGTATTGTTTTTTCTCTTTCAAATGTATCATCTCTAAGCAGCAGAATCAGAAGATCGTAGATCAATTTGAAATCGGTGTATATATTTTCTTTTAACAGGAAATAAGCTGCAAACCTTTCTCTCAGATCAATTGCTTCATCGTTAAAAATAAATTTTATTTCGGATATGAAGCGTGATACCTCCCAATCAATAGTGTCATAAAACAATTCTTCCTTCGATTCGAAGTAATGATAAATGGAGGCTTTGCCAATCCTCAGATCACGTGCAATTTCATCAAGAGTTGTTTTAGTTAAACCATGACGTGCAAATCTTTTTGCTGCGGCTTTAATTATCTGTGTTTTTCGTTCGTTAGCCAATTGGCTGTTCCTGAAAAGATATTAAAATTAGATAGTGAAAAATTACTAATTAAGAATTGAAATGCGAATGGGTATTTATAAAAAAGCTGAACTTCCATAATACCCGGAAACTTATCCGGTAAGAATGAAAATTCAGCTTTCGTAAATATTAACGGTTAATAATCTTTTTAGCATCGTCTATAATATTGCTTGCTTTTTTCTTCCCATCGTGGAAAAGTTCTTCTGCTTTGGATAAACCTGATTCGTAGTATTCGTTAATATCATCGAGCATTTCCTCTGTGGTTCGTCCGATTTTTCTACGCAGTACCTTTCCTGAGCTGGGAGCGTAAAGCAGCGCTATTGCTGCACCTGCAATTCCTCCTGCAAGTAAGCCTGTCAGAAAACCTGTAAGTTTATCATTTGAACTAGCCATAAAATCCTCCTGTAGTTTATCTTAGTCTTCCTTTAACAATTTAATATTTTTATGATAAGGCGCAACCCTTTAAGTCCATTTATACTTAATGAAGAATTTGATTGTAATCAGACCAAAAATAAAACCGCCGATGTGCGCTCCGTAAGCAATGCCGCCGTCTGCGCCTGAAGTGAGCATCCCCAGACCTTCTATCACCTGGAAGATAAACCAGAACCCTATAGCAACTAAAGCGGGAACATCTGTGAAGATGTAAAACAACAGCACCCGGACTCTCCTTTTCGGAAAAAGTAAAAGATATCCGCCCAGCACACCGGATATAGCGCCGGATGCGCCAAGCAGGGGAATAAGCAAATTGCTTCCCAATATGACGCTTACGTAAACGTGAGCTAATGAAGCGGCAATTCCGCATAGTAAATAAAAAAGCAGATATCGAAAGTGACCTAATTTGTTCTCTATATTATCCCCGAAGATAAACAGGAAAAGCATGTTGCCGATTATGTGCGCTAATCCACCGTGCATGAAAATTGATGTTATCAGGGCAATATAAACGGAGATTGGAGTAGGCTGAAGACCGGGTATTGTATATCTGATACCGGTTAAAGGATCAGTTACTGTACTCGGTTCAGTTACAATATCTTCACCCGAAATAATTTCTGCAGGTACTAATGAGTAGGTGTAAGTGAAAATTGTATCACTGCCGCATCCCTGAAAATAAATGAATACAAAAAGATTGAGTATGATCAGCGAATAATTTATGACCGGAAAAATTCTTCGGTCACGGTTGTCATCGCCAACAGGAAGCAGCATTTAAGACCTATTCGTTTTGTTTGTAAATGGATTAATGATTACTGCAAAGATAATAACAAGCAGGCAGCCAATCACGTTGTACCAGAGAAAGGAAATATCTGTGAATAGAAAAGAAGCAATAACAAAGATTTCCGCGATTATTGCAGCTATGAAAGCCGATGTTCCGTTTATCCATTTGAAATAAAACGCCAAAAGAAATATTCCTAATATTGTTCCGTAAAAAAGTGATCCAAGTATATTCACAGCCTCTATAAGTGACCCCATGTGGCTTGCAAGCTCTGCAAAAAAGATTGCCAGTATGCCCCAAAAAACAGTAGCAGACTTCGTAACAATAACATAATGTTTATCGCTTGCATCTTTTTTAATAAGTCGTTTGTAAATATCCACCACCGCTGTGGAAGCCAAAGCGTTTATTTCGGATGAAGTTGAAGACATTGATGCAAATAATATTGAAGCAAGCAGCAGTCCTACCAGACCTGCAGGTAAATATGTAAGAACAAATGTAAGAAAGATATAATTTGTATCATTTGTACTTGATGCAGGATCATTCTGTTTTATCAGGCTTAGCGCCTCATTGCGTATTGCGAAAATTTCTTCTTGTGATGCATCAATCTTACTTTCAATCTCTTCAACAAGCCCGGCATCACCATTATGCATTGCAGATATCAACTCGTTAATTTGACCTTGTCTTGAAAGATGTATATCTGTGTATCTTTCTTCCAGTTGTTCATACGTTTCACCGTAAACACCTGATTTAACTTTGTTGGTTTCCACCGGATTGAAAAACAGGGGAGGCACTGCAAACTGATAAAAGACGAATAATGCAGCGCCGATCAGAAGGATAAAGAACTGCATTGGTATTTTTACGAGCCCGTTAAATATCAAACCCATCCTGCTGTGCCCCACAGATTTTCCGGTAAGATATCGCTGAACCTGCGACTGATCAGTGCCAAAGTATGAAAGCTGCAAAAATAATCCTCCAAGAATTCCGGACCAGAAGCTGTACCGATTATCCAGGTCAAAAGAAAAATCAACAGCGTTCAATTTGCCCAGCTTACCTGCAACTTTCATTGAATCGAGAAATGACATTTCGTCCGGCAGCAGCCAGATTATCATAAAAAAGGCAGCGAACATCCCCACCATAATAATAATGAGCTGATAAAACTGAGTCCAGCCGACTGTTTTAGACCCGCCCGCAGTTGTATAAATTATTACCAGTACACCAACAATAAAATTTGTAAGGTAAATGTTCCATCCAAGTAATACAGATAAGACTAAAGATGGGGCATAAATTGTAAGTCCTGCAGCAAGACCACGCTGGATGAGAAATAAAAAAGCAGCAAGCGCTCTTGTTTTCAGATCAAACTGATTTTCAAGGTATTCGTATGCGGTATAAACTTTTAATTTATGATAAAGAGGTACTGCCGTTACACAGAGAATTATCATTGCAAGCGGCAATCCGAAATAGAACTGAACGAAACGCATTCCGTCAACATAGCCTTGCCCGGGAGTAGATAGAAAAGTAATAGCACTTGCCTGTGTAGCCATTACAGAAAATGCAATGGTGTACCACTTCATATCTTTGTTGGAAAGTAAATACCCCTGCATATCTTTGCTGCCTTTGCCTTTCCATACACCGTATACAACAATAAAAGTTGTAAAGCCGATAAGTACTATCCAGTCGAGGCTTCTCATTCAAAAAATTTTGTGAAGATGAAAAACAGAGCGATCAATGCTAACAGGTTTACAATGATAATGATGTACCAGTAATTCCATGTTTTAAAGACCGGTGGTCTTTCACTTTCAGTAGTATGTTTTTTCTTAAAGATTGACATACAATTCATTTCCTTTAATTAATGAGCAATTCGATTTTTCCGATCGTATTCTTTTAATGCCGTACCTGATGAAATTAGATTAACAAAAAATCTGTATGCGCCGGAAACTCCTGCCGGCAATTGACGAAACCATGATTCACCTGTGTAAATAAAAACTCCTTTACCGTAAATTGCAAATAGCAGGCTTCCTTCTTTTGGCTCTTCACCCGGGTCATTTAAAGAAATAACAGTATCATATTCATTTGACCATTCACCGGCGTAATATAAACCGCGCTCCTGAACCCAGCCTTTAAAATCCTTTTCTGTGATTTTATTAGGATAGTTAAGAAGCTGATGTTCCGGGTTCAGGAATTTCACTTCCGAGGTTTCATCAGTTACTCTGTTGCGTGATATGCTGAATGGGTAAGGTCCTAAATTTTCTGTATGCAAGCCCCGATTCACATTGTATTGAACTACCAGTGTTCCACCTTCATAAACATAATCGAGCAGCCTTTGATGATAAAGGCTTAAACTTTCTCTTGTATTATAAGCTCTGATTCCTGTAATAATCGCATTGTAAACAGATAAATCGCTGTTGTGAAGCTGCATATCATTCAATACAGTAACATTATATCCGAGTTGATTCAGGAAATCCGGTATTTGATCGCCCGATCCCATTATATAACCAATATTAGAAATAGTTTTCTTTGTATCGAGGCGTATTAGTTTTGTTTCCGCTGCAGGAAATAATGTTTGCGTAAGGATATGCGGATATGAAATTGTGATCATACTCCGGTTAAATTTTTTGTACCCTATTTGCGCCTCAGCTTTTAATACTGTTTCAGAAGCACTCTCAGGCGGTAATATTGAAAAAGTAAAAATTGATTCCTGACCTTTGCGTGAAAAGACGAAAGGAATTTCATCCGGCATTATTTTCCAATCAGGTGGTAAATCAAGTCTTAATACACCTTCAGCAGAATCAGAATTATTTTTTAGTGTTACAGTTATATCTTTCGCTGAGTTATCGGGAAGCAAAAAAACTTTATCCTGAAAATTTATTGTAACATCAGGAGTTATTTCCAATGGACGGTATTTTTCACCTCCTACCGGGTCTGTCCATCTGAAAAGCAGGGGAGTGGTGAATGTAACCTCTCCAAATTCAGTTGCAATCAAAAATTCAGCAGTAACTGCCTGATCATTCTCTGCCTTACCAATGAGCGTTTGATCTGATACATTAAAGCTGCCATGATTAAACGGTTCATCTAACCAGTATGACTGTGTGAACGGGATTGACTCCGGCAGTTCTATTCCAATTTTTTTCTCAAAGAAATTTCCTTTTACAAGCTGATGTTCAATGTTCTTTACTGATTCATTAAATGAAACATTTATTTCATTAAGTGTTACCGCAGCATCTGATCTGTTCACTATTCCGGCGGTAATATTGATTGAACTGCCTGGTGTGGCGGAATAATCTTCAGCGATTGCTTCAATCCACAATCCCAAACAGGAAAAGATAACATTTTTCAGTTCTTTAATTTTCAGAGGGACCCAATAATCCTCTTGAAGATTTTGAAGATGGTAATATGCTTCGAAAAGTACCGGAAGAATTTCTGTGGGATTTAAAGGATTGAAATTTTCTTCAGCTTCTTTAAGCAGTTCAGCAGCGGTTTCTGAACCTTCTACCCGTTTCCAGCTTGTTTCAATTCCTTCAAAAAGATTTTTTGAGACAGGACTTCCATCAATCAGGTTGAAGTAGTTCAGTGTTTCACCGCGTCTGCCTGAAGCGCCGAAGCCCTGGCTTTTATGCATACTTCTGCTTAAAGCAGAAATTTCAGAATACGAATTACCGAGAAGCGGATTAAACTCTCCTGCATCAATTGAAAGCAGAGTTGAGAGATCAGTATTTTGCTGTTGCAGCCATGGAAGCCATGCATTCCAGAATATTCTTTCGGGTTGCCAGGTTTCTACATATTTTAGCTGTTCCGGAAAGATTTTTGGATCACCGGCAAGTTTGAACGCTTCTGCGGCGAGAATTGCCGAAGCTGTGTGGTGTCCGTGTGTGTCTATCCCGGATAGCGGAAACCTCGTGATGATTACATCCGGTCGGAATTTCCTGATAATCCAGACGTAATCTTCAAGCATCTTTTGCTTATTCCAAAAACGTAAAGTTTCATCCGTTGATTTAGAATATCCAAAATCAATCGCACGTGTAAAGAACTGCTCAGCGCCGTCAATCTTTCGCGCCTCGATAAGTTCCTGTGTACGGATTACACCGAGTAATTCTGCCTGCTCGCTTCCGATAAGATTCTGTCCGCCATCGCCCCTTGTGACTGATAAATATCCTGTCCTGAACAATTCGCGTGAAGAATAATATGAAAGCACGGCGGTATTCTCATCATCAGGATGTGCGGCAACATAGAGAATACTTCCAAGCGTATTTAATTTTTTAAGTGCAAGTTTTATTTCAGAAGAGTTTAAAACTTTTGCCGGTTGTGACAGAATTTCTGCAGTTGTAAATATAAAAAGCAGAACTAGTAAAGCGTATCCGTATTTCTTCATTAATTATATTGATTTATTTCAGATTATAAACTTTAAGCAGGGTATGCTCGATACAGACTCTGCCTGTATGAGGGCAAAGTTAATGAATTCTGCTTTGTAAGATAAGAATTTTAAGCTTCTAAAAAAGTGTAACCAATGGAAACCCTCATCAGTTCAATTAGTAGCCGCTTTTCTTTATATTTGTGCTAACGGAAGTTCATTCAATTTTACGATAAAGGATTTTAAGTTGATAATTGAAGCAGGTCAAATAAAAATAGGAGGCAATTTACCATTTGTGCTTATTGCCGGTCCCTGCGTGGTAGAAAACCGTGAAATGATTTTTACGACGGCAGAAGCGATTCAAAAAATTACAAACGGGCTGGATATTCCATTCGTTTTTAAATCAAGTTTCAAAAAAGCGAACAGAACCGCCATAAATTCTTTTTCCAGTATAGGTGATGATGAAGCTGTTAAAATTCTTGAAGAGGTAAGAAGAGAATTTAATGTGTTGGTTCTTACAGACATTCATACACCCGAAGATATAAAAAAGGTAACTGAAGCAGCCGATATAATTCAGATACCTGCTTTTCTTTGCCGTCAGACAGATCTATTAGTTGCTGCCGGCAAAAGCGGCAAGGTGGTAAATATAAAAAAAGGACAGTTCCTTGCTCCGGAAGATATCAGGCACGCCGCTGAAAAAGTTTCATCAACAGGCAACAATAAAATACTTCTTACAGAAAGAGGAACGACATTTGGTTATCATGATCTTGTTGTTGATATGAGGTCGCTGGTTATTATGAGAGAAACAGGTTATCCGGTTGTTATGGATGCAACACACTCTGTTCAACTGCCCGGCACCGGCAGCATTACCGGTGGAAATCCGAAATTTATAAAACCATTAGCACGTGCTGCTGCAGCAGTAGGTATAGATGCACTATTTGTCGAAGTACATCCTGATCCATCATCTGCACTCAGCGATAAAGCAAGTCAGCTTCCGCTGTCGGAGTTGAAAGCATTATTAATAGATATTAAAAATATTGATGCAGCCACTAAAGCTGCTGAAAAAATTCATATATGAATCTTAATTATCACAGATGGCGTTACCAATAAATATTAATGAACTTATTAATGGAAAGACTGTGGAATGGGAACGAATCGAGTTTCGCGAAGGGCGGGATCCGGAAAGAATAATCAGGGCTATCTGTGCATTTGCGAATGACTTTAATAACTGGAGCGGTGGTTATATTGTTATAGGTATAGCTGAACACGAGGGCAAGCCCCTCCTTCCTCCAACCGGATTAGAATCAAATAAGATTGATTCAATACAAAAGCAGTTAAATCAGATTTGCAGAAGAATTTTGCCGAATTATTTCCCAATTGCTGAACCAGTTGATTATCTCAATAAAAAAATACTGATTCTCTGGTGCCCTGGTGGAAATGCCAGACCATACAAAGCACCTGAGTCATTTACTGAAAATCCCAGGTATTTTTATTATATAAGAAGATTCTCTTCAACAGTTAAGCCGAACAGTGATGAGGAACTAACTTATTTTAAAATCTCCTTTGATGTTCATCATCTGTTCTCACAAAAGCTTACAAAGAAAATCTCTTCCTCGAAAAAATCTTCTAAAAATGAACTAAGTAATAATCAGGTTAACTTATATAAGATAAAGGACTTAGAAGAAATCTTACTTAGCTTGGTTCATATTGCTGCACAGGAAGCGGACTATGTTAAAATTTATACCAACCAGCAAATCGATCAGGCACAATTAAAAAGAATCTTGAAAGTTCTTTCTGAATGTAATATACCGCAGAGTCGTTCAAAAATTCTTTCCATGTTTGGTAAAGCCAATAATACAAGAAATTATCAAAATTATATTTTATTACTTATGTCTAATGGTTTACTCGAGATGACTATACTAAACAAACCTAAAAGCCCGAATCAAAAATATCGGACTACTGATAATGGGAAAAGATTATTGGAAATTCTAAAATAAATATTTTGTAATGATGAGCTTGTTTTCCAACGAAAAAGTATTTCCCGGTTCTGTATCTTCAAAAGAAAAAGAAATTCTTTTTTCGATTTTGCCAGAATATAAACCCGGTTATAAAATTTATCGGGATAAAATTGAAACATCTTTCTTTATAGGGAATGGAAGATTCGGCAGAGGAAATCTTATTCTTGGCAAAAAGGACGATATACCGGATTTGTCAGTTTCATCAGCTCCGATTTTTGCAGCCGGCGGTATTAATTGTGAAGAGGGTGTGATTGATATAATAATTCACGAAGAACAATCTGACCAGATTGAAATTGATGTTTCTGCACAGCAGCTTGAAAGTATTCCTGAAACAATTACGGAAATCAGCCGATGGAGTTACTCTGATTGGCAGCCGGGAATGAATGCTCCAGGAGATAATTCCGATGTTCGTGAAACTGAAATTGTGAAAAATCAATATGTTCTGGTAATTGCTCCGGCACATAAAAAATTATGGCTGTACGAAAATGAGTCCGGCGTTAATCATCTCATTCCTCTTACGAATTTTTTTAATGAGCTTATGGGTGTTAAAAGAATTCGTGATCCTAAAATAGCATTGAAGCCTTCAGCATTTTTTGAGGACCACCATAAATATTCTGATGCAGATTTAGCAGATGCATTTGCATCTTACAATAAATACATGCATAAACTGAACATCGTGATAAAAAAAAAGGAACTACATAAACCAGCAAAGAAAAAAAGTTTATTCAGTTTATTAAGGAGAAAATAATTGCTTTCAAAAGAAAAGATCATTGCCCGCGGCAAAGAAGTAATAAGGATTGAAACTGCTGCTGTCTCGAACCTTGAAAAAAGCATAAATGACGAATTTGTAAAAGCAGTTGAAACTATTTTCAATTCACCAGGACGCGTGGTTTTCACAGGTATGGGTAAATCCGGTTTAATAGCCAGGAAAATAGTTGCGACACTAAATTCAACAGGTACGGCTGCAATTTATCTTCATCCAACGGATGCATTGCACGGCGATCTCGGTATGGTAAGGAAAGAAGATGTGGTTATTTTTATTTCCAAAAGCGGCGGCACTGATGAGGTTAACAATCTTCTTCCAATGCTAAAAAGAATGAAAGTTAAAATCATCGCAATGTCGGGTGATAAAAATTCCAAACTGGTTGAGCAGAGCGATATATTCCTTGATATCAGCGTAAAAGAAGAAGCTTGTCCACACGATCTTGCACCAACATCATCAACCACAGCGGCGCTTGCTATGGGTGATGCTCTATCTATGGCTTTGCTTGATATGAGAAATTTTTCGCCTGAAGATTTTGCCTATCTTCATCCCGGCGGAAGTCTTGGTAAAAGATTATCACTTGAGATAAGAGAGATAATGATTACAGGTGAGAGAATTCCTATTGTAAAACTTAACACCCCCATTAAAGATGTTATCCTTGAAATAACATCAAAAATGCTCGGCACTACCTGCGTTATTGATGATAATGGGCATCTGAGCGGTGTAATAACTGACGGTGACTTAAGGCGTTTGCTTGAGAGAACACTTGAGATTAAAAATCTTGCGGCAAAAGATTTAATGACGGAAAATCCTAAAGTTATGAAGGAGCATCAGCTTGCATCTTTTGCATTGCAACAAATGGAAAATTTTAAGATCACTGCGATGATAATAATTGATGATAATACCAGACCGATCGGAATAATTCATCTTCATGAACTTATAAATTTGGGATTACGTCCAAGATGAAATATTTATTCCTCATACTGCTGCTACTTTTAACAAGCTGCGAAAAAGAAAAAGTTAAACCTGTTATAAATCCTGAAATCAGGGTTGAAGAACTTCCGGTGCAGGAAAGCTGGAATTCTACCATAATATTTACAGATTCCGGTCTAACAAAGGCAATACTGAAAGCGGGGCATATCCGCGTTTACGATCATGCACGCGAAACTTTATTAGACGGCGGGATTGAAGTGGACTTTTATGATGAGGATGAACTAATAACAACTAATTTAACTTCAAAACGCGGCAGGGTTGATGATTCAACATCAGACATTTGGGCAATTGATAGCGTAGTTGTTATCAGCAATGACGGCACTACAATTACCACAGATGAATTAATGTGGCGAAATAGTGACAGCCGGATCTTATCCGATAAGTTTGTGACTATTGAGTCACCGAAAGAAAAAATACAGGGCTATGGTTTTGAATCAGATCAAGGATTGAAAAATTACATCATATACAATATCACATTTATAACTCATCCGGATTCTCTCTGATGATTTTTCTGAAAAAAATATTTTGCTTCGCAGGTCTTTCATTTTTATTTATTGCCCCAATACAAGCCCAGCAAGGTGAAATTATTACTGTTATTGGCGATAGTCTTATAGGAAAGGTAATTGATGGTGAAACCATCAGAGAAGTGCACGGTAATGTTGTACTCACACAAGGTAACGTTCAGATAACTTGCAACACTGCCATTCAGTTTATTGCAAAAAACGATGCTGAACTTATCGGCGATGTTGTAGTTACGCAGGACGGCATCACAATTACAACCGAGCGGGGATTTTATTACGGAAACCTTCGCAAATCTGAAAGCACGGTTGGTGTTAAGCTGGATGATAAAAAAGTAATTCTCACTGCGCAGATTGGTGAATATTTCTTTGATGAGGATCGAGCCTTTTTCAGGCAGGATGTTGTTCTTTATGATACTGTATCAACATTAACTTCCGACGAACTTACCTATTTCACAAATGAAGATCTTGCAATAGCAGTTGGTAATGTTAAGATAGTTGATAAGGAAAATGTAATCGAAGCCGACAGTCTCCGGCATAATCGAAAAACCAGGGTATCAATTGCAGATAATAATGTAAGGATACAAAATCTTGTTAATCATGTTGTGATTTATGGGGATCATCTCGAAGATTATGCTGATCAATCCTATACTTTAATTAATCTTAATCCAATATTAATTCAGATTGATACAACATATCACACAAATGAAGATTCAATTCAGAGTGCCACAACAGAAATGAGCATTGATACCCTCATAATACGCTCCAAAATTATGGAAGCATACCGCGATACTTTAAATTTATTTAAAGCCCTAGATTCGGTTAGAATTGTTCGGGAAAATTTCACTTCGGTAAATGATCTTACATTATATTACAGGGGAGATGAAAGAATTGTAACATACCGCGCTTCTCTGGAATCAATGCAGCCGGTTCTGTGGCATTCTTTTTCCCAGCTTACAGGTGATTCGGTTACAATTTACCTTGATGAGAACCGTATTAAACAGCTTGACGTTGACAGGAATGCTTTCATTCTTTCACAGAATGAGTTTTTCAAAGATCGTTTCGATCAGACTTCAGGCGAATCATTAAAATTATTTTTTGAAGGCAATCAGATAATCAGCACAGAAGTTTACGGTGGTGTGCTAAGTATTTACTATCTTTATGAAGAAAATGAACCGAATGGAGTCACCAAATCATCGTCTCAATCAGCAAAGATAAACTTTGAAGATAATGAAGTAGTTGAAGTGCGATTATATGGAATACCGGCGAGCGAGTACTATCCTGAAAAACAGGTTGCAGGATCCGAACATACATTTTTACTGCCGGATTATATTTTTCACGAAAACAAACCGACTAAAGATGAACTTATTCAGAATTTAATAAACAGATAAAAATTATGAATGAAAAAACATTAAGAAGCGAAAACCTGGTTAAAATTTATAAACGAAGAACGGTTGTAAACAAAGTATCGGTCCAGGTTTCAAAAGGTGAAATTGTCGGGCTGCTTGGGCCTAATGGTGCCGGTAAAACTACAACTTTTTATATGATAGTCGGAATGATAAAACCTGATGGAGGTAAGGTATTCCTTGATGATTCTGAAATTACAAAAATACCTATGTATAAACGTGCAAGAATGGGTATCGGATACCTCCCGCAGGAAGCATCAATTTTCAGAAGATTAACGGTTGAAGAAAATCTTCTGGCTGTACTTGAAATGACCGGGCTTGATGCAAAGCAACGGAAAGAAAAATGTGATAAGCTTCTTGAAGAACTGACAATTACTCAGATAAGAAAAAATCTTGGCATACAGCTTAGCGGCGGTGAAAGAAGAAGAACCGAAATTGCACGCGCTCTTGCTACCGATCCAAGTTTTATTCTGCTTGATGAACCGTTCGCCGGTGTTGATCCCATAGCAGTTGAGGACATTATGACTATCGTTGCAAATCTTAAAAACCGCGGCATTGGTGTTTTGATTACCGATCATAACGTGCATGAAACATTGAGCATTGTTGATAAGGGTTATATTCTCATTAACGGGGTAATATTCAAGCAGGGCGGGGCAGAAGAGCTTGCAGAGGATGAGGAAGTCAGAAAACTTTATCTTGGCGAAAAGTTTAAACTGGACAGGTATTAGCTCAGTTAAGATAAATTGAAATGCTTTGAGGATGGTGGTTTTGCTTTGTGCATGGGATAAATCCCACACAGAACCTGATGAGAAAGATTGTGCGGCGTAACCTTCAACGTTTGAGCGGCTATTTCCCACTGCTAACGTTGAAGGTTAGCCAGCCGTTAAGATTTTCGTTGATATGTTTTTCTGATACAACATCTGATTAATTATTTCTCCCTCAGGTTCTAAATGCGATTTATCGCATTTATTCAAGTAAGAAACAAAAAATCGCTTCAACGGTTTTCAACCGTTTTATGGATGGGGATTTAGAGTATGAGCTTGGAATAAATCCAAACAGAACCTGATGTGAGCGAAACCTTCAACGTTTGAGCGACTATTTCCCTCTGCTAACGTTGAAGGTTAGCCAGCCGTTAAGATTTTCGTTGATATGTTTTTCTG
>JBBIGV010000053.1:0-83 GCA_037447335.1 Ignavibacteria bacterium | reverse complement strand
ATACAACATCTGATTATTTTTTTCTCCTTCAGGTTCTAAATGCGATTTATCGCATTTACCAGGTAATGAAAACAAAAAGCTCA
>JBBIGV010000052.1:0-26076 GCA_037447335.1 Ignavibacteria bacterium | reverse complement strand
GAATCATTATCGATAGATTTTATTTGCCGGATTTCTTCTCGAAATGCTGATAATCTTTTAAAGTTTTCCAGTCGCCGCCCCATGTCCATCCCCGCTTCTTAAATTCTTTTACAAGAAAAGAATCTTCGGTTATGGTTCCTGGCTTATTTGGATTATATGAAGAACTTTTGGGTGAGACATATTTATTTTTTATGCAGAAATTCTGAAATGGATTTATGTCAATAGCCCTTCCATAAGCATGATTTGACAGACGATTTGTCCCTTTAACAACTCTGTAATTGAATGCCGAGGTATTATTATCAAGCATTGATTTTTCATCTGACCAATTATACTTAACAATAGGAATAACTTTGGCAATCGGGAATTGTTTTTCTTTTATCAATTCAAAAATTGCTTCAATATCTTTCGCAAGCACTTTATGAATAACAATCTGCCCTCTGTGCAGCTTATCATCGAATGAGTAATATTCAACGTTCACTAAGGTCAATTCATTTCTTATCCAACCGGGAATTTCAATACCTGCCAATGCTTCATCCAGGGTATAATCAGCATCAATCAGTATTTCTTCAAACGCCTCCTGCGTGTGTTTGAAATTGGTAACATCCGGCTCAGGTCCTGTTTCTGAAAAAATGACGGTACCGAATAAAAATAAACAGATCAGAAAGTTTGCAGGCATTTTTCCGGTTCAGTTATTAATTGATCTTTTGAGAACAGATATGACACATTTTTACTATTACTGAAAACATTTATTGAAATCTGTCTCACTTATTTTTGTACTTGAACAGCGAATAGTATATTTGCACGACAAAAATTAAGGATTATTAATGAAATATTTAAGCTTGTTATTTGCAGCAGTTATTTTTTTTACAGGTTGTAAAACAGAACCTGACGTGATCACACTGGAACAAGGGCACCGGATAGTAATTGATTCTGTTGGAACCGGTGAAATAGTTAAAGCTGGTGATTTCATTACCGTAGAGTTTGACGGTTGGATGATAAAAGAGGGGGATGATCTTTATAGTGACTGGCATCTCGACAGCACAAAAATAATGCAAAGTATCGGAAGTACACGATTTACCAAGCCGCATAAATTTATACTTGGTGAAGGAAGCTTCGTTAAAGGAAGTGATGAAGCAATTATTGGTATGAATGTTGGCGAAACCAGAACTATAATTATTCCTTCGCATCTGGCTTATGGTGAAGCAGGAATAGGTCCTATTCCGCCGAATACTGATCTGAAGTTAACAGTAAAGGTTATTGAATCAAGAGTTCCAAAAGTTGTAAAACAATGGGATGTGGATGAATCAAAATTGCAGAAAACAAAAAGCGGTCTTCTGTATGCTATAATTGAAGCAGGAACAGGAGCACAGGCAGATTCAGGCAAACTTGTAACTGTACACTATTCCGGTTTTCTTACAGACGGAAAAAAGTTTGACAGTTCGGTTGAAAGAGATGAACCTTTTTCTTTTGTAGCCGGAATCGGAATGGTTATTAAAGGATGGGATGAAGGCGTTCAGCTTTTAAGGGAAGGAAGCACTGCAAGGTTTATTATACCTTCTGAACTTGCTTACGGCAGTCAGTCAAATGAAGTAATCCCTCCCAATGCAACTTTGATTTTTGATGTACAGGTACTGAAGGTAGAGGAACATTAGTGCGTTACTGATAATATTTTATCAGTGCAATTGCCTGGTGATAATAGCTTCTTCCGAAAAGATTAAGATGATTAAGCACATGATATAATTTGTAAACGTTCTCTCTGTACTCCCAGCCAGGACTCAGAGGGAACGTTTTGTTATAAGCTTCATAAAAATCGTAACTGAACCCGCCAAATAATTTTGTCATTGCAAGATCCGCTTCTCTCTGACCGTAATAAACAGCCGGATCGATAAGGCATGCCGAGCCTGTTTCATCAACCATATAGTTCCCGCTCCACAAGTCACCGTGGAGTAGTGAGGGTTTTTCTTCACTTCCATCCAGAATTTTAAAGATATTATTCTCGAGGAATTTTATTCCTGCTCTCAGTTCTTCTATTGCATATCCGTTCTTTTCTGCAAGCCTGTACTGGAAGAGGATTCTTTTATGAAGATAAAACTCTGCCCAGTTAAAACTTTCGTCTTCAGCAGGAATGTTCTTCTGTTGAGTTGAGCCGATGTAATTATCTTCATAAAAACCAAAATGTTCCGAATGGTATTTGTGAAGATCAGCAAATTTTTCTCCGAACTCTTTAAAAAAATTTCTCTTAGCATTGCCTTTTGTTATGAGTTCGAGAATGATAAAATCATGTTTTGCCAGTATTACTTCGGGCACTTTGATTGCATTGGCTTTTTTTAATTCTTTCAGTCCATTAGCCTCTTTGATGAACATATCGGAAGGGGAGTGGTTATTCAATTTTAGAAAATAGTGTTCACCCGTTTTTAGAACAATCCGATACGCATCGCTTATACATCCGCCTGAGAGTGCTTGTGCAGATACTATTTCTGAATTTAATTCAGATGCAATGCGGTTTTTAACTTCCCTGGTTAATATCATCTTTTAATTTTTCGAGCAAGCCTTTGCAGGAATCTTCAAGAATGTCAAGCACAAGTTCAAAGCCATCTGGTCCGCCGTAATAGGGATCAGATACGCAGCTGTGATCTAAATCCTGTGAGAATCGTACCATCCTGAAAAACTTATCACGGTGGTTTGCATCTTTATCCATTTCAAGAAGTCCTACAAAATTTTCATCATCCATTGCAATGATGTAATCAAAATTTTCGAAATCTTTTTCAGGATTTACTTTACGTGCAAGGTGTGAAATTGTATAACCTCTTTTTGCTGCATGTTTACGCATACGGGAATCAGCCTGTTCACCCGTGTGATAGCCCATAATCCCGGCAGAATCTGTTTCAATTTTTTCTTTTAGATTTTCTTTTTCAATCAGTTTGTTCATTACGGCTTCAGCAGCGGGGGATCTGCATATATTACCGAGGCAGACAAATAAAACTTTCTTTTTACTCATATAAAAATAATGAGGATTTGCAGTTAATACTGTTCACAATCATATATAACATGATTTATTTATTCCGTTTGAAAATTTCTCTTTTTTGTTTTAAATAATCTAAAAAAATTCTGTACAATTATAAAAAAATTTTTTTAAGTATTATATTAAGTCCCGTCTCAAAGATTGATTTGTAATGTCTATTGAAAAAATCCTGCATTAAATAAGATTATTGATGAAGAGAATTTCTACAGTAATAATCATCGCGGCCCTCTTAACTGTTATTACACAGGCACAGGATATTTATCCCAAACGTGAATTCAGAGCAGCCTGGATTGCTGCTATTTATAATATTGACTGGCCTTCATCATTGGGAAATCCACAAAATCAGATTAAAGAACTCATCTTCCTTCTTGATAAGCTGAAAGAAGCTGGCATAAATGCCGTATTTTTCCAGGTAAGAGCAGAGTGTGATGCATTTTACTATTCATCCATTGAACCATGGTCTTACTGGTTAACAGGTAAACAGGGAAGTTCACCGACACCGTTTTATGATCCACTCAGGGTTGCTATTGAAGAAGCTCATAAGCGCGGCATGGAGCTACACGCATGGTTAAATCCATATCGCGCATTGAATAACCGTTCTTACTCAGCTTCAGAAAATCATGTAACCAGAAGGCATCCGCAATGGATACTCGATTTCGGCTCTTACAAAATGCTTGACCCCGGTTTGCCTGAAGTTCGCAATCATATTACTAAAGTGGTTAAGGATATTATAACACGGTATGATGTGGATGGGATTCACTTTGATGATTATTTTTATCCTTATGACCCGGTTATAACGTACCAAGATTACAACACGTTTATCAAACATAACAGGGGAATACGGAGTATTGAGGATTGGCGACGAGACAATATCAATCTGATGATCGCTGAAGTGAACAATTTGATCAATCTTTACAAACCTAATGTTAAATTTGGGGTTAGTCCTTTCGGTATAGTTGATAACAGGTTAACCGGTACAAAAGGGCTGAATGCTTATTCCGTTGTTTACTGTGATCCGCTTACATGGATAAGACAAAAAACTGTAGATTATATCGTACCGCAGATTTACTGGGAAATCGGTAAATACACTGCCGATTATGCACGCATCGCACCATGGTGGGCTTCTGTTAAAGAAGACAGGCATTTGTATATAGGGCACTACTCAGCAAAGATGATTGATCCGTTATACCGGGGTTCGAGATCTGAGATGGGAGGTCAAATCAGACTTAACCGTGAAAACGGAAAAATTTATGGTTCGGTATTCTTTAGTGCAAAATCAATCGCTAATAACTTCTCAAACTTTGCAGATTCTTTGAGGAAACATTATTTCAAACATCCTGCGTTGATTCCAACAATGTTCTGGAAAGATTCAATTCCACCGCTTGCCCCTGTTAACCTTAGAATCGAAAAGGAACCTCTTTGTATTGTTTTGAGCTGGGATGCTCCACACGTAGCGGCAGATGGTGATATGCCGGAGAGATATATTATCTACAGGTTTTCTGCCAAAGAAAAAATAAACCTTGATAATCCTGCTAAAATAATTCACATCTCTACCGGTGCTAAAACAATTTTTCGAGATTATGAATTACCATTACCCGGTGAAGAAAGGGTGTACGTGGTCTCTTCACTTGATAAGCTGCATAATGAAAGCAGAGAATTTGCTGAAATCACATTTCCGGTTATTAAACCTATTGTTAGTGAACAGCCAAAAGTACGGCAGCTAAAAGGTCATAAAAGATTTTTTAAAAGATAACGGTTAAAAAATGCTTATTCCCTTGACTGCTAATGAATTACTTCGTAAATAATCAACGAAGTATCTATTACATTTTTAATAAATTGTAAGGTGAAATATGGCTTATATCATAACAAAACTTTGCGCTGATTGCAAGGACGTCGCTTGCACTCAGGTTTGTCCTGTAGATTGTATATATGAATATTCCGGCGATGCTCCCGAAATTCCTAAAAATATGCTTCTTATTGATCCGGAAGAGTGCATAGATTGTAATGCATGTGTACCGGAGTGCCCATGGGAAGCTATTTTTGTTGAAGATGAAGTGCCCGAAATATTTAAAGCCGATATTGAGTTAAATGCAAAAATAGTCGGGCAGCCAAGATTTGTTCCAAAACGGGATGAAGGAAAGCCCATGCCCGCACCGGACGAGGTTGAACAAAATAAAAAGAAATGGGGATATGTTGCATAATCAGGTTAATTCAAAATCATTTACTTCTGAATTTATTTTATGAAAAAAATACACCTTTGCTTTTTATGTATATCATTATTAGTAATAAATATTACTGCCTGTGGTCAAACGCATAATAATGAACATCTTTACGTTGCTTTTTATAACGTTGAAAATCTTTTTGATACGAAAAATCATCCCGACAAAAATGATGAAGAGTGGACGCCCGCCGGTGAAAAGGAATGGACAGAGGAAAGACTTGAAAAAAAGATGCACGATCTCAGCCGTGTTATCCGGTCAATGAATAATGAATCCGGACCGGACATTCTCGGCGTGTGCGAAGTTGAACATGAACATCTCCTGACAACCATGATCGCGAAATTCCTTTCCGATAAGAATTATAAAACAGCTTATGAAGAATCTCCGGATAACCGCGGGATTGACAACGGGTTGATTTATGATGCAGATAAATTTACTCTTCTATCGGTAAGGGGAGATACAGTTTACCTGCCCGACCGGTATCCGACAAGGTTAATTCTTTATGCAGAACTTCTCACTCGCGCTAATGATACCCTGCATGTTTTTGTAAATCACTGGCCTTCAAGAAGAGGTGGTGAGGAGCTTACTGAACCAAACAGAATTGCTGCTGCAACAGTACTGCGAAGGTCTGTTGATAATTTGTTCGATTTAAATCCTCATTCGAAGATCATTATCATCGGGGATTTTAATGATGAACCGGGTAATAATTCCGTACTGAATACATTAGCAGTACATCCAGTAATTTGTGACTCAATTGCTGAAGGTAAGGCGATCGAAACAAATTCACAATTATTCAATCTGGCTTTTGAAAGCTATTTAAAAGGAGAGGGAACTTTTAAATTTCAGGATAAATGGAACATGCTTGATCACATTATTATTTCAGGCGAACTTTTAGTGGGTGAACGGATCAGGTATCAATGCAGCTCTTTTGAAGTTTATAAGCCTGATTTCATTGTTACTCAAACCGGAAGATTTGCCGGTACACCTTTTCCAACTTACGGCGGGAGAAGATACCTCGGCGGTTATAGCGATCATTTCCCGGTAATCGCAAAGTTTATGATAAATATTTCGGAGGAAAATTGACGTGAAAAAAGAATTGCTGATTTTCGGTTCTAACGGTGCTTTAGGGAAGGGAGTTGTTTCAACATTGTTAAAAAAAGATTACGACCATTATTATTTTTTTGACTTCAGCTTTGATGAACAAGAATCACTTACCGGAAATAATATTGATCTTATAAAAATTGATGATCTGTCCGTTGAGAAGAATGTCACTGAAGCGTTTGCAAAAATTACACCATCGAAGGACAAAAAACTTTTTCTCTTCAGCACCATTGGCGGGTTTGCGGGGGGAAATAATGTTATGGATACTCCGGAAGATGAAATAGAAAAGATGTTTAATATGAATTTCAAATCTAATTTTCTTATTTCGAAATACTTTGCGAATCTTGTCGGGAAATCTTTATCCGGTTCCCTCTGTCTTACTTCAGCCTATGTTGCATTAGACCCGGAAAAGAAGAAATCAGCATACGGAAGTTCAAAAGGCGCTTTAAGTCACCTTGTTAAAACTTTAGCACTGGAAGGTGAAGAAATTAATATGTCGGTTAATGCCATTGCGCCGTATATGATTGACACTCCTGCAAACCGCGGCTGGATGAAGGACGCCGATTACAATAGCTGGCAAAAACCGGAGGAAATCGGAGAACTACTCCATTTCCTGTTCTCAAATCATCACTTTATAAGCGGCAATGTTATAGGATTAAAACAAAGGTTTGATCCTTAAAAAGATAAAATTTTACTTAAGATGTAAAGGAAATTTAACCTTATAATAGAACTATTTAGTTGACTTTGTTTTTTGAAATTCTTAATGTAGCATCATCTTTTTACGGAATTAATATAGAAAATTACAATCCTTCAGCATCAATTATAAAATCTTAGGAGGTTACTCTTTATGGAAATTGCAGGTATTTACACATCAATCCTAAATGTAATTGCACAAGCTCAGCAAGATGCTGGTGCATTAAACTGGCTCGCCGAAAAATTTGAAGCAGGTGGCACATTTATGTACCCAATCCTCGGCTGCCTTGTTGTTGGGCTGGCATTCTGCATTGAAAGATTCTGGACTCTTTCGAGAGCCAGGGTTAACACAAAACAGTTTATTGTTAAAGTGAAGGGTGCATTAGATGAAGGCGGGGTTGACGCGGCAAAAGAAGTTTGCGCTAACACAAGAGGACCAATCGCCTCAGTTTTTCATGCCGGTTTGCTCAGAGCTGACGAAGGACTTGATGCTGCAGAGAAAGCTATTATTGCTTATGGCGGCATTGAGATGAGTTTTCTCGAGCGCGGTATGATCTGGATTTCTACTTTTATTACAATTGCTCCAATGTTAGGATTTACCGGGACGGTTCAGGGAATGATTGAGGCATTCGACGCTATTAAAGAAGCTGCTCAAATCTCTCCTGCAATTGTAGCTGAAGGTATTTCAATAGCTCTTTTAACAACTCTATTCGGTCTTGTTGTTGCTATTATTCTTCAGGTATTTTATAATTACTTTATTTCTAGAATTGACAGGCTTGTTGGTGATATGGAAGAGAGTTCTATCGAACTTATTGATGCACTTTATGAGATAAAAGACAAAAAGTAACAGGAACTTAATAATTGAAAGTTTAAATAATGCTTAAAAAGAAAAAAATAGCGGAAGCCAGTATACCAATGAGTTCAATGGCTGATATAGCATTTCTTCTTCTTTTATTCTTTCTTGTTGCCACAGTTATTGATGTTGATACCGGAATAGGTTTAACGCTGCCCGAATTTATTGAAGATCCCGAAACTGTTGAAATTGCCAAGGATCGTATGGCTGCTGTGCTTATAAATGAAAACGGCGATGTTCTGCTTGACGGTGCACCGATTTCTGTGTTTCAGATTAAAAATCAATTGAAACCCAGAATTATCTCCAAGATTGATTTGCCTGCAACCAGAAAACTTATCGTTTCTGTTAAGACAGACCGCAGGACTGTTTACAACACTTACATTCAGGCTTTAGATCAGATCAAAATGGCATATTTTGAAGTTAGGGATGAAACGTCCAATGCTGAATTCGGCAGAAAGTATAAAGATTTGAACCCTGAGCAGCAGGAATTTATAAGAGAAAAAGTGCCTATTATTATTTCTCTTGCAGAACCTGAAGCTATAAAAAATTAACTGAGGAAACATAATGAAATTTCAAAAGAAGAGAGCTTCTACCAATCAGAATATCCCTATGGCATCCTTGCCGGATATTGTTTTTATGCTGCTGCTTTTCTTCATGGTCACTACTACTTTAAGAGAAGTAGATGTATTGGTTGATTTCAGACTTCCGGAAGCTGCAGCGATAGAAAAAATAGAGAACAAAAGATTAATATCTTATATATGGGTTGGCAAAGATAATCGTATTCAAATAAATGATAGTATTGTTAGAGTTGAAGATGTACAATCCATAATGTATGCTAAACGACAGGAACTGCCCAATATAATTGTATCATTAAGAATCGACAGGGGTACTGATATGGGGCTTGTTACCGATATTCAACAGGAATTAAGAAAAGCTTATTGCCTTAGAATAAATTATTCTTCGACAATCAAAATTTAATTTCACTATTTATAAAAACTAAATTCTTAATAAGGCAGGATTGTATCGGACAATCCTGCTTTTTTCATGCTTGAGGCACATATGTCTTTAAAACAAAAAATAAACGAAGACCTGAAAATTGCAATGAAATCAGGTGACAAGATTCGCCTGGAAACCATCAGGTCAATCCGTGCTTTACTGCTTGAGTTCGAAAAAAGCGGTGCTAACAGAGAAATGACGCAAGAGGATGAGATTCAGCTTCTTAGTACTGCTGCTAAAAAGCGGAAAGACTCTATCGAACAGTTCAGGAAAGGCGGAAGAAATGATCTAGCTGATAAAGAAGAATCTGAACTTAAAATACTACTCGAATATCTTCCAAAGCAATTAAGCGAAGATGAGATTTTTAGCGAGGTCGCAGCAATTGCAAATGCTATCGGGGCAGCAGGCAAAGCTGATTTTCCCAAACTTATGCCGGAAGTTATGAAAGTGCTTAAGGGCAAAGCCGATGGAAAAATTGTTAAAGCAGCGGTAGAAAAATTCTTAAGCGCCGGTTAGTTAATGACGGTATTAATTTTTTTGATCGAATAAATTGAACTTCATAGATGTAATTCTAATCCTGTTCATCGGGATCGGTTTCATCCTCGGTTTTAAGGATGGATTTATCCGGAAACTTATCGGGCTGATCGGGTTTGTTGTTGCTGTAATATGCGCCTATCTTTTTTCGGATGATGTTGGAAGAGCAATTGAAAAGATCACCGGGATTGAATATTACTTTGCATCCATAATTGCAGCATCTCTTTTATTTCTGCTGGTGGTTTTTCTCTTCTCTTTACTAAAGCGATTCGTACATCCATTTGATAAAGTGAACAATATGCTTAACCAGTTGGTAGGTGCGGTTGTCGGGGTTGTCCAGATCCTGTTTTTTGCAAGCGCTGTATTCCTGCTTCTCAACATCATAAATCTTCCTGCAGAAAAAGAAAGAGAAAATTCTTTCCTTTATAATAAAGTTTATGATATAATTCCTGCAACAGTAGATTATTTCCAGGATTATACACCCGATACAAGAGAGATCATACGCACTTACATAAACGAAAAAGATACTCTGAAATGACTACCAATTTGCTCTTCGATAAATTAGAATTTCCAAAAGTTCTTCAATACATATCAAAATATTCCGTCACAGAAAAAGGCAAACTATTAACTGCAAAACTTAAACCCCTCAGTACGCCTGACGAAGCCATTGAGCAGGGAAGATTAGTTGAACAGGCAAAACTAATTCTTATTCGTCAGCAGCCGCCGCCTTTGGAGTATTTACCAAATCTGGATGAGATTTTATTAAAGAGCAAAATTGAAGGCGCGCTTCTTGAAGCAAAAAAAATTCATGAAATATTGAAGCTCGCGGTTGTAGCGAGAAACTTACTCCAGTATTTTAAAAGCAATTCTGAAGTTGCTCCTGATCTTTACAACAAAAACACCAATCTATTTGTAGATAAAGTTTTTGAACATCACATAAACAAGGTGATTACCGAAACAGGAGAAGTATCTGAAAATGCAAGTCCTAAGCTTCGGGAAATCAGGCAGGAAATAAATCGCAAACGGAATGAACTAGTGAAGTCAGTTACTAAACTGGTAAAAAAATTAAGCGACGAGGATATTGTAAGAGAAGATTATCTTACTTTGCGCGACGGAAGAATTGTTATACCGGTAAAAGCGGAGCACAAGCGTCACATAAAAGGATTCATCCATTCCGAATCTTCTACCGGTCAAACTGTTTATATTGAACCCGCAGAAACTCTCGAACTGAACAATGAAATCATATCTCTATCATTTGCTGAGAAAAGAGAAATTGAGCGGCTGCTGAAAGAACTTACAAAACTTATAGGTGCATCGGCAAATGAATTAATCGATACTTTAAAACTTATCGGTGAAATTGATTCTTTATTTGCACGTGCAAAATATTCCATCGAAATACTTGGCTCATACCCGCAGATTAACAACAAAAAACCTTTTGAGATAAAAGAAGCGCGGCACCCCATTCTGTTAAAGAAAAACGGCAGGGACGAAACCATTCCTCTGAATCTTAAAATTGATTTTAAGAAGGTTATTATCATAACAGGACCAAATGCCGGCGGAAAAACTGTAGTGCTTAAAACTGTCGGCTTGCTTTCATTGATGATTAATTCGGGTATTCATATTCCCTCAAACCCGGATTCAAACTTTCATTTTTTTAGTAATATACTTATTGATATTGGTGACGAGCAGTCTATCGAGGATGATCTTTCAACATTCAGTTCGCATCTTTCAAATATTGGTCAGATACTAAAAAAAGCTGATTCATCTTCATTAGTTCTTTTGGATGAAATCGGAGCGGGAACAGACCCGGCTGAAGGTTCAGCTTTGGCAGCAGCAGTTCTTTTAACCCTGAAACAGAATGGATCAACAGTTCTTGCTACAACGCACCATGGCAGCCTGAAAATATTTGCCAATGAAATTGATGGCTTTGAAAATGCCGCGATGGAATTTGATAACGAAATGCTGAAACCAACTTATAATTTTAAACAGGGGATACCAGGTTCTAGTTATGCTTTTGATATTGCAAGAAGAATAGGATTTAGCGAAGACTTCCTAATTACTGCTGAAAATTATCTGGATACAGACCGGCATAAAATTGAAAACTTCCTCGTTGAGATAGAGAAAAAATCACAGATGCTCAATGAGAGGCTCAAAAACGCTGAACTGGAAAACATACGTCTGAGCGGTTTAACAAATCTGTACAAACAAAACATTGATAAGCTTGAACGGGAAAAAATAGAGATTCTCAGAAAAGTAAAATTACAGGGCGAAGAATTCCTGAAAGATATTAATAGACGAATTGAAAACGTTATTAAAGATCTGAAAGAAAAGAATGCAAGCACAGAATCTATTTTAACTGCCAAATCTGTTGTAAAGGAAATAAAAGAAGAAACAACAGGAATTATTCAGGATGATGTGGAAGATATTGATGCTCAATCTTCTGAAATAAATGTCGGCGATTTTGCCGTCATTAAAGATACACACACACAAGGCGAGATTATTGAGCTTTCAAAAGACGGAAAGAAAGCCGTGCTTGCTTCAGGCAAAATTAAGATTCAGGTCCCGGTAAAAAATCTCAGGAAAGTAAAACCTGAAAAGGAAAAAAAATCTGAGGAATTTGTATCTTATCAACCAAATACAGAACTTAAGTACAGGTTAGACATTCGCGGTAAAAGACCCGAAGAGACAGAATTAGAAGTTTTAAAATTTGTTGATGATGCGTTCGCTTCTAATATGACAAGAATTGAAATACTTCATGGTAAAGGAACCGGTGCATTAAAAAAACTGGTTAATGATATCTTGTCCGATCATGAAAAAGTGAAAAATTATTATTTTGCTCCCATTGATGTTGGTGGCGATGGGATTACAATAGTAGAACTGATTTAACATACGGCAAATATAAAATTTTAGCAGAAAGAAATGTTCAAAAAGATTTTAATAGCAAACAGATCTGAAATTGCAGTCAGGATTATCCGTGCCTGCAAAGAATTAGGAATTAAATCTGCGGCGGTTTATTCTGAAGCTGATAAAACTGCACTTCACCCGCGTTTGGCGGATGAAGCCCATCTGATTGGTCCTGCGCAATCATCTGAATCCTATTTGAATGCCGATAAAATAATTTTACTCGCAAAAAAAATTAAGGCAGATGCAATTCATCCGGGCTACGGATTCTTTTCAGAAAATGCCGCCTTCATAAAAAAAGTCGAAGACTCCGGTTTGGTATTTATCGGACCATCCTCTTCTTCTGTAAAAATGATGGGAAGCAAAACAGCAGCCCGTACATTAATGCAAAAAAATAAAGTGCCTATCGTGCCCGGTACCACAAAGCCTGTAAAAAATATTGACGAAGCTTTAGCAGTTGCCGGACAAATTGGCTATCCCGTTCTGCTTAAAGCTTCTGCCGGCGGCGGGGGAAAGGGTATGAGGAAAGTCAGCGATAAAAATCAATTTAAGGAAGCGCTGGAAGCTACACAAAGAGAAGCGCTTAAAGCCTTTTCAGATGAAGCAGTTTATATTGAGAAGTATATTGAAAATCCCAAGCACATTGAGGTTCAGATAATTGCCGATAAGCACGGTAATTACCGCCATCTTTTTGAAAGAGAATGTTCAGCCCAGAGAAGGCATCAGAAGATTATTGAAGAAGCCCCGTCCGCTTCGGTTGATGAAACAACAAGAAATAAACTTACCGGTGCTGCAATTAACGCGGCTAAGGCATGCAATTATTTTAATGCCGGCACAATTGAATTCTTAATGGATAAGAACAGGAATTTTTATTTTCTTGAGATGAATACAAGGCTCCAGGTGGAGCATCCCGTAACAGAATTAATAACAGGAGTTGATCTTGTAAAAGAACAGATTTCTGTTGCTGCCGGAAATAAAATATCATTTAATCAGGAAGACTTAAAAATAAACGGACATGCAGTTGAATGCCGTATTTATGCCGAAGATGCAGAGAATAACTTCCTGCCATCAACCGGAAGAATATATGAATACAATGCGCCTTCTGGTCCCGGAGTAAGAGTTGATTCCGGCTTTGAACAGGGCTCTGAAATATCTGTTTATTACGACCCGTTGATAGCAAAACTTATTTGCTGGAATAACAGCAGACAGCAGGCTGTTAAAAGGTGCGTATCAGCCCTGGAAGAGTTTAATATTGCAGGCGTAACCAATAATATCCAATTCTTAAAAGCAATACTATTAAGTTCTGCATTTAACGATGCAAGTTTTAATATTAATTTTATTGAGAGTGAATTGCTGCCTGAATATCAGTCTGCCAAAAAAATGACCGCGGAAGAAGAAACGGCCGCTGCAGTTTTTGCTGCTTTAATGAAAGAACAAAACAGAAGCAAAAATTTGAAAACTTCAAAAAACCGTTTTGTAAATAAATGGACAAGCCAGCTTTATGAGTGATTACATTATTTCTATAAACGGGAATAAAAGGGAAGTTAGTTTTTCCGGCAATTCCAGTGTTTTATTTGAAGGGAAGAAACTTCAATACGAGTTAGTAAGGTTGAATTCTCATACCTACAGGCTAAGAATTGAAAATAAATTTTTTAACATCTCATTTGATAAAATCAACAGTGAAGAGTTTGCGCTTCAGATTGAAGGTAAACAGGTAACTTTAACTGTCCGGACTGCACTTCAGGAGAGAGCGTCGAAGCTTATTGCATCGGGAGCGAAAGCACAACACAAAATTGATGTTAAAGCGCCAATGCCCGGTATGATACTGAAATTAAGAAAGCAGATTGGAGACAGTGTTCAGATTGGCGACCCTCTTGTTATACTTGAAGCAATGAAAATGGAAAATATTATTCGCTCTCCCGGTTCAGGAGAAATTAAAAAAATTTTTGTTAAAGAGGGTGAACCGGTAGATAAAAATGCGGTTATACTTATTATTGAATGAGTGAAAAAGTTCAGGCATTTCTGCCTTCATAATCTCAAAAATTTCTACACCCGAGTTTTAATCAATATAAAAAATAAAAAGGCTGTCTTATCGAACGTGTTGAGTAATACATCCGTAGCAGCCTCTTAAAGAGATTAAATTTAATATGCATCAGAAAAATAAGGACATAGTGAGCAAAGCTCTTCTGCCCAATAACGAACCCCCGAGAATTTCATAATGCCTTCTATCCAGAAGATTAGTGACGTTAAGATTAAAGCTCAGGTTATTTGAAATACGATAAGTTCCCCCGATGTTTAACATTGTATATGCAAGCACATCACCGTCGCGGAAAATGCCAGCAGCCCAGGGAAATGTCGGGACGTATTTAATTTTAATTGAAGCATCATGTCCATCAGGATGATAATAAGTTATGCCGCCGTTGATTTTGTATTTGGGAGAATTTGGCAGCAGATAATCATTAGGATCTTTTTCGATTACTTCAAAATCGAAATAAGAATAATTTGCATCAATTACAAACTCGTCTGAAATATAAAAATTTGCGGCTGCTTCAAAACCGTATTCATTAACCTTACCTGCATTATTATAAGACCAGATAGAATAACGAATCCCTTCCTCAAAGATACTATTTCCGGTTGGACCTAAATCAGTTATAAAATCTTTCAACACATTATAATAAACATCCAGGGTCAGAAAGAGACGATTATCAAATACGCCTTTGTACCCGATCTCGTAGCCTGTTATCTTTTCAGTAATAAGATCCGGATTGCCAAGGTATAATGTTGATGTTGTAAACGGAGGAATTGTCGGCGGTGATTTTACATAAAGATACTGTTCCGAATAGTTAGGCGCTTGAAAAGCCTGGTTGTAAGTAGCTCTTATTGAGTGGAGCGGGTTGAAGTTGTAAACAATAGCAACTTTGGGTGATACCTCGCTGACGTGCAGCGAGCTTCTGTCCCATCGAACAGCCCCAATAATCTTTAATGAAGATAACAAAGAATATTCAAGCTGTGTAAATAGTCCTGATGTATTATCAGTTCTTGCTTCAAGCATCAGAGTTTTTTTAGTATCGATATTTACCATCCTGTGCGAACCGCCAATTACAATAAATAGTTTGTCAGATAAAGTTGTAAATGAATATTGTACCTCGGCGTGATGTATCCACGCATCCTGAATCAGTTCCAATCCGGTTGCAAGCGACTTTTCGGGTTTGGTGTTAAGTCTTCCGTTAGCCCAGTAGTTCAGGTTTAAACCATGACCCAGATAATTTAGTCTTGCCCACGGACGTTTCGCATTTTGAATCTGGACACGCCCGATTCCGGTAACGATCACCTCATTTTCCACCTGTGTGAGTCCACCCTCGGCTGTAAGCATTGATGCATCATCAATATCATAATCGATTCGCATACTGCCGTAAATAGACCTTACGGGGTCAGTATTTATATCAATCTGTTCATTATTTAATCCAAGTATAAGCCCCTCGTACTCAAAGTTGTTATTCTTTCTTGAAGATACAAAAGATTTTCCCTGGTAGCCCCCGACTATTGCACGATAACTTAGTTTACCAACGACGTTTGTAAATCTGATATCACCTCTGAAAGAACTTGATTCACCACCGGTAATATTTATCCTTGCTCCGGGATTTTCTCTTGGCATCATTGAAGAAATATTCAGAACCCCGTTAAAAGCATTTGCACCATAAAGAGCAGAACCGGGGCCTTTGACAAGTTCAATGCGGCCTAATTCCTCAAGCGGTGTAGAGAGTCCATTCCATTCTGTGGCACCGAGAAAAGCTGTGCCGAGGTCGCGCCCATCAAGTAAAATTAAAACCCGCCTGTTTAGTGAACTGTTAAACCCTCTGGTATTAAGATTAAAATCAAACAAGCCGCTTTGTGCAATATCAATTCCGGGTTCCATTTCAAGCAATTTTGCTATCTGACCATGACTTGCAAACCGATTTATATCTCTCCGTTCAATAACAGTAATTGCTGATGGCGCTTCGGTTATTCTTTGCCGGCGCAAAGTTGCACCATATACAACAACTTCACCAACATCAATCGATGTGGAACGCAGAGTAAAATTTTTGTTTGTAACTTTTAATGCTTCAATGAAAACAGTTTCGGTGTGCTTTGAAAAACCGACTGCTGTTACGATAACCTTATGAGAACCGGCAGGCAAACCGGAAATCTGATAATACCCCTCATAATCTGTTGCGCTGCCCAATCCTGTATTTTCTACCACAACATTTATGAATGAAAGGGGTTCGCCGGATTTTGAATCGGTTACTCTGCCTGTAAGGCTTCCTGTTTGCTGCGGAAGTACAAGAATAGAAAATATGAAAAGCTGAAAAATGAGAGATAACTTAATCATTTTTTTTAATCTCCACTGTTATTTACACTTGTAAAAATAATAAACCCCAAGCCAGGCGGATTGGGGTTCATAATAAATATCGGGATGATCAGAAATTTTTTCCTGTTAAGGTTTGAACCTTACCATTTGATTCTGCATCTCCACGAAGCTCAATCTTTACCGGACCGACGTTTTCAGCAAACCACAATTTGGCTGTTGGGTTAGTTGAAATGGATATAGTTGAAGTGCCTAAATAAACCCTTCGCGTAGCAACAAGGCGGTAAGTTTCGTAATTAGTACCGGCTGCAGTCATGTTTTCTTTAGCTTCAAAGGCGCCTTTTATTTCGAGCCTTATCTGTCCAACTGCATCGCTGGTAAAAGTTTCGTTGAATGCAACCCACTCGACACCCACACCTGCGGATGGCTTAGCGAGCAATATCCATCTTAACGAATCTGCTCTCACTCCGGATGCAGAGTCGCCGGGTGTATTGTAAATTTTCTGGCTTCTGAAAAAATAACCAAGATTTGTTAAGAAATGAAATTCGTTTTTGGAAGTATCGTGATGTGCCATAAAAGTTCTGGGCACGGTCATTCCAAAAACAATTGTAGTATCGAGGATTACCGTCGGCTGTGTGAAAGGAGGAGGACCCGGAGCAACCTTTCCGGCAACAATCCAGGTGGATGCATAACCTGTGCTGCTGCCAGCAATTACACTATCCGTATCAAGGTACAATAGCGCACCTGAATTATACATAAGAACATGCCCGGCTATCAAAGGGAAAATATTTGCCGGTACAGGGTCTGGTTGAGTGCCGCCATTAGTAGGGCTCTCAGATTTTGTACATCCTACAAACAATGCAGATGTTGCCATCAATATTGCAAGCAGAAATGAAAAAGTAAAAGTATACAAACTTTTCATCTTTAATAACTCCGATATTTTTGAGGAATTATCGCTCTAATGAGCTTAATTAATTGCCGGCAATGATACTCAAGTCTCGGAATAGAAGCAATATCTAAATCATATTTTTTTATACGATTCATTTTTTTATTAATTCTCTGTTTTTGATAAATTTTATTAATATGGTTCAAATAAACAGGCATGAAGGCTTAAAGAATTGAATTTATTTAAGCTCATGCGAAAAAATTGCCCTGTAAAAAACCATGGTTTTTTGTGGTAAAAATCCTTTTTTTATTTTATTTTTCCGCAAATTAAATATAGGTGTCACGCTAATGAGAGTCTTTCTTATCAGTATAATAACTTTATTTTTCCTCTCGATCATTCTGCAGAGTTGTGGAACGACCCAAGAAACAACGAAAGAATCAGGTGATGATGAGGTTTATGTGTTTGACGAAATCCCCGAAGAAAACATAATTAATATATATGATCCTGAAACTGATCCACCTTATACGGGGATGAAATATTTTATAGTTCAGATAGGTGCTTTTACTACAAAAGAAAAGGCTGAAAATTTTGCAAAAACAAGTCGTTCAAAACTCAATAAAGAAATTGAAATATCTTATAGTAACCGGGTGAATCTGTTCGTGGTTCACATAAAACCATTTTTTACAGATAGATCGGATGCTGAAAAATTGCGTAATGAGTTATGGCGTTTGCCAGATTATAATGATGCGTGGATATTAACTGTTATTAAGTAATTTTAAAAACGGAGCAGCTTTTTGAAATCTTTTATTACACTTTGCCTTTTATTGTTTTTTTCAACAATTAGTTTATTTGCGCAGCCCTGGTATGTACGAGGTACTTTTAACGGTTGGGCAGGTACGGCTCATCAGCTTGTAGATGATGGCATCAACGGAGACCTTGTAGCAGGAGATGGTATTTTTTCACGCCTGATTTCAATAAATACACCAGGAAGACACGAATTTAAAGTAACTGTTGATGACTGGTCGGTAAATCACCCTGCATCAAACAGTTGGTTATATACAACATCTCCAAATCAATCTTTACTGTTTACTTTTGATAGTAATAGTTACAGCGACGGTTGGCTGCCTTCAACAAATATTGTGAATGTAACAGATCAACTGCCGCCAACAGCCAATATTGTTGCAGTTGGTGATCATAACGGATGGAATAATGCCGGTCCCGAAGTGATGTACGACGACGGTACAAATGGAGACCCGCTTGCTAACGATAATATCTATGCTTATTACCTTGTAGTTGCTGCCCCCGGAACTTATAACTGGAAACCAACTCGTACCGGTACTTGGGATGCCTGGGGTAGTGATAACCGGCAGGTAAATTCAGCAAATATTACTTATTCTACAACCTCCCCAAATCAAAATGTTTTCTTCTACGTTGATTTGAATACTGGTCGTACTTATACTTCACACACTCCGCTTCCGGTTGAACTGATTGCTTTCAATGCTGTTGTTTCTGGCTCAACTGTTTTACTGAAATGGTCAACTGCTTCCGAAACTAATAACTTAGGATTCGGTGTAGAAAGAAGTTCTGATGGGGATAACTTCATCGAGCTGACTTTTATTTATGGCGCAGGTACGAGTACTGAAATCAGAGAATATTCTTACAAAGATATAAATCTTGCTTCCGGAATATATTACTACAGATTAAAACAGATAGATTTTGACGGAACATCCACTTACAGCAGCACGATTCAGGTTGAAATTAATACCGCACCGGAATCTTTTTCCCTTGAACAGAATTTTCCGAATCCGTTTAATCCTTCAACCAGAATTCGCTTTTATTCTGATTCGGAGGAGTTTGCTGTGCTAAGTGTTTACAATGCTCTCGGGCAAATGGTTCAAATATTATTTTCCGGTAATATTGAGCCTGGAAAAATTTATGAAGTTGAATTTGATCCGCACGATCTAAGCTCGGGTTTGTATCTTTACAGGTTAACTCAAGGCAGCAATACACAAGTCCGTAAAATGACTTTATTAAAGTGATTGAATAAAATTAAACGCGGCAGCCTGATTGTATATTATTATCAGACAGCCTCTTTTTATTTAAATAATACCCCATCGTAGTATTAAAATCTAAATAAATAACAATTTCAGTTGTTAACCTCATAGGAATTTTTAATATTCCGATGGTATTTTTTCACAAACATTATGGGAGGATTCATTATGGCTTTCTCACTAAACAAAGTGATGCTGATCGGCAATCTTGGTAAAGATTCCGAAACAAGATTCGTTGGCGAGAATAGTTTTTCAGTGACAAACTTTTCAATTGCTACAACCAGGAGCTACAAAAACAAAGAGGGCAATTGGGCTGACGAAACTACCTGGCACAACGTTGTTGCTTACAATCTTTCAGATTTCTACAAAGATAATCTGAAAAAGGGAAAGAAATTTTATGTGGAAGGAAGGTTATCTAAACGCGACTATACCGATAAGGATGGAGTTAAAAGATATACGGTTGAAGTCGTATCTGAACAGCTTATTCCACTTGAATCATCAGGAAGCAGGTCAACAGAAGGTCAGCATGCTGAACCTTCTACTTCCGATCAGGGTGTAGCTGAAGATGATCTTCCATTCTAAGGACATGTGTTAAGGAAAACGTTAGTAGCTGCGGCATTAGCAGGACATTACTTATGTCGTTCCTGGCAAAAGAAAACCTAAACACAACCATAATCAAGGAGCTATTAACGTTTTCTGATCTTTTACATAGTCGCTTGAAGAGAATAGATATGTTTCACAACGCGGAGCGTTTTACTTTTTGGATATAGACTGGCAAGTTAAGCTGATTTTATTACTGGTATTATTTTTTGTATCTGCATTTTTTTCCGGTTCAGAGGTAGCTTTATTTTCATTGGACAGGAAAAAATTATCCTCAAACCTCGCATCAAATCCGTTGATTTACCGATATCTTACTCAACTGCTTGATCATCCCAAAAGACTTCTTGTTACTATCCTGCTTGGTAATACTATAGGAAATGTTGCTGCATCAATTATAGCGGTATCTCTTGCATTGCAGATAGCATCGGGCGCCGGAATATCTGCTGATGCAGCACTGACTGTACAGATTATTGTTCTTACAATTCTTGTTATCATTTTCGGAGAGATTACACCTAAAGTTTGGGCGTCAAAAAAGCCGCTTGGTTTTGCCAGGGTTATTGCCATCCCGATGTACTGGACTTCCGTACTGATTTATCCGGCTGCGGAATTTATTACCGAACTGATTAAGCTCTCGGTGGCAAAATTTAAATTCGTCAAATCAAAATCTGCAATTGATCATCAGGAACTAATTGAACTTGCTAACCTAAGTCACGAAAGGGGAACAATTGAGGAAGATGAGCACGGCTTAATCCATAGTATTGTAACTTTTCGCACCGTGCTTGTTCATGAAGTTATGACCCCGCGTGTTGATATGGTTTGCATATCAGCAGATACCGAGTTTAATGAGTTGATTGATATTATAAACTTATCAGGACACAGCAGGCTTCCTCTGTATAAAAACAGCATTGACGAAATTATAGGTGTCATATACGCAAAGGATATTCTGCCTTTCATCAAAGATCCTTCTCTTCGTGAAAAACTTTCACTTGAAAAGATTGCACGCAAAGTGATGTTCATACCAAGAACAAAAATGATCAGTGATCTTATGCGCGAGTTCCAGGAAAAGAAAATGCACATTGCTATTGTTGTTGATGAATACGGCGGTACGGCAGGTCTTATCACCCTCGAAGATATTATTGAGGAAATTATTGGTGAAATACAGGATGAGTATGACAAAGAAGAAAATCCTGTAACAAAAGTAAGTGATAACTCTTACATTGTGCTGGGAAAATTTTCTATTGAAGAACTTAATGAACTCCTCGGGCTTAATATTGTACCCGAAAATGAAGATTATGAAACTGTGGCGGGTTTAGTTCTTAACAACGCCGGTCAGATTCCCAAGGAAGGATATTCGTTCACAATTCAGGATCATAAATTTTCTGTTAAAGAAGTTTCAAGAAAAAGAATAAATAAAGTTGCAATTGAAAAACTGACCGGATAATTTCTAATAATGAAAAAAGGCTGCTTTATAAAGCTCATAGTTGTTTTGACAGTTGTTGTTGCAGCAATTACGTATATTGTACAAAACAAATTGGACGATTTTATTCTTAAGCCCGGGAAAGAATTCATAAAAGGTCAGGTCATTAAGCAAATTTATGAGACCCTTGATGATGTTATTGATAACCCGGAAAAGGATTCATTAAAACAGATAATTGATATCCATTTTGCAGATAAGACTTTCGATGAGATCAAAAAAGAAAAATTCAGCCGTGCGATAGAATTAATTGAAAATGCTGCTGAAGACAGCCTGATAACCTCTGAAGAGTTAAATCAAATTCATTCTTTATTAACTAAGATCAGAAAAGATGAAGAACCAAAGAAAGACTGAAATAAAAGTAGGATTGATGGTTATTATCGGGATCATTCTGTTCCTCTGGATCCTTGGTTGGGCGAAAAATTTTTCTCTCATTTCTGCACATAATGATGTGCTTGTAAGATTTGATAATGTAGCCGGACTTGAGATTGGTGATCATGTTACCGTAAATGGTGTCAGAAAAGGTTTCGTTTCCGATTTTGATATCGAGAACGGAGATGTAATTGTTAAAATTGCTGTTGGCAGGGATGTCAATCTCAAATCCGATGCCGTATTCTCTATTGCTATGCTGGATCTAATGGGTGGGAAAAGAGTCGAGATATTTCCCGGCGCTGCCGATACCAGACTTGATCTCTCAAAAATACACAAGGGAAATTTTGATGCCGATATTCCATTAGTCATGTCTATGCTGGGAAGTATTCAGAATGATCTCGTAGGAGCAATGAAGGATATACAGATAACTCTTGGTTCCCTCAATAATTATCTGACAGACGAAAAACTTCAGCAGGATATAAAGTCATCGCTTTCAAACCTGAATTCGCTGACAATAAGACTTAACCGAATGATTGAACAAAATGCTGAAAATATTAATAAGCTGACATCCAACGCAGTAATTTTAACGGAAGAAACTTCACAGCTTATTGCTGATAATAAAGAGAATATTAAAACTTCAATGGAGCATCTTGTAACTTTAATGCAAAAAACAGATACGCTCCTAACAACTATTAATACTATGAGCGATGAAGTCAAACGTCAGCAGAATAATCTCGGAAGAATTCTGTACGATGAAAAATTATTTGACGACCTAACATCAACACTTAAGCAGGCAAACGAATTAACCCGCATATTAATTGACCAGTTACAACGTGAAGGTATTAAAGTAGATGCGAAGCTCAATATCTTCTAACTTTATTGTTCTGGTAGTTACACTCCTTTTATCAATTTATTTCTTTGCTGACAGTAAATCTTTTAAAGCAGAAGGCTTCAAAAATGGAATGGTAGTTACTGCCAGCGCTCATGCCACAAAGGTAGGAGTTGATATTTTGAAGAATGGCGGCAATGCAATTGATGCCGCCGTTGCAGTCGGATTTGCACTTGCAGTTACGTATCCGTCAGCAGGAAATATCGGAGGAGGGGGATTTCTTGTTCTGCATACAGCCGATGGACAGAGTACAACAATAGATTTCAGAGAAACTGCCCCAATGCTTGCACATCGGGATATGTACCTTGATGATAAAGGTAACTTCCTGCCCGAATTAAGTCAGGAAGGAGTAACATCAGCAGGTGTACCGGGCAGTGTGGCAGGATTGATTTATGCGCTCGAAAAATTTGGAACAATGCATCTTGCAGACGTAATTCAACCCGCAATTGATCTTGCTGAAAATGGTTTCCCCCTCGAAAAACGTCTTGCTAATCTGATCAACAACTACGCAAATGATTTTAAGAAGTATGAATCCTCTGCCAGAATATTTGTTAAAGATAATAATGGTTTTCAGGAAGGCGACATCTTTATTCAGACAGACCTTGCAAACACTCTTAAAAAAATCAGAGACTATGGCAGAGCAGGTTTCTATGAAGATGAAATTGCAGAACTTATTGTCAAACAAGCGCAAACCATGGGCGGCTTTATCACACTTAAAGACCTCAAATCATATCAACCCGTTGAAAGAAAACCGGTAACAGGAACTTATCGTTCACATAAAATAATAAGCATGGGTCCTCCAAGCGCAGGTGGTATTGCATTAATTCAACTGCTTAATATACTTGAGAATTATCAACTTGATAAAGAAGAATGGGGAAGTGCTTCATATTATCATAAATTAATTGAAGCAATGAAGTTTGTATATGCCGACAGATCAAAACACCTTGGAGACAGTGATTTTTATCCAGTGCCGTTAAACTGGCTTCTGTCCAAAGAATATGCAGCAGAAATATTTCATCGTATAAAAGAAACTGCAATACCATCTGAAGAAATTCAGCCCGGTAATCCTTTTGAATTAAAAGAATCGGATGAAACAACTCACTATTCAATTTATGATTCTTACGGTAACTCTGTCAGTGTTACAACTACAATTAACTCAACTTTCGGTTCAAGACTTGTCGTTGACGGTGCAGGATTTTTACTCAATAACGAAATGGATGACTTCAGCTCTAAACCGGGCGTGCCAAATCAGTTTGGTCTTACCGGCAGTGAAGCAAATGCAATTGAGCCCGGCAAAAGAATGTTAAGCTCGATGACGCCAGTAATTGTATTAAAAGATGATAAGCCTTTTTTAATTGCGGGATCACCCGGTGGTTCAACAATTATAACGGTCGTGCTTCAAACACTTCTTAACTGTATAGATTTTAAAATGAATATTGATGAAGCAGTTGATAAGCAGCGAATACATCATCAGTGGCTTCCTGACCTTGTTGATTATGAAGAATTCGACTACAATCCAAATGTGAAAACCGAACTTGAAAGAAAAGGACATAAATTCGGAAAGAAGACAAAACTGGGCAGAGTTGAGGGTATATTAATAGACAATAATTATAAATTAATTCACGGTGCAACCGATCCGCGCGGTTTTGGTTTAGCGCTGGGTTTTTAACGGAAGCTGTATGATAATCGGAATTGGCGTTGACATAACTGAAATTGACAGGATAAAAGAAAGCGTTGAGAAGTTTGGCGATCACTTTCTCAATAAAATCTTTACTCAAAAAGAAATTGATTATTGCCTCAGCAAGCATAACAAGTATCAGCATTTTGCCGCAAGGTTTGCTGCAAAAGAATCAATTGCAAAAGCGCTCGCAACCGGATGGAACAAAGAATTTTCATGGCAGAATATTGAAATTTCAAATCAGCCTAATGGCTCGCCGGTTGTAACTTTATTGGGAAGTCTGAAGAATTTTTTAACTCCTGATAAAGAGCTGAAAATTTCCATGAGTCATTCAAAGAATTATGTTGTTGGAATGGCAGTGATATATAAACGCGAATAGAATATAAACCTGTATAAACACTCCGGATTCGGGTCATTTCTCATATTTCTTCAATTAATGAATTTTTTTAAAAGTAAATTGTTTTTAATTTTGCAATGCCTTTAGATTTTTCATTGTGCGGCAGAGGCTTAAATACAAGGCAGGCAAACTATTATGAACAGTTATTATAAGTATTTCAATTATGGGTCACTGGTTTTAGTGCTAATCATATTGGTACTTATGTTAACCAAAGCGGTGCCGTCTGAATGGTTTGTTTACCTGCTTGGATTTGCTATTGTAATTTTTATTGTTCGGTTAATTTTCAGAATTTATCTGATAATGCAGAGCAGAAAAACAAAAAAGGAGTAAATCTTCGAACCCTCGAAACGTATAAATGGTAAGTTGAACGCAAAGGTTCTCATACTCAATCAGAGTTACGAACCTTTAACTGTATGTAATATTAAGAAAGCGGTAATATTAATTTATCTGGGTAAAGCCGAGCTTGTCGTTAATGACGACCGGAAAGAATTGCGCTCAATTTCTACAATAATTCCCTGGCCAAGTGTTATCCGTTTAAGCCACTACATTAATGTTCCTTACAAAAAGGTTGTACTTACGCGAAAGAATATTCTGCGCAGGGATTTATACAAATGCGCATACTGCCGGCGAAGCGACCTGCCGCTTACAATTGATCATGTTACACCCAAAGCGCGCGGGGGCGATGATTCATGGGAAAATCTTGTATGTGCCTGCACGAGATGCAACAATAAAAAAGGCGATCGCACCCCTGCCGAGGCTAATATGCCTTTATTCAACAAGCCGTTCAAACCGAGCCACATAATGTTCATCAAGAACTTTGTTGGTAAACTCGATGAACACTGGAAACCATATCTGTATCTGTCCTGATTTTTTCTTGGGACAAATTCCGTAGAGAGCTTAAACCGTAAACTTTGTCCTTCAGGTTCTGAATGCAATTTATTGCATTCGCTAATGAAGCTAATTCGCTTCTCGCGCAATGGTTTTGCCATCGGAATCCTTAGGCTAACAGTTTTCCTGACTTCCGCACTTTTTTCAAGATTAATTAAAATGTTTAGAAATTATTCT
>JBBIGV010000051.1:0-26458 GCA_037447335.1 Ignavibacteria bacterium | reverse complement strand
CACTTAGCTAAACTATTGCTTTAACCATTTACACAAAATTATTTACACTCCCAATGGAGATTAACCTAATCGTTCTTTTTTGCTTTCCTCCCAAAACTTATCCATTTCAACAAGATTCGACTCCGTTATCTTCCTTCCGGTATCTTTTATTTTTTCTTCGACGTATTTAAAACGCTTTACAAATTTGGTATTTGTTTTTCTTAATGCCTCTTCCGGATTTATTCCAAGAAAGCGTGCATAGTTAACGAGAGCGAAAAACAAATCGCCTGTCTCACTCAATAATTCATCAGGTTTTCCGGATTTTTCGGCATCCTTCATTTCCCTTAGTTCTTCCTCTACCTTCTTCCAGACATCCTCTTTCTTTTCCCAGTCGAAACCTACCTTAGCGGCTTTTTCCTGCAGCCTGTGTGCCCTTTGAAGCGCCGGTAAATTTTCCGGTACGCCGTCAACTACTGAATTTCTGCCCTCGCTCATTTTAATTGCTTCCCAGTTCTTCTTTACTTGTTCGGAACCGGAAACATTTGTTTCGCCAAAAACATGCGGATGCCTGCGAATCAGTTTTTCTCTTATTTCATCAATCACGTCATCTATTGTAAAATGGATTTTTTCCCCGGCGATTACCGTGTGAAATACAACATGCAGGAGAAGATCACCTAGTTCTTTCTTTAAATCTTCATAATTATTGTTATCTATTGCTTCAACAACCTCATATACTTCTTCAAGCGTTGCTGATTTAATTGAATCATTTGTTTGCTCACGATCCCACGGGCATTCTTTTCTTAGACGTTTAACAATCTCTACAAATTCAGTAAATTTATTTTGTGTCATATTTGAATTATTTTCTGTTTGGTTAAAGTGTTATAGGAAATCTTAAAAAGGCAGTTGAAAAAAAATACAAACAGAATCCTGAGGTGAATCAAATGCCTTTAAGAATTCGGTGCAAAAATAAATAAATATAATCCACATCAAAAGGAAGAATAAAAATGTTTGAAGAAAAAATCAGAGAATTGGGGTTTGAAATTTCGGAAGCACCAAAACCGCTTGCTGCATACATCCCGGCAATTAAGGTAAACGATCTTGTTTTTACTGCTGGTCAGCTCCCGATGGTAAGCGGTCAATTAAAATATAAAGGTAAGGTTGGAAAAGATTTAACAGAAGAGGAAGGTCAGAAAGCTGCCGAAATATGTGCTTTGAATTGCCTTAGCGTTGTCAAATCAGTTATCGGCTCTCTTGATCAAATTGAAAGAATTATTAAACTAACAGTATTTGTAAACAATGTTGATGGCTTTGGCGCCCAGCCTAAAGTAGCAAATGGTGCCAGCGAGCTGATGGTTAAAATATTCGGAGAGAACGGAAAACATGCACGTAGTGCCGTAGGTGTGAACGGGCTTCCTCTCGATGCCCCGGTTGAAATAGAAATGATTGTGAAGCTGAAATAATCTGATTCAACTTTTTAACCAGTTAGTAATTAGTTTGGAACCGGTCTTTGTCAGGATTGATTCCGGATGAAACTGAATTCCTTCCAGGGGATAAGTACAGTGTCTGATACCCATAACAATACCGTCTTCAGTCTCCGCAGAAATTTGTAAATCTGACGGTAAAGAATTTCGATCAACAACCAATGAATGGTACCGTGTAGCAATAAAATGCTGCGGTATTTTTCTGAATAGAGTTTTTCCATCATGAATTATTACGGACGTTTTCCCATGCATAAGAATAGGAGCATTTACAATTTTTCCGCCGTGAAGGTATGCAATTGCCTGGTGTCCAAGGCACACTCCGAGTATTGGAAGCGATTTTTGAAATTCCCGGATTGCTACTAGTGATCCGCCGGATTCTTCAGGTCTGCCGGGTCCCGGTGAGATCATAATTTTATCAGGATTGTATCTTTCGATCAATTCAATAGTGATTTGATCATTTCTGAAAACAAATACATCACATCTTTTACTGCCCAGCATCTGAACGAGGTTGTATGTAAAAGAGTCATAATTATCAATTACTAAAATTCTCATTTATAAAAATTTCATCATTGTTTCTGAAGAGCGAGCTATATTACCCGAAAAAATTAAGAATAGTTGCACTTTTATCCAATTATTTCATTTTTATTTTACCGGAACGGTTAATAGTTGTGATAGTAACAATGCCATATTTGCAGTAGTTACATCAAACTTTTTATATTTGAAACGTCTTAATAATTAAATTTGAGAGAAAATGACCCGCGAGATGTTTAAGTCGAAGATCCATCGTGCTACGGTTACGATGGCAGAGTTATACTACGAAGGAAGTATTACGGTGGATAAGGATCTTTTAGATGCTGCAGATATTTTACCTTATGAAAAAGTTCAGGTGGTTAACGTAAACAATGGCAGCCGGATGGAAACATACACACTCGAAGGACCTGCCGGCAGCGGAATGATATGTTTGAATGGTCCGGCTGCAAGGCTTGGAGCGGTTGGTGATGAAGTTATCATTATTACTTATACCCGGATGGACGAGCAAACTGCAAAAAAACATAAGCCAAAAATCATTCTGGTGGACAAAAATAACAGAGTAGAGAAAATTCTTTGACCAATTTGATTAGAATAAATATATATAGTTGCTTATTCATTGATTTTATACAGACTATTCAATAATATTAAGCCGTATTGAGAGGATTTTTTATGAATAAATTACTTTTAACAATAGTATTGCTTTCAGCAGCCGCTTTTGCTCAATTCAGAGATGACGGTATCAAGCGTGAATCTGTAATGGATGGAATTGTAACAAGCCCCTCAAGTTCTCTTTTTGGATTTTTGAACAGTGATAATTTCATTATGCGCCACTCCGTTAATATGTCTTACTCAGCTATGGGAGGGCATGGAGTTGCACTCGGTATCTATACAAACAGCATGTTTTACAGAATTGCAGAAAATCTTGATGCTAATGTTGATATAAGTATTGTTAACTCTCCTTATTCAACCTTTGGTGAAAATTTTCAGAATAATATCAACGGCTTGTATTTAAGCAGGGCGGCAATCAACTATCGTCCGTGGAAAGATGTAGCAATCTCCCTTCAATACAGACACATACCGGCGTATTTTTATTCTCCGTATGATTCCTATTACGGAAGAGGGTTTTTGAACAGGAATTATTTTAATGATCCGTTCTTCAGATAATATATGCTAACCGGGCAATGAATAAGTGAAGGAAAAACTTCCAACAAAACACACCGACAAGTCCTTGTTAAAAAAAGCACCCGTTGCAGCCCTTTTTTATTTTATAGTTATTATCTTATCCGCTGCTGCAATAGTATTCTTTTCGCTGTCTGTTTACAATAAAATTGAAGCACATTTTTTAGAAGAAGAAGAGGATATTGAACAACAGCACCTGAAGGTTATTCAAATCGAGGTGCTTAATGGCTGCGGTACGCCGGGAATTGCAGATCGCTTTACCGATTACCTGAGAGATAATAATTTTGATGTTGTGCAAATGGGAAACTATATATCATTTGACATAGATAACTCCATTGTAATTGACCGCACCGGTGAGCTTGAAAAAGCGTATGCAGTTGCAGAGGCGATGGGCATAGACAGAAAATTTGTTATTTCACAAATCAATAAAAATTATTTTATTGATGTAACACTGATCATAGGTAAAGACTTTAATCAATTAATACCAAATAAATAAAAGGTGAAAATTGGATTCAAAACTACTGGCCGAAAAAATTTCCGAACTTATCTTTAATAAAAAAGGTTACGATGTAAAAATAATTGATCTTCGTACGCTTGCCACTTTTTCCGATTACTTTGTAATTTGTTCTGCAGATTCTGATACCCAGGTAAAAGCTATAAGTGATGAGATTGATAAACAATTAAGAGATGAAGGTATCAAATACTGGCATAGGGAGGGGTATAAAGGTTTAAGCTGGGTTCTTCTCGATTATGTGGATGTTGTTCTGCATATTTTCAAGAAAGAGGCAAGAGAATTTTATGGTCTGGAAAGATTGTGGGGTGATGCACCTGTAGTTGAAGTTGAGGACCCCGCACTCAAACCAAAGTCTGCGGTAAAGCGTAAACCCGGGCGTCCAAGAAAAAAAGTTTCCGAATAAAGTTTGATAAATACCGGATAGTGATTTGAAAAATTACTTATACAAACTGTTCAATTCAGCATCGGAAAAACTTGACTATCTGAAAGATGTCAATATTATTTTTGATGTGCCGAAAACGGAATCGCATGGCGATCTTTCGTGCAATGCAGCAATGCTTCTTACCAAAAAGTTGAAGAAGAATCCCCGTCAGATAGCTGAAGAAATAATAACGAATCTTAACATAGACACAAAAATTATTTATAAAACAGAAATTGCCGGTCCTGGATTTATCAACTTTTTTTTCACACCTTCATTCATCGCACAGATAATAAAAGATGTGCTCGCCTCCCCGGATAACTATGGCAGGTCTGAAAAATACCAGGGCAAAAAAGCAAACGTAGAGTTTGTGTCTGCAAATCCAACCGGTCCTCTTACAGTTGGACATGGAAGAAATGCCGTAGTTGGAGATACAATTTCAAACTTACTCGAGTGGGTTGGATATGAGGTTGATAGAGAATATTATTTTAACAACGCCGGCAGACAAATGAGGGTGCTTGGTGACTCTGTCAGGCTCAGATATCTTTCGTTGTTGGGTGACAATATTGAATTTCCTGAAGAGTATTACCAGGGTGGATACATTAAAGATATTGCAGAATCACTTTACAATGAATATGGTGATAAGTTAAGAGATGAACCGGCGGAAGGTATATTCAAGGAAAAAGCAGAGAAAGAAATATTTTCAGAAATAAAAAAATCACTCGCAGCAATTAATATCAGGTATAAAATATTTTATAACGAAAAATCTCTCTACGATAAAAAAAATATTGATGACGTTCTGTCGAAGCTGCGCCGGAAGAATCTGATTTATGAAAAAGACGGTGCAAAGTGGCTGCGGTTTTCTCAACTCGGAAACCAGGAAGATAAAGTTGTTATCAAATCTTCGGGTGAACCAACTTATCGTTTGCCGGATATTGCTTATCATGTTACAAAATTTGAACGTGGATATGATCTGATCGTTGATCTTTTTGGTTCAGATCATAATGCTACATATCCTGATGTTATTGCTGGTGTTGGTGCACTCGGATTACCGACTGATAAAATGAAAGTACTGATTCATCAATTTGTCACAGTAATTCAGGATGGTGAAATTGTTAAAATGTCAACCCGAAAGGCAAATTACATTACACTCGATGAGCTGATTGAAGAAGTTGGATGTGATGTTGTGCGTTACTTCTTCAATATGCGGAACATAACGTCCCACATGAATTTTGATCTGTCCCTTGCAAAAAAACAATCGGATGAAAATCCTGTATTCTATCTGCAATATGCGCACGCAAGAATTTGTTCGATACTAAAAAAGATGGAGGAAGAAAACTTAAAATCTTCTACTGAAAATCTTGACCTTCTGACTACAGCAGAAGAGCAGCAGTTACTCCGTGTTATGCACAGATTTGAAGAAGAAGTATTATACAGTGCAGAAGTTTTTGAAACTCACCGGATTTGTTCATACCTTGAAGAACTGGCGGCAGCATTTCATAGGTTTTATACTTTTTGCAGAATAATAGGTAGTGAAAAACAATTAGCTGAAGCGCGGGTTGCACTTGTAACTGCTGTAAAAGTAATTCTTAAAAACGGATTAACGATCCTTGGTGTCAGCGCTCCTGAGAGAATGTAAGCTCACATCTTCTTTGGGGTCTGCAATGGCTGCCGATGCCGCATAAATTTTATTTGCTCCGGCTTCCAGTAAAACTTTTCCTGTTTCCTGAATTGTACTTCCGGTTGTTATCACGTCGTCAATTATCAGGATGTTCTTTCCCCTGATGATCTTTTCATTTTTAACTTTGAAAGCTCCGTTTACATTTAATATTCTGTCGGACATTGGCATAGTTGTCTGTGATTTAGTATGCCGTGTTCTTATCACAATGTTTTTTTTTATCTCTAACCCCAAAATATTTTTAATACCGGCTGCGATAAAATAGCTCTGGTTATAACCCCTTTCGGATTTTTTCATATAATGTAATGGGGTTGGTATGATGTAATCAATTTTCCAATCGTGCTTTATATCTTTCAAGCCTTCGGCAAGCAATTCGCCCAGCATCTTACCAATAAGGAATTTCTTTTCATATTTGAAAGCATGTATAATTGCCTGCAGTTCAGAATCTGCTTTAAATACAAAGTGAGAATAAAAATCCGATACAATAAGTTTACTGCTGAACTTTCTCTCGTATTCTGATTTAAGTAAATCTAAATCGGTCCTTTCTATTTTAAGGATACACTCCTGACAGATCAGGTTTTCATGAACGGGTAATTTTTTGTTACAAGCAGGACAGAATCGAGGCAGGAAGAAATCAAATAAAGAAACTATAAAGTGTTTCATTATCTTATAACATACCTTCTCTTTTTCTGATGAACCATTCAACACCGAATAAAAGAATAACAGCAATAAGCAGCCATTCATTCGACCACAGATTTACTTCACTCACAAGCTGTTTTTCTTTAACTGAATCGGAAGTCTTTTCTTTAAGAATAGCGAATAACTCCGAATAATCATCTTTAGTAAAAAACCTTCCACCGGTTATGTTTGAGAGAGATGACAGGAACTCGTAATCCATAACAGGATTTATCAATTCAATATCAACATCTCCTATGTTGAATCTTCCCGCGTCGGTGCCAAGTTCTCTTCCATTCAGGGCTGCCGATCCCGTAAAAGCGTAATCACCGGATTGTTTAGAGAGGAAAGTTCCGTCATACAAACCATTACCTGCTGCACTGAGATTCAACTGGTATGTTTCATTATCTCTTAAAATATTTATAGTTACTTCTGCATCTGAAACCGGATTGAAAGCCTCATCATATACCTGTGCGGTAAACTCGATTTGATCACCAAGTGAATAAAGTCGTTTCGTTGTTTTAATTCTTACCTGCTTTTGATCTTCGGAAGCGTTAAGCCACTTAACGCTGTTCAATATGAAATTATCAAGCAAATCAAGTTCGCGTGCGGAGGTTTGCAGTTTCCATTTCCAGATTCCATCTGCAAGAACAGCAATAGCTCTTTTACTGCCTAACCTTTTTGATAAAATGAGCGGTTTATTGATCGGCACATTATTTAGCCTGATCCTAGAGATGATTTCACTTTCCGGTTTGGCTGTGAATTCCGCATTTGGTTGAAAGACGGGAGGCAGATTATTCCAGTTCATCAATGGATTTTCAGCGCTGTGCTGAATAATCGGATTCGTACTTTGCTCTGCAGTAATATTCGGCTGAACTTCCGAATAGCCCTGCAAAACATTGTTTATTGCAAAAGGAAGTTCGGGCTGCAATCTGTTCAGCTTGTTCAGAACAACACCCTGTGACAATGTAATGAAAAACGGTTTGCTTTTTTCGCGTATTGCTGTTTGAACCAGCCTGAGCAACTCTTCAGGTGTTTCGGCAGAAGGGAATCCGGAAAGAAAAATTACCTGTGCGCTGTCTATAAGTTTTTCGTGGTTTACATTCTCAATAAACCTGTTGGGCGCAAACTGTGTAATGGTACTGACAGAAAGATTATCATCAACCAAAAGTGAATTTTTTATAAAAGAAACATCAGGAGAAGGGCTGCCTGCAATAACAACCACTTTAATTTTATTGGTAAGAACGTTGATGTAAAAGACATTTCTGTTATTTTCGTTGCTGAATTCGCCCGGCAGAGGAGAAACATTTATACTTATCTTTTTTTCTCCACCGGTTTCAGGCAAGTACGGGAACGTTACATTTTGAATTCCATCATAACTTAATATGATATTTTGCTGATCAATAAGTTTATCATCTTCAAATAACGATACAGTTGTAGAAGCGCCTCCAAACCCCTTATTGGAGATTGAAGCGATAATTGATGTTGTTGTTTGTGCATAAATGAATTCGTTGTAAAGAACTTTTCTTATCGCAACATCATCGCGTGATGCTGAATCACCAATACCGATTGTATAAACGGGGATTCCCAATCTTTCTGCAGTAAATATCGGATTTGTTCCGTCGGTTATCACACCATCACTTATAATAGTTATCGAAGCGAGGTTCATTTCTGCACTGCCGGGAAATGTAAAGATATGCGAGAAATTTGTAGCGCTTTCTGAAAAATCTATAAGGCGTATGCTGTCCGATAAAGTGTGATTTACCTTGCTGCCAAAAGTAAAAAACTCAAAGTTTATATCAGATTTATTTATTATGAATTCATCAACAATTTCTTTAACAGTTTCTGTTCGTTTAGTTCCGTCTTCAATGGTAATTGATCCTGAGTTATCAACAAACAAAAGATTAACCGGCTCAATTACCATTTTTCTTGCATAGGTAAGCATCGGTTCAAAAAGCAGTAGTAACAACAGAATCAGACAAATGCTTCTTAGCGTAATTAAAAGAATTTTTTTTGTTTTTGAGATTGCAGGTATGGTATATCTGTAAATAAATACTGCAAAACCAGTCAGAACTAAAGCTGCTGATATTGTAATGAAGGGATCGAGGTTCAGAGTTAGTGATAAATATTCAAGATTAAACATTCAGTTTTTCCTTTTTTGCGGGAACTACGACTGCCGGCAATGATTCACAATAATTATTATTCAGTTTGCTATCCTGCGGGTTTGAGCTATTACACAAAAAAATTAATATTGCCAATTGAATTTATTACGGATGATTATTCTCCGAAAGTATAAACTGAAACAGGTCAACCGGAAATATCCCTGAGTTCTTTTTGATTAATCAGATCTTCCAGATTCCAGCTCTTCATTCTTTCAAAAGTAACGTAATCAGTAAGGTCAAAGTGAATTGGTGAAACAGAAACGTAATTATTTTTAAGCGCGATGTAATCTGTTTCAAGTTCAGTATCCGCTTCAATCAGATTGCCGGTAAGCCAGTAATAATCGCGCCCGTAAGGGTCTTTCCTCTTTTCGTAAATGTCATCCCATTTGGTTTTACCCTGTCTTGTTAATAAAACACCCTTGATTTCATTTTCCGGCAGATTCGGAATATTGACATTCAACAGTGTACCCAACGGCAGCTCATTTTCTGCCAGTTTCAGAACAAGGAGCCGGGAAATTTTAGCCGCGAAAGAAAAATCTGAAACATTATGGCTTGTAACCGAAAAGGCAATTGAAGGAACATCCATTATAGCAGCTTCACGGGCAGCGGAAACAGTTCCTGAATATATAACATTTATTGCCGCATTTGAACCGTGGTTTATTCCGGAAACAACAATATCCGGCGGTTCTTTCATCAGATTTCTGATCCCGATTTTAACACAATCAGCGGGTGTGCCATCAACGGCGTAACCGAAAAAATTTCCATTCTTATAATAATTTATTACCCGCAAGGGAACCTGCATAGTTATGGCATGACCAACGGCGCTTTGCTCTTTAAGCGGAGCTACAATAGTTACATCAGCTATTTTCTTAAGGGATTCAGCCAGTGCATAAATTCCTGCCGAATCTATACCGTCATCATTGCTTATTAATATTCTCAAAAATAATTCCTTAGTTTGATTAAAGTTGCGTGCTAATATAACATTATGCTGAAAGAGACTCAATTCAGTCGAATCAGATAATCTCTTAATCCGGAGCAGTCATAATTAATTTTTTAGAGCGGGGTCGGTACTCTTAACAATCAAAAAGTTATTTTAATACCGGAATTCTGTAAATTATTGCACATTCAAAATCAGTATAAATAGTAGTAAATGATAATAATCAAACCATCCATCTTCCAAAAGTATCCGGAGTTATTATTCGGATTCAGTACAAAAACGGGTAATGCTAAATCTTCGCCTTTTCACTTTAACCTTTCGCTGTCAGTTAACGATGATCCGGACATTGTATGGCAAAACCGTGAATTGTTTTTCAACTTTGTCGGGTTAAGTATATCAGATATTGTATTCCAAAAGCAAATGCACGGGGATACTGTAACTATCGCAAATGAACCGGGTTTAGTTGGCGAGAGCGACGCAGTAATTACAACGCAAAAAGGTTTAGGGCTGGCTGTTTCAGTTGCTGATTGTACACCCATATTCCTGTTCGATAATGACAAAAAAGTAATCGGTGCTGTTCATTCCGGATGGCGCAGTACTGAAAAAAAAATATTGCTGAAGACACTTCAAAAGATGAGTGATGTGTTTGGTTCTGATCCCGGTAATATAATTGCATACCTTGGTCCTTCAATCAGTCAGAAAAATTATGAAGTTAGTAAGGAGGTTGCTTCACTTTTTGATGAGCGATACATAAAAGCGGATAACAATAAATTATATCTGGATGTAGCACAGGCTAATTACGATTTTTTGGTTAAATTTGGGCTCAGAAAGGAAAATATTCAGGTTTCATCATTGTGCACATACGAAAATGCTGAGCTGCTTCATTCCTACCGCAGGGAAGGCCAAAAATCCGGAAGAGCCTGCGGGGTGATCGCTTTAAAGAAGGACAATTGAACAAATGAAAGTTGTTCTCATTTACATTATGCTTTGTCTTATCTGGGGCTCCACCTGGCTTGCAATACGACTCGGGCTCGAATCACTTACTCCATTATTTTCTGCCGGAATCAGGTTTATACTTGCTTCATCAATTATAATACTTTTAATGAAGCTGAAGGATATAAAAATTCAGAAAGATCCTCTTTCTGTAAAACTATATCTTCTGATGGCTTTTTGTTCATTTGTAATTCCTTTTGGGTTGGTTTACTGGGGGCAGCAGTATGTACCATCAGGTTTGGCGGCAGTTCTTTTTGCTGTGTATCCGTTCTTTGTTGCATTATTTTCATATTATGCAATTCCGTCGGAAACAATAAATGCATCGAAAATTTTTGGAATTATATTCGGCTTTGCCGGTGTGGTGATTATATTCTCGGATAACTTAGTAACAGGTGATTTTTCACTAAATTTTGCCGGTATGGGAGCAATTGTGTTAAGCGCAGTTATGCAATCAGTTATAGCAGTGTCAATTAAGAAATACGGACATCATCTGAACCCCCTTTCTATGAATCTTGTACCGATGTTAATTGCAGGAATAAGCCTTTCAATAATTGGATTTCTTTTTGAAGATCTGAGCAGGCTGAAATTCGATTCGAATGCAGTTTTATCCGTAACTTATCTTGCAATTTTCGGAAGTGTTATTACTTTTACTTCTTATTACTGGCTGCTTAAACGGGTAAACATTGTTATTTTATCTCTCATTGCTTTTATTACACCTATAGTGGCTTTGATACTTGGTTGGATTTTTGTAAATGAAAAACTATTATCACATCATCTGTACGGAAGTTTATTGGTTCTTACAGGTCTTCTCTGGGCTAATCTCGGAAATATTAAGAAGATCAGGAATCTTAAAATATTAAAGAACCAAAAATGAGAAATAATTTAATTGAAAAGAAAACAAACCGGACTATAAATGACTAATGTTATCAGAATTAAAAAAGCAACTTTTTACGGTTATCATGGCGTGCTGTCTGAAGAGCAAAGCGTCGGGGGCAAATTTGAAGCGGATGTGGATATATACACAAATTTTGCAGAAGCCGCAGCAAAAGATAACCTGAGTGAAACAATTGATTATCATAAAGTTTATAAGTTTATGTACAATCTTGCACTCGAGCAGAAGCATTATCTTATAGAAACATTAGCAATGAAAATAGCCGAAGAACTTCTGAAAAATTTTTCGCGCATTACCAAAGTTGCCGTCAGAGTAAGAAAAAATAATCCGCCGCTTGGCGGTGTTGTGGATTGTGTTGAGGTCGAAGTAATTAAAGAACGAAGCGAATTAAACAGTTAAAACTTAATTAATTTTGATAAAAAAACTTGAAAATATTGCCTTCATTGCTTTAGGTTCTAATCTTGGTGATAAGCTGAAATATATCAGTGATGCTGTTCATTTGATTAATAACGATGATTGCTGTGAAGTAAAAAAAATCTCTTCTGTTTATCTTACCAGACCGTACGGAAATCCCGAACAGGAAAATTTTCTTAATGCAGTAATTGAAACTGCAACTTCCTATAATCATTTTGAACTTATGAATTTTCTGAAAAAGTGCGAGCAGAATCTAGGAAGAATCAAAAGACAAAAATGGAGCCCGCGGGAAATTGATCTTGATCTGCTCTTTTTTAATGACGTCATTTACTCGGATAAAACAGTAACCATACCCCATCCGGAAATAATCCGCAGAGATTTTGTGCTAATACCATTGTGTGAAATTGCTCCGGAATTCATTCATCCTGAATTAAACAAAAAAATTTGTGATATTTGCATTAATGAAGAAGAAAAAAGTGTTATTTGTAAATTACACGAATCACTTAAGCTAAAGGAAGAAACTATTTGAGCCCGGTTCAGGAAACAAAATATATAGCCATTGAAGGTGTTATTGGTGCGGGCAAAACAATGCTAGCACGAAAGCTTAAAGACCGTCTTAATGCTGAGTTTGTTCTTGAACAGTTTGAGACCAATCCCTTTCTCGAAAACTTTTATTCCGACAGGAAAAGATTTGCATTTCAAACGCAGATGTTCTTCCTTATAAACAGGTATAAGCAGCAGGAAGTGCTTAACCAGGGAAACCTGTTTACAGAATATCTTGTTGCTGATTACATTTTTGAAAAGGACAGGATTTTTGCTCATCTTAATCTTAGCGGTGAAGAAATAAAATTGTACGAATCAATTTTCCCGCTGCTTTCAAGAACTCTCAGAAAACCGGACCTTGTGGTTTATCTGCAGTCCAGTGTTGACAGACTAATGTACAACATCAAAAAGCGCAGCAGAAAAATCGAACGTAATATAACCCGCAGCTATATTGAAGAGTTGAGCGAGTCTTACAATCATTTCTTTTTCAGGTATACACAGACTCCGCTCCTGATTGTTAACTCCACTGAAATAGACTTTGTTAAAAATGAACATGATTTTGATGAGTTATTTAAAGAAATATTCAGGGAAGACAGAGGATTTACTGAATATTTCAAACCCGAATCAAGGAGGATAGAGTGAGAGCTGTTGCAATTTTGTTGTTACTTGTTTTGATATATATAATTGTTAAAGTTATTCGTATCTATATGCGGTTAAGCCGTGCAAAAAAGGCGTCGGATAACTTTAATACCCGTCGAAACGTAATTAATAAATATAAAGATGTGGAGGAAGCAGACTTTACCGAGATCAAATCGGATAATAAATCCTCAAAAGAGTAATCATCTTCTGATGAAACAAAAAAAACCATTTTCGAAATTAATTTACAGGTTATTTAAAACCTTCTGTTCGGTAAAAGAGAATAAAAGCAGGGAACTCGGTTCACCGGAAAAATTTCTGATTGTTCGGCAGCACAACCAGTTGGGTGACCTGCTTGCCGGTGTATCTCTGTTTCGTGCAATAAAAGAAACTTACCCGGGCAGCCACATTACTTTGATTGTTAGCCCGTTCAATCACCCGGGTATGGCAAAAAACAATTATCTTGACAGGGTGTTTGTGTTCGATAAAACAAAAATATTCAATCTTTCGTACCTGAAAAGTTTTTATCGTTTATTGAAAGAAGAATACGATGCGGCAATTGTACCGGTAGTAGTTTCGATCTCCTTCACCAGCAACCTTATAGCGCGTATTGCAAATGCCAGAACACGTATAGGCGCTGCTTCTCTTAACGGAACGGTAAACGAGAGTTCATTCTTCTTTGACAGGAGGATCCCGCTCGATTGGAGAAATCATCCCGATTCAAATGTATCAGAAAGAAGCCTTGATATCGTAAGACCATTTGGTATTAACACTTACATCTATAGATCAGAAATAAGTTTTGACGATAGTGATTTGAAATATGCTGAAGAATTTATTCATTCATTGGCGCAAAACAATCGGAATAAAATTATTGGTATTCATGTTGGGGCGAATAAACCTGCAAACAGGTGGGCGTTAGATAATTACATCTCATTGATTGAAATGTTAAATGAAAAATATAAGCCTCTTTTTTATCTGACAGGCAGCAACTCGGATAAGGAAGAGTTAAAGTATATGAAAAAGCGCCTGAAAATTCCCGCCGGTTTTTTTACTAACCGGGCTATTCCGCATGTCGCAGCGCTGATATCACTTTCTGACCTGTTCATCTCAAATGATACGGGTATTATGCACGTAGCCGGAACAACCGACACACCCCAGGTATCTATTTTCGGACCGACCAATCCATTCAACTGGGCGCCATTAGGCGAGGATAAATTTTTTATCAGAAAATCAGAATTGATTGATGATGTAACTGTTGAAGAAGTTTTTGAATTATGTGTTTCAATTCTCGGCTCACAAAAGGAGCCGGCGTAATGGCTAAAAATTGTTTTGCTGCCATCGATATGGGGACAAACTCGTTTCATTTAATTATTGTTGAACTTCAGAAAGACGGCTCATTTAAAATTGTTGACAGGGAAAGGGAGGTAATACGGCTGGGCTCGCAGGAAGGTACAGGTTTAAACAGGATTTCTGAAGAGGAAATGACACGTGCATTAAAGGTTCTGAAAAAATTCAAAAAACTTGCTGCCTTTTATGATGCACCTTTAACTGCCGCAGCAACAAGCGCAGTCCGTGAAGCAGGTAATCAAAAAGAATTTATTGATAAAGTATACAATGAAACCGGTATTGTTGTTAATGTTATTGAAGGTACTGAAGAAGCGAATTTAATATATTTGGGTGCAAAGAAAGCATTAAACTTTGACGGGAAGAAGGTGCTCTGTATTGATATTGGGGGCGGAAGTACAGAATTTCTTTATGCTGATGATGGAAAAATTATTTTTGCAGACAGCATTAAAATAGGGTCGGTCAGACTTAGTAAAGAATTCTTTAAAGATTTTATTTTATCTGATGAGGCTCTGTCAGCTTGTGAAGTGCATATTGAGAATATGATAACAGCATCCGATAAAATTCAATTTAATTTTGAGTACGACATGGTTGCAGGCACATCGGGTTCTATTCAATCAACTGCTTTACTGGCAGCATCGTTGCGTAATTCAAAACCATCAAGAAAGTTAAACGGTTTTACATTCAATTATTATGAACTGGATGTTGTCACACAATTGGTTCTTAGCCATAAAACAAAAGAAGAGCGGCTCACAATCCCGGCAATGGACACCAAACGGGCTGATATAATTCCTGCCGGTTTACTTATTTTAAAAAAGGCTTTTCAGTTATTCGGAATAAAGCAAATTACTGTATCAGATTATACATTGAAGGAAGGAATCATTGTCGACATGATCAAAAAACTTAAAACGAGCAGTTCTTCTTTATAGGCGCCGAAGCTGTTAACTAAACCCCAAAAATCCACGCAAAAACACAGAAATTAATTCTCCAATATTAATTTTTCACAACTGTTAAGAATTTTCTTGCTATGTTCCTTATCTTTATTTAGATTTAGTCTAAATAATAATAATATTATTAATACCGATAATTAGACAGCTAAAAAGAAAAAATTTAAGACCGGAGGAGCGATGAAAAAATTATTACTGGCAGGAATAATCACAGTGCTCTTGATTACATCAGGTTTTGCAGCACAGATTACTTTAGCCAACGAAAAAGAAAAAAACAGAAGTCTTACAATTTCAACAGAGAATACTAAAAGTGATTCGGTTAAAACTTATGACTTCCCCCAAATTGATGTAATTGGAAAAATACCTTCACTGTTTAACAAAGTACCTGGCTCTGCTTACCTGATTACCAGCCTGCATCTCGATAGAACCAGGCCACTAACAGGTAATGAAATTATGCGGAAAGTTTCCGGTGTTCATGTTGTGGACGAGGAAGGACTAGGTTTAAGAACTAATATCGGGATCCGCGGACTAGACCCCGACAGAAGCCGTACAGTTTTGATGATGGAAGATGGAATTCCTATCGCATTAGCGCCCTATGGTGAACCTGAAATGTATTACACTCCTTCTATTGATCGGATGAAAAGAGTTGAAGTATTGAAAGGAAGCGGATCTATTTTATTCGGTCCGCAAACTATTGGCGGAGTTATAAATTACATTACTGCTGACCCACCGGTTGATCCTTCCGCATCCTTAAATTTGCGCGGTGGAAAGAACGGATTTTTTACAGGGCAAATCTCTTATGGCAGTACATACGGCACGTTAGGTTTTAATGTAAACTATCTGCATAGAAGAGCGGATAAAATTGGAACGACTAATTTTGAAGTTAATGACGTTTCGGCAAAAGTCAGGTTTAGTACTGGCAGCAATTCAAGGATTGGTGTTAAGATAGGTATTTATGATGAAGTATCGAACTCAACTTATGTTGGTTTAACCCAGTCAATGTTCGATAATGGTGAATATTATACGATCATTGCTCCTTTTGACAGGTTTAACATTTCCAGATTATCAGCTAGTCTGACTCACGACCTGTTCATTTCTGAATCAACATTGCTGCGAACAACTGTTTATGGATATAAAACTAAAAGAAACTGGCAAAGACAGGACTTCAGCAGGTCACCTAACCCTTCACGATTTACCGGTGTTGTCTTCGGGGATACCACAATAGCCGGAGGTGCTTTGTATATGCGTAACAGTACCGGCAATCGTAACAGGCAATTTGAAGTTGCCGGAATTGAACCGCGTATATCATTCAATTATAATATCGGAAATCTGTTTAATGAGTTTGAAGGTGGAGTAAGATTCCTTTTTGAACGTGCAATTGAGCAGAGAGTTAATGGACAAACTGCTGATGCATCGGACGGCAGAGTAAGAGAAGATGAAATCAGAACAGGTTATGCATACAGTGCGCACTTCTTAAACCGTATATTTTTTACAGAGCAGATATCGGTAACACCCGGTGTGAGGGTTGAGCAGTTCAATTATGAACGCGAAATTTTCAGGTTAAGCTATCGCGATACATCACTTGCTGCTAACAGCGAACTATTCAGTGTGGTCCCGGGTATCGGTCTGAACTATAACTTCAGCAATAACTATACTTTATTTGCGGGAATACACCGCGGTTTTGCTCCGCCGCGAATTAAAGATGCAATCACAAATGGCGGAGTTCCTCTGCAGCTTGAAGCTGAGTTGAGCTGGAATAGCGAGCTCGGTATGAGAGCTAATCCCCTCGATTACTTTGCTTTTGAAATTACCGCTTATGTGCTTGACTTCTCAAATCAGATTATACCGGTTTCGGAATCTTCAGGTGGAAGTGGAAGCGGGTTTGTAAATGGCGGTCGTACAATTCACAGAGGAATCGAAACAGGGGTGAGGTTCGATATAGGCAAAATCCTTAATACTGATTTTGGTTTACAATTAAGTTCGAATGCTACCTTCAGCAAATCGGAGTACAATGCAGATCGTTTCATTAAATCCGGTAATGATCTGATGAATATTAAAGGATACGAACTTCCTTATGCGCCAAAATTTTATCTCTCCAATACTATTGATCTGCAGTTTCAGTTTGGCTTAGGGCTGAGCTTTTCCGGTACTTACGTTGGAAAACAATTTAGTGATGAATTAAATACAGTTCTTCCTTCACCCAGCGGCGAAATCGGCATAATACCCTCGCATCTGGTATTTGATATTACCGGAAGATATTCACTTGACCAATTAAATTCATCGGTGTATTTATCTGTAAAAAATCTTACTGATGAAAGATACATTGCCAGCAGAAGACCTCAGGGAATAAAGGTGGGTTTGCCAAGGTTACTTACCGCGGGCATTGAAGTGAATTTGTAAATCTGATTTCTTCATGACAAAAGAACCCGGTTTTAGCCGGGTTTTTTTTGTGTGTGCTGGTCAGGGTAATGAGGTGGTTGATATTTAGTCAGCAAGTTGTCACATTAGTGAATGAGTACAAACCCGCAGGAAAGTATGAAATTAAGTTCGATGCAGGTAATCTTTCGAGTGGAGTGTATCTTTACAAGCTAACTGCGGGGGAATATACTTCTGTGAAGAAACTAATCCTGCTGAAATAGGAGACTTCCCCTGAAGATAGCACAAGATTAGTGTACTATCTTTTTTTTATTTATTCCGGAAAAAACGCAAGCCAATGTTATTTTAGTTTATTCTATTGGGCTAAAAGTTTACCCCTAAACGTGATAAATTCGTGATGACTTAACCGCCACCATTGGGATATTTTCCCTTAAACAAAACGGAGCTATCATGAAAACAGCATTTTCAATCACGCTTATACTTTTTATTGCAATTAATTTTAGTGGGTTTGTTTATCCACAAGCGGAAAGTTTAACAATTCTGTGGGAAAGAGTTGCTGATGCAGGCACAATGCAGTTTACACCTGATGGTAATATCCTTATTACGGGTGGAAGAAATATGGAGATTAATTGTTATCCATATACCTGCGGACAAATTAAATTATGGGAGATCGTTAACGGCACTTCACTTAACTCATTTGGTGCCTTTAACATGGGTTTGACAAATGATATTGATATATCTTCCAATGGGCAAACCATTATAAGTGGTCATGGCAGCGTTTACTGTTCAGCATTTACCGGATGCTCACGAGACAGGGCCGGGCAATTTGAATTCACAATAAATGGTTCTCAAAATTATGCTGATAAAAATCCCGATGGAATAATCTATTCAATAGCATATTCCCCTGATAATTCTATTATTGCTGCGGGAACCGGGTACAGGTTTAACGAATTAGATATAATTCATGGTAAAGTAAATAATGAAAAAGAGCAGCTCAATGAATTCCGCTAAAACAAAACCGGAAACGGGCAGGAGATTTTTTCATAGTTTGTATTAGAAAATCGGGTTAACCTTCCTTGCAATTCTTCTGATACTTTCTACTATTTATATATAAATCTCAGTATTTACTGCTGAAATGTATTCCCAGGAAGCAAGCCAGAGGCTTAATGCAGAAATTGCACCACACATTGCCGAAGAAAATCAATGCTTTATTAACGGCGAACCAAACGTAGAAGTTCTGAAAAATGTTTTTCATGATGTGATGATCATAAATCCCTCAATAGAAGTTTATCTTCTGGATATGAATGGTAAGATCATCAGCTTTTATCCTTCAGATAGTGATCTTCAGTTAGATCATATTGACCTCAAACTTGTAAATGAATTTATTATAACAGGCGGATTAATTAACCCGGTAATAACTCAGAATGTTTAATCTTCCCGAAGCATTCCCGGGCACATGCAAAATATTCTATATTCCTTTATCTTTTAAAAGCCACGTACCGGTTGTTACAACATTTTTCAGAATTTCTGTTTCATATTCCTGAGATTTCAGATATCCGAGAAATAATTCTTTCTTTTCTGGCTCGTTACTAATCAATTCATATATTCTTTTTCTTATATGTTTGATGAGTCCTTCTTCAGTTTTTTCAATTTGTTCACGCGGGAAAATGTCCTCACAAATAATATCAAAGCCGGCTTCTTTTATTTGCCTGTAAAATTCGGATTTTCTCTGACATTTATTGTAATCAGTAATTTTATCATCATCTATATAGCAATCATCCAGTATTACATAAGCACCGGAATTGAGTGAGCTTTTTACAATTGTCAGTGTTTCAAAAACATTACCGAATACAGAACCAATCGCTCCAAGAATAATAATATCATATCCAGTGTACTTCGATATTAATTTTCTTATATCCCCTTTAATGAATTTACATCTGTCGCTTACACCAAGTACACGTGCATATTCTGAAGCTTCTCTTATAAATTCATTCATAGCATCAATACCGGTAACGTGACAGTTCAGTTCTTTTGCAAGAGCGACAGATACAACGCCTTTGCCGCAGCCCAGGTCTAGAATACGTAATTCACGTTCGGGTATGTTTGCTCTAATTAACCTGATAACTGTTTTCGGATCAGAGCCAAGCTCCCACAGGTCCTGAAGAATATATGGCAGATAAGGGAATAACAATGTTTGATTGCTTCCATCCAAGGATTCAACAACACTTTGTATCACGTCTTTTTTATCGTTCATAGCTGATCTCAAAAAATCTGATAACTAATTTTAAGTGTCCGTTCCCTATACTTTTTACTGAGCGGAGTTGACAATTGCAAACATAGCGATTATTTATTAACTCACGCTACACAAGATAGAGAGATGACATCTTTTATTAAGAATATAAATACTCATTATTTGAAAATTTATATTTGAGGAGTGAATTAAACACAGAAAACAAAGATGTCATCTCTTCACTGATTATTTTTGCGTAAGGTGACTCATTAATACTTGTTCGTTTCACACTCAAACTCAATTCCTTTACCTTTTAAGTGTTACCATCCCTAAGTATATTTGCACATTAAAAAATCAGGAAATGAATGTTAAATATCCGAAATTTCTGCATTATTGCGCATATTGATCACGGTAAATCTACTATAGCCGACTGTCTTTTAGAGAAAACTGGTACAATCAGTGAACGCGAGGCAAAAGCTCAGGTGCTCGACGATCTTGACCTTGAAAGAGAGCGCGGAATAACTATTAAATCCCATGCTATTCAAATGAAATATAAAGCGAAGGATGGGCAGGATTATACTCTTAATTTAATTGATACACCGGGTCATGTTGATTTCAGCTACGAAGTTTCAAGATCACTTGCCGCTTGTGAGGGCGCTTTGCTTGTTGTTGACGCGGCGCAGGGTGTCGAAGCCCAAACGATCAGTAATCTTTATCTTGCTATTGATGGTGGGCTCGAAATTATCCCCGTAATAAATAAAATTGATCTTCCAAGCGCTGAAGTTGATAAAGTAAAAGGACAGATAATTGACCTCATCGGCTGTAAAGATGATGACATTATGTTAGTAAGCGCAAAAGCCAAAATCGGGATTGAGGAGCTTTTGGAAGCTATCATAAAAAAAATTCATCCGCCAAAAGGTGATCCGGCTGCGCCATTGCAGGCTCTGATCTTTGATTCAATATTTGATCCCTATCGCGGCGCTATTGCATATATACGGTTGTTTAACGGAACATTGAAAACTAATGATAAAATAAAATTCATGGCGGTAGATAAAGTAATGGACGCCGAAGAGATCGGTATTCTCGGTTTGAGGAAAATAAAAATTAATGAGTTGAGCGCAGGTAATGTTGGTTATCTTATATCAGGAATAAAGGATGTGCACGATGCAAAGGTTGGTGATACAGTAACGCATTCAAAAAATGGTGCAAAGGAACCACTTCCCGGTTACAAGGAAGTCAAACCTATGGTTTACAGCGGTTTGTATCCGACAGATACGGAAGAGTTTGAAGACCTTCGCGATGCACTTGAAAAATTCCGGCTGAATGATTCCGCACTTGTTTATCAGCCTGAAACTTCTGCGGCATTGGGTTTTGGTTTCAGATGCGGTTTTCTCGGATTGCTGCATATGGAAATTGTGCAGGAGCGGTTATACCGTGAATACGGGCAGTCAATTATTACTACGTTACCGAACGTTGAGTATATAGTTTATACGAAGAAGGGTGATAAGATCGTGGTGGATAATCCTGCCGAAATGCCCCCCGTTGGTGAAATTGATCGTGTTGAAGAACCTTACGTAAAAGCCCAGGTGGTTTGCCCGAGTGAATACGTTGGAAATATTATGAAACTTTCGATGGACAAAAGGGGGGTTTATATAAACACAACTTATATAGATCCAACACGTGCTGATCTTCAGTTTGAGTTTCCTCTGTCTGAAATCATCTTCGATTTTTATGATAAGCTCAAGTCAATGTCCCGCGGTTATGCTTCATTCGATTATGAATATATCGGATACCGTGAATCGGATTTAATTAAGCTTGATATTCTTCTGAATGGTGAACCTGTAGATGCACTTTCAATGATCGTTCACAGGAGCAAATCTTATGATTGGGGAAAGAAGGTGTGCAGCAAGCTTAAAGAGCTTATCCCGAGACAAATGTTTGAGATCTCTGTTCAGGCTGCTATCGGAAATAAGGTGATATCGAAATCTGTTATAAAAGCTATAAGAAAAAATGTACTGGCTAAGTGTTATGGCGGCGATATTACCCGAAAAAGAAAGCTGCTTGAAAAACAAAAAGAAGGTAAGAAACGTATGAAGCAGGTGGGCAACGTTGAAATTCCACAGGAAGCATTCCTGGCAGTTCTTCAGATTGATGAATAACAGGCAGCATCTGTTGTTTAAGGATGAATTTAAAATATCTGGTGCCGAAAAGCAGAGCATTGCGGAAAGCACGGCTGATGAAATGAAGAAAAGCTCTTCAGGGTTTAACAGCAGGTTATTTTTCAAATCCATGCTGCTTGCACTTCTGGTTGCTGTGGCAATCAAATCATTTCTTTTTGATGCATATAAAATTCCAACCGGCTCGATGAATGATACTTTGTTAGCCGGTGATTTTATTATTGTGAATAAATCAGCATATTCATTCTCTACTCCCGCTCAGATACCATTCACCAATATCGGTATAAATTCATACAATATTTTGGAATACAGGAAACCCTCAAGCGGTGATGTAATTGTATTTCAATTTCCCGGCAACCAAAATGAACTTTATCCGAAAACTCCTGTTAACTATATTAAACGTGTTATCGGAACGCCGGGCGACACAGTTCTCATCTCAAACAAAAAAGTTATCATTAATGGTTTTGAACTGATTGAACCGCCCGGGATCATTTTAGATGCTGATAACATTAAGCCTTCCGGTTTGGCAGACAGGCGAATTTTTCCGGAAGGCGCTCAATGGAATGGCGATAACTACGGGCCGATCATTGTCCCTGAAAAAAACATGACTATTCCCATCAGTGCCCTAAATATTAATTTTTGGAAAGATGTTATTAATCGTGAATATGGAAGAAAAGCAGTAAGCGAAGAAGGATTAGTTATAAATATTGATGGAATTCCCGCAAGGCATTATACCTTTAAAAAAGATCATTATTTTGTTTTGGGAGATAACCGGGATGACAGCATGGACAGCCGTTACTGGGGCTTTGTTCCGCTGGATGCAATTATTGGTGAAGCGTTTATTATTTATTGGTCATTAACATCGGAATTTAGTTTTTCGAACCCCGGAAATTTTTATCAGTCTGTCCGTTTTGACAGATTATTTAAAAAGATTGATTAGTTTGATCCTGTTATTTTCAAGTACGATCAGTTAACATTTTCATTACATCGCGGAATTTTATGATGAAAAAGATTTTTTTCCTTCTTTTAGCATTAACTGCAATTGCCTTTCCACAGGAAAAATATTTTATTTACTTTAAGGATAAGGGTGTCCCTCCAACTCATTCTTTGATGAAAGGTGATGCTCTGTTCAAAACTGCTGAAGAGCTTCTTTCTGAACGAAGTTTAGAAAGAAGAAAAAAAACTATGGGTGATAATTATATCACTTATGAAGACCTTTCGGTTAGAGAGGAATATGTAAATGAACTTACAAACCTTGGTGTAGAAATAATATGGCGCCTGAATTGGTTTAATTCTGTTTCAGCTTATTTAAATGAAATTCAGATATCTGAAGTAATCAAACTTTGGTTTGTTGAGCGTATCGAGCCCGTAAAATCTTTTGCTTTCAAAAAAGACTATGAAGAACGGACGCTGCTGATCCCTGAGAAAATGCAAAGTATTTTTGACAACGATTACGGACCATCATTTAATCAGTTGCAGCTTTCGCGTATACCGGAAGTCCATGCATACGGTATTAAAGGTGACGGTGTTATAATCGGATTTCTTGACACAGGATACAGATGGCGCGCTCACGAATCACTGATGAATTCAAAAGTGATAGCTGAGTACGATTTTATTTTCGGTGATACGATAACTGCAAATCAACCCGAAGATCATCCCAGCCAGGATTTTCATGGCACGCTGGTGTTTTCGGTTACCGGGGGATATGCACCGGGACAGCTTATCGGCGCTTCATACAGGTCATCTTTTCTTCTTGCAAAAACAGAAGATATAAGAAGCGAACGAAACATTGAAGAAGATAATTATGCGGCAGCGCTTATATGGATGGAATCACTTGGTGTTGACATTACAACAAGTTCGCTTGGCTATAGTGAGTTTGATCCTGGTCAAAGGTCTTACACTTACAGTGAAATGAACGGCAATACAACGATAGTCACAAAAGCAGCTAATCTTGCTTTTGAACGCGGCATTGTGACGATAACATCGGCAGGAAATGAAGGTAATTCATCGTGGAAATTTATAACTGCTCCCGCAGACGCATTTAATATTTTAGCTGTGGGTTCTGTTAATGCAAATAATGAACTTTCAGGATTCAGTTCACGGGGTCCGACTTCTGACGGTCGTGTAAAACCTGAAATTTTAGCACGCGGTGAGGTAGTTTTAGGCGCGCTTGCAACGGATTCGGTTGGATATAGGCATGGAAGCGGCACTTCGCTTTCAGCGCCGATTGCCGCCGGTGTTGCAGGGCTGCTTCTCTCTGCTCACCCGCATTTGAATAATTATCAGGTAAGAAGCATATTGATTGAGACTTCAGATAATTCTTCTTCTCCGAATAATGACAGAGGCTACGGGCTTGTAAGTGCAGTCGATGCCATATCATATCCAACAATCGAAAAAAGTGATAACAAATATTTTCTGCATAAATATTTTTTGAATAATCCGGGTATTGATTTATCAACTGTTAAAATGCTTTATTCGACTGACGGAGAAAATTTTAATCAGTTAGAATATAGCAGTGCTGTTAATAAACAGTTTAAATATGCACTTCCCGTCCTGGGTTTTGATCAGATTGTTCAGTTTTATTTTTCTTACACTGATAGTAACTCGGTTGAAAGGAAAGAGCCGGTCAGCGGTGCATATAAATTTCAATACGGACAGTTAACTATTTACCATAACCTCGATCTCAAATTTATTCCTACTGATTATGTATTAAGTCAGAACTATCCGAACCCGTTTAATTCGGGCACGTGGATTAATGTAATAACTGAAACTGATGAGAATGCTCAGCTTGTTATTTTTAATGCACTCGGTCAAAAAGTTAAAACTTTGTTTTCTGGTTTAATGCCTGCCGGGTTGAACAAAATACCCTGGGATGGCAAAACTGATTTCGGAACACAGGCTGCAAGCGGCGTATATTATTATATCCTTCGGATGGCAGGTAAAGAATATGCAAAGAAGATGATACTGCTGAGATAATCAATCCGGAATGAAGATGGGAAATGTTTTTCGTTCTTGATTACTTATTTTTCAGGTAAAAGGAAATCAGATATGTCAGTTCTTCCCATTTATGCAGCGGCGTTTCCCAATTTCGATTATCGGCTCTTCTTAAATAAACCATTTGTGAAAAATGATACAGGTAGTGCTGCGAAATATGAAGTATGCAATCGAACCAGTTATTATATTTGTCATCAGATTCGGGTATAGCAGAATCATCTGAAATGTTTACGATTATATCTTTCATAAACTTAAAGTGTTCAGGTAAAACAGAATTAATAGCAGATGGTGATAGATCTTCAATTTTGAAACGTCCTTTTTCACCAAGCTTTTTCAAAAAGTAATTATCAACACGAACAATGTGAGCAATCATTTCTGCAATAGAACGCGATTCACCCGATGGTTTGAAATTTATTTCACTTACTGAAATATTCCTCAACACACAAAGCAGAAGTTCTGCAGAATCAGAATATATTTTCAGCATCAATTCTTTGTTCATATCAATTCCTCTTTTTCAGAACAGCATAAATGATCAGAAAGAATAGGATATTCCGTTTACAAGTTCGAGATCATATTTCTTAACCGACTGTGCTGGTTGATTATCATGCCTGTAATTAAAACTGGCAGAAAAGGTAAGCCCATCGGTTATACGGAAATTTAAGCTGGCATCTGCAAGCATCCTGCGATCTTTGATAAACTTAACATCAAACTGAAAATAGCTTATAAGTAAAAAATCAACAAGTTTGTTAATTCTCCAGTCAACTGTTAAGTAGTTTGTTGAACGCAGAATATTTGCAACAGAAACACCGGGTTTGGTATTGTACTCCTCGCGTTCATACATAGCACCTGTACCAAGAAATAATTGCAGACTGCTTTGCTTAGTCTCAAAGTTCAAAAGATTGGTTCTGAGTCCGCTTCCTGCAAGATTCCGATCGTTAAGCAAAATAAACTGGTTAAATTCTTTCTGTGCGAAGAATTCGATGTCAAATAAAGAACTCAATTCAACAATTGCACGGAGATGTGCAAAACCTTTGTTAACAATTTTCTTTTCGTTTCCTTCTTTAAATTCATAATTACCAGCGATAAAGTAATCAGCTTTCTCAGTTATATGGTCAAATCTCAATGCGCCTTTTACAGAAACAAATTCCGAGTTGCCTTTGTTAAGACCGGCTGCAATTCCAATTGTACTATAAAATCCCTCGTCGTCGATTTCTTTGCGGTATTTTTCAGTGTTTACCTGCGGTAAAGCAGCATCTGAATATAAAGTTACAATAAATAAAAAAGATAGAAGAATTTTTTCATCTCTCCTGACTTCCGCACTTTTTTCAAGATTAATTAAAATGTTTAGAAATTATTCT
>JBBIGV010000050.1:0-26789 GCA_037447335.1 Ignavibacteria bacterium | reverse complement strand
CCATTTTTGGCTCTTTAAACAGACCTTCTGATATTTCTATCTCGGAATTAAGAATGTTTTCTCAATCGGATTTGTTTCAAAATAAGTGTAAGTACGTATATGCAATAAATAATATACTTCATAACTTTAATTGAGCATTAATTGAAAATAGGAGAGGAAATGAAAAAAGTAATATTCATCATTTCAATATTAACACTTATCCCCCTCCGGGTTTATTCGCAGGGTGAAATAATCAGTAAAGATGATGCAAACCAGATATTCGGTACAGTTCAGCAATACACGGAAATATCCTCAGAAAATCTACAACAATCATTGGAACGCAGCTCCGGCGTTGTGATGTTCAGTATTCTGAACGGAGAATTGTTTATTTTAGATAATAAAAGAAATGTTATAATACCGGGTGGTGCAATAATAAACAGCTCGGAAGTGTTTTCAGTTTTTTCTGTTGAAATAGTTAATAAACTCTTAATTGTTGGTAATAGTCCGACAACCTATGTTGAAAAAAGAACAGATGTTTTAACTATGACTAACGGTGATCACACTTTAGAGTATTCTGTTCTGTGTCCACCTGTCTGCCCGGATTAATGCAATTACTAAAGTTAATTTTATATTTCAATTCGTTTGTTTGGTTCTTGATCCCGATCAGGCAGTTCAGGACAAGATTTTTCTACTTTTTCCTTGTTTTGGCTTTTTTTGACCCGGCAGTAATTCTATTACATCAGTTTTTGATATTGAGGAGCCTGGATGTTTATCTCATAGGAACTGTTATATTGATTTATACGGCTCTTATTGATTTTCCAACCAGAACAAAACTTTTTATAATGTTATCCTTTGCATGCATTAGCCTTGTTGTGGTTGTCTATTCTTTATTTGACACCATTGTCATTCAGATTACAATTCATTTGATCATCTTAATTATTTTCTTAAGGATCCTGGTTATCTATTTTAGTGAAAACCGGAAAATACTTTGGTTCCATTTGATTTTAACAGGTTATGAATTTTCAATACTACTGAAGTTTTTTGTTTACTATACGCGTATTGATATTGGTGTTGAATACTATTATGCAACTACCGCCTTACAAATTCTGATTGGTATATTTTTTATTTTTATAAATGAAAAGAACAGTCCTGCCTTGAAAATTTAATACATATTTCCGGGCGCTGTTTATTATTTGAAAAGACCTCCGATTACAGGAAGCTGTCTCAAAGTTGTCATTCAGTCCGACACAGACGGATGTAATGCTTCAAGGGAAAAGATACTCTTCATAAAAATTTAATGTAAAAAAAACTTTATCCATTTAGCTGCTTTTTAATTATTTCAGTACTATTCTTTGCTTTACTCAGCTTTTGCCAATTTTGATTCTCTTAGCTTAAATTTCTCATCGACCTTATTAAGTAAGAAATCTTGCAGTGTAAAATAATAATGCAGTATGGGATCTTTCTGTATCATAATGAATGATATAATCCTCTCCATATATCTTAAACTCATGAGCAATTAAAGGATATTTAATTCTTACACATTCATCTAAGATCGTTCAATGGAAGCGTTCGATTCTTCCATTAGCTTCAGGTTATCTGACAGAGATTGTCATAAGCAGATAAAAATTTATCCTTAGCTTTTTGAATGATAGGCTGAACATCATACTGCGTTATGGAAGCCCTTAACTCATAGTATAAAATATACCGGATGCAGCCATCGGAACAGAGATAAGAAAAAGAAAGCTGCCGTTAAAATTCCTTGTTTTGTACAGCTACATCAACCCAAATTATGTAGCTCTAAACTCCACAACTTGTCATCTGTTGAACTAACATAGTACCTATCTATTCCGGACGAATACAATATGTAAACATACCATTTCATTTGATTTAAGTGATTAGCTATAAAATAAAAAATCCCTCATTGAGGGATTTTTTTAATCGGGTTTACCGCTGAATTGGCGGGGCCGACGAGACTCGAACTCGCGACCTCCTGCGTGACAGGCAGGCGTTCTAACCAACTGAACTACGACCCCGGGAACAAATTCCAACGATTAAATAACAAATTTCGTATAACAATTTTTTTTCAAAAACTGATTCAAATATAGGTTTAGCTCTCTCCAAAAGCAAGATTGATTAATCAATCTCCGAAAGAAATTCCAACTGCTCTGCCCGCTTTTAATCCCTGGTTATCCGGTTGAATAAGTTTCTGCCTTTCAATTGCATCTTCAATCATAACATTCTTGATTTCAGTTCCCTTTAATGATACCATCCTCCTAAATCTCTTCTTCGCTGCAAGCTCGATTGCAAATGCACCAAATTTGGTAGAAAGTATCCTGTCGTATGGTGTTGGGCTTCCTCCTCTTTGCAAATGTCCTAATACTGTAACCCTCGTTTCGCGTCCGGTATTTTCCTGAATTTTATCTGCAACTACCTGCCCGATACCACCAAGGACTTTAGAGTCATGTCTTTTAATATCATGTCCTTTAATTACCATTTCACCATCAATTGGTTTTGCACCTTCGGCAACACAAACCAGACTGAACTTCTTACCTTTTAGTTCACGCTGCCTGATTTTTGCGTAGATACTATCCCAGGAAAAAAAGATTTCCGGAATAAGAATTATATCAGCGCCGCCGGCAAGTCCGCCGTTAAGTGCGATCCATCCTGCATATCTTCCCATTACCTCCACAACAATTACTCTGTGATGTGATGAAGCAGTAGTGTGAAGTCTGTCAAGCGCCATTGACACTACGTAAACCGCAGAATCATGGCCAAATGTTAAATCAGTAGCATCAAGATCGTTATCAATTGTTTTGGGCACTCCGACAATGTTCATTCCCATCTCTGCCAACTTGTGGCAAATGTGCATGGTCCCATCACCACCGATTGCAATCAGTGCATCAAGTTTCCACGACCGGTAATTGCTTAGTGAATCAAGAGACTTATCAACAATATCTATCTTCTTTTCAGTCTGAATCGGCCAATGGAAAGGATCACCTTTGTTTGATGATCCTAAAATTGTTCCTCCCCTGGCAAGTATTCCTGATACATCTTCATCTTTAAGTTCTTTTGCTTTACCTTCAACCAATCCTTCAAAACCATCCAGAATACCCAATACAGACATACCATAATCCTGGGCAGGTTTTGTAACGCCGCGGATAACTGCATTTAAGCCGGGGCAGTCTCCTCCACCGGTTAATACTCCGATTCGGTTTACTTTATTTTTATTTACCATATGTTCCCTTTTTGGATTTCAGAATTTAAACACTAAATAACTGACCTTACGCAAAAATAATCAGTAAAGAGATGACATCATTGTTTTCTGTGTTTAATTCCCTCCTCAAATAAATATTTTTAAATAATGAATATTTATTTCTTAATAAAAAATGTCATCTCTCTATCTTGCGTAAGGTGAGTTAATAATTCAACTGCGGAATTACTGTTATCTCAAATTATTTTTTTTATGATGACTAAAATAATGAATTCAATTTCTAATTCGAAGAATCAAATCATTAGTGTGAGCTTAACATAAAAAAAGGTTACACCAAAGCATCTGTCAAATCTGTTCAGAGATACTTTGGCATAACCTGATGAATGCTTTTATGAAGCTCTGTTAAATTCTTAGTTTTCTGACCAGGGCGGCGTGATGCCATTTATTCTGGCGTATGCAATTAGCTGTCCAAGGTGCTCGTGAGCATGATTGCTGAATATAAGAAGCAGGGCTTTGCCGGTAACTTCATTACCAAAAAAGTTGTATGTTTTTGATAAATCTTCTTCGGTTATTAAAGATAACTTTTCCCGTGCATAATCATACGCGGGTTTGTACTGAGCTATTATTTCATCTTTATTAGTAAGAGTTTTTTCATAGTCCATTGTCATTCCTTCAGGCATTTGATTTCCGAAAAATGTAAAGAAGAAATAATTTGCTCCGGCAATGTGAAGGAACACTTCACTGAAAGATCTCACCCCATCAGCGGGACGCCAGCTATACTTTTCCTGCGGTACAACACCCGCCAGTGAAACAATTTTTGATTCGATCCTGCTAAGATCGGCAATTATAACATCTGTATAACTTACACCGGCATCCCCTGCCCCGGGTTCATTTAATGGTTGAGAATAGCCTGTGTTAACTATACTTACTGTAAACATTACAGCAACGAAAGCACGTAATAAAACCTGCATGGCATTACTCCTTTATTTGTTGATTTAAGGGATTGGAAGATAAAGGAATTTTAATGAACATCGCAATGATTTAAATCTCATCAGGTAATTTTTGTGATTCAATAACGATCAACACTTTTGAATTTTGACTTGATGAGAATCAGCTTAACTATGAAAAAATGACTATGATGGAGAAAAGTTGCTGCAAAAATAGTGTGGCTTTTTTTGGTTAGAAAATTCAAATTAAATATATTCGCTTTGCTGATTTATAAATATGATCTGAATATTATTTATCAGCCTTGACTAACATTAATACTTGTCGGAAAGGTGCAGGAGTGGTTGAACTGGCACGCCTGGAGAGCGTGTGTGCGGGTAACCGTACCGTGGGTTCGAATCCCACCCTTTCCGCTAAGTCAATTCTTATCTTCCAATTATTTTCCTGAAAGCTTATTAACCGTTTGGAGCCGGCTTTACTTTGTCCAGAGCTTCTTCCTTCAAAGCCATATTCAGCAGTTTTCGGAAATAGGCTGCTTTCTGACGGTCATTTACAAGCTGCTTGTGCTTGAACCTCTTAATAACCTGCTCAAGAGTAACCTGCTCCTGATTTTTGTGTTGAGTTCTTCGCTGAATGTAATCCCGCAGGATTCTTACCTGGTCAGCAGTTGTTTTGTGTGTTAAGTTAATTTTTGACATATACTCCACTACTAAAATAATTAAAGTAAATTTTGTTTAATTGTTTACAACCATAGGGCTGCAAATAAAAATACTATAATCAGAAACAATCAGGCAGATAAACAAGTTCATTGATTATCATGCTTTGTAGTTGAGACAAATTGTGAATCCCTATGGCAATTATATAAAAAAAATTCTCTTCATTCAAATGTATTTTAAAAGAATGCAGCAAGCAAAAAATCAGAATTTTTCAGGATGAACCACGTTTCCTTTGTCAAAAATAATTTCTCTACAGTTCAAATTGATCTATAAGCCTGTTAATCGTATCATTTTTATATTTTTCTTCTGCCAAACAGGAAATTTTGATTTCTGAAGTTGTAACCAGCTTGACAGGAATATGTTCAAGAGCCTTAAAGAATCGTGATGCCACCCCGCTGCTGGATTTCATTCCAATTCCAACTACAGAAATCTTTGAGTAACCTGTATGATAATGAATGTTAAGTTCTTTAAAATCCTTTAAAAGGTGATTCAGCGCTTCCTCGATGTGTGATCGTTTATCTTCAATCACAGTAAACGAAATATTCAAGCCGGAATTGCTGATAATTGAAATCATATCAACATTTAAATCCTGGCTTGCAACATGTTCAAATATTTTCTGAACAATGGTATAATCATTCGGCAGATTTGTAATTACTACCTGGGTCTGATTATCCATCACACTCAGCCCGCTTACTACCGGTTCTTCTATGTTAGATGCTGTCACGTAACTTCCCTCCTCTTCTGAAAAAGTGGATGCACAATAAATTTTAATATTATATTTTTTCGCTATTTCAACAGAACGGCTGTGTAAAACTTTTGCACCAAGACTCGCCATTTCCAGCATTTCATCATAAGTAACCTGTTTTAACTTTTTTGCAGTGGGATGAATGCGCGGATCAGTCGTGTAAATACCCGCAACATCGCTGTAAATTTCACATTGAGCATTAAGCGCTGCCGCAAGCGCTACGGCAGATGTGTCTGAACCGCCTCTGCCAAGTGTGGTGATCTCACCTTCTTCTGTAATTCCCTGAAATCCTGTAATGATAATCGCCTGATGTTGTTCGAGTAACCTGATCAGCTTTTCAGTTTGCATATTTTTTATTCTTGCTTCATTAAAATTTGAAGTGGTTATTATTCCTGCCTGAGAAGCATTCAATGAAATTGATGAAATACCGATACTGTTCAGCGCAATCGAAAGCAGCGATGCTGAAACCTGCTCACCGGTTGTAAGGAGCATATCAAGTTCCCGCGGTACAATTTGATCTGTAATTTCTCTGGCAAGTCTGATAAGATTATCGGTAGTTTTCCCCATTGCAGAAACCACAACCACAAGCTTTACACGTGAATTGATTCGTTCGGCAATTTTGTGAGCTATTTTACGAATCTTTTCTGTATCAGCTGCAGAACTTCCCCCGTATTTTTGAACAACAATTTTCATTATTGATGTATGTAAGGACTTAAAGTCTTTCTCGGTTACTGATTATGTAAAGATAACCGGCAATTTTAAAAAGGAGTCAGCATTTCGGGGGACAAAGATAAAAAAATATTTATTAAATCTATGCTTAATAAAAGAGCTGGCTTTTCTGATTGCAGAGTTACATACCGGATAGTTAAGCCGTTGTAAAATTTTTCAGCCGTTGTCATTTCCGATTTAATTGTTACTGTGATCGTTACTTTTCCTGCACAATAATTAATTCGCACAAATAGTGCATTTGAGATAAACTAAATGTAACTTGATTTGGGTCATAAAAAGTATCTCAACTGTGTCTAAATAACCAAATAATAAATGAGTCGTTACTTAAGTATAATTATTGTTTTAATTGCATTGATAATCCAAGGGGTTTCCGCCCAGCAAATCCGCTTCAGGCATTTGACTATTAATGATGGGCTGTCACAGAATGCTGTTCTTGCAATTCTCCAGGACAGCATGGGCTTTATGTGGTTCGGTACCAAAGACGGATTGAACCGCTATGATGGTTATTCATTTACTATCTATCAGCATAATGCATTTGACTCGACCTCTGTTTCAGAGAATTATATTACAACTTTATTTGAAGACAAACGTGGAATACTGTGGATTGGTACATTAAACGGTTCGTTAAATTGTTTTCAAAGGAACACTGAAACTTTTCAGCGAGTCAATTATTCAGTTTTGGGCGATAACAATCCCGGCAAAGTTTTATCTATTACTGAAGATCAATCCGGAAATATCTGGGTTGGAACAAGAAGCGATGGTTTGTTCCGATTAAATATTTCTTTTAATGATGGAAAGGTTACTGTAATTAATATAAAACAGTTTGTTTTCAGCGAAGAAAAATTAAATAGTCTCAGCAATAATCAGGTTTCATCTTTATTTGTTGATTCAGAGGGGACATTGTGGGCAGGAACGGAAAATGGTTTGAATAAATTTAATTCTGATAAAGAGAATTTTACCAGGTATGATATTATTACAAAAAGTCCCGAAGTAGAATCAGACTTTCAGGGTAGAAGCGTCAGTTCAGTTTATGAAAGCAATGACGGTGTACTTTGGCTTGGCACGTTAAGCGGTTTAGTAAAATTTAACCGGAAAAACGGAAGCTACAAATTATATCCTCATCAGTTCCATGTTTATCGTTATGGGTGGGGAGTGATTATAAGCATCATTGAAGATTTTTCGGGAATGCTTTGGCTTTCTACACCTGCTGCATTAATGAGATTTGATCCGGTTTCATCCACATATTCCTATTTCAGAAATGATCCGAATAATAATCAGACTATAAGCTATAACAGCATCTCAAGCGCTTATGTTGATAAAACCGGGATATTGTGGTTTGGAACATCAGGAATGGGGATTAGTTATTTTGATCCTAAAGCAAACCGGTTTTCAACTTTTTTTAGTCAGAAAGATAATACATCGAGAGTCAGCAGTTTCAGTATTTCAGCGGTGCTTGAGGATACGCAAGGATTTGTGTGGATGGGTACTCATGTGTTAACACGATGGAATAGAAAAACGGGTGAGTTTAAAAGCTATGAAACCAGCTCTGATTTTCCTGAGGCTTTTGGTAATGTTGCTGTCTGGTCTATTATTGAATCCTCCGATGGATACATTTGGTTCGCAACACAGGAAGGACTTTACAGCTATGATCCAAAAACAGATAAAGCAAGGCATTACAAATTCAGCCCGGAATTTGTTTTAGATATAAATGACAAAAGAGTTTCTACCGTTTTTGAAGACAGGGATGGTAATATATGGACTGTGACAGAGAATTTTATCAGCAGGCTTACAGACCGCGATAAAGGAATTTTTCATCACTTACGGTATAATCACAATCCCGATTATAGTGAGTTTGTGCGTGCGGTTCTTTACCAGGATAAAAAAGGAATTTTCTGGATCGGGACCAGGAATGGATTAACCAGATTTGATTATAAAAATCAATCTTTTAAAAATTTCATTAATGATCCTAAAAATCCTTTATCGCTGAATAATAATCTGGTTAAAACAATCTGTCCGGATCCGCTTCAACCAGATATGTTTTTATGGATCGGCACCGGAGGCGGAGGACTAAACCGCTTTAGTTTTGAAGATGAATCCTTTAAACATTTAACTCAAAGGGACGGCTTGCCTAATAATGTTGTTTATGGAATTTTATCTGATGACAATGGGAATCTGTGGTTAAGCACTAATAGGGGGTTGTCTCGATTTAATATAAAAGAAAGCAGCTTCAGAAATTTTAATGTCAGCGATGGCTTGCAAAGCAATGAATTTAATACCGGCGCTTTCTTTAAAAGCAAAAGCGGTGAAATGTTTTTCGGCGGTATATACGGCTTAAATTATTTTTATCCCAAAAATATTGTTGATAATCCATTTATACCTGAAATAGTTCTGACTAATTTCAGAATTCCCGGTAATGCAAATACTGAAATAGAATCAACTATCAGAAAAACAATCACTATTGCAAATGAGATACTGCTCCCCTACGATAATGATATAATTCAATTTGAATTTGCTGCACTTGATTACTCCGCACCAGAAAAAAATCAATACGCATATAAACTTGAAGAATTTAGTAAAGACTGGATCTACTCCGGCACAGAAAGAACTGCAACATTCACAAATCTTTCACCCGGTGAATATGTTTTCAGAGTTAAGGGTACTAATAATGACGGGGTTTGGAATGAGGAAGGAATTGCACTAAAGGTAATAATCACACCGCCATGGTGGAACACGTGGTGGGCTTATATTTTATATGGATTTCTTTTTCTTTCCGGGCTTTATCTTATAAGAAGATATGAGTTGAACCGTATAAAATTAAAAAACCAGCTAAAGCTCGAAAAAGTACAAACAGATTCTCTTCGTAACCTGGATCATTTAAAATCAGAGTTCTTCGCAAATATCTCTCATGAATTCCGAACACCTCTTACTTTGATTCTTGGTCAGGTTGAAAATGTAATGACTTCCGCAATTGATACTAAAGAGAAAAGCAAACTTCGGGTTGCAAACAGGAATGCAAGAAGGCTGCTAACGCTGATCAACCAGTTGTTAGATCTATCAAAGCTCGAAGCAGGAAGTATGGAATTAAATGCAGAGCCTCATAACATAGTTTCATTCCTTAAAAGTCTTTTCTTCTCTTTTGAATCATTAGCAGAAGCACAAAAAATCACTCTAAAGTTTGAATCTGATTTTCAGAACATTCCGGTTATTTATGATCCCGATAAAATGGAAAAAGTATTTTATAATCTCATATCAAACGCATATAAGTTTACTTCTGCAGGTGGAGAAATAAAAGTAATAATAAAAACCCCTTCCATTCACCCTTTATCAAAGGGCGAAATAAAAGAGAGTTTTGTCGAAATTAAAATTAAAGATACAGGTACTGGTATATCTGCTGACAAGCTGCCTCATATATTCGACCGATTCTACCAGGTTGATAATTCACTAACAAGAGAACACGAGGGAACGGGGATAGGATTAGCTCTCGCAAAAGAACTTATTGATCTGCACAAGGGGAAAATAAATGTTAATAGTACAGAAGGCGCAGGCAGTGAGTTTATAATCCTTCTTCCGATCAGTAATTTAAAAGAGGATAAAAACCAGGTAACTGAAAATCATACCGGAACAACACAATTAAAAAATGATCTTGCTTCGCTTGCCGAAGACAAACAATATAATACTGACAATCCGGTACCTGCGACCGGTGTTCAGAAAACCGGAAGCCAGCCGCTTGTACCCAGCAGCAAACAAAAGGAAATAATTTTAATTGTTGAAGATAACTCTGATGTTCGTTCTTATATCCGCGAGCAGCTCACAGACAAATACAATGTTATTGAGGCTTGCAATGGTGTGGAAGGCATTAAACTTGCACAAAATGAAATCCCCGATCTGATACTAACAGATGTAATGATGCCGAAAATGGACGGCTACCAATTCACAAAAGCAATTCGTAAAGATGAAAGGACCAGTCACATTCCTATAATTATGCTTACTGCTAAAGCAGGACTGGACGACAAAATAGAGGGCCTTGAAACAGGTATTGATGATTACTTAACAAAACCATTCAGCGCAAAGGAATTAACAGCCCGTGTAAGAAATTTGATCTATCAACGGGGACAGCTAAGGAAAAAATTCAGTTCATCTTCTAATATAAAACCATCCGAAGTTACGGCAGTACCAGTAGACAAAATTTTTCTGGAGAAAACAATTAATTTCATCAATGAAAATTTTGCATATGAAAATTTTGGTGTTGATAATCTTGCCTCCGAACTAAATATGAGCGTTTCGCAGCTTAACAGAAAACTGAATGCTCTGATAGGACAACCTCCCGGAAAACTAATACAATCTTTTCGTCTTCAGCGTGCAGCAGATCTGCTAAAACAAAATGCAGGGAATGTTGCGGAGATTTGTTACCGGGTTGGATTTAATGATCAGGCATATTTCTCGCGCGCATTTAAGAAGCAATTTGGTTATAGTCCATCAGAGTTCAGAAATGTTCAGAAGAAATAATACAATGAATTTGTGAGCGTGGTTAGACCTTGTGAAAAGACAGTTAACTAACCTGAGATTTTAATTCAAAACCTCTCTGTATCCCATTCCTGTTGAACCCGGTTTTTCCTTCACTTCAGTAAGTCTATAACGATATAATTATAGAATTAATACAAAAAACGCCCCATTTGAAAAAATAATCCAAACAAATGCGGGAATAGTGCATGAATTCCGAACGCCAATTACCTACGTTTGACCCGGAAATCTTCAATAACATTTTCACAAATAATTTTTTATAACCGTGATCTTATTAGAATCAAAAGGAATATTAAACAACACCGGAGAAATATCAATTAATTCATTGAAAACGATTAATTGGACCGATATAAGTGATAGGATGCCGCCCGGATTACCACCCGGAACCGCTATCGATCTTCTGATTTTCGTTGACGAGAATACTTTTCTTTCAGGCGTAAATGGTATTGTGTGGGCAAGTTATGATTTAAGACAGATTGAAATTATTAAAAATGCTCTGTTCGCACAAAATATTATTTCGGATTTGCTGCAAATATCAGGTAATACCGAAGAAATTTTCCTCCTCAAGATCCATAATGAGAAAGATATAAATAATTCTATAGACTTTATTTGGAAAAGCAACACCGGCTTAAAGCTTAAGCCCGACTGGAATTATCCCAGAGGCGAAACAAACAAAAGTTTTGAGCAATGGCTTAGCGGACAATGAAATCTTAGTTAATATTCATTTTAAAACCTACAAAAAGGAGTTATACAATGGCACACATACTTGTTCATCATAAAATTGAAGAATACAACAAATGGAAATCTGCTTTTGACAATCATGCAAATATCAGATCAGAGCATGGTTCTATGGGAGGAAAAATTTTCAGAAACGCAGATGATCCAAATCATATTTTTGTTCTTCTGGAGATAAACAGCATTGAGAATGGAAAAAAGTTCGCTCAATCAGATAGCTTAAAAGAAGCTATGAAAGAGGCAGGCGTTGTGAGCTTGCCTGAGATTTATTTTGCAGAAGAAGCAGCGATTACTTCAAAGTAAATTTTTAATAACTAATCAATGAGGTATATAATGAAAATCTTAAACAACATAATATGCGCTTTAACTATTTCAATAGTAGTATTTTTTTCATCAGATATAATTGCGCAATCTTCACAATCCCCTGGCAATTCTGAGTTTGTTGCATCTCTTTACGATTGGTTCATGAACGGTAATATTCCCGGTGTTTTGGATGCAATGGACCCGGAGATTGAATGGAATTCAGCAGAAAACTCTACTTATGCAGATGGCAGTTCGTACATAGGACCAACCGCAGTGCTTGAAGGAGTGTTTTACAGGCTTGGCAGTGAATGGGAGTACTGGACATTAACCGCTCTGAACTTTTATCAAACTTTAACAGGTGAAGTTATAGTTACCGGCAGGTACAATGCGAATTATAAAAAAACAGGGAAAGAATTAAATGCACAATTCGTTCATATGTGGTGGTTAGAAAACGGAAAGGTTACAAAATTCCAGCAATATTCTGATACATACCAGATGAAGAGTGCGTTAGAGTAAGAGATTTATTAACAAATAATTAATTAAAAAGGTGTTAGTGTTATGAAACAGTTACTTTCAATCATCACTGTATTATTTGCAGTGATACTTTTATCCGGATTTAGCTTTGCACAGGATGCTGAAAAAGTAGATCCCAAGCATTATAAAGTTGAATTCGAGAATGATCATGTAAAGGTTCTGCGAATAACTTATGGACCTGGAGAAAAATCTGTTATGCATTCCCACGCTGAAGGAGTTGTTGTTTTTTTAAGTGATGGGAAAGGGAAGTTTACTTTCCCTGACGGTAAAACCCAGGAAATGAATTTTGAATCAGGACAAGTTATATGGACTGATGCAACAATACATCAACCTGAAAATACAGGTGATAAACCTTTTGAAGTCATTCAGATTGAGATGAAATCAAAATGATTTTATCAATGTTCCAATAAATAATATCTTCATTAACAAAAAGGAGTAAGTATCATGAAGTACTTTATCGTGTGTTCATTTCTAGCAATATTATTTCTGTCTGGCGGTAATCAAACTATTGCCCAGCCTTCAGGAGGTAATGCTGTTCTGGTTCAAAATTTAGAAGCAGCTTTTCCTGAAAACGGATCAGTTGCCGAATTCGATTCACTGACAAATCTCTTCAACACAAAAGTGCGGAACAAGAATCCTTATGTTGTCAGTCATATGACAGTTCGTCATTGGTGGGGCAACAATAATCGTGATGTTATTCAAATAACAGTAATTAAAACGTGGGAAGATATTCCTAAAGCAATGCAGAAAAACAATGAGCTTTTTATGGAAGCATGGTCAACTAAAGAAGCCCGCGATGCTTTTAACAAAGCGTATAACAAATATTTCACCGGTAAACATTCCGATGAAATTTACCAGGAAGTTGTATTTAATAAATAATCAGATTCAACAAACAAAAAAGGAGTCCGTATTATGAAACAATTCTCAATTTTCTTTGCAGTTATTCTTGCTGCATTTCTATTTATAAATGAAAATGGTTTTGCACAGAACCAGGATCCGCCATTACTTATTTGCAGCTTTAACCAGGTTCATGGAGGTGATGTGGGTAAAGTCAACAAAATGATTGATTCGGTTTTTGCACCTTTACTTAATGAGCTGGTTAATGAGGGATTTATACTTAGCTGGGGTCAGTTTAACCACGCCTGGGGTGATGAATGGAACGTAAATATTTTTTATACAGCAAAAGATATGGCATCATTCGAAAAATTCTGGGATGAATATGTAAGCCGCGGCAGTAATCGTCATCCTGGTGCTTTTATGGAAACTACTAAACACTTCAAGGCTCATAAAGATAATATTTATGTACTAAGACACAGGTATTCTAAGTAACCGGTTCATTTCTTTTGAAGATGGGGCTGACCAAAATGTAGCACAGATTACTAATCTGTGCTACGATGAATTTGAATTTAATCTGAAATCAGAAACAAAAATTCAAAGTTGTTTGCAAAATTTACTTTTTGGTCAGCCTCATCTTGTAATTATTAGATAATAGTATTAAAATCAATCGTCCCCAAATCTATTTTCAAATTAAAATCCTTACAATAAATGAAAGCAAAATCCATAAAAGGAAAATCACCGGAGGAAATTAAAACTGCTTTGCAACAAAGTATGGAAAATGGTTTTAAACCAACTCTTGCAATTGTTTTCTTATTATTCAGGCAGGATATTGATGCCGTTTGTAAAATATTAGATAGTGAAGGTATTCAAATTTTCGGTGCAACTTCTTCAGGTGAATTTATCAGCAGTGAAATTGAAGAAGGAAGTATTACAATTATGCTGCTGGATATGAATCCTTCTTCTTTCAAATTATTATTTCTGGATGCCGGGGATAGTTCTGAGTATGAAATTGCAAAACAGCTCGGTGAGGAAGGTAAAAAAATCTTTACGAACCCGGCTTTCATTATTTTATCCGGCTGGAGTAATGAAATGGACGGCGAGGAAGTTATTAAAGGCATCGAAGAGGGATTCGGAGGCGGAGCCACTATCTTTGGCGGTATGGCTGGTGACGACCTTACTCTGACCGGACCAAAAGCGTTCACTTTTGGTAAAAGCAGCATCACAGGTCTGGTGGCTCTGATTATTGATGAGGATAAGGTAGGTATTTCCGGGGTAGCCACCTGCGGCTGGAAACCCATTGGCATCACCAAGACGGTCACCAAAAGTGAGGGGAATATTGTTTATACCATTGATGACAAGCCCGCACTGGATCTGGTCATGAAATATCTGGGACTCAACCTGGAAGAACAGTTCAATAATACTGTTTTCAATCTTGGTGCATATTATCCACTGCAACTGGAAAGAGAAGGCGCTCCGGCGGTGATGAGAACCGCACAGATGGGTAATATTGAAGATCGTTCACTGATTTGTGCCGGTAACGTTCCGCAAGGTTCAAAAGTACGTTTTTCACTACCGCCCGATTTTGATGTGATTGATACCGTCGTTGAAGAATGTACAGAAGTAAAAGAGGAACAGCTTCGGGATGCAGATGCAGTAATTATGTTTTCCTGTATCAGCCGGTATTTATCTCTGGGTATCATGACAGGCGAAGAAATCCAACGTGTTCAGGCTGTATGGAATGCTCCATTAATCGGGTTTTTCACTTATGGAGAATATGGGAAATCAAAAAAAGGTAAACACGAATTTCATAACAACACATGCTGTGTTGTAGCTCTGAAAGAAAAATAAAAATTAAAATATTATGCATTGTCAATAGGAGGCTGACCAAAATGTAGCACAGATTAGTAATCTGTGCTACGATGAATTTGAATTTAATCTGAAATCAGACATATAAATTCAGAGTTGTTTGCAAAATTTACTTTTTGGTCAGCCTCATTATTAAGATCATATGGTGATTGGCTTTAGCCACATTTTATTTCAATGGGGCTGAAGCCCTGATTTATTTTTTATATTTTCCCCCAACCTAAAGGTCGGGGCAACAAATAAACAATTACCCATAATGAATAAAGATCTTCAATACATACTCGACTTTATTAAAAACACCAAACACCTTTCCGAAAAGGAAAAGGATGAACTTACAAAGTCAGTAAAAAATGCAGATAAAGAACTCACTATTTCGGAATTCAAATTAGAGCGGACTGAAAAAGTAAAAAAAACAACCGCAATTCTATTAGAAGAAACCATTGAAGAGCTTGAGCAAAAAAGAAAAGCAGTTGAAGAACAAAACCGCGAACTTGAAATTGAAGCTTCACTCGAAAGAGTTAGAGCTGTTGCTATGAGTATGAACAAGTCTGAGGATTTGCTTGGCATTTGTGAAGTTTCGTTTAAAGAGTTTAAGAAACTTGGCTTCGATAATATCAGAAATGCGCTTATTCACATCCAAGACGATGAGCAAAAATATTTTATGAATTATGATTTTTCTGATTTAACCGCTGGTGCAATAACAAAAATTGAATATGGCTCTCATCCTATCGTAGAAGATTACTTAAAGCAAATCAGAAGTGCTGAAGATGCTTTTTACCAGGGAGTAATAAGAGAAGACCAGCTTGATGAATGGAAAAATTTCAGAAAAAATTCCGGACAGATTGACGACCCACGATTAGATAATGCAACTGCTCTCTACTACTATTTTTCCTCCATTGGTGTGGGTGATATTGGTATCTCAACTCTACAACCTATCGATGAATCACAAATTAAAATTCTTAAACGATTTAGAAATGTCTTTGATCTTGCATATCGCAGATATAACGATATAACATTAGCTGAAGAGCAGGCAAGGGAAGCAGAAATTGAACTTGCTTTGGAAAGAGTCCGTGCAAGAACAATGGCTATGCATCATAGTAATGAATTAGCAGAAACTGCGCGCGTTCTCTTCGAGCAATTTAAGGAACTGGGTGAAGACCCTGATCAACTATCAATCGGTATGGTGAATGAATCAGAAAAAGTTATTGAGATATGGTTATCCTTACAGGGTAGCATAATGAACCAGATGTTCAAAGCACCAATTGAGGAACCGACTGTAATAAATAAAATTTACACTGCATGGAAAGAGAAAAGAAAATCAGTCATTATAGATATTTCCGGCGATGAACTGGAAAAATATAACAGGTACCTAAATAGTGATGTTGATTTTAAAGAATACAACGATGCTAAAAATAGACTTGGCAGAGAGGAAAATCGACGTATTATATACACTGCAATATTTTCAAGAGGCATATTATCAGTCGCTACTCAAAATCCCAGAACTGGAGAAACAATTAAGTTATTAGAGAGATTTGCAGGTGTTTTTGACGGTACCTATACCCGTTTCCTCGATATTCAAAAAGCAGAAGCACAGGCAAGAGAAGCACAGATCGAATTATCGCTTGAAAGAATTCGCGCACAGGTTACAGCTATGCGTGAGTCTTCAGAACTACTCGACATTGTTGTTACAATGCGCACAGAGTTTGTAGCACTTGGTCATGAAGCACATTATTTCTGGTACATGAGATGGCTCCCCGATAAATACGAAAAAGCCATGACCTCAGGTGATGGAACGCGAATAGGTATGGTAATGTCATTACCCCGGCATATACACGGCGATGTAAAACTTGTAGCTGATTGGGAAAAGAGTGATGAGCCCACACTTGTTTTTGCCATGGATGTAGATACTGCAGTGGAATATGTAGAAAAGATGATCTCTCTCGGTGATTTTAAACAAGTAGATCCGCAAGCACCAACCTTAGACGACATTCGCCATATCGGCGGTCTGACTTTTGTTATGGCTCGTACCACGCACGGCGAGATCGGTTTTAGTTTGCCGGGCTCGATTCCGAATCCCCCTAAAGATTCCGTGGAAACTTTGGTGCGTTTTGCAAGCGTATTTGATCTGACCTATAAACGTTTTGAGGATTTGAAAGAAGCCGAAACACGAGCAAAAGAATCAAAAAGACAAGCTTCTCTCGATCGTGTGCGTGCAGAAATTGCGTCAATGAGAACATCCGAAGACCTTAATCGAATAACACCTATTATCTGGCGTGAATTAAAAACTCAAGAAGTTCCATTTATTCGCTGTGGTATTTTTATTATTGATGAAGTAAATGAAAAAGTCCGGGTTTATTTAACTACGCCGGATGGAAAATCACTCGCTGCTTTAAATTTACATTTTAATTCGAACGAACTTACAAGTAAAACAGTTGAACATTGGAAGAATAAAAAGATATATAAAGAGCACTGGAACAAAAAAGAATTCATCAACTGGACAAAATCACTAATTGAAATCGGACAGATTCAAAACGCTGAAACGTACCAGGGATCATCTGAACCGCCTGAATCACTCGTTCTCCATTTTGTGCCTTTTGCCCAGGGAATGCTTTACGCTGGTGATGTTTCTTTTCTTTCCGATGAAAAACTCGTACTAGTAAAAACCTTAGCAGAAGCATTTTCAATTGCTTATGCACGTTATGAGGATTTTAAAAATCTTGAGGAAGCAAAAAATAAAATTGAAGTTACCTTGAAAGAATTGAAGGCTGCTCAGTCTCAACTCATTCATACAGAAAAAATGGCATCGCTTGGCGAACTTACTGCAGGAATAGCCCATGAAATAAAAAATCCTCTGAACTTTGTAAATAATTTTTCTGAAGTAAGCAGGGAGCTGCTCGATGAAATGAAAACGGAAATTAAAAATAAAAACATTGAAGAGGTCATTCAATTAATTGAAGACTTAAAACAAAACCTCGAAAAAATAAATCAACACGGTAAACGCGCAGCTTCTATAGTTAAAGGAATGCTTCTGCATTCAAGAGGAAGTTCAGGAGAGAAAACATTAACTGATATTAATGAACTGCTCGATCAATATGTTAACCTTGCTTACCACGGAATGAGAGCACAGAATAAAGAATTTAATATTTCAATAGAAAAAGATTATGATGAAACTCTGGAAAAAATAAACGTAGTCCCCCAGGATATAAGCAGAGTATTCTTAAATATTATTAACAACGCCTGTTATGCAGCTTATGATAAAAAGAAAAAAAGTGGAAATAATAATTTCTCTCCAACATTAAGTGTATCAACAAAAAATTCAGGAGATAAAGTTGAAATAAGAATTGGTGACAACGGAAATGGAATACCTAAGGAAATTATAGATAAAATATTCCAGCCGTTCTTTACCACAAAACCAACGGGAGAGGCAACCGGACTTGGATTATCTTTAAGTTATGATATTGTGACTAAAGTGCACGGAGGAGAAATAAATTTTAAAAGTAAGGAAGATAGTTACACAGAATGTATAATAACTTTGCCTAAATATCTGTGATAGCAGGTGAGATAATAAAAATAGTTGAATGTAATCCGGATTGAATAGTACAGCATAAATAAATAATTATGGAAAACGAATGAAGGAATCAACAAGAGATACCGTTTCTTTGAAGAAAGAAAATGAATTATTAAAAGGTCAACTGGCTGACAAAGAAAGTGAACTTGCTCTTATCAGTAGCGTAAGCGCTGCAATTTCGAGACAGCTTGATATTGATAAAATAATAAGGATAATCGGCGATAAAATAAGAGAGATTTTTAAAGCAGAGGTTACAGAAATACTCTTGCTGGATGAGGCAGCCAATATGATTCACGTGCCTTATTCATTTTACAGAGGATATCAAACCGCCGAACCGTTTCCATTTGGAGAAGGATTAACCTCAAGAATTATCAGAACAGGCAAACCTTTAGTGCACGGTACATATGAAGAAGGAGAAAAATTAGGCGTCATTGTTCAATCAGAGGAGGAAAAAACTGAAACCTATATCGGCGTACCTATTATTGTAAATGATAAAGTAATTGGTGTGGTTAGTATTCAGAGCTACAAAAAAAATGATTATAACGATGAAAAAATACGTCTGCTTTCAATTCTCTCAACGAACATGGGTATTACCTTACAAAATGCCAGAATGTTCGATGAAACAAATAAGCTCCTTGAACAATCAAAACAGCAGGCTGCCGAATTAGCTATAATAAATAGTGTAGGAGAGGGACTTGCTAAACAACTGGATTTTCAATCTATTGTTGATCTGGTGGGTGACAAAATAAGAGAGGTCTTTAATGCACAGGTGGTTAGTATATCCACAATTGAAAGTAATAGTGAATTTATTCATCATCGTTATGTGGTTGAAAAAGAAGAACGATTTTATTTCGATAAACCTTTAAAAATTGATCCTGACAGAAAAGAAATAATAGAAACCAAACTGCCATTAATATTCGGCTCAAGCCAGGAAATTATTGCACATAGCGGTGAGCAGGTGCTTGATGGTGAAATGCCCGAATCATTTTTAGGCGTACCAATCATTCATAATCAACAGGCTACCGGTGTAATTACCATTCAGGATTTGGATAAACAAAATCTTTATTCAGAAAAAGATGGCAGGCTGCTTTCTACTCTTGCAGCTAATATGGGTGTTGCGCTGGAAAATGCCAGATTGTTTGCAGAAACAAAGAGATTGTTAAACGAGACTCAGCAAAGGAACGTTGAACTGGCAATATTAAACGCCATACAGGAAGGTTTGGTAATGGAGATGGATTTTAATTCCATTATAAACCTTGTTGGGGATAAGTTCAGGGAGGCTCTAGGATTTCTCGATCTTGGTATCAGGATATATGATAAAGAAAAGAATATTCTTCATTTCCCGTATGAATACGAACACGGAGAAAAACTTGAGCTTCCGTCCGGCGAGCCAACAGTGTATTCAAAGTATGTTTTAGAAAAAGGAGAAACACTTCTGTTAAATAAAAACACCGATGAGGAAGCCGCAAAACTTGGAATTTTCGGAAATCTGACCATACCCGGAACCGACAGAAGCAAATGCCTTATTATGGTTCCCATTATGCTTGGTAATGAAGCCAAAGGATTAATCCTCATCGAGAATTATGAGAAAGAAAATGCTTTCAGTGAATCAGAAGTAAGATTACTGACAACCGTTGCCAATAGTATGAGTGTTGCTCTTGAAAATGCAAGACTGTTCGATGAAACGAATCGTCTGCTAAAAGAAACCGAGCAGCGTACCGCAGAACTTTCTGTAATAAACAGCGTTCAGGATGGATTAGCTAAAGAACTTGAGATAAAAAATATTTATAATCTTGTTGGTGACAGACTTTGCAGTCTTTTTCCCGAATCACAAACATTGGTAATCCGTACCTTTAATCATGATACCGGATTTGAGGAATGGCAGTATGCCGTAGAAAGAGGCGAGCGATTAGAGGTTGAACCACGCCCGTTTAACTGGGCTAACAAAATTCTTATTGATACAAAAAAACATCTCGATATTCGTGAAAATTATATCAAGACCGCCCAAAAATACGGCGGTACGGGTGTTACAAAAGGTCACCCCCCTAAATCTGCTGTATTTATTCCAATCAATACAGGTGATGTAGTAATTGGCTCGATCAGTCTTCAAAATATTGATAAAGAAAATGCTTTTAGTGAATCCGATGTCCGATTAGTTACAACTGTTGCAAATAGTATGAGTGTTGCACTCGAGAATGCTCGTCTGTTTGATGAAACACTCAGACTGCTCGAAGAGAGTAAAAAACGTGCTGCTGAATCAGAAACTGTAAACAGTATCAGTCAGGCTATAGCAGGTCATCTTGAAATTGATAAGCTGATCAATCTTGTTGGAGAAAAAGTTCGTTCATTATTCAATGCTAATATTGTTTACCTTGCATTATTGGATAAAGACAAGGAAATGATCGAATTCCCTTATGGCTATGGCGATTCATATCCGCCGCTCAAACTGGGAGAAGGGCTTACCTCGCATATAATTCTTAAAAAAGAACCACTGCTTATGAATGCTGATGCTGAAAAGAAAACAAAAGACCTGGGAGTAAAAAGAATAGGAACGCGCTCTGCATCATATCTCGGTGTTCCGATCCCTGTAGGTGATGAGATAATAGGCGTGCTAAGCGTTCAAAGTACTGAAAAAGAAAATGTATTCTCAGAAGATGATATGAGGCTGCTCGGAACGATTGCCGCTCACGTAGGAATCGCAATAAATAATGCCAATGCTTATAAACAGTTAAATAAAACTCTGGAAAATCTGAAATCAACCCAGAACCAACTCGTTGCACAGGAAAAACTTGCTTCGCTTGGACAGTTGACGGCTGGTATAGCCCACGAAATAAAAAATCCATTAAACTTCGTAAATAACTTCTCCGATCTGAGTTATGAATTATTGGATGATATGAAAAATGAACTTGATAATAATAATATACAGGAAGCTCTTGAACTTGTTGATGAAATAAAACAAAATCTGAAGAAGATAAATCACCATGGCAAACGCGCTGATTCTATTGTAAAGGGAATGCTGCTTCATTCAAGAGGAAGTTTAGGTGAAAAAGTATTAACAAACGTAAATGAACTTCTGGATCAATATGTTGCACTTGCTTACCATGGATTAAGAGCACAGAACAAAGAATTTAATATTACCATAGAAAAAGACTATGATGAATATTTAGAAAAGATCAATATAATACCGCAGGATATCAGTCGGGTTTTTCTGAACATTGTAAACAATGCCTGCTATGCAGCTAACGAAAAGAAAAAATTGAACCAGAACGATTTTACCCCTTTAATTAAAGTCTCGACCAGAGATTTAAAGGATAACATTGAGATACGGATAATGGATAATGGAAATGGCATTCCTGACTCTGTTAAGGAAAATTTATTCAATCCATTCTTCACAACTAAACCGACCGGTGAAGGAACAGGTTTAGGGCTATCACTTAGTTATGATATAGTTACAAAAGTTCACGCAGGTGAAATAAGTTTTAATAGTGAAGAAGGTAAATTCACAGAATTTATAATTACATTGCCCAAATAGAGAATAATATTAAAGATTCATATTTATTAATTGGAAAAACGGAGTAAATAATGAAGCTAATAGTTGTGGATGATGAAAGCGACGTACAGTTTTTATTTCAACAAAAATTCAGAAAGGAAATCAAATCGGGTGAAATGCAAATCAGTTTTGCATTCAACGGATATTCTGCACTCGAGCTATTAGAACAACTGGATAATCCCTCTGATTATTTAATATTAACAGACATAAATATGCCAAAGATGACGGGGATTGAATTATTAAAAGAAATAAAAATGAAGTACCCGCGGTTAAAGGTGTTCATGATAACTGCCTATGGCGATGAACAAAACTTTAACACGGCAAAAGAGCTTGGTGCAGACGATTATTTTATAAAACCACTTCAGTTTGATCTGCTTAAATCAAAATTAAACTATCCCGGCACAATGCAAGGATTAACAAAATGCAGCTTTCAAAAATTTTAGTTGTTGATGATGAACCTGATCTGCAGACGCTAATCAGTCAAAAATTCCGGAATAAGATTAAGGCAAAAGAATATGAATTTCACTTTGCTGAAAACGGCGCGGAAGCTCTTGACAGGCTTTCGAACGATGGTACAATAGATCTGATCTTAACTGACATCAACATGCCGGTAATGGACGGGCTTACACTTCTTTCTAAGATAAATGAATTGAATAACAAATTGCTTCGTTCAGTTATTGTTTCTGCTTATGGTGATATGGAGAATATCAGAACAGCTATGAACAGGGGCGCTTACGATTTTATTACGAAACCAATTGATTTAAAAGACCTTGAAATAACTATTGAAAAATCTTTAAACGATGTTCACTTACACAAGCAGGCATTGTTGAACCAAAATAAATTAATTGCTCTTCAGCAGGAACTGGATATTGCAACTGTAATCCAAACTTCAATACTTCCGAAAACATTTCCGCCGTTTCCTGACAGAAAAGAGTTTGACATATTCGCTAAAATGATACCAGCTAAAGAAGTTGGCGGCGACCTGTATGACTTTTTTCTTATAGATAAATACAGGCTTGGAGTTGTGATAGGCGACGTATCAGGTAAAGGAATTGCTGCTGCACTTCTTATGGCTGTATGCAAAACATTATTAAAAGCAACCGCATATAAAGGAATGCCTGCCGACGCGGTTTTATCTGAAGTAAATAATATTCTTGTGGAAGAAAGCCCATCTAATATGTTTGTTACATTATTCTACGGTATTCTTGACTCACGCAGCGGTGCATTTGAGTATTCAAATGCCGGGCATAATTCGCCTTACCTGATTACATATGATAAGGAGGTTAAACAAATTACAGATGTTGGCGGGCTTTTATTAGGCGCTATTAAAGATGTTGAATACCTATCGAACGTAATTATGCTTAAACCCGGAGAAAGTCTTTTCCTTTATACTGATGGTGTAACGGAAGCCTTTAATAAAGATGAAGAAGAATTCCTCGAGAAACGACTCGAAGAGATTCTCTTAAACAAATATAATTTTAGTACAACTGATTTAGTTCACCAGGTTTTTGAGAATGTTCAGACTTTTTCAGACGGGGTTGAACAATCGGATGACATTACATGCCTTGCATTAAAGTATTTAAAGCAATAGAAAAGTTCAATGGCATTTTCGTAAAAAAACCTTCTCTTTTCTCATAACCTGCAAGGTAATTACATTCACGATTAATTATTAATAAAAGTTTGAATAATCAAATTCCTGCAGCAATCTCAATTCATAAACCCCTTCGGATATGTTTTAACATTCATACCGAAGTTGAGCTGCTCTTCCATCCTGCACGACCAGACAAGCTGACCATTCCATACAGTAATATCGGGACATCCATCGCACATATTCTGTCTGCCATCTTCCAGAAAATCTACCGGCTGAATAATCATTACTGACTGATAATAAAGTTTCCTGATTATATTCAACGGGTTACGAAGATATTTCTTCATCGTTTTTCTTAGCGGTTTATCAAACGAACTTAACAAAAGCATCAGTCTCCCCTTCCTTGCATCTTTTGGAGGTGCGTATGCAAGATATCTGTCATTGATTATGTGGTAGCCTGTCTGAATAATTTCAATAGCTTTACTGCCCATATAACCGTAAATCTTTTTCTTGTTTCCGAGTCTTCCGGTTAACAGCCATTTGAATGAATCCGGTTTTTCAGAACCGTTCAGATAACCGCAGGGATTAAAATCCGGGTCATCCTTCCTTAACAATTCCACAATTTCTTCTGCTTTAATATCAGTTCGTTCTGTGGTTTCTTCATTATAAACAAGCTGGCTCATATCAATTTTCTTTGGTCCAAGATAGAAATCCACCTGTTCGTTATTAACCGCTCTGTAAAGGATGAAGACCATCAACTGGACAATGTCAATATTTTTCTGCGCCCATTTAACAATTTCAGGCACGTATTGCATCGTATCTTCATATACAGTTGAATTAAACGAACATGAAATATTTTTTTCGTCTGCAAGCATTTTAGCATAATGGTACCGCAATTCATTCAGCTCGATTTCATTTTTATCTTTCCAACCGGGTCTGCCTTGTTTGCTGTCAATGTGAAAAGTAAAACCAAACACACCGGCTTTTTTTAATTCTTTAAGAAGTTCTTTTGTGAGCGCCAATCCGTTTGTATTAATAATGGGCTTAATGTTTCGCTTTTTAATTTCGCTTACAATCTCAACTATTTCGGGATGGGTGAGCGGGTCTCCGCCTGCAATAGAAATACCATCACATTTTCTCAATCTTGTAAATACATCAAGCTCTTCTCTAATAACATCGAGAGATTTGTGGGAATTGTTTTCATTTTTTCTGTAGCATCCATCGCAGGAGAGGTTGCATTTTGCTGTGGGTTCTAACCAGGATATTGAGTTATCCGTCAGGTTCCACGGAAGACGATAATAATCAAGATGATTAAGTTTCATAATATCTCCGCTGTTTTTCTAGGTTAAAATTATAATATGATATTATAAGATTCAATCAATTGCCGGAAATTATTCAGCTTCCATAATTCCGTAAAGTTCGGTTTCAGATTCTTTGCCCCTGAGTTTTAATTTGCCTATGTATTCGGGTGTAAGAACATTATTCATATCAAGTTTTTTTAGCAGGTCTGAAGACAATAATAGTCTTCTATTATAGTTATTACATTCAGATTGAATGCGCGCTCCGGCATTCATAGTATCTCCGTTAAAAACAATTTCACGCTTTATATCCCCTATCTCACCAACTATCACCGGTCCGTAGTGCATCCCGGCTTTAAATTCCGGTACAAGCCCGTATTTGGCTCTATATTTTTCTGCAAGTATCTGTATGATAGCAGTAACTCTGAAAAAACATTTAATACACTCGTATTCGTGCAGTCCTTTCTTTTCAGTCCATGTTACAACAACTTCATCCCCGATATATTGATATATCTCCCCATTGCTTTGAACTACCGCTGGTGTAATATCAAAGAAAAATTCATTTAAGAAGTTATGATACTTTCTGTGCCCGAGTTTTTCAGCAATCGCAGTTGAACTTTTAATATCAAGGAACATAAAAATCCTGTTTTCTTCAACCGGCTGCTGATATTTACCTGTAATAAAGTAGAGTAATATATTCCTGCCGAAAAGACGATTTATCTGTCGAATAAAACTTATAAGAGATACAATAGCAAAAACAAAAAGAATATCGAAGAAAAATACTGTGCTGAAAAGATATGCCTGAATATTGACATTGTAAAAAGCTTCCTCAAAATCGGAGCCCTGCATAAAGCTTTGATACATTACGATAAAAAACGTAATAGTTCCGGATACAAGTATGAAATAGAAGATTAACCTCAGAAGAAGTAGCTGGTAAAACTTGATACGCCGGTGGTAATTTGCAAAAAGTAAAATTTCTACTACAGATGACACCAATCCAATTACCAGTCCCATCATCCCGCCTATTATAACTGCATCAAAGTGGAAATTCCATTTGGGAAGCAGGTAGATAATTCCAATGATCATCAGCAATAGCGTATTGGATAGTATCAGACCGGTTTTATCGCGAGGAAATGCTTTAGTGAATTTTTCCATGACATCACAAATTTATGAAAAGCATTCCTGAATTACAGATATATTCATTCGATTAATTGAAATTATTTTAAGAAATAAACGTAGAAAGTAAGATGAGGGAGAATTTAAGCTGCATAACAAATCTAACCGAACACCAAAATGCAGATTTTAATATGATTGTATGCCCGGAAGGACTTGAACCCTCAACCCTCAGAGTCGAAATCTGATGCTCTATCCAACTTGTCCGGCGAATCCGCCTTTGGCGGAGAAGACGGATTGAGCTAAGGACGCGTAATTAAGTAAAAAGTATAAAGACAAAAGTAAAATATAAGTGGAAATTCTATTCGTCCCTTTAGAACTTTTTCCCTTTGACTTTTCTATTACTCTTTTACACCCGCAGAGATTCTCGCAGCGGGATGCCTTTGGCAGAACCCCAAACCTTCTGATCACTGAATGCTTTGTACACCCGCAGGGATTCGAACCCCAAACCTTCTGATCCGTAGTCAGATGCTCTATCCAATTGAGCTACGGGT
>JBBIGV010000049.1:0-26861 GCA_037447335.1 Ignavibacteria bacterium | reverse complement strand
GAAAGATGTTTCTCCGCTCTTCAGAATTCCAAGCTGTGTTTTCTTTGCTGAGAAGTATGAAAAAAAGTCCGCAGGATCCCGATTTCTGTCGGGAAAAGTGCCTTTTTCGGGTTTACAAGGAAATATATTCAGCGGGAAATTAACAGAGCATAACTGCAATCTCTTAACTGCAAAAGAAAGTATTAAAGAAGATCCGGTTAAATGGTATTATGTTAAGCAGGGAAAAGCTTCTGCAATATCCACAAGGAAATCAAAAGCAGTTGAAACAGAAAACCCTTATAAGAAACATTTTAAGCAGGGTGCTACAATCGTTCCCAGGTGTTTTTATTTTATTGAACTAACCCAAGATTTTCCTCCCGACTTTGAAGACAGAATAATAAACATTAAAACTTCCGATGCAATTAAAGCAGATGCAAAGAAGCCCTGGAGAGGATTAGAGTTTACAGGAAAGATTGAAAGCAAATTTATTTTCAGGACTGCACTGGCAAAAAGTATTTTGCCTTTTGCTTTGTATAAACCTGATTTAGTTGTCCTGCCGGTTTTGATTGAAAAGAATAATGAAGGCAGGAAAGAAATAAAGCTTCAATCTGCAAATAATTTGATGCATGAAGGTTATTTGAATGCTTCGAAGTGGTTTAAAAATGCTGAGAATACCTGGCAGATTCATAGAACTGAAAAGAACAAGAATATTTCAAGTGAAGATTACCTGAACTGGCAGAATAAATTAACTGAGCAAAATCTTGATGCACCTTACTTGGTTTTATATAATACATCGGGTAAAGATGCAAATGCTGTTGTGATAAAAAGATCTAATGTTGACTTAGAATTCTTTGTTGATACAAAAGCCTATGTTTTTTATACATCAACTGGATTCGAAGCATATTATTTAGCTGGGATTCTGAATTCAAAGATTCCAAATGAACAAATGAAAGATTTTCAAACAAAAGGATTATTTGGTGCAAGAGATGTGCACAAAAAGATACTCGACATTTACTTCCCACGCTTTGATGAAACAAACGAAGTGCATAAAAAGCTTGCAGAGTTAAGCGAGACAGCACACAAAAAAGCAGCAAAATATTTGGAAGACAATCCCCCGCAAAAAGAACTAACCGCCACCCGTCTTGGCAAACTCCGTCTTGATATAAAGAAACATCTTGCAGCAGAGATGAAAGAGATAGATAGGTTGGTGAAGAAAGTTATCACATAGAATTATGCTAATAAGAAAACGCAAAATAAATATAAAAAAAACGCTTTCTCCACAATAATATGCTAATTAAATGCACGTAGTCCAAAAATAACTTGACTTTAAAGTCTTTCCATATTAGATTTAATCTTAAAAAGGAGTAATTTCTGTGAAAATAAAAAAACTAAAGGGATCAGACTATAAGAAGAATATTAAGTGTAGCATTCATCAAAGTGGCAAATTGGGGTATTCACAATCTGCTATTGAAGAGCTTAAATTAGATAATACAAAATACATAGAATTTGGAGTAAATGAAGAAAATGAAGATGATACGAGTCTTTTTATGTTTATCCATAATAATGAACAAGAGGATGCATTTAAATTGATTAAGGCTGGGAATTACTTTTACTTGAATACAAAGAAAATGTTTGATGAGCTTGGGTTGGATTATAAAACAAAAAATTACATTTATGATATAAGTAAAATGGATTATGAGGGAGAAACTATTTATAAACTTACCAGAAGAGAATATGACAGAAAAGAGAAAAATTGAATAAGCCGAAAGTCTGGCGGGACCTTCGGCTTAAAATTAGAAAACCCAAACTTTGATTGATTGTTTTATCAAAAGTGATAAGGACTTGTCATCCTTTCGAAGTTTTCTCTTGTAAACATACAAATCCTCTAAAACAATATCCAGTAGTCCGCCATAAATTTTTAAACATTAATAAAAGGAATTAACATGGAAGAAATTAAGACAAAAGTAAAGGAACTCAAGACAGGATGGGAAATGGTACATTCAATAATGAGTGATTCCCCTGAATCTTGGCAACCACATCTTAGGTTTATTCAGCCTGCACAAATAAAAGAGGTAATAGATCAAATATGTTTTTTGTTAGATAGAAGTAAAGCACTTGGAGGTTTTAAACCTACTTACAGAGTCGCAAAAGGATTAGCATATACGGCTTTGAATAATGCACTGGCAGCCCTGGAAAATTTAAAGGGCTCGCAATGGAATTCTTTCCCTACTTTTTTAACATCACTCAACAATATTCTTGCAGCCTTTCATACAATGTTTTTGTTCTCTGATACTGATGAATCAAGAAGAATAATTGAAGGCTTAGGTGGTAAGCTCGCTGAAAACTTGGGTTTGATAGATACTGCACAAAAAGAACTTGCTTCCAAAAAAGAACTTTTAGAAGAAACTCAAAAAGTAATTGATACTGCAAACGAAAAAGCTGTATCAATCATTAAAAAAGAAACAGAAACAAAAGAGGTATTGGAAAAAATTATCAAAAATGGAGATGCAGTAAGTGAAGTTCTTAGTCAAGTAAGAGAAAAAGAAGAGGAAATCGAAACGATAAAAGAAAATCTTACTAAGCAAATTACGAAGAATAATGAACTTGACTCTAAAATAGAAAAACAATTAAATAAGATTGAAGAATTAAACCTGAAATCCGGAGAGCAACAAAACCTAATAGATGCTCTTTTGCCTAATGCAGCTAGTGCAGGTTTAGCAGCGTCTTTTGCAAAGCGAGTCGAACAAACTAATAAAATAAAATGGGTATGGATGGGAGGGTTTATCACAAGTATTATTGGACTTATAGTTATTGCATTATTTATTATCGATAATCTTGAAAATCCAGGATCTGAAATCTGGCAAGTAATTTTGCAGAAGTTGCCATTCACAGCACCCTGTATTTGGTTAGGTTGGTTCAGTGCTATTCAGTATGGGAATACAATCCGAATTCAGGAAGATTATGCATTTAAAGAAGCTACCTCTAAGGCATTTGTTGGATATAAAGATCATATGGAATATTTATCTGATATTAATATTGAGGATACAAAATCTGCAATGAAATTATTATCAGAAAGAACTATTGAAATTCTTGCTCGCGACCCAGGAAGATTTTATCAGAAATCTGAAAATGATGCTACACCATTTAAATCTTTTCTCTTTAGAAAAAATGGTAATGGTACCCTGATAAAAGAAACAGTTAAGGAAGAAGGGAAAAAATAAAAATATTAAAGGAGATCCTTATGCCTAATGGAAATGTTCATAAAACCGCGGGTGCTATTTTAGGAGCATCTACATATTTAATAATTCAAAATAATTCCAAACATAAAGAAAAAGTTGATCTTGGAGAATTAATTTTATCTTCTGGTATTGGATTAAGTACTGAAAGAATACCAGACATACTTGAACCCACTACCAATCCAAATCATAGAGCCTTCTTTCACAGCTTCGCTTTTGGGTTTATGACAGGTTATGTCGGCTTTAAAGCCTGGCAAGATCTTCAAGCTCGTAGGAATGAAAGAAAAGCATTGGGAATTCAACAATGGTCCGCATATGAAGTTTTAGATGTGGTAATTGTTACTAGTGCAGGTTCTATCTTGCTTCATTCATTTATGGATGGATTTACTAAAAAAGGTTTACCACTTATTAAATAATAATTATTAGAAAGGTTCATAAAATGAAAATTCATAATATAAACGGTACCTCGGATACAAAATGCTCTTGCGGTTCCTGGCTTCAACACTGGAAAAATTTTAGTAGCCAGTCGCTCCCAACTTATTGTCCCGAAACAAAATGCTTACATAAGGATTTATTAGGAGCACATGTTCAAAAAGCTAATAGCTCTGATAGTAAATGGTATATTGTACCATTATGTAGCGAACATAACAAAACAACAGGTACTATAGAAATTTCAGATTCTTGCAAGTTAGTTTCAGCAAATAAAAAAGAAACCTGTGATAAATAGGGTTGTTGTTCCTGATTTCCAAGACTGTCAGTAATCCCACTCCCTGATAAATCCTTCAACTTCGCTCCTAAAAGGGGCAGGCCATCCCTGGCGGGAGGTAAACAGGATGACAATTTTAAAACTCTCACGCCGGTTTATTAAGCAGCAGCTAAGCCTGTCATCCTTTTATTGTATTTAAGATTTTATTATTTATTTTTGTAAGGAAAACCTTACATATGTAAAGAAAACCTTACAATAACGAAAGCTGATTAAAATGATTATTCATAAAATTCTGGACAATGTATTTGCAACCTGGTCTAATATTGCAGTTCTCAGGGTACTTAACAGAGTAAAAACCGGCCTCTCCGGCAGAGAAATTGCAAAGCAGGCAAATATGAGCGCCCCTTCAAGTTTAGAGGCACTTTCATCTCTTGAGAATCTTAATATTGTAACCCGGCAAAGAGGCGGCAGAGAGCATTTCTTTTTCTTAAACCGCGAACACTATATAGTTAGAAAAATCATTATCCCGATTCTTAGTTCTGAAAGGAAATTCTCCGAATCAATTTATTTAGATATTGAGAAAGAATTAGGGAGGCATTCATTAAGCTTAATTGTATTTGGCAGTACTGCGAGAAGTGAAGAAAAGACAGAAAGCGACCTGGACCTGTGCATAGTTTTTAGTGGTGCCGGAATGAAAAATAAAATTGAAAATATTATAACTGAACTTAATTTGTCTCTCTTCAAAAAATACGGGGTTTCACTATCGCCATTTTTCATTTCGGAAGCAGAATTCAAAAACAGAGCCCGAACTAAAAAACCTCCTGTCTCCGATATTATCCGGGATGGAATAGTAATATCCGGTAAAACAATCAGGAAGCTGCTGAATGAGTAGAAAAACAATAAGAGCTAAAGTTGACAATGCTAAATGGATAGATTTTGAAAGGGTAGCTGAAAGCTTTTTCGGCGGTGCAGAAGTAGCCCGTGAATATGAGTACTGGAATGCAACGGGAGTATTGATTGTTCATTCAGCTATTGCATATGCTGATGCAATGTGTATTAAATTCAGAGGAGAAAAAAGTCAGGGAGAAGATCATAATCAAGCCGTAATACTATTAAAGGAAATTCTTGCAGCAAATGATGAGAATAAAAAAGCATATAATCATCTTGAAAAAATTATCGCACATAAAACCTCCGTCTCGTATAGCGGGGATGTTTATAATAGGAAGGATGTTGATAATCTCTGGAAGAATTTTGAACGGTTTAAAAGGTGGGCTGAATCTCAATTAAGAGATTAATCACTGTATGTTCTCATCCTAAAAAAAACCTTATTACATTATATAACAATATAAGGCGTTCTTTCCGGCGCTGTCTGGAACCTAACCCATCCAAAGGCTGACCTTCCTATCGGCAGGTAAACAGGCACTTCCTGAGAGAGATTAAGACCGCCAATCAAAGTAACGAAGTTCCGCCAAAGGCGGACAGGGGTTCCCCGTAAGAATCAGGGCAGGCGTGACTTCCAAGAGCAGATAAAATTCAATCCACCTAAAAATATTTTTTCTACTGCAGGGATTAACCAACTCATCCCCCCAATAGCGTTCTTTGCCTACTGAATTTCTAAAGAAAGTTCCGTAGGAACTTAATATTTGTAGAAAACAATACCCTCAAACAAATAAGAATCCCGTAGGGGTTCAATTGGCAGACCGGATACAAGGCTAAAATAATAAAATGAAATAGATTTTATATTCAACCCCGTGCCTTCGGCAGGTAAACCTACGGGGTTGTTAGCTTCGTTTGGGTCTTTTATATTTCTTTCCGGCAACAAGTTCTGCGATGAATTTTACAAAGTTATTAATGTTTTGTTCAATGCTGGCTTTTTCTAAAGCAGTCATATAGTCATCTCGTCTTTCTAAAGGAATAACGGTCCAGGGAAATCCACCTGAAGCAAGCATTACATTCATCAAAAATCTTCCGATTCTTCCGTTACCATCCATATAGGGATGAATATAAACGAAAATAAAATGTCCGAGTACTGCCCGTACAGCCGTTTCTTTTTCCTCCTTCAGCATTTCAAATAAAACCGGCATTGCATCCCGTACACCATCACAATTCATAGGAATATGATTTGAGTTAGAAATAAAAACCTGTGCATTCCTGTAGCCGGCAAGATCAGAAGGGCGTAATAATCCTGCTGTTACAGATGGGCTGAACATTTCCCTGTACCAATTGCTATGATCATCCTCAGCTACTTTCCCGGCATTGTCACCTTCAAAAATTTTTCCGATACTTTTTTTTACAGATTCAAAAGCAAGATAATAGCCACGGGCTGCAAGAGCATTTTTCTGCTCATTATCTTTTTCATTTCTGTCCGGGTTCCAGTTACCGCCCATCACACGTTCTATAAGTTCTGGTGTGACTCTATAACCTTCGATTGATAATGAATGATATGCATCAATTTTATAATTATCATTCACAAGTTTGAAATAAGATGCTTTATCTTTGGGAATACCCGGCGGCTTTGGAAAATATTTTAGCACCGGCTCACGCATTTGCTGCCACATCAATTTAATTCTGTTTACGTAAAGAGAAGCGGAGCGGTTTGTAAAAGTAAATTGAAGCTTGCTTTCAAACGGATCATTTTCACGAATATCATACCCGGCTGCTTTCATAGTTTTAATAATTTCATCAGCAATGCGGTCTCTTCCGATATTTCTGAAAGCACCTGCCAGCCTTCCAGCAATAACGGTATTACCTCCATCAAGAAGAGGCGACAATATTTCCGAAGCATCTTTTACAGACGTTAATGCTGTCCGTGCATCTATTGAGTTTTGTAAAAAGAAATTTGGTGTACAGGCAATCAGAGCAGATGTTAATGAGAAAATACGTATGCCGTTCTTTTCAATAATATCTGTATCTGCAGGCATAGTTAATACTGCATCTACAAGAGATGTATCAAATAATAGGTTGGTAACATTATTACTCGCTTTGGAAGAACGAATTATCAATTGTTTTGGTATCGTCCGGTTTTCACAATGTAGTAGTATTGATTGTTCTGGCGAAATACACCAGTCTTTATTAAAACGATCATTCAGATAAACAGAGCAAAATTTCCAGAAAGACGAATTCCAGGAAGTACTTTCACCCTTTCTTTCCTGTGGATTGTTTGAAATGTACCATCCTTTCATTACTTCTTTAATGAAACCGTTTTTCAACAATCGTTCTCTATGTGTTCTTGAGAGTGCATTAGATTTAATTATTGCTATTCCATCCTTATCCTGGAATTGCTTTAACACTTCAAGGGATTGAGCTAATTTTTCGTTTGGTGCTGCCATTATATCTTAGTTTATTGTGATGTTCAATTTATAGTTATTTATGTATCATTATTTATAGTTTATAATGAAGTATAATATATAGTTTATTGTGCTAATTTATTCTATTTTTTTAATAGAAACAAGCTAACAGGGCGTTTTTTTTATTTTGTTTGGCTGTCAGGAACTTCTCTCCCTCAAAATTCTAAACTTTAAACTGCCATTAACCCTGACTGCCGGTTTGCAGCACTAGAGAGAGTTCAATTTATACTGTGTGAAAATTCTATCCATATAAAAAATATTTTTATTCGTGCAAAGAGAACTCATCCCCTCTATAGCCTTAGATAAAACTTTGCCAGGATTTACAAAAGGACTCAGGCTGTCATTATGCGTGTTGAGTAAATTCCCCAGCAAACTCCGTCCCGACATAAAGAAGCACCTTGCCGCAAAGATGAAAGTGATTGATGGGCTGGTTAAGAAGGTGGTGGGGTGAGGGGAAATGAAACAATTGCATCAATAAATATCATTAACTAAATTTATACTAATTATTATGCCTGAAATTTGCAGATATAATGGAATGTCTATCAAAATTATCCGGGCGGAGCGCCTGCCAAAACATTTACATGTTTTTGTTGGCAGAAGCGAAACAAGGATAACTTTTGAAGGCAAATTACTATCAGGAAAATTAGAGGCAAATAAACTTAAGTCATTAAGAGAATGGTTGATAAAAAGACAGGATGCGTTAAATGATTGCTGGGAAAAGGCAATGAATAAAGAACCAATTGAAAGGATTGATCCATGACACCAAGTATGTTGATTGAACGTGCAGTTTATTTAGGGAATTTTGTGATTCTCTTTGAAACACAAGAAGGCGAAATGAGGACTATTGATTTTAAGCCATTCTTAAAAGGCAATATGGGCGCTTTTGATAGTCTTAGAAACGAAGAATCGTTTAAGAAATTCTATCTTGATACAGGTATTTTAACCTGGGATGTTGACCTGCCTAAAAAGAGTGATAAACAAATAAATCAATTTGATATCGCGCCCGAATATATTTATGAGAACAGTATTCCTGTAGCTATGGATAAAGGAGAATATCGCATTAATGTTACTCAAAACGTATAATACCTTGAAACAAATGAATTGCAGAAAAAACTTGCAGAGTTAAACGAGTCGGCACACAAAAAAGAAGCAAAATATTTACAGGACAATCCACCGCAAAAAGAACTAACCGCTTTACCTGCCTTGTTGGCAGGCACGCGTCTCGGCAAACTGCGTCTTGATATAAAAAAACCCGCGAACGGGGCAAAGGCTCTAACATCCTTCCACCTCCAGATAAACTGGATTGGTCCAAAAATATGTTAAAGGTCTATACAAAACAAATTTTTACTTAAACTTAAAAAGAAGAGTTTATGATCAACCTCAACCACAACAACAAAATTTATACTCCTTACGAGTACACAACTTAAAAAGTTAATCTATGGCAAAAAACAAAACAACTGTCACAGATAAGAATGTTCTGCAATTTATTAAAGAGTTTGCGGACACAGAGCAGAAACGAAATGACAGCTACGAGTTAATAAAACTTATGCAGTCGGTTTCCGGGCATAATCCACATATGTGGGGACCCAGTATAATCGGGTTTGGAAGCTATCACTACAAGTACGCAAGCGGTCACGAAGGCGATGCACCAATGCTAGGATTCTCTCCGCGTAAAGCAGCGATTTCTCTCTATGTGTTTACCGGACTTGATAAGCACAAACATCTCCTGGATGGTCTCGGAAAGTTCAAGATGGGGAAGGCTTGTATTTACGTTAAAAAATTATCTGATATAGATCAGGAAAAGCTAAAAGCGTTAATGCGAGAAACAATAGCCTGGCTGAACAAAAAGTATCCAAAAAGTTGATATGTCTTTTAACACTCCGGCAGCAAAAATTGAGATGGCTTGAAAAATACACGCCGCACAAAAACATTTTTTATAAGTGCAAGGGGTTAAAGAACAAATCCCCGAACTGAGTCCAGCTTTTATCGGGTAGTATGGACAGAAAATGCCTGCTGAATTTTCATTTAAACATTTATTTACTGTCTATCAAACAAAATTTTCCGGGTAAAAATGAAAAAGCCGCTTACTGCATTACCAGCACATTTTGATGGCAAATCAATAGTACTGGACGCACCATTTGAACTGCGTCCACAGGATAAACTGCTTGTTACCATCAGCGGTATAAAAAATCCATAAACCGGAATTAAAATGAATACTAAAATATCAGACTTAACAGTTGATGAGCTAAATATTTTAATTGCTAAAACTGTACAGGAGCCTCTTGAAGACTACCTTGAAGATTTAAAAGCGCTTTCAAGCAAGGATTATATTAATTCCATTCATGAAGCATGGGAAGATTACAAATCAGAGGATTACAATTCTAATTGGATCATATAGATTAAGAATTGGGGATTACAGAGTTGTTTTCGATATTGACAACGATAAAGTAATTGTTTTGCGGATTGGTCATAGAAAGGATATTTAATAACTCACCTTACGCACGGTTAGTTCTTATGTCATTCTGAACCTGCCCGGAATCCATACCTGCTAAATTTTTCAGATTCTGAAATATCCGTTCGCTAACGGACAGCATGTCAAATGCGTAAGGTGCGTAACCAAAATAAAAGTTTGCGTTCTCACTTAATTAACGTATCTTTGCATCGTGATTTTTATGGGAATTCTCCTTATCACACCCGGAGATGGCTTTACCCCTAACTGCCTGCATTCTTTTTCCCATCTGATTGCAATTTTTAATAAATCAATATTTTAACTAACCGTTGGATTAAAACGAGTGTTTTAATAGGACGGAATAACAGAAAGAATTATGTCATTCGAAAAACTGAATATCATTAAGCCAATTTTAACGGCTTTAACAAAAGAAGGTTATACAACACCTACACCAATTCAACAGCAGGCAATACCCCTGATTCTTCAAAGAAAAGATATGCTGGGCTGTGCACAAACCGGTACTGGTAAAACTGCCGCGTTTGCTATCCCGATTTTACAAATGCTTACGCAGGATAGGGAACCGGGCAGAAGTAAAAGAAAAATAATTCATGCCATTGTGCTTGCACCTACAAGAGAACTTGCGGTGCAGGTTGGTGAAAGCTTTACAGTTTATGGTAACAATACCGGCTTGAAAAACGCCGTGGTTTACGGTGGAATTTCGCAGCGCCTGCAAACCGATAAACTTAAGCGGGGTGTAGATATATTGATCGCAACACCCGGTCGTTTGCTCGATCTTATGAATCAGAATTTTATTAATCTCTCGCAAATCAAAATTCTCGTTCTGGATGAAGCGGATAGAATGCTTGATATGGGCTTTATAAATGATATTAAAAAGATAATTGCTAAAATTCCTGCTGAGAGACAATCGCTGTTCTTTTCAGCTACAATGCCTCCGGAAATTGTAAAACTTGCCGGTACAATTCTGAACAATCCTGTAAAAATTGAAATCAATCCTCAATCAAAAACTGTTGAAGTCATTAAGCAAGCAGTTTATTTTGTTTCAAGACCGGATAAAAAGAAATTGCTAATTCATATTCTGAAAAATGAAAACGTTTCATCAGCGCTTGTGTTTATGCGTACAAAACATGGCGCGGATGTAATTACGCGGTATCTGAACGATGCCAAAATTCATGCTGATGCTATCCATGGAAATAAAACACAGGGTGCAAGACAACGTGCATTGAATAATTTTAAATCGCAGCGAACTAAAGTTCTTGTTGCAACAGATATTGCTGCAAGAGGAATTGATATTGACAGGTTATCTCATGTCTTCAACTTTGATATGCCGGATTATTCTGAAAATTATATCCATCGTATTGGTCGGACAGGCAGAGCAGGTTTGGGAGGAACTGCACTTTCTTTTTGCGATGCAGAGGAAAAATATTATCTGAAAGAAATTAATAAGCTGATTAAAATTCCTATCCCGGTAATTAATGATCACCCGTTTCTGCCGATCGAAGCTGAAAGTAACTCTCTTGAAATCCCTATAAGGAAATTCAGAAGGGCAAATAAAAAAGGTTCATATAACAGAAGGAAGAATTCCTCTTTTGGTAAGAAAAGGCGGGCGGGATATTCCGGAAGTAAAAATACTATATAACTGATTCTGCAGCTTTAGTTCGATAATATAATTCGCTCTTTCCATCATTCGTTTTGTTAACAGCTTATTTACTTTATGTTAATAATCTCTTAACACAAAGAGAGTAAATTTCTGTCAAAAGACAGGATAAATATATGTTTGAAGATGATAAAGAACCGGTGGACGAAATTATTGATTCTTTTCCCTCCGTAACTGAACATGATTTCTTTAAAAGTCTTTTTATAAATAATGAAAAGTCGTTTGAGGCTCAATTCAATCCTGAAAATGAATGGCAGCAGGAATACTTTGTTATTTATAATTCCTATCTGGAAGATTGAGCGCAATATTTATTCTAACGAAGAGACCGCAGAGAAATAATCAATTCCGCAAATTCCCGGAATGCTCCATTACCTCCTCTGACTGAACAAACATAATCCACTTTTTCTTTAATGAATTCCAAAGCATCAGATGGTGAAGCGCTTAGCCCTGCTTTACCAATTATATCAAAATCATTTGCATCATCACCAATAAAAGCAATCTCTTCGGGTTGTAATTTATGATCGAACATTATTTGATTAAATGCAGCAAGTTTATCCTTCGCACCAAGAAAAAGAGTTTCAATCTTAAGCTTTTCCGCGCGCTTTTTCACTGAACCGGAATTTTCTCCGGTTATGATCCCTGTCTCAATTGAAAGCATTTCACGCAGTCTTTCAACACCCATACCATCACGAATTGAAAATCGTTTAATTAGCTCTCCATCCGACGAATAATATACGCCTGTATCGGTAAGAACCCCGTCAACATCCGTCAGAACGAGCTTAATTTTGTCTGCTTTTTCCTTAAGGTGCTGATTGGCTTGTGCCAGGCTTTTTACGATCATTATGAGTTATCCCGATTAAATGGTCTGAAAATTCTTTACAGATCAAACTTACACAGAAAGCGCTGAAGCAGCAAATAATTGGTGATAAATCGACTTTTTAGCCATTTTCGCTATGTTTTGAAGCCAATTCCGGAAGGATTGGTTTACTTTCTTTGATATTAAGAATAAATCACATTCAATAAAATATTTAGTTGTAATGGAAATTCTGAATACTTAAATTCGGAAAAATTTCTAAACCATCTTCCTAAAAGCGAGCAGATTTTTATGAGAGTAATTAAACCAAAAAGAATAAATAAGGGTGATCTGATTGGTATTATTTCACCTGCATCCACGCCAGATGATCTTTCAACTATTCAATCGGCTGTAACTTATTTTGAAAAAAATGGTTATAACGTTATTGTAGGAAAAAACGTAGGAAAATATAACGGATATTTAGCTGGTACTGATGAAGAAAGAACAGAGGATATACATCAGATGTTCAGCAATAAAAAAGTCAAGTCTGTATTCGCTTTACGGGGTGGTTATGGATCAGGAAGATTACTTGATAAACTGAACTATAAATTAATACGGAGTAATCCTAAAATTTTTGTAGGCTACAGCGATATAACAGCATTGCAGCATGCAATTTTTCACAAGACAGGTTTAATAACCTTTGCCGGTCCGATGCCCGCGGTTGACTTTTCTGCTGAGGTAAGCCCTTATACCGAAGAAATGTTCTGGGCAATCGTCACTTCAAATAAAAAATACGGAAGAATACAATTACCTAACGAAGAAAAACTATTTCATCTCACAAAAGGTACTGCAAAAGGCAGGGTAGCTGGTGGTAATCTTTCAACTCTTGTTTCAATTGCTGGAACTGAATTCTTCCCGTCTTTTAAAGATAAAATTCTTCTGCTTGAAGAAATCGGCGAAATGCCTTACAGAATTGACAGAATGCTGAATCTGCTCCGTCTGTTAAAGGTATTTAAACAAGTAAAGGGTGTAATTATCGGAAGATTCAAGAATTGTTATGAAACAGATGCGATGAAAAAATTTCTCACCCTCGGTGAGGTTATGGATGATTACTTCGGAAAGCTAAAAATGCCTGTAGTATATAACTTTAAACATGGTCATATCAAGGATAATATAACCATACCAATAGGCATAACAATAAGCATGAATGCCGGCAGGGGAATAATAGATATCACGGAAGGAGCGGTTTCTTAACAAATAACGGAAAGATACCTATCCTGAAAAAATTCTTTAGCCGTTTCTGCATCGAAATTGTTTTTAAATATCCCAAAAACTGCCGAGCCGCTGCCGGTCATTAAAGAAAATAAGGCTCCAAGCTGATACATCTTTTGCTTTATCTCCCTGATTTCAGGATAATCATCAAAAACAATCCGCTCAAAATCGTTAACTACTTTTGTTCGCAGTTCAATCATTTCTTCATTGCTCAAAGTTCCGTGCAGGTTACGCAAATCGAATTTAGGTAGTGCCGGCTTACAATTTTTGTATGCCCATGCAGTTGAAATATGAATCGCCGGTTTTACGATCAGAAGAGGAAACTCTATCTTTAATTTAAGTGGTGAGAGTATTTCGCCGCGTGATTCCGCAAAAGAAGGAACGGGAGACAGAAAGAACGGAACATCGGAACCAAGCGAGCCTGCAATTATTCTTAATTCTGCTAATGTTAAACCACAATGGAACATATCATTTAAAGTTAAAAGAGCTGAAGCTGCATCAGAGCTTCCGCCACCCAAGCCTGCACCAACCGGAATATTTTTTTTAAGATGAATAGAAACATTTATCTTTTTATTAGCAGCAGATTCCAGTTCATTCTTTACCTGTACTACAAGGTTGCTGCTGTCAGATGGTATTGAAGGATCACTTACGGTGAAGCTAAATTTTTCGGAGGCAGAAAATGTAAGTGTGTCATACAAACAAACCGGGTAAAAAATTGTTTCAATGTTATGATAGCCATCTGCACGCCGGGATACAATATTCAATCCGAAATTAATTTTTGCGGGAGCATTAACTGAAATGGTTTTCATCTATTACCTTTTTAATATAGCGGATATGGGCGGGTGTTGAACCGCAGCATCCACCAATAAAAGAGGGACTTTTTGAGAACGACAATTTCACATAATCGCCATACTCGGAAGGGGTTACACCGGTTTTTATTTCTTCATCTGTATATACGCCGCTGCCGCAGTTCAGATAGAAGCCCCAAAGCTGATTTTTGCTTATTGACTGGAAAGCTTTTTGAAATTCAGCGGGAAGCACGCAGTTAACACCAACTGCAAGGCAGTCAGTACCGGAAAGATAATCGAGGACGGCGCTGATGTGTTCACCGGAAAGAAGATGTCCGTTTTTCAGGATGAACAGGCTTGTAACGTAAGGTATTTCGTACCGATCGCAAAACCTTGATATAATCTTAATTTCATCGAAGTGACTTTGTGTTTCATTTAATATGAAATCACAGCCGGCAGATATAAGTAAATCAATGTGTTTATGATGATTGTATTTAAGCTCTTTAGCGGTTATGGTTCTTTTGAGCTGATAGCTGTCTTCGGCAGGCGGATTTGAACCTGCAATAAAGACCGGTTGATTGTTAACAGCATCCCCGGCAATTTTAACCGCAGCTTTAACCAGTTCATCGGGTCTGAATCCGGCAGCCTTTTTAACAGCAGCCGGGTTTGAACGAAATGTGTTTGTGGTAATTATATCTGCTCCGGCATCTACATATTCTTCATGAATTTGTCTGACTTTGGAAGGAGTGTTAAGAACAGTTAAAGTCATCCATAATAGTCCGGATCTCTTAACACCACGCTGCTGAAGCAGGCTTCCCATAGCACCATCGAGAATCAGCGGTCTGTTTATCTTCTTAGCAAATGCAAAAATGTTTTTCATAACCTGTATTAAAATAGAAAAACTGAAAATAAAATGTTCCATCGGAAAAAATATTTTTCGTTATTATGCCTGGGTGAATTAAGAGACAAATTTTATCACTAAATTATTTTTGCTATTAAACAGGATATTGCTTTAAGTTTCTCTTGAAAGAATTATTCAGATATGTTTTTCAATAATCAATCTCAGGAGGTGTATTATGCTGCCGGGAAAATCTTTTATTTATCTGCTCTCCTTTTTGTGTGCATCTTTTTTATTTATGAATATTGAAATGATTGCACAGCACGATGTGATGCGGGGAAAATATTTGGTGTAAAAGTCATAGTAATCCCATCAGATAACGATTTATCCGAAACAGAAACTCTTGTATTGAACAGCTTCAATTCAGCATTAAAAGAGAAAAATATTTTAGCTGAAAACCAGGGTGAGATGAAAGTTGAAATCTGGTTAAATGTAAAAGCTATTAACCATTCCGATGCAAAGAGAATAGCAGTTTCTGTGATAACACTTGATGTAATTCCAGATGAAGTTGCGGCAATCGGAGCTGATAGAGAAGTTTTCTTTGCTCAGCTTGATGATGAACGCAAAATGAAACTTCCATCGGAAGGAAAGTCAATCAGAGAGTTTATCAGTTCCGAATATATGAAACAATTCAGAATGCTGTTAAACACCCACCTTGAGATTATTAACTTTAACGAAATTGATGAAATCAACGCGGATATTATTGAAAAATACTTAACCGGTTTTGTCAAATAAAAGTTAGACCTGAAATAAGAAAGGGAGCCGAAGCTCCCTTTAATTTTAATTGCTGATCATCTAAGCAGTATCATCTTCTTCGTATCAGTGAAATTGCCCGCCTGAATCTGATATAAGTAAACTCCGCTCGGCAAACTGTTAGTAATGTAGGAAATTGAATAAGAGCCTGCTTCCTTAATTTCATCAACTAATGTTTCTATCTCCTGACCAAGCGAATTGAAAATTTTTAAAGTGACGTGACTTCCTTCAGCCAGTCTGTATTCGATTACAGTACCGGGATTAAACGGATTGGGAAAATTCTGACTGAGTTCAAAGATATCCGGTATTTCCATCTCATTATTTTGGTCAAGACGTTTATGTGTTAGTAACGACTCCCACCAAGTATCATAAAGGATAATATATGCACAGTTACTCCCTGATGTTTCTTCAAGGTGTAAGAAATTCCATTCCAAACAAACCTTAATGACATCATAAGAATACACTGTGACCGGGTGCTGAGAGTCCACATAAAGCCAATTAGTACTCTATATTAATTCCCGATTCCTATAGATCCTTAACTTGTATCTCGGACTGACAAAATGCGTGGGACGCACTATGATATTTATATTAAAATCTAGTGGTTCTTCCTCCCATTCGGCAAAGAACTGATCGCATATCATTCCATAATCTCCATGAGTACAATTTGATATTTCAAAATCAAAGAATGGTGGCGCTGACTGGGGATAATTTAGTGGTGCAAGCATTATAATAATAATGCCAATAATTAAACATTTAAAATTTTTTAACATAATAACACCTCCACAGATTATTAAGATTTAATTGCGATGGATAGTACTAAAAAAAAATGCAATAAGTCATAATCTAATTTTTTTCGATTGTGGGAAATGAAAACGGCTCCATCCGGAGCCGTTTCAGCAAGTAGTGTAATAAATTTAGTTATTTGACGAGAGCAAAAATAGAACTTTCCGGATAATATTCAACCCTTCATCTATTTCTTCTTTTGTTATATTCAAAGGAGGACGGAAACGAATTGACTTTTCACCGCAGCCCAGGATAATAAGTTTTTCTTTAAAGTTTATCTCTCTGAACTTATCTCTTACTTCGGTACCCGGCAGATCGAAGCTGCACATTAAGCCCAGTCCTCTAACATTCGAAACCAACGTTGGAAATTCTGATTGTATCTTCTGCAATTGTGTGAAAAGATGTTTTCCAACCTTTGCGGCATTATCTACAAGATTGTCCTCTTCAATAATACGCATAATGTGGGTTGAGCGGACCATATCTGTAAGATTACCGCCCCAGGTTGAATTTATCCTGCCAGGAACTTTGAAACAGTTTTCCGGCGCTTCATCAATTCTTTGTGAAACCATAATACCGCAAACCTGCGACTTCTTTCCGAACGCAATTATATCAGGCTTAACGTAATGTTCATAAGCCCAGAATTTTCCTGTAATGCCAAATCCGGTCTGAACTTCATCGAACATAAGCATGATTTCATTTTCATCGCATATTTCTCTCAGCTTTTCGAAAAATTCTTTTCTGAAGAAAATATCTCCGCCTTCTGCCTGAATTGGTTCGATAATCATCACCGCGATATCGTCAGGATTATTTTTTATTGCAGTATAAATTTCTGTTACAGCCTGTTCCTCGAGCGCTTTGATTGAACTGAGATTTGCTTCAAGGGGGAAAGATATTTTAGGATTAATTATCCTTGGCCAGTTGAACTTAGGAAAATATTTTATTTTTGTGGGTTCAGTATTTGTTAAGGACATTGTGTATCCGCTTCTGCCGTGGAATGCCTGCCTGAAATGAATTACCTGGTGACCCTTTTCCTCTTTGTAACCTTTAGCAAAATTCTTTCTAACCTTCCAGTCGAAGGCAACCTTTAAACCATTTTCAACCGCTAAGGCGCCTCCTGAAATAAAAAACAAATATTTCATGTATTCGGGTTTAGCAGCCCTTGCAAAAGTATCTATGAACTCCGCCATCTGACGGGTATAAATATCTGAATTGGAAGGATTATTAACTGCAGCTTCCGCAAGTGCATTCAATACATTTTCCCGCATCATTTTAGGATGGTTTAAGCCAATTGGTGATGATGCAAAGAAAGTGAAGAAATCAAAATATGTATCGCCTGTTTTTTCATCTACTATGTGAATGCCTTTGCTGTTCACAAGGTCCAGAACAATGCTGAACCCATCAGCAAGCGTATATTTTCGGATAGTTGAATGAACATCATCCGGGCTGATCAGTGTTTGGCTTTTTATCGCTTCATTAGTATTAATTAAATCATTAGTATTCATTTGGAATCCTCCGGAGAAAAAAAATTAAAATTTTTGTAATAAACGAATATATGAGTACAGGAAAGGGGAGAGGAAGGTATTAGAATACGTTCTCGAAGTTGGAAACGAAGTAGCTCCGGAGGTCTTTCAGTCCGGTAATAATATAGAATATGTGTACTTGTAACATCGTAGTAATATAAATTTCAGTGGTAAAATTAAGCAAAATGAGCCGGATAAGCAATTTGCTAATAAACCTCAATTGGATGCTGATCAAACGGTTTCATTCGGATTTACAATAAAAAAGGCTGCCCGTTCGGACAGCCTTGAATATTTCCAATACCCCTTCTCCATAGGAGAGGGGGAAAGGGGAGGGTAATTACTTCACAAGCATCATCTTCTTAACGGACTTGAAGTCTTTCTGTCCGTCAACTGATTTTGCCTGAATAGTATAGATGTAAACACCCGAAGCCATAGAACCTGCGTTCCAGACCGCGTTGTGATACCCTACTTCCTGAGTTGCGTTAACCAGTTCTGTTACAAGCTCGCCAAGCAAGTTGTAGATACGCACTTTGACATTACTGTCGAAAGGCAGAGCATACTTGATTGTTGTGCCCGGGTTAAACGGGTTAGGATAGTTCTGATACAGGGTGTATTCCTTAGGTGTAAAGTCAACATCAACGTTAATTACGTGTGAATAATGATATGCACCATTATAGTCTAATTGTTTCAGACGGTAGGAAATAGCACCTTTGAATGACTCGTATTCAAAATTATCATTGAACGAATAATTCTGAATTTCGGTAGTAGTTCCTTTACCCTGAATAAATCCGAGAGCCTGCCATTCATCATCGAGTTTTCTCTGAAGTTCGAATCCTTTGTTATTGGTTTCGGTAGCGGTTGACCAGTTGATCAACACGTCTCTTCCTATAACAGAGGCTGAGAATGAAGTAAGCTCGACAGGAATTATTGTGGTTGCTTGCGCCTGGTTACTGTAACCTGACCCATCGAACTGATTGACTGCTTTAACTCTGTACGTATAGGTAGTATTTGGAGTCAAACCAGTATTGGTATGAGTAGTACTGTTTCTTGCCGCAGTACCAACTACCACATAAGGATTTGCACTGGCTGAATCGCCATCTTTTCTTTCGATAACAAACCAGCCTTCATTAACAGAGTTATCTGTCCAGGTCAATTGTACAAAGAATGTATCTGCAACAGCAATAAGGCTTGTTGGAGCAGCAACAGGTGTAAACGGAACGTTAACCTCATCAGCGCCGCGATAGGGGATTGATGAATGCCTTGTATCTCCATCAATATCTGTGGTAATACCCGCTATCGGAGTTCCGCCAAGTATCGGATCACCAATTGATGTTCCGTCAATGTGGAGGTCGGTAGCAGATACAAACTGCACATCACCAAAGAAGGTATTCTGTTCATGTGGCGCTGCAGAGTCACGGTATGCTTGCTGATCATTATAAACAAAGCCGTTCCATCCCGAGTGGAATGAACCGGGATCACCGGAAGCAAACCAAACGTTATAATTTATATCCAGAGTACCAACCAATGCAGTTCCACCTGCGAAGAAGTTAGTATGAACAACACCAGCCGTTCCGCCGGTTCTTTTATTAATACTAACGTTATTCTTTGCGTTAAATGTAGAAGTAGCACCGGTGTTAGATTTAATTAACCCTGCTGATACGATAGTACCCGCAGTTCCACCAGTATGAACACCGCCGGAGTAGAATGTATTATAGTATATATTGGCAGTGTGCTCGGTAGTACCGGTAATCTGGATAGCGTATATTGAGGTCTTTGTGCCGTTATCCCGATTAAATGAGAAGAAGTTGTTTACAATATTAACAGTTGAACCAGCGCCGGGCGTACCGACAATTCCTCTAAGCGTGCCTGTAGTAATGTTCTGCAGGTCATAGAAGATATTACCGCGGATATTTATTATACCGCTTGTAGCCAGACTTACACCGGTTCCAGATGTATTATATCCAACGACATGGGAAAATATGTTCTTATCTATCGTAGTGTTGTTGGCATTTGAGCTTAACCATACGCCGGCGAAACCGAAATCTGTGATTGTGTTACCGATAATCACATTATCGGAATTTGGATTTGCTGCTGTTCCTGCAAAACCAACACCGGTTCTTCCACCACTCAGATAGCAGTTTTCAACTCTGTTAAATGAGTTTCCTGCCGGGTCGCCTGCTGAAGTACCAAAGTCAACAACACGAGGACCAGCAGTGCCTTGCGTGGCGTTATTAAGTCTCACATACCTTAGAATATTATTAGTTGCACCGTTTATAAATCTGACAGTATGAGAAGCAGTTCCTGTAGCAGTCAGATTTTCAATTGTGAGTTTAATTTCATCTCCAACACCACCGGATCTTCCGTCAATGATGAAATAGTCAACACCATCAAAATTGAATATCTGGGTATTAGTCGGAGAACCTGAAATCAATGAAGTGATGCCTACTCCGGGCATAAGTGTTACGGTATTAGCAGCACTTGTACCGGGGATCGGATTTACTACGATCGGAAAAGTTTCTGATGGATAAGTAGCATTAATCAGTATGAATCTAACCGGTCCGGCAACACCTCTAAATACTGCATCAGCAATCGCTGCTGTAATAGTAGGATAAACACCCGCACTGGACAGATTGTTATCAACTATTTGTTCAGGGGTGAACTCATAATACAGTGAGCCGTGATATTCCTGACCATTAAGCATCGGTACGTAGTATTCCTGTTCAACAGTCCGTTTTACAACCATGCTGTTAACAGGCTCGCCAATACTATTGATCTTGCTCATTGTAATCAAGTCAACAGATGGATCGCCGGTAAGTTCCGGAGTCACAAGAGCATCATCAAGACTGATGAGTTTGCTGCTTACGATGTCGGTCATAGAAACATCGAATGCGCGATCAGTTTCCCACAATTCAGGATTAACCTGACTTTCGTTAAGAACTTCTTCAACTTCGATAGTACGAACTCTTTTTTCGAAAGTGATATCTTTTCCGGAGAGTGTTCTGAATAATGAAACACCAACTGTATAATCACCAGGTGCAAGAGGAACTACAACGGCTTGCTCATAAGCGCCAATTGAAGGATTAGTTACGCTTCTTGTTACACCAAGGAAATCGGTAGTTATACCAGGAATGGGAGTTCCGGCACCGATAACAGGCGAGCCTAATGCCGGTCTCAGATCGTCATTCGCCAGATACAATGGATTAGCAGAAATGGAATTTGCGTCCTGTGTAGTAGCGGTTTGCCAAGCTGCAAGTGTTGCATAACCAACAGCAGCGATCTGACCAACATTCTTAGCACCGGTACCGGTTGGATTTACAAAGATATTATTGTAGTTACTTGGAGATAGCTGTGAAGCAGCAGTTTGCAAGAAAATTCCTGCACTGCCAAATCCGGTTGCTCCGAGTAATCCTAAATTATTCACAATGTTATTATCTCTGAGATCTGCTACCGTTCCTGTGCCAAGGCAAATGCCGGTGGAAAGAGCATCAGTCCGATTTAAAGTGTTTCCATATAGGTGAATTGAATTATAATATACATTTATTCCGGTTTGTGCAGTGAAAATAAACATACCATGATTATTATCGCCAAGGATAGATGCATAATTCCAACCGTCACCGGTTATATCATATATTACATTGTTTACAATGGTAATATTGGCGGCAGTAGTTCCTGTTGATACAGTGAATCCGTGTCCACCATATCCAGCGGTGCCTAAATATTTGAGGGAATTCACAACATTTCTGGTAAGCACCGTGTTTCTGGTTCCGGTTGCTAACCAGATCCCGCGGTCTATTTCAGAGCTTGTTCCGTCAAAATTAGCTATTCGGTTATCAGAAACCGCTGCTCCGTCAATACCCTGTAAGTAAATACCAACATAGCGAATTGCATTAACACCTGTGGCGTTCAATTCATTGCCAACTATGTTTAAGCCGGTACCATTACCAGGTGAAACAACTGCTATGTTAAAGTTGCCTATAAGTGCTTTCTGAAGGCTATTATTCTGAATAGTGATGTTGTTAAACCAGCCGGCTGAACCGGGTGTATTTCCATCGGAAACTACCAATGCAGTGCTTGTAATGATTCCGTTTATAATGTTACAATTTCTAATTGTAACGTTGGTAATCGGAGTAGTTCCAAGCGAACCTATCAGAATTACAGTTGGAGTGGCAGTGCTTGTATTTTCTATTGTCAGGTTTCGCGATGTGCCTCCTGCTGCATTTGAACCGTCAATAGTAATATAACTAGTGAGTATTCTGAATATCTGGGAAGCCGAAGAAAGACCAGATACAACAGAAGTAACTCCGGTATTCGGTCTAATAGTTACCGGATTGGCTGCAGACGGCAGACTCGCATTCGTTACATTTACAATAATCGGGAATGTCTCGGATGGATATGTTGCATCTGTCAGCAGGAAGTTGGTTGCAGCGCTAACGCCACGCAGATTCAGATCGGCAACTGCTGCAGTGATAGTTAGATATACACCATCAATACCTTCCGGAAATTGGAGAGACGGGTTTTCTAATTTCTTCACATACAGATCACCTTCATAAACCTGTCCGTTTTCCATTGGTATCCAGCTAATTTCTTCAACCTCGACTAACTGTTTTGTACCGTTAACATGAACAGATGTTTCGGTTGGACCTTCGCTTCCATAAGCGAACTTAGAAACGGGTTCTTCAACAACTACTTCTCTCAAAACTGTTCGAACAGATTGGACAAAGGTAATATCTCTGCCCGTAATGTTTCTGAACATAGTTGTTCCAACTGTATAATTTCCTGAGAGAGGAGTAGCTGTTATGGTATAAGTACTCGGGTTAGTAGGAGGACTAACCGCAGTCGGTGGATTAGGTGTAAAAGGACCTGCACCTGCTGATGGGTTGGCTCCAACGTTTGGTGGAGCAGCATTATCCTGGGCTACAATATAATAGCTGACTACATCACCAACTACAACGCCGCCGCCAAATGTGAAAGAATATTCACTTCCGGATACATGTACAGCCTGCACTCCGACATATGGATCAGCCCCTTTTCTCCAATACAGCATTGGCAATCCAATGCCCGCTGTCGGAACACCGGATAGGTCGGTAATGTTAGTTGTCAATGTTCTTGGAGCTGTTGATCCTGTATTGAGTAATGGAGTATAAGAAATGATAGGGGGAGTAAGGTCCTGAGGTAATCCACTAAATTCATCAGCGCCAAGATCCGGGGTAGTTGCATTTCTTACATCGCCGTCAAAGTCATCCGTAATAGCAAACGGAGAACTTATCGGGATACCGCCGCTCTCAACCTGAGTGGGGATTGTTGTCTGCATCCGTAAGTTATATGGGGATGTTGTAACATTAACAAACGGTGGATTTTCAGTGAAAGAAGCAGATTCTCTTGGCGCTACACGTGTCTTGAAAGCACCAATGGTCTGATCTGCATTTGTTCCATCAAAGAAAATCAGATTATTTGCACCGGGAACACCTGCGAAGAAGTCATTATTGTTAGAAAGCGTTGAATAATTATTCAAGTCTGTTGCAGCGCTTCTTCTTAAAGCAACGGTTCTGCCGGTTCCGGCATGAGTTGAGTTATTTACAATAACGTTGTTTCTCATATCAAGTGCTGCAGTTGTAGCAGTGGCACTATAGGTATGGAATACACCTGTGCTGCCAAAATTAACTCCTGCAGACATGGCGTTCAGATAAATAGTATTATAATATAACCCAACTGTAGTAGTAACAGCTGTGCTGGTAATACTTATTCCTCGCACTGCATCGTCGCCTTCAGCCAGAGGAGCTTTAAGCTCGGAAATGAAGTTATTGAATACATACGTATTACCTGAGCTCACTACAATACCATTGGTACGAGCCGTAGTAGTTACATTGGTATTGTTAGTAAGGTTGTAAATATTGTTTTTATAGATCCTGACATCTGCACCTAGAAGTTGAACAATACCATTTACTGATCCGGAAAGTGCTGATAAATTGTAAATATTATTGTTATAAATATTTTTCGCTGCAGTGCCAGTAGTATGCGTATGCATACCACTCAGCAATGAAGCAGTTGCGGTATTGGTACCTGATACTGAAAGATTGTATATGTTGTTATTATAGACATTCTCAAATGGAGGCACACCAAGATTGTAATAACCATACATGATACAACTGGCAGTACCTGAAGCAGCGGTAAAAGCATTGTCATAAATGTTATTATTATTTACAGTTACTGTTCCGCCTGCACATCTCAGGTTAAAAAACGAACCTGAGGCACCGGTCTTCTGGTTATTATTAACTGTATTGTTAAACATGTTAACAGTCGAAGTTGAGCCTCCGCCGCCATCAATACCTGTAAAGGTTCCTGTTCCTGGTAGTACGTTATTGCTTACAGTATTATTGTGAACATTAACGGTTGCGGCAGTACCGGTATTAACAATGCCTGTAAATGCAGCAGTGGTAGCAGTCGGGTAGGCACATCCGGTTACAGTATTGTGTGCAATTGTAACTGTATTGCCGGCTGCTGTACTACCAGCCGCATTATTAATACCATGCATAAGCGTGGTTGTGCCGGCACTTGTTAGTGTTACAAGGTTATTGGTAATTGATATGTTAACAGAAGTAGCTGTGGAAGTAAAAATACCATAGCCAGTAGCCGTAAATCCTGATCCGCCACCTGCAGTATTATTTATAGTATTATAACCTATTGAGAGGTTATTATGATAAATCATATAAATACCATAAGTAGTAGATGCAGCATTTCCACCAAAATTCTGTATGATGTTTCCGGCGCCCATAGCGCCCACAACAAAGTCGTGATCATAAAAGCCAAAAGGTGCTGTGGTATGGTTAAAGCCTCTTAGATGTATTCCCGTAAATACATTGCTTATAGTATTGCCAATGATTTGAACACCTTCATTACGTCCAGCAATGGATGTAACAGTAACACCTACTGCAGAACCGGTTGTAGAAGCCGGGTCAAGGTTGGATGAATAAATCCCGGCTACAAAGGCACTGGTGCCTTTAGTCATTGTGACGGTACAGTTTCTAATAGCCACAAACTTACATCCGTCATCACTGTTTGTTTTACGGAGGAAGTAACCGTATTCAATACCATGATCACTTGCAGCTACATCAATAGCAACAAATGTTACATAATCAGAGCCCTGAATTAGTATAACAGCGTCACCCTGACCACCCAGAACACTTGTGGCAAGCGTTCCACCATCAGTTCTTGTAATTAATGGATTAGCGCCTGCTCCACTCTTCTGGAACATAATCGGGTTAGCGGCTGTACCGGTAGCTGTTAAAAATATTGCAGCGGTTATGCTTTCCGTGTAACCGGCAGCAATATTAAAGGTCACACCGCCAGCGCCAACGCCTTGTGTGTTAAGATCTGTAACGGCTAAGGTTAAGCTGGCATAATCGCCTGGAATAGTTTTTATACCGGTAAGCTGACCGAAAAGAGGAGTCGAAGAGACAGTTAGCATCAGCAGGAATGAAATGATTTTCATAACTGCGGATACTTTAGAAGTATAGATTTTTGCATTCATATAGTGAGCCCTTCATGAATTAAAGTTAATTAATTGTACAGTATTACAAACTTGTAATACTCATTAACTCCATAAGTTATTGTTGGTAAACATCACAAATCACAGGACTACAAGATTTTGTCAATGCGTACCAGAGGTGTGTTGTGCCGGCGATCCCTCCTTTCTAAAAAAAAGATTTATCTGGTTCATAAATTTGTTATTGTAAATAATTTGCTTCAACAGTAAACCTGAGGTTGAAGTCCAAAATGTTATTAATTAGTGGTTTAATCTAAGTAATTTTTTTTTTAGAGGGAAGCAGAATCATAAAAAACCGACAGATTTATTTTTCCCGGTAAAATTTCTTATTTCCTTCTGAAAACTAACAAAGTCCATTAAAAAAACAGCAATAATTTATGAATAGAAATTTATTTTTAATGTTAAGGGATTGGCAGAAGAATTTGACTGTCTGCCAAGCCCTTAAATCAAATAATTTTTTAATGATGATGACCGCCCTCGCCATGTGCATGCCCATGTTCAATCTCTTCGGGAGTAGCATCTCTTACGTCGAGCAGTTCCACATCGAACTCAAGATCTTTACCGGCTAACGGATGGTTAAAATCAACTGTAACATTGTCATCCGTTAGTTCTTTTATTGAGAAAGGGATTTTTCGTCCATCAGGTGAATTCATCATCAAATCCATTCCAACCTCAAGATTAATGTCCTGAGGAAATTCTTTCCTGTCTATTGTTTGTGCAGCGGTTTGGTCATATTCGCCGTATGCATCTGAGGCATCAACTTTAATATTTTTCTTTCCACCGATAAGCAGCCCGTCAACTGCTCCTTCCAGTTTGGGAATTATCTGACCGTTGCCGCTCAGAAAAGAAAAAGGACGGCTGTTATGTGTTGATTGAATTACATTCCCATCACTGTCTTTTAAGATATAGTTCATCGTTATTACCTTATTCTGACCTATTGCCATTATGTATCCTTTCTTTTTTTTGTTTTGTGCATTATAACATTTTAATAAAATGAAAATATTTACAAAAATTTAACTTCGTACGAATAAAGTTATTGATGATGTATAACTAAAAGTTAAATCAATCCTGACTTCCGCACTTTTTTCAAGATTAATTAAAATGTTTAGAAATTATTCT
>JBBIGV010000048.1:0-27293 GCA_037447335.1 Ignavibacteria bacterium | reverse complement strand
TGGGAGGAACAATAGGTGATCTTGCTATAAATTCTAAAGGAGATATTTTTGCTGGCGTATATCCGTTATTGACCGCTGATTATACCGGTTTATACAAATCAACCGACAATGGTGATAACTGGAATAAAATTCAAACTCAGTTTGAAGACTTTCATGTATTTTCAATATATATAACCGTGGATAATCATATCTGGGTTGGTACAGATTACCAGGACAGATTATACAGATCAACAGATGATGGTTTAACCTGGGAAGTTAAAAATAACGGGTTCAATACTGGTGAATGCTGGGCAATTGGTCAAAGCAAAGATGGGGTATTATTTGCCGGTGATGCAAATAATGGACATCTTTACCGGTCAACCGACAATGGAGAAAATTGGATGTTTTCTGCTAGTATCGCTACACTTGCTTTGGCAGTTGATTCGAATAATGTTGTTTATGCAGGAACATTTAACGGATTATATTATACAACAGATAATGGAGTAACATGGATACAAAATAATTTTCTTTCCGGTTTTGTAATCCCTTCCGTGATTATTGATCAAAGAAATATCATCTTCTGTGGTACAGGATATCCTTACATCAGTAATGGCGATGGAATCTATTATTCTGATAACGGAGGGCAGAGCTGGATACAATTAGGATTAGGCGGCATATCAGTATTGTCATTAGACTTTGACTCAAAAGGAAATCTTTTTGCTGGAACACTTAGTGATGGATTATTTAAGACGACTGACATGGGACAGACATGGAAACAATATCATAAGGGTTTATACGGGCAACAGGTTTTCAGGTTGAAGATAAACAAACGGGACGATATTTTTGTTGGCTCAGAAGGCGATATATATTGGGGTGATGGTGGTGTTTTCAGGTTAACCGATGGAGGAAAATCATTTAAGCAGGTAGGCTTGCCATTGTCAAATATTAAAAATATAATATTCAGCGGAGATAGCTTAATAATAGCATCAACCCCTTCGGGGGTTCAAAAGTATAACCGGTTTACAAAAGAATGGTCAAACCTTGGTCTCTATAAAGTAGAAGCAGTAGCTATTACACCTTCTGATAATTTATATGCAGCTACAAGAGATGAGGGTCTGTATAAATCTACAGATTTAGGTGGTACCTGGGAATTAATAAATATAGCCGTTGATACCATTATTCCTATTTTTAATGTGCTCCCTTTGAATGATGATACGATTTTTGTTGCGACAGCTTTTTGGGCTAATGCAAGAAGAACAACTGATGGTGGTCAAAACTGGGATATTTTACCAATTAAAACAGGATCGTCTTCAAGAGGATTGTTCCTTATTAATAATGATTTGTGGATAACAGGGCATTTGACTCAAGGACCCGCCCATCTTTTTCATTCTCCTGATATGGGCGGCACTTTTAATTCTACTATCTCAAATTTAGGTTCAAATGCGGCTCATTCTCCATTTGCCATAACCAATAATGGCTTTATATATCTAATAATAACAGAAAACACACCTGGAATTTTTCGTTCAACAAACAACGGATTAAGTTGGGAACAATTATTATTTGATTTAAGATATTCAGCGATTTTCGCGGATGAAAATGGATTAGTTATTACGGGTTCTTCAACACGCAAAATTTACATATCAAATAATTATGGAAATAACTGGTCATTATTTGACCAGCTCGCAGGATCTTTTATTACTGATATAAATAAAGATACACAAGGAAATTTCTTTTTTGCTTCCTCATCGCATGGCTTATATCATGTTGATATAATAACAAATGTTGAAGACAATGTCGTGTATTTGAACAGGTTTCATCTCTCCCAAAACTACCCCAACCCGTTCAATCCAACTACACGAATAAGTTGGCAGTCTCCGGTCGGCAGTCTGCAATCGCTTAAAGTTTATGACGTGTTGGGAAGAGAAGTTGCAACACTTGTAGATGAATACAAACCGGCAGGAAGTTATGAAGTTGAGTTCGATGCAAGCGGACTTGCAAGCGGTATTTATTTATACCAGTTAAGAGCCGGCAGCTACTCTGAAACAAAGAAGATGATTTTGCTGCGGTAAAAAAAGATGACATCTTTCGATGTGCAAAGCAGTTGCATAAAAGATGTCATCGTTATTTTTAATGAAGATAATGTTACTGCTTCAATAAAAAATTCCAAACCCAGCCACGCAGCACAGATTAAGCGAGGCTATTCGGGTGTAGAAATCTGTGCTGCTGCTGATAAACCGGGTTTAACTTTGCCCAGGCGGGAATAATCCGGTATATCTGTTTAAGCTGAAATGCGCGCTTAAACGGTTTCCATCACTTTCTTAAATCTGTTTACCACTGTATCTCCGATAATTTTCGCCGCTTCGTTATGCGGTATCCAGCCGGTATTAATGATCATGTGGTATAGTAACGGATCGTCAATCTCTTTAAAGAAATTTGTTTTAACAAAGTTTTTTCTTGCCTGGTCTTCCCTCTTTGTAAATTCCACAGCTTCAGAATATGTAAGGTTATAAACCTCCTGAACATGTTTAATCCTGTTTTCAAGCGGCGCTATTAACCGCACGTGAAAAGTATTCGGGAGTTTTGCGGTGATAATATTAGCGCCTCTTCCCACAATAATGACTTTTCCGGTTCTGGCAATTCTTAAAATCGTGCCCATAGTTTTTTGCAGCAATGTCCAGCTTGAAGGATGAATACCCAGCACTTCATTTATCGCATCGCTGAGGAGATTGTGTTTATCTTCATGCAGGTATTCGGCGGTTCTTTTAGGCAGCTTATGATCCTGAAGGATTTTTTCGATCAGGTTTCTGTCGAAGAATGTCCATTCTTCATCATCCTCCAATTTATATTTGGTTAGGTATTTTACAAGCTCCTGTGCAACAAGATCGGCGCCGGCTCCGGTCTCGCGTGAAAGTGTAATGCACGGATAAACTTCTGTTTTTTTTACTGGTTCTGAGTCTTCAGAAGTACCCGAATGCAGTTCAATATATCGTTTACATTTTTCATATGCTCCAAGAGTAATCATTGTTTAACTCCTTTCTTAGCTCTTAATTTTTAATTCCCCGGAATTTGTCTTAATCCATTTCGCGGATTTCAATCCCTGTTTAACATTGTTTGCTGTTATCTTAATATGAAAGAAACTGCTTCAAAATCATGTTAATACCTTATCTCTTCCTTAATTGACATATCAAACCATTTTTTGATTTCATCCTTTTGCTTTCCGTTAAAACCGGTGTGAACAAACTCATTTATTTCAGGAGAATACTTGTAATCTTTTTCCCATACCGAAATATTTTCTACTGTTTCTTTCACGGCATTGCAAATAAAATGAACTTCATCATCAGTCATAACCGGATGAAGTGAAATCCGCACCCAGCCGGGCTTTTCTGAAAGATCGCCATGGTCAATTTTATCTGTAATAAACTTTGAACGGTCGCGGTCAACGTGCAGCAGGTAATGCCCGTATGTACCGGCGCAACTGCATCCGCCTCTTACCTGAATTCCAAAGCGGTCATTAAGTATTTTTACAATTAGATTGTAATGAATATTATCCACATAAAAAGAAATAGCTCCGAGTCTGTGTTCGATGTTATCTGCAAGCAGGTGAAGACCCGGAATTTGTTTCATCTCCTCAAATGCTAAATGTACAATTTCAGATTCTCTACCGACTAAATTTTCGGTTCCCATTTCATCTTTAAGCTTTATGGCAAGAGCAGCCTTTATGGTTTGTAAAAATGGCGGAGTGCCTCCGTCTTCACGGACTTCAATATCATCGAAATATCTCTGCTCATTCCATGGGTTAGTCCATTTTACCGTCCCGCCGCCGGGATGGTCAGGCACACGGTTATGATAAAGCTTTGAATCGAATATCATCACGCCGGGTGTACCGGGTCCGCCTAAAAATTTATGCGGGGAGAAAAATATTGCATCGAGTTTTTCGAGCGGGTCTTCGGGGTGCATATCAATTTTAACATAGGGAGCGCTGCATGCAAAATCTATAAAAGCAAATCCGCCATATTCATGTATAATCTTTGCAAGCTGATGATAAGGAGTAATAATTCCGGTAACATTCGAACAAGCGGTAAACGCACCAAATTTGAATTTCCTATGCTTATATTTTTTAAGCTGAGTTTCAAAATCATTCAGATCAGGAAGTCCGTCCTTATCAGGCGAAATAATAGCCACATCGGCAATGGTTTCATTCCACGAGGTATGATTTGAGTGATGTTCCATATGCGTGATAAAAACAACCGGTTTTAGCTCTTCGGGTAAGGATACAAAAGGTGAGATCTGTTCAGGTATTTTTATTCCGAGCATCCGCTGAAATTTACAAATCATTGCCGTCATACCAGAACCCCCTGCTATGATAACATCATCCGGGCCGGCGTTGCAGTGCTTTTTGATTATCTCGTGAGCATAATGGTAAGAAAGCGTCATTACTGTTCCGGTTTCGCTCGATTCGGAATGAGTGTTGCCAACAAGCGGTCCAAACTGATGTATCAGCTTTTGTTCAATTGGCGCATAAAGTCTGCCGCTTGCTATCCAATCGGCATAAATAATTTTCTTTTCGCCGTAAGGGGAGAGGAAGGTTTGATCAAATCCAACAATATTTTTCCGGAATGGTTCGAAATAATGTTCTAAGGTATTCATTTTATTTACCTTGCTTTCATTTCTTATATTCGAATATACAAAATTAGTTGTTTTAAAAATACTGATTTGAACATGAAACTGTCCGGAGAATCTATCTTTGAGAACAGATAAACCGGAATTTGTCCGTGCAATTCATAAACTGTATTTTAGCGGCAGCTTAAAATAATTTTTAAAATCAGCAGATGGATCAGTCAATAAATCATCTTACCATAAGCGTTGAAGAGATAATTCGTCCCACAAGGGTTGAGGTGAATCTTAAAAAATTAAAAGAGAATTTTTTAAAGATTAAAAACCATTCAGCGCCGTCAAAAGTAATGACGGTATTGAAAGCAAATGCTTACGGTCATGGTCTGGTAAGAACTGCCCGCTTTTATGAAGAGCTTGGGGCAGATTATCTCGGTGTTGCTGTTGTTGAGGAAGGAATTCTTCTTAGAAAACAGGGAATTAAAACGCCGATACTTGTTCTTGACGGAGTTTGGGGCAATCAGGTACCGCTTTTTCTGAAATATGATTTGTCAATCACCGCTTCGTCAATTGAAAAGCTGAAACAAATTGATGACATTGCCGGACAGATGAAACTAAAAGCAAAAGTTCATCTGAAAATTGATACCGGTCTTGAAAGAATAGGCGTTCATTACTACAATGCTGAAAAATTTCTCGAAACAACTCTGAAGTGTTCAAACATTATCTTCGAAGGAATTTATACTCACTTTGCAAATGCTGATAAAGAGGAATTATCATATTCAAAGCTTCAGATTGAAAGATTTGAAGAAACACTTCAATTTTATACCACACGTTCATTACCCGTTCCGATGAAGCATGTTTCAAACTCTGCGGCAATTCTGCAAATGCCGGAGTTCAACTTTGATATGATTCGACCGGGAATATTACTATTCGGAGTTTATCCTTCACTGAATATTAAAAAAACTATTGAGGTAGAACCCGCGCTCACATGGAAATCTCTCGTAGTCTATTTTAAGGTGATCAAAGCGGGAAATCCGGTTGGTTATGGCTCAACATGGAAGCCGGATCACAACATAAGGGCTGTTACTGTACCGGTAGGATACGGCGACGGTTATTTCAGAAGTATGTCGCATAAAGCGCAGGTCATCATACGAGGCAACCGTTACCCGGTAATAGGCACTATCTCAATGGATCAGATCGTAGTTAACATCGAAAATGACAGCGCATATAACGGTGACGAAGTAATCCTTCTTGGAAGTGACAGCGTAAACTCAATTACCTGTGAAGACCTGGCATCGTGGGCAAACACCATCCCGTACGAAATTCTTACCAACATCAATACAAGAGTTCCGAGGATTTATAAAGAATGAAGTACGTTCAAAAATTACAAATGAACTAACAGATTTTTTAGCGGTTTATATTATGCATTATCTTATCGGTATAGATGGCGGAGGGAGCAAAACAAAAACAGTTATATCGGATTTATCTCTTAACACTATGCATACTGCCTTCGGCGGCGCATCTAATTTTCTTGTATATGATAAGAATGAAATTGCAGCCACAATAGCTGAGCAGATAATTCAATGTATCACGCACGTTAAAGCTGATATAAATGATAAACTGTTTGTTGTGCTCGGAACAGCAGGTGCAGGAAGAAAAAAAGAAACTGAAATTTTCAGAGATTACCTGCTGAATTTCCTGCGTGAAAAAGTTAAAAATAAAATTGCACTCATAATTGAAAGCGATGCGTTCATCACCCTTGAAGGCGCCTTTGAAGGTAAACCCGGCGCAATTCTTATAAGCGGCACGGGTTCCATAATGTTCGCAAAAGATGGAAATGGATATTTACACAGAGTCGGCGGTTATGGAAGAATCATTGGTGATGAAGGAAGCGGCTACAGAATTGGTATGAAAGGATTGAATATCCTTTCAAAGTTTTTTGATGACAGGATTGAACACACATTGCTAAACAAACTTATTCCCGAACGTTTCGGAATTCTTTCCGGAGAAATTCTCATCAATAAAATATATAAGGAGAACTTTGATATCGCTTCAATTGCACCCGTAGTGATTTATGCAGCAAAAAAATCTGATCCGTATGCACTACAGATTATTGAAGAACAAACCGATGAATTACTTTTGCACGTTAAGGCAATGCTGAAAAAATTAAAGACCGACAGACTTAATATTGTTCTTTCAGGCGGTATCCTTTTGCAGGATTCATTCTTCACTCAAAAATTAAAAGAAAAATTAATACAAAAAATTTCCGGCGTACAGATTGTCGAACCTTTACACTCACCTGAAACCGGCGCATTGATGATCGCAAAAAGAATGGCTGAAAATATGGACAGCGGTAACAACTCATGACTTCTAAACCAGCTAAAAGAAATGCCTGGGCTTGGGTACCGTCTCTCTATTTCGCTGAAGGGCTTCCGTATGTTGTTGTAATGACTGTTTCGGTTATAATGTATAAGCGTCTTGATATTTCCAACACAGAGATCGCACTTTATACAAGCTGGCTTTATTTGCCCTGGGTAATTAAACCTTTCTGGAGTCCTGTTGTTGATCTGCTTAAAACAAAACGGCAGTGGATAATTGTTATTCAGCTTTTCATTGGCGCCGGTTTTGCAGGAATAGCGCTGACAATACCGGCTGCCTCGTTCTTTCAATACACACTTGCATTTTTCTGGCTGCTTGCATTCAGCTCCGCTACGCATGATATTGCTGCTGATGGATTTTACATGCTCGGGCTTTCACAGCACGATCAGTCTTTCTTTGTCGGAATAAGAAGTACATTCTATCGTTTCGCGATGATATTTGGTCAGGGTCTACTTATAATTTTTGCCGGTTATCTTGAAAGCAGCAATGTAATATCAACGGTATTCTCTCCTGATAGTTCATCCGGAATTGATATGCAGTTACGCTATGCATGGATGATTACATTCTTTTTACTGGCAGGTTTGTTCATTCTCTTCTTTTTGTATCATAAGTTTATACTTCCTTACCCTGTAACAGATGCAGAAAAATCCGGAAACACACGGGAAAGTTTCGTGAAAGAATTCTTTTTAACGTTCGCAGCTTTTTTTAAGAAGAAAAACATTGGCATCATACTCGGGTTCATTCTTCTTTACAGGTTTGGTGAAGCACAGCTTGTTAAGCTCGCATCACCTTTTCTGCTTGATACAAAAGATATTGGAGGCCTCGGATTAACCACAACCGAAGTTGGATTTGTTTATGGTACCGTTGGAATAATAGCATTAATGCTCGGCGGAATAACCGGAGGTATTGTTGCTTCAAAAAAAGGATTGAGATACTGGATATGGTGGATGATCATTGCAATCAATCTGCCAAATATTGTATATGTTTATCTTGCCTATGTTCAGCCTGAAAGCTTAATTCTTATCAACTCAATGGTTGCGATCGAACAATTCGGTTATGGTTTTGGCTTTACTGCTTTTATGCTTTATCTGATATACGTTTCTGTGGGAGAACATAAAACTGCTCACTATGCAATTGCAACCGGCTTCATGGCTCTGGGTATGATGATACCCGGTATGTTCAGCGGATGGATTCAGGAAATACTTGGTTATCAGAACTTTTTCATATGGGTTTGCATTTCAACTATTCCCGGTTTTGTTATATTGAGGTTTGTTAAGATAGACCCGGAATTCGGTAAGAAGGTTGAAATGGCTAATTAATATGTGCTTGTAACAATGTTAATTGCCTGCGGAGAGCAGAAAGAATTTGTGATATTCAGGGAATATATTTCCGGATTTGCCGTTAACGGTAAAGAAAATGTTACAATAAAAAATCTGCTGCTTCACAACAGCGGATTGCCGGTCTGGAAAAAATATTACGGAACAGATAACAAGCCTGAAGATATCCTGAATGATATTTATAATTCCCGTTTGCAATATCAAACCGGGACGAAAACCGTGTACTCTGATCTGGGCATGATTACTCTTGCAAAGGTGATCGAGAAAGTTTCGGGTAAACCATTTAATGTTTTTTGTAATGAAGAAATATTTAAGCCGCTCGGAATGAGCAATACCTTCTTTAATCCTCATGATAGTCTTAAGTATAGAATTGCACCGACAGAAATTGACAATTACTGGCGTAAGGAATTGGTTCATGGAAATGTTCACGATGAAAATGCACAGATGTTAAACGGCGTAGCGGGGCATGCAGGTTTATTCTCAACTGCGGATGATATAAGCAAGTTGATTCGTATTTATACCGGAGACAGCTCAGTAAACGGAAAGAAATTTTTTAATACTTCAACGGTAAAAATTTTTACAAAAAAACATACCGATAGGGCTTTAGGTTGGGATATCAAATCATCAAGGGGTTCTTCAGCGGGCACGTTATTTGGGGATAATTCTTTTAGTCATACCGGATTTACCGGTACATCGGTTTGGATTGACCCCGATAAAAATTTATTCGTTGTTTTTTTAACTAACAGAGTTTATCCTTCAAGAGAAAATAAAAAAATTATCAGGATAAGACCTGCTCTTCATAATGAAATTATCATAGCGATTAAATGAAATTAATATCAGGTATCTAAAAACAAATTCTTACTGTCGGAATTAAAAACATTTTGCGTTATAATAAACTGGTTGTTCATCTAACAAAAAATTCACTTTATGATAAGAAATACTTTTACAAATCTGAACTTCTGGATAAGAGTGATAATATTATTAATGTTTTCACTGCATCCTTCTTACATCTTCTATACAAAGCAGGCTGCGGAAATTGAAGTGAAAATACCAATGATTGAAGAACCGTCTGTTGTTACTCCGGTTATATATCCTTCTGTGTTCCATCTGGATGAAGAAGATAAAGTATGGATAGAAGAGACTATTTCGAATATGAGTCTGCGCGAAAAAATTGCGCAGATGATAATGCCATGGGCATACGGCAGCTAACTTAAAGAAGGCAGCGCACAATACGAACGGTTTGTAAGATTAGCAAAGCATACAAAAGTCGGCGGGTTTATTTTTTTTAGGGTGATATCGAAAACACTGCTAAGAATTTAAATTTTCTTCAGGAGAATTCGGATGTGCCGCTGCTTATTTCTGCAGACTTTGAGTGCGGGCTTGGATACCGTTTAAGCGATGCAACTGAATTCCCTTCGAACATGTCGGTGGCTGCAGCCGAAGATGTAAACCTTGCCTATAAAATGGGTAAAATAAATGCTTTGGAATCACGAGCGCTCGGAGTGCATCAGAATTTTGCACCGGTAGCCGACATAAATAATAATCCTTATAACCCGGTAATAAACAACAGTTCTTTTTCAGAGAACAAAGAATTAGTCTCGCAATACTCTGCAGCTTTCGTGCGCGGTTCAAAAGAAAGCAGGATGATCTCAACTGCAAAACATTTCCCCGGGCATGGTAATACAAATGTTGATTCACATAAAGAACTTCCAACAATTTCATTAGACAGGATCAATCTCGCTAATAATGAACTTGTTCCGTTTGCGCGGCTCATAAAAGCCGGAGTGCCATCGGTTATGATTGGTCATCTTTACGTTCCTGCTCTTGAACTTATGAAAGAATTCCTTCCAGTCTATCCAAAAAAATTGTTACGGACCTTCTTCAGGAAGAAATGGGTTTCGATGGTTTGATTGTAACTGATGCAATGAATATGAATGCCGTTACAAATTATTATTCAGTAGGGGAAGCTTCAGTGCTTGCCGTTAAAGCCGGCAATGATATTATTTTAATGCCGCCTGATGAAGAGCTTGCGATAAACTCAATCTATTTTGCCGTTGAAGACGGAGAGATAAGCGAGGAGAGGATTAATTATAGCGTCCGGAAAATTCTTTCAGCTAAACGCTGGCTTAAGCTTGATAAGAGCAGATCACAAAATTTTCAGTTTGTTAAAGATGTTATCGGAAAAAGAGAACATCTGCGTTTATCAAGAGAAATAGCAGAAAGGTCTGTTACTCTCGTAAGGAATGATGATGAAATAATTCCGATAGATCCCAAAGCTTATTATGATATTGCCTTGATTACAGTTAACGATGCAGCGGGTGACAGGAGAGGCAGCTCTTTCCAGACGCTGCTTTAGGATAACCTGGGCAATGTAACATCTGTTTATCTGAACAGAAAGAGCAGAGAAAATGATTTTAAAGTGGCTAATGCAGTTGCAAACAAAGCCGGGTTGGTAATAATATCAGCTTATTTTGATTTATCAGAAGAGGCTAACATTTCCAAACAGTCGCGAAAATTATTTTCTTTTGTTGAAGAAATCCTTAATCTGGAAAAACCGGTTGTAATTGTTAGTATGGAAAATCCTTATGTGCTTTCAGCATTTCCAACTGCAAAGACATATTTGTGTTCGTATGGTGATGTTTCTGCAACCCGCCGCGCAATGCTGGATGCTTTAACAGGAAATATTAATATCAGAGGAATACTGCCTGTTTCACTTCCTAACTCTCCTTTCGGATTAGGAGGCGGATTGCAAATGCGAAGCAGCAGGCTCGTATTCACTGGAGTTGAAGAACACCCTTTAAACGATTTTCAGGAAGTAAACGATCTTATTCAAAGTGCTCTTGAAGAAAAAAAATTTCCTGGCGGTGTATTACTGGCAGACCATAAAGGACGTGTAATTTATGAGAAGCCTTTTGGAAATTTTACTTACGACAGCTTATCAACCCCGGTTATGAAAGAAGCAATATTTGATCTGGCATCGCTTACAGAAGTTGTTGCCGCAACCACCGCAGCAATGATCTTAAGTGATGAGGGAAAGCTTGACACGGAACAATATGTTGAACACTATTTACCCGGTTTCAGGAAGAACGGAAACGAACAAGTAAAAGTAAAGAATCTTCTTCTGCACAATGCGGGATTCGGACGATCAGGAAACTATAAAGATTTGTATACTTCTAAAGAAGAGATTGTTAAATCTATCTTTGAGGAAAATCTTCAATATCCTACGGGTGCACAAACACTGTACAGCGATGCGGGGATGATAGTTCTGCAGCTTATTATAGAAAAGCTCTCCGGTACAACTTTAGATAAGTTTGTAAGTGATAATATTTTTTCACCGCTTGGAATGAGACGAACTATGTATAACCCCGGGATGGAGTTGTGGTATTACTGTTTGCCAACAAGCGGCAGATATGATAAGAATAAAAGAAACAAAGGTGTAGTTTATGATTATAATACTTTTCTGATGGGAGGTGTATCAGGTCATTCAGGTTTATTCTCAACAGCGCGCGACCTTTCGATTTTTCTTCAGATGATGCTGCAAAACGGATATTACAACGATTTACGGATAATTAAATCTTCAACAATATCAGCATGAACAAAAAGCCAGGGTAAAAATCTTCGTGCGTACGGCTGGGATGTTAAGCATACAGAAACATTCCCGGGCGGCAAACTCTCTTCTGAAACAGCTTATGGACATACAGGATTTACCGGCACTTCGTTATTTGTTGATCCTGAAAGAGAATTAATAATTGTACTTTTAACCAATCGTGTTTATCCGGATGGCAGTAACCCGGCAATTTTTTCATTCCGTCCTGAAATTCATGATGCTATCATCAGAGCTGTTGGAAGGTAAACGGTATCTTTAGTTAACCAGGAAATGTAAAAATAATTTTAACTGCCGGTCATTATTCGTATTGTGAAAACGCATAAAAAAATACCTGCTCTATCTTTCGAGCAGGTGTTATTAAAGTTAATAAGTCACCTTACACAAAAATAATCAGTAAAGAGATGACATCTTAGCTTTCTGTATTTAATTCACTTCTCAAATAAAAATTTTTAAATAATCAGTATTTATTTTCTTAATAAAAGATGTCATCTGTCTATCTTGCGTAACGTGAGTTAACAAGATGCTGCAGATATCTACTTTTTGATTGAATCAATAATATTCTTTGCGCCATCAACACCTGAAGAAAGAGTGTTCTTAACAGAATCAACGGCTTCGCCGCCAACTTCCATTGCCGCTTCCATAGCAGCCATAACTGCTGATTTGGTTGCTTCAAATGTATCGCCGCCGACAGTTTTTACAGCATCAACAGAACCTTTAACAGCTTCAAGCGCGGTTTCACCAATGTCAATGCCAAGTTCTTTTGCGCTGTGGATTGCCTGTCCCACCGCTCCTTTGACTGCTTCGTCCTGTTTACCGCCTGATTCCATAACGCCCTGCACAGTCCCGCCAACAACACCTTTTACAGACTTAACAACCGATGCACCGATTTCCGCTACACCGTTAAGCGCACCCTGAACAATTGATGCAGGTAATTTTATCCCTTCTTTTAACAAGTCGCCTGTATCCTTAAGAGTATTAACAGTAAGGTTTTTAACGACTCCAAGCGATGTTCCGGCTTATCACTTACGCCTTTTAAGCTTGCTGATACTCCGCCTTTTACACCGTTTACGAGGCGGGAAATTAATGAGAATACCATGATTTTATTCCTTTGATTAATGTTAGGATAGCTTTATTATAATAATTTTTCAAAGAAATTCAACTTTTTTGCTGTTAAATTGTTCAAAATTATGCTGAAATAAATTTTACATAGTTTAAAAACGGATCAGAACATCGAACGATTTTAAAGGGTAATTTTTTTAATCTTCATCTGTAATAACCAATTTTATTTAACAAAATTTATAAGTATTTGTAGTCTTTAATTCAATGATGTACATTATTGCATAAAAAATTCGAAAGGGTATAAATAATGAGAACTGTAAGTTTTACGGAATTCAGGAATAACACTTCCTTGCTATTATCCGCGGTTGAAAAAGGCGAAATCCTATTAATATTAAGACATGGCAAACCAATCGCGAAAATAGTACCCCCCGATAAAACTGAAAGCGTAGATTATTTATTGAGGGAACCACTTAAGCGCATTATTGCCAAGGGAAGGAATTTATCTTCTGCAATTTTAGAGGAAAGAGAAACTTCTTAAATGCGTACATCTTCGATTCTTCCGCATTTGCAAAATTGTTTATTGAAGAATCAGGGAGCGATGATATTGCAAACATCTTCCGTAATTCGAATTCAATCGCAATGAGCAGTTTATGTTTCCCGGAAATAATTTCTGCATTAAACAGACGTTTACGCGATAAAAGTATTAATCGAAGTGATTATCCTTTGATAAAAGATAGAATTATTTATGGATTAAATAGTGTTGATATCATCAATGTTGTTCCCGAAGTTATTTCCAAAGCAATTATACTGTTAGAGAAGAACAATCTTCGCACATTGGCTGCTATTCACATTGCTTCCGCGCAAATCTGGCATCCCGAATTGTTTATTTCGTCTGATAAAAAACAAATTCTGGCGGCACAAAAAATAGGGCTTAAAGTAAAATACGTTGAATAGCTGCATTAACGAACTTCAGGTCTGTTTTTAACTTATGTCATTTTCTTTCCATTTCTGTATATTTCCACACTAAAATTTTTGTTTCATACATCCGGTTTACAAATTGGCTAAAGAAAAAGTTCTCGTTACATCTGCACTTCCTTACGCAAACGGACCAATTCATTTAGGACATTTAAGCGGCGCATATCTTCCCGCCGACATTTACGTGCGATATAAAAGATTGAACGGTGACGATGTTCTTTACATCTGCGGCTCAGATGAGCACGGTGTTCCCATCACTATAAGCGCAGACAAGGAAAAAGTTTCTCCGAAGGTAATTATTGACCGGTTTCACGAGGCAAATAAAAAGGCATTCGAACGATTTGGAATGAGTTTCGATAACTATTCGCGAACAAGCCTCCCGATTCATCATGAAACTGCAAAAGAATTTTTTCTTGAATTTTATAATCGCGGGCTGCTGATCGAAAGAAAATCACTTCAATTTTATGATGACAAAGCCAGGATGTTTTTACCCGACAGGTACGTTGAAGGAACCTGCCCCAAATGCGGAAACGAGGAGGCACGGAGCGATGAATGTGAAAACTGCGGTGCACTCTATGATCCTTCAGAATTAAAAAATCCTAAAAGCAAAATTTCTGGCGGTACCCCAACACTGAAAGAAACTTCACACTATTACTTTCCGCTTGGAAAGTATCAGCCGCAGCTTGAAAAGTACGTTAAAGAAATGAATGAAAAATTCGGATGGAAGGATAATGTGCTTCAGTATTGCCGCGGCTGGTTTAAAGAAGGATTGAAGGATAGAGCAATAACACGCGACCTCGACTGGGGAATAAAAGTTCCTGTTGAAGGCGCTGCAGGAAAAGTTATCTACGTGTGGTTTGAAGCGGTGCTCGGTTACATTTCATCAACAAAAGAGTATTCACAAAAAATTAATAAACCTGATTTATGGAAAAAGTACTGGCAGGATCCAACAACTAAATATATTGCCTTTATTGGTAAGGATAATGTCGTCTTTCATACTATTATTTTTCCGGCAATCTTAATGGCATGGAATGAAACCCGTCAATCAGACGGGCAAGAAGGTAAGGGGCAGTATTGCCTCCCGCAAAATGTTCCTGCAAATGAATTCTTAAATTTTGAAGGGAAAAAATTTTCTAAAAGCCGCGGGTGGGGAATTGATGTTGATGAATTTCTCGACTTATTCGACCCCGATTTACTGCGTTATACTCTTGCTGCAAATTTACCCGAAACACGCGACACAGATTTTTACTGGAAGGAATTTCAGTTAAGAAACAACAGTGAGCTTGCTGATATTCTCGGTAACTTTATTAACAGAACTTTTACCTTCGTGTTCAAACATTTCGAAGGTAAAGTTCCACCGGTTTCTGAGCTGCAGAAAATTGATAAGGATATACTGAAAGAGATTTCTGAATACCCTAAAAGAATTTCTGATTATTTTGAAAAGTATAAAATTCGTGATGGCGTTAACGAAATAATGAACCTTGCACGCGATGGCAATAAATATTTTAATGATTCAGAGCCCTGGATAACCGTTAAATCAGATAAGGAAAAATGCGCAACAACACTTAATGTCTGTCTGCAGGCAATTTATACACTAGCCGAATTATTTTCACCCGTTCTTCCATTCTCATCAAAGAAGTTGTTTAATATGCTGAACTCAAAACCTGTTCAATGGTCTGACTCAGGCAAACCGCAATTACAAGAAGGACATAAACTGAATCAGGCAGAAATTCTTTTCCCTAAAATAGAAGATGAAAAAATCGAAGCGCAAATAAACAAACTCGGTAAATCAGAGCAGGCTGAAAAGACTGCTGACGAACTGATAACTTATGATGATTTTATGAAAACACATCTTCGTGTTGCTGAAATAATTGAAGCGGAAAATGTGAAAAAAAGTGAAAAACTTCTTAAGCTTAAGGTGAGGATTGATAACGAAGAGCGACAAGTAATTGCCGGTATCGCAAAAAGCTACAAACCTGAAGCCCTGATAGGGAAAAAAGTTGTGCTGGTTTCAAACCTTCAGCCGGCTAAGCTGATGGGACTGGAATCAAGGGGAATGATACTGGCTGCAGAAACTGAAGACGGTGGTTTGCAATTAATAACTGTGGAGAATTCTGTTAAAAGAGGAACAAGAGTTAAATAATTTTTATAATTGAATGCTATAACTTTATGAGGCGGAGATGAAAATGATTCATTTAATAACAACAGCGTTTTTTATATGTGTAATGATTTTTTCAAACACATTTGCACAAACTCCTGTTGAAAAACGCACAAATGCGCTAATATCACAAATCAACCCGAAACAAACGGAGGAAAAACATTTAGTCTGGATATTCTTTGAAGATAAAGGAAATCAAACAGAACAATATTTTATAAACCCACTAAGTGTCGTTAGTGAAAAATCATTTCAACGGCGCGCGAAGATGTTTAAAGAGGGTAATCTTCTATCCTATCGCGATCTACCCGTTGCTCCTGCATATATCAATTCTGTTGAAGCGCTTGGACTTGCTATCAGGCATAAAACAAAATGGTTTAACGGCGTTAGCGGATTTGCAAATACTTCTGAAATTACTCAGATAGCATCTCTTCCTTTCGTAAAACAAATTGACCTGGTTGCAAGGTTACAGAAAGATTACCAGGAAATTATTGACGTGACAATTGAAAATCAAAGTCAGCCATTCGTTACTTACAAGCAAGGTGAAGTGAACAATTATAATTACGGAAACTCGTTTACACAGTTAAATCAGATAAAAGTACCCGCAGTGCACAACTTAGGTTACACCGGGGAGGGAATTACAATTTGTGTAATGGATGCCGGTTTTAACCGCCTTACTCACGAAGTTTTTGCAGATATGAATATAGTAGCAACCTGGGATTTTGTTAATAACCGCGAGTATGTTGGTGACGGGCAGGGCGGACAGGGAATAGGCACTCATGGTACCCAAACTCTGTCTGTTATCGGAGGATTTAAAGATGGAAAACTCATCGGACCGGCATTTAATTCAAATTATTTGCTGGCTAAAACCGAAAACACTCAAAGTGAAACCCCGATTGAAGAAGATAACTGGATTGCCGCTCTTGAATGGGCCGACAGCATTGGCGTTGACGTTACCTCAACATCACTCGGTTATCTCACTTTTGATCCACCGTATCCGAGCTACACGTGGATGGATATGGACGGAAACACTGCGCGAATAACCGTAGCTGCAGATCTTGCAACACACATTGGTATTGTTGTGGTTAACTCTGCAGGTAACGGTGGTTTTCATTCAACACGAAACACTCTTAGTGCACCGGCTGATGGCGATAGTGTAATTTCAATCGGTGCTGTTACAAGCTCAGGTAACAGATCATCTTTCAGCAGTGTTGGTCCTACTGTTGACGGAAGAATAAAACCGGATGTCGCCGCTATGGGTTCATCTGTTTATGTTGCTTCTGCCTCGGGAAATACAAATTATACTACTAGCAGCGGAACTTCATTTAGCTGCCCGTTAGCAGCAGGAGTTGCAGCTTTAATACTTGATGCGAATTATACTTTAACTCCGATGCAGGTAAGAGATGCACTAAGAAATACGGCTTCTCAAAATTCTAATCCCGACAGGCTGCTTGGCTGGGGGATAATTGATGCACTTCTCGCGGTAAATTATTTCCCGATTCCAGTAGAGCTTGTAAGCTTTTCCGGTTATGCCGTTCAAAACGGCGTTATGCTTAATTGGACAACCGCAACCGAACAAAACAATCTGGGTTTTGAGATTCAAAGGCGAACACAGGATAATGAATTTTACCCGATTGGTTTTGTCAATGGTAACGGCACAACTTCAACGCCAAGCGATTACTCTTTTACAGATAATACAGCAATTTCCGGATTAAACTTTTACCGTCTCAAACAAATTGATCTTGACGGCAGTTATTCATTCAGCAACGAGATAGAAGTAAATTCCGATTTTAATATATCCCATATATTATATCAGAATTATCCTAATCCGTTCAATCCTGAAACTGTTATCAGATTTTCTCTTGCAGGTCAATCCTTCGTTTCTTTGAAGATATTTGATGTGCTTGGAAATGCGGTAAGCACTCTGGTGTCAGGCTATCGCACACCGGGAGATTATGAAATAAATTTTAATGCCGAAAACCTGAGCACAGGTGTTTACTTTGCGCTGTTCAGGGCGGATAACTTCAGACAGATTATTAAGATGGTCCTTGCTAAGTAATTGATTTTTATAGGGTTATGGGGAAAAAAGTTAAGCCGGAAAGGTTAATTTCCCTTGCTTTTCATAACCTCAATAACTAAAATTACCAGTTAAATTTTAAAACTTAATAGAATTAAAGGAGAGGATAGATGCATCTGCGCTATATAACTTCCATTTCACTGCTTGTATTACTGATCTTTACTTCATGTTCAACGGAACACTCAGAGATCATATTAGCCAAATATGGTAATTCCGCCATCACTATGGATGAGTTTGAAAATGCTTATGCCAAAAATGCCGGCGGAAGAGAACAAGTAAAAAACGATAACCCCGAAAAATTCCGCAGTTTTCTTGATCTTTATGTGAACTTCAAAATGAAGCTCAGGGATGCCGAAGTAAGGGGATATCATACCGATCCAAACCTGCTTACAGAACTGAATGATTATAAAAGACAGGTTGGTGTTTCATACATCCTTGAAAAGGATATTGTTGAACCAGGAATAAAACAGCTTTATGACAGAAGAAAATGGGAACTAAGGGTTAGCCACCTGATGATTCGTCCCGAACCAAACGGAGATGAAGCTGCACTTCAGTTAATCACTTCAATTTTAGACAGTATAAAAAACAGCGAAAGCTTTGAAGAAATGGTTGAAAAGCATACACACGATCAATTCTCAATTCCTTACGGCGGTGATATTTTTTATGTTACCTCAGGGCAGCTTCCGGCATCATTTGAAGATGCAGCTTATGCCTTAAATTCGGGCGAAGTTTATCCGGAGCCGGTTAAAACACAATACGGGTATCATCTGATTAAAGTAACTGAAAAGAAAAGCCGTATTCCGCAAATCAGGGCAAGCCATATTCTTATCAACCTCCTTAACAGCGAGGGTGAAGTTGATAGCGCTCATGCCCTGTTAAGATTAGATTCACTTCTTACAGATTTAAATAACGGTGAAGATTTCAAAACCCTGGTCGAGAGGTACTCTGATGATACCGGAACCAAAACTCAGGGCGGAGACCTTGGCTTTTTCGAACGTCGTATGATGGTAAGACCTTTTGACGAGGCAGCTTTCAATCTTGAGGTTGGCGAAATTTCCGGAGTAGTTGAAACTAATTTTGGTTATCACATAATCCATTTAACTGATAAGAAAGACATCCCGTCTTTTGAAGAAGATAAAGAGAATCTGAAAAGATTATTCAAACAAACCCGCTACCAAAGCGAATATGATAACCTTATAGTCAAACTTAAAAAGAAATATAACTTCCAGATAGATCAGGCAACTTTTAATTTTATTGTTGATGAAAGCGATTCAATCAGGTTAGGCACTGTCCATCCTAAATACGACGAAATCAGCGGGATGACATTATTCCGCTATGCAGACCGTTCAGTTTCTGCCGGAGAATTTTTTGAGAAGATTGTAAATGAGACGGAATTCGTAAATAAATTTATTGATGAAGAAAATCTCACCAGCGCAATCAATAAAATAAGCAATGACTACATCCTCGAAGAAGAAGCAATGAATCTTGATAAAGTTAATCCTGAATTTGCTGCACTGATGGATGACTATAAAAACGGAATTTTTATATTCAGGCTTCAGGAAGATGAAGTGTGGAATAAAATTCTAATTGACAGCGTAAAACTATACGAACATTATCTCGCCACCCGTGAAAATTATAAATGGCCTGACAGGGTTGAATTCAGTGAGATTTTCGTCCGTACCGATAGCGCTGCACAACATATATATTCTCTTCTGCTTGAAGGAGAAGATTTTGACACGCTTGCTGTAAGGTTTACTGAGCGCGTTGGTTATAAAGAAAAAGCCGGTAATCACGGATTGCACGCGGTAACATCATCACAGATTGCTGAGGTTGCCGGTACTTTAGCTGAACCGGGTAATTTCAGCGAACCCTTCAAGTCTCCCGGCGGTTTTTCGATTGTAAGGCTTAATTCTTTTGAACCATCAAGAATAAAAACATTTGAAGAAGCTAAAGCCGAGGTTTCCGGTTCATTCCAGGAAAGTGAAAGTAAAAGATTAGAAAATCAATACCTTGAATCACTAAAAAGAATATACAAACCTGTTGTATATCACGATAGAGTTGAAAAAGCTTTTAACGAATAAACTTTTAGCAGTAATAATTCCTGCCGCGGTCATCTTTAATGGCTGCGGCAAGGAAGAAGACCGCACCGAATTCGTCGCAAAGGTTAACGATACTTACCTTACAAGCGATGAGCTCAATTCTATAATTGAATCTGATAATGCAGGAAATTTTTATACCGGTGAAGTAATCAGGAACTGGATCAACAGGGAACTTCTTTACCAGGAAGCTCTGAGACAGGGCATTATTGATAATAATGAATTCAAAAAACTGATCGAGATGTCACAAAAAGAGCTTGCCGCTGCGATGCTTCTGAACAAAGTTGTTGAGAAAGAAAAATTTTCTGCCGAGTTAAAAGAGGCTCAGGAGTATTATGAGAAGGCTAAGGATGAATTCAAATTAACATCGGATGCATTCCTTGTAAATATTATTAACTTCAGCGATGAAGATAAAGCAGTACGTTTCAGAACTACTGTTCTGGAAAGCGACTGGAATAAAGCGCTCAATGTGTATAAAAGCGAGCAGGCTTTAATGGACGAGGAAACAAGCAAGTTGTTCTATGATTACGAAATTCATCCGGTGGCACTGCTCAGGCTGGTTAATGAGCTACAGCAGCAGGAGATAAGCATAGTTGTCAGCAGTAAACCCGGTACATTCACGGTTGTTCAGTTAATTGATAAATATTTAAAAGGTTCTATCCCGCCTTTTGAATTAGTTAAAGATCGGGTTAGCCGAAGACTGATCGCTATAAAAAGAGAAGCATTCATAAATAATTACCTTAAAGAACTCTACGCAAAAAGCGATATTGAGATTAAAAAACAGGAGTGAAATGAGAATTATAGTTCTATTCTTAGCAATCATTTTAAGCACAAATATTTATGCACAGGAAGTTCTGGATAAAATTGTTGCGGTTGTGGATAACGAGATCATTCTTAAAAGCGAGCTTGATTTCAGAGTTGAATTGGTTGCTGCTCAACGAAGAATGGACGCGAAAACACCTGGCTTGAGAGAACAGGTTCTTAACTCTATAATTGATGAAAAATTAGTTTATGCGCAGGCTAATATTGATTCAATTATTGTAAGTGAAGACGAAATAACGCGAAGAATCGACTACCAGATAGAAATGTTCAAACAGCAGTTCGGTTCAATTGAAAGAATTGAACAAACTTATGGTATGAGCATTGAGAAGATACGACGCGAACTAAGAGATGATGTAAGAAAAAATGTAATGATACAGCGCTTGCAGGAAAAAAACTTTGCTTTTGTTGAAACAACGAGGAGAGAAGTAGAAGAGTTTTTTGAAATCTATCGCGACAGCCTCGGACTGATTCCAGAGAGAGTTAAAATCTCTCACATTTTCAGAAACCCTAAAGCAACTGAATCAATAAAACAAAGCGCAAGAGATTTTGCACAGGCATTGCTCGATTCGATCAAAGCAGGCGCTGATTTTGCCGAACTTGCTAAGCGGCATTCAGAAGACCCCGGAAGCGCTGTACAAGGAGGCGACCTTGGATTTGTGAAGAGAGGCGTTTTCTTTCCCGAATTTGAATCTGCCGCATTTGCTCTTGACGTTAATCAGATCTCCGATGTGGTTGAATCCCCCGTTGGGTTTCACATTATTGAGATGCTTGAGCGAAGAGGTGAATCTATAAGAACAAGACATATTCTTGTAAAAGTGAAAACTGATGAAGAAGGTGATCTACGTGCAATTGAGTTCCTGAATGATGTGAGAGACAGTATTGTGCAGGGAATTGGAACATTTGGTGAGTTTGCCATAAAGTACAGTGAAGATACAGAGAGCGCTCCATTCGGCGGCAGTCTTGGTTCTTTCTATATTAACCAGCTTGACAAAGCTTTACTCGATATTGTTTCAAGGCTTAAAGAAGGAGAGATAAGTTTTCCCCGCAGGGTTGAATACGGGCAGGGCATTTACGGCTATCACATCGTTTATCTTGAAAGCAGAATACCGCAGCACCCCGCTAATCTTGAACAGGATTACATCGAGATCAAACGAATTGCCGATGAATACAAACGGCAAAAACTGTATGAAGATTGGATTGAAAATCTTCGCGATAAAATTTTCTGGGAAGTAAGAATTTGAACTCTTTGATCACTAATAAACTCTAAAGCAGATGTTACACTTCAGAGAGATAAATAATTCTTAAGACTAAATAAATTTCGTTTTCCAATTGACGATCAGGGATTTAATACAGGAAGGAAGAAATAATTTTGCAGGATGATGTTAAGTTAGTCGAACAGTTGAATAGTAAGATAAAGGAAATTAAAACCGAGCTTGCTAAAGTTATTATCGGGCAGGATGTTATTATTGATCAGCTTCTTATTACTTTGCTTTCAAGGGGTCACTGTTTGCTGGTTGGGGTCCCCGGGCTGGCAAAAACTCTTCTCATAAAAACCCTTGCTGAAGTAATGGATTTGAAATTCAGCAGGATCCAGTTCACACCTGATCTGATGCCAAGTGATATTACCGGAACCGAAATTATAGACGAGGACCCGGTGACAAAGCGAAGAAATTTTCGTTTTATATCAGGTCCTGTTTTTGCTAATGTGATACTTGCTGACGAAATAAACAGAACACCGCCGAAAACTCAGTCTGCTCTGCTTGAAGCAATGCAGGAACACAGAGTAACCGCATCGGGGAAAACATATACTTTATCAGAACCGTTTTTCGTACTGGCTACACAAAACCCCATCGAGCAGGAAGGAACTTATCCGTTACCCGAGGCACAGCTTGATCGTTTTATGTTCAATCTCTGGCTGGATTATCCGTCGTTCGAAGAAGAAGTAAGAGTTGTTGAAACAACAACAAGCGAATACAAACCTTCACTTCAAAAAGTTGTTAGCGCTGAAGAGATAATCAAATTCCAGGACTTGATCAGAAAAGTTCCCGTAAGTGATAATGTGATAAGATTTGCGGTGCAGGTTGCAAACATGACCCGCCCCACAAACGGGAACTCACCTAAATTTATTAAAGACTGGATAAACTGGGGTGCTGGACCACGGGCATCTCAGTACATGATATTAGCTGCAAAAGCAAAATCTGTTACGGAAGGACGGTTTACTCCAAATATAGATGACGTTAAGAATGCAATGATACCGGTTCTGCGCCACAGAATTATAACAAATTTTAACGCCGAAGCTGATGGAATTACATCTGTTAAAGTAATTGAAAAGATGATGAGTGAGCTGGGAAATTAGTTCTGCCTATAAACGTGCAATCCGGTAGTTCTTAAAAGCAAAATAAATTTCTTTTGCAGCAGTTCTTATAACAGCGGCTGATGGAACAGCTAGCAGCATTCCGAATATACCGTACAATTGACTTCCTGTTATGATAAGCAAAATGATAACAATCGGGTGCATATCAACACTTTTCGCAAATACATAAGGCTGAACAAATCCGTTATCAAAAGTATAAACTACCGCCATTATTAAAACTATATACGGCACGTAGGAAACATCTCCAAACTGAATGATAGAAATTACTATTGCCGGCACACCGCCTATGATCGGTCCAAGATATGGAACAAGATGCCCGACGCCCGCTATTACACCTAAGGGCAGCGCATAGTTTATCCCAACAATATAAAATCCAAGCCCGCACATAACACCAACGAAGGCTGCGTCAAAAATCCAGCCGCGGACAAATCTTCCCAATTGTATGCTTACTTTTTTAATGATCCAGTAAGACATTTCAAAATACTTATTGGGCATTGTGTGCAGTAAGCCTTGAATAATGATTCTCCTGTCCTTCAATAAAAAGAAAGTAATGAAGGGAACTATTACAATTATTGCTATTACAGAAACAATACTGGTGAGAATTGTACTTATCTGATCAATAGAATTAACAATAGTAGTTGAAATAAATGTTTCAATTTTATGTGCAAGTTCTCCGGGTGTAAAGAAAGGCAGATATTTGTAAATCTCCTGTTCAAAATGGATTATCTGATCGTGAAGATCATACACATGCAGTGTTTCAATAAGCTGGTTAAGCTGAAAAATAAATCTCGGTACGAAGGATGAAACGGAGAAGTAGAATACAAAACCGACTATGATAAAAACAATCAGTGTTGATGTAAGCCTGTTTAAGCCCTCGCTTTCAAGCCAGTCAACGAAAGGTATGAAAATGAAAGCCAGCAGGATAGACATCATCACTATAAGAATGATATCGGAAAGCAGAATGGCAAGGTACAGGATTATTGCTGAACCCAGTAGCCACCGAAATGCTTTTACCATTTTTTTTAATAATGCTTCTGTCATACAGTTCTGCTGTATAATGATTAATAGCTGCTGTTAAATTACTGCTTCGACTCTTCTTATACCGGGGACTTCACGCATCAGCGAGCGTTCAATTCCGGCGCGTAAAGTCATTGATGATAACGGACACGTTGCACAGGCACCGAGGAATCTTACTGATACAATACCATCCTCACTTATATCTATGTATTCAACATCACCATCATCTGCCTGCAGGAATGGTCGGATATAATCCAGTGCTCTGAGAATTTCCTTTTCCATATTAATTCAGTTCAGAATTTTAATTGAAATGCGAAAGTAAAGATTTATCAATCATCCTGAACTTTAATTTTTATTCATCATCATCAAGAACAATTTCAACTTTGCTGCCGGAGGTACGATTTCTGAGTTCAATTTGTCCGACAAGCTTGCTCGAAATTTCGAGAATATTTTTAGCTGATTGTGAATCAGGGTCATCAAACAGGATCGGGATCCCGGTATCTCCGCCAACTCTGATTTTTGGTTCAATGGGCATACCGCCAAGGAAAGGCGCATCAAGCTCTTCAGCTAATTTATTTCCGCCGCCTGTTCCGAAAATATCATATTTTTTACCCGTATCAGGCGCGACGAAGTAACTCATATTTTCAATCACACCAACTATCGGCACGTTAACCCTTGTAAACATTTTTAATGCTTTGCGGGCATCAATTAATGAAACTTCCTGCGGAGTGGTTACGATGATTGCACCTGTTAGGGGAATAGTTTGTACAAGTGTTAGTTGAATATCTCCGGTTCCGGGCGGCATATCGAAAATCAGGTAATCGAGTTCGCCCCATTCCACATCTGACATGAATTGCTTTATTGCACCGCTTGCCATTGGACCCCGCCATATCACCGGTGCATTTTCATCAACCAAAAGTCCGATTGAGATCATCCTGATCCCGAAGCTTTCAATAGGGATCATTCGTACAGAATTATCAGACTGGTAAACCTTAGGTTTATCCTTTACACCGAGCATTGTAGGGATGCTTGGACCGTAAATATCCGCATCAATTAATCCGACATTTGCACCTTCTTTTGCAAGTGCAACAGCAAGGTTAACAGCGATAGTGCTTTTACCGACGCCGCCTTTACCGCTTGCAACTGCTATCGTATTTTTTACTCCGGGTAGCAGTCCATCCTTTTTACTTTCGGTTTGTGCACCTGCCTTTGCCTGGATAACAAGCTCTATCTGCTTTAAATCGGTAAATTCTTTTTTGAAAGCGGTTGTAAGTTTTTCTTTTAACATTTCACTTTTAACTCCGGGCGGGAGAGTAAGTGCAACTTCAACCTTCAGGCTGTCTTTATGTACTTCAACTTTTTTTATTGAATTCAGTGTAAGAAGATTCTTATTGAAATCCGAATCACCTGCATTTTTTAATACATTAAGTATAGCTGATTTTGTTATATCACTCATTACGTATCTCTAATTATTTTAATTATTGCAATCGAAATTAGTAAAAATATGGGTAATATTGAATTGAGAAAATTGGTTAAGGTTAAACGATTTTATCTTTGCTGCGAATATCCGGATAAGTCTTTTATTCAAACAAATCAATTATTTCTAACTTCAGAAATTCTTTCCAGCTCAGAGATTCATCGCTGATTAGTAAAGACTTCAACGGTTTGTATTTTGTCCTGAACTCCTCAAGTCCTGTATGAAAATTTACTTTACCGGTTTTTACTTCAATGGTTATAATCTTTTTATTTTTTTGAATAACAAAATCAACTTCATTATTTCCATCCCGCCAGTAGAATAAATTAAAGTTATGTAACCGGGATTGATTTAGAAGATAAGCGCCTGCTGCCTGCTCGACTCTTCTTCCCCAAACTTCGGGATTAGAAGATGAAGTATTAAAATCTTCGCCTGAATAAACTGAAAGAAGTAAAGTATTGTATGCAGTCCATTTAGGCGCCGATGACCGTACAGAAACTTTTGAACCTGAAAATTTCTGCAAGCCCGATATGAACCATACCTGGTTTAACAAATCCTGGTAGTGTGTTAAAGTAGTTGTATTGCCTGCATCTGAAAGCTGACCTAATATTTTTGTGTACGAAAGTATTTGTCCGCTGTATATACAGGCAAGCTCAAAAAGATTTTTAAGTAAAGCCGGTTTTTGAATTTGTGTAAGCTGGAGAATGTCTTTCGATATTGTTGTTTCTATTATTGAATTATGAATATAATCTTTCCATCTTTTTTCATCATTAATTAAGTCTGCTGCTCCGGGGTAACCTCCAAAATAAACATATTGTTCGGGAGTAAATCCGAAAGCTTCATTCATTTCACTGAAGCTCCAGTGTGGAATCTTTATCATTTCAAACCTGCCGGTTAAAGATTCACTTAATCCTTTGTCAATTAAAAGAGTAGAGAATCCAAGCAAAATAACCCGAAGATTGATTTTATTTAACCTGTCTTTGTCCCATTGTTTCTTAACAAGCTCACGCCAGTTATTAATTTTCTGAATTTCATCTATAATAAGCAGGAAAGATATTGAACCGGAAGTTTTCATTTTTATTCTGGCAGCTTCCCATTGCTGTTCAATCCAGCCAGAAGAGGAAGAAGGAACAGCATCGGCAGAAACGAAATTATATGGTATAGAGATTTTTTTGATTAATTGAGAGGCTAAGGTTGTTTTTCCCGATTGCCGGGGTCCGGTTATAACCTGTATTAAATTCTTTTTCCCTTCAATTCTTTCTCTTAATGCAGATAATTCCTGACTTTAAACATTTAGTATGACAGATTCCATTTCTTTATCAACATTCCAA
>JBBIGV010000047.1:0-27708 GCA_037447335.1 Ignavibacteria bacterium | reverse complement strand
ACAGTTCCTGTTTTATTGAATCATTGGGGAAATGATACATATGGAATCTGGCTGGCTCTATTTGCGGGTTTTTCATTACTTCAAACCTTTGATTATGGTCATCAGACTTTTGTTGGGAACCTCCTTAATATTGAATATCATAAGAGCAAAGAAAATTTTTCTAACTACCTCGGTTCAAGTCTCTCTATAGCGATTCTATTAGGAATCATCCAATTATCAATCACTGTATTTTTAATCATCACAGGATATTTAACTGATTTATTAGGAATTTCTGTTAAAGAAGCTGACTATTTTATAATTTCCATATCAATGCTATCGCTAATGCTGATGTGGGTAATTGCCGGAAGCATCGGCGGTATTCTTGTAAAAATCCTCATTCCGGCTGGCTACCTGGCACAAAGCCTTTTATGGGGAATACTATTTAAAATTACTCAGATTTTATCTTTAATTATTGTAGCTATGAGCGGAGGAAAAATTCTTGAAGCGAGTATTATCTACTCGATTGTGCAACTGACATTATCTCTTCTTGTTTTCAGATACATCCGAAACAAAATGCCCGAATTTTATCCATGGTGGAAATCAAGAAATATTAAAACTGGTTTCAGGAACTTGAGAAAGTCTTCGATATTGACAATTAACAATGCTTTCCAGCAGCTTTCCAGTAATGGGATAATTCTTTTTATTACAAATGTTTTTTCTACCGCCGCAGTGCCTGTATTTACAACTTTACGGACAATTTCAAACACTGCTCTATTATCAACCAATATTTTTATGCAGTCTGTAAATCCGGATATGGTGAGATTTCATGCAATAGGTGAACCAGAAAAATTAAGACCAGTTTTTCACTCGCAGTGGTTTTTTAGCGGGCTGATTGTTAATGTGACTCTTTCTGCTGTTTTGCCGATATTAGAAACGATATATAACATATGGACCCGGGGGCAGCTCGAATTCAATTTACCTCTATTTATGGCTCTGGCGGTTAGTGTATCTATGATTAACTTTGGCGCGGGTTTTTACCAGTACCTGGTAAGCATAAACCATCTTTCATCGCAAACAGTTATTAATTTTACAAGAATCATTGTATTATTCGGGTCGGCGCTCCCGCTTGTTAAAGCATATGGACTGGAAGGGCTGGGCGCAGCGATTGTGATCAGTGAATTTGTATGTTCGATGCTGCTTCCTTACTATTTTTTGAACAGACTTGCAAAATCTATGGGATATGAGCCAGACAAAAAGCTTTTAGTTCTCGCAGCATTTCCACCCTTAACATTGCTGTCATTTCTTATCTATATTTATTTATACGGATATTTCACAATTTATCTTTGGATTTTATTGATATTTATTATTATTACCGTTTACATTTCTAACTGGTTGTGGCTTGATAAAGATGTGAAACAGCGAGCGCTTACACTGTTAAAGAGGAAAGACTAATAATGCACTATAAGTTTTACGGACATCACAGTTTTCGACTGATCTCGCTCGGGCTGGTATTTATATTTCTGCTGATATTTGATTTAATTCTTCCTCCTTTCTATTCTTTTATTCTCAAAACTGCATTCTTAACGCTTCTGATTGCAGTATTCGTTCTTAATCTGAAAAGAGAGATTGAAAAAGATTGGCTGCTTCACCCTGCAATCCTGGCATTAATATTTACATTTCTAATAAGCTTTGCCATAACAAATTACATTTACTTTATTCCTGATACTATTCATTCGGCAGCTCTATATAAACAGCTTGGAAGCGACCCGCTGCCTGCACTTAATTATACAATGACAATAGTTATCCTTTCTGCATTTATGATGTGGATTGGATACCGCACGGGTTTTGGCGACAGGATATATAATTTCCTGCTGGGTAAGCCGCTCTGGCTTGAGCGATTTTTCCGGAGTGAACTTAATCCCCGTATGACAATGATCTTTGTTTTAATAATTATAAGTGTGTTAGCGAGGCTTTATGCAATTGAATTGGGAGTTTTTGGTTACGCACAATCCGAAGAAAAGCTTTCTGAAAATATTGCGATTGCTTATTCTATAAACGCATTAGGACAGCTAATAGATTTTTCTTTGATACTGGTCGCAATAAAATTTTTCAGGGAAGGACTTAATTTTAACTATCGTGTAACTCTTACTGTTATTGTTCTCGTTGAAATATATTTCGGCATAATAAGCGGGATGAAATCCGCCGTAGTTTTCCCGGTGCTTACGCTGTTTATCTGCTATTATTTCGTTCATAAAAAAATTAATAAAAGTTTTATAGTTGCTGCAGTTGTCTTGCTGGTTTTTGCATATATGATAATTGAGCCTTTCAGAATGCTGAGAACAAAAGACGTTCACTTTGAAAGTTCGCCCGGATATATAATTGGCACCATGACAGATGCATATCAGATGAATAAAAGCAGACAGCTCGTGTATGATTCTGAAGATGTGTTTACAAGCATAATTGCCCGGAATAATTATCTTTTAAACGCTGCTAAAGCAATAGATTACAAAAACAACAGAGGCTTAGATACCAGTGACCCCGATTTTCTTGAAAAGATATATACTGTTCCGCTGCAAACTTTTATTCCCAGGGCAATATGGCTTGATAAGCCGGTTGAGGATTTCGGCATGTGGTTTTCTTATAAAGTTTGGGGAGGCACTAGAACAACTTCTGTAGCTATGACGCCAATAGGATTTTTATATTTTGCTGGGGGTGTGATAGCCGTTCTGATAGGTTTTTTTGTGTTCGGCGTTGCTCAGAAGATCGTCTGGAATTTCTACTTAGCCGGCGGCGGTCAGCTTTTAATATACTTTGGTTTTCTTTCCACTGTTGTTTTAATTGACAGTTCTGTTAACGGAACTTTAGTGTACTGGTTAAGGAATCTTCCGATATTTATCTTAGTGCAAGCATTACTATTAAAAAAATAATAAATGAAAATTCTGTTTATAGCACCCTCTTTCTATCCGGCTTTATACTACGGCGGACCAATTTTTTCTACTTATGAATTAGCAAAAGCATTAAAGAGACAGAATGCTGATGTAAAGGTAATTACTACGAATGCTGATGGTAAGGAAAAGTTAAAAGTTAAGCCTGGTATATTTCATACATTGGAAAACGACCTGCCGGTAAAATATCATAAATCGCTTGATTCAAGAGGAACTTCCATTTCAATGCTGTTTAATTTAAGCAAGGAAATAAAAAGCGCCGATATAGTTTATTTAATTTCCATTTTCTCACCTCCAACGCCATTTACAATTTTCTTTTGCAGACTGTTAAATAAACCACTGATAATATCACCAAGAGGACAGCTTGGTAAATGGTGCCTGGAACAAGGCAGCAAATTCAAAAAACTTTGGCTCCGCCTCTTTATTCCAGCCCCGGCGGGCTGGAATCAAATTAACCAATCCCGCAAAGGCGGGCAATCAGTCAACCTGTTCCGGCGAAGCGGAGCGAATAAGGATCAGCCGTTTTATTGGCACCTAACCTCTGAAGCAGAAAAGCAGGACGTCCTTGCCGTTTACCCATCGGCTCAAACCTTTGTAATTCCCAATGGCGTCAGCCCCGATCTGTTTTCATTGAACAATAAACAAAAGGACAGATCTTTCTATAATAAATACACCGGATTTGACTGCTCAAATAAAAAAATAATTGTTTCATTGGGCAGGCTGCAGAAGGTCAAGGGATATGACATACTGATTGAAGCGGTAAAAAAAGTAATAAAAGAGGCAAAGGAAAAAGGAAAAAGTGATGACATAGTGCTTCTGATTGCGGGGGAAGACTTCGGGGAAAGACAGAATCTTGATTGGATGATTGAGAATTCAGGATTGAGAGAAAATGTATTTTTGATAGGTAGGATTGATGGATTTGATAAAATTGAATTTTTAAGAAATGCAGATGTATTTGCATTAGCATCCTACCACGAAAACTTCGGCATGGTTTACGCTGAAGCTCTCGCAGCAGGCACTCCTGTTATTGCAAGCAAAAATACTCCCTGGCAAGATGTTGATAAATATAATTGCGGAAAATGGATTGAGAATACTCCGGATAAATTTGCAGAATCGATAACTGAAATTCTGAATTCAGATACGGAACAGATGGGAAAAAACGGGATTCAACTTATAAAGAATAAATATAACTGGGATAAACTTGCTGTTGCTTTTAAAAATAAAGTTCAAGAAATGATAAATGTGAAATAAAATAATGACCAAGCTTCCAGTTTCAGCCATAATAATGACATTCAATGAAAAACTGAATTTAAAAGAATGTATTGATTCAGTTATAGAGTATGTCAATGAAATAGTAATCGTTGATTCCTTTTCCACCGACGAAACCATTTCGATTGCAGATTCATATAAAATAAAATGGTATCAAAATAAGTTCATTAACTATTCTAAGCAGTTCATCTGGGCTTTGGAGAATGCTGAAATAAAAAACGAATGGATACTACGTCTGGATGCTGATGAGCGCTGGACTAAAGAAGGGTTTGAAGAGCTAAGATATAGTATTGAATATGACAAAGCCGATGGTGTATATGTTAAGATGAAAATATTTTTTATGGGAAGATGGATAAGGCATGGCGGTTTTTATCCAAACTATTTTTTGCTTGTTTATAAAAAGTCCAAAGGAAAAATGGAAGAAAGATGGATGGACGAACATATTACTGTAAACGGAAGAACACTCATATCAGATATTGATGTTTATGAAATGAATTATGACAGGCAAAAAAACATTTCTTTGTGGACAGATAAACACAATAACTACTCAACCCGTGAAGCAGTTGAGTTCCTCATACAGAAACATAAACTAAAAAGTATCGATACTGTGGCCAAGTTTTGGGGCAATAAAACAGAAAGAAAAAGATGGTTCAAAGAAAAACTTTACTTCCATATACCTTTATTCCTTAGACCCTTCCTCTACTATATTCATCGTTACTTCTTTAAGCTTGGATTTCTTGATGGAAAAGAAGGTTTCATATTTCACTACCTCCATGCATTCTGGTACCGGTTTCTGGTTGATGTCAAAGTTTATCAGATAGAAAAACTGGCAAGAGAGGAAAAGAAAACTATTCAGAAAGTGATCACTGAACATTACGGTCTGGAAATTTAAGTGAGATTTATAATACAAATATTGAATGACTTAATCGTTATCAGAAAGGTTTGCGGAGTTCAAGCTGCATTTAAATGGCTGATTTTTATTTTGGTTACACTACCAAAATGTATTAGAGGAAAGAATCTTCAACCGGCGGATAAATTATTCGGAGAAGGCCCTATAATTGTAAATGCGAAGTAAGGAAAAGTTAAGCTTATTGGTGGACAGGTTTTCAGCAGCATCAGGGAAATATGGGTGCGCAGAGTTTACTTGCAGAATGATTTTATAAAGATTCCTGATAACGGGGTAGTAGTAGACCTTGGTGCAAATGTTGGCAGCTTCACTATGCATGCGCTTGCTAACAGCAATCGCTGTAAAATAATTGCTGTTGAACCGAATGCCGATTTTAATAAATTATTTTTGAGACAGATGGAGTTAAATGGTTTTAGGAATAGGGTTACATTACAACGATATTTTATCGGATCACGCTCACAAACTCAAAATGAAATGTTAAAAATGTCTGAATCGTCAGATGCAGAATTTATCGTTCAGAAAAAATTTATTGAATTAAACAACCTGCAAAACATTGATTTCCTGAAATGTGATATCGAGGGAAGTGAATTTGATTTCATAAATGATACTTCTTTGCTTGAAATTACTAATCAGCTTGCAATTGAAATTCACAACCACTCGGGAAATAGAAGTGAATTTATTTCTAAGCTGGTTGAACTTGGTTTTAATATTGGCCCCATAGAAAGATGATAACGGAAGCTGTATATTGTTGGCAAAAAGAATATGATCAATATATCTAAATCTGATTTCAGAACTCATTTTGGTAAGTTACTCCGCTTTCCTCCTAAATTAATTCCTGGTAAAACTGTTTTGCCGATTCTTCAGGGTCCGTTAAAAGGGAAAAAATGGATTAAAGGAAGCAGCATTAATGGCTGCTGGTTAGGAACGTATGAATTGGATAAGCAGGTTTTGTTCAGCAAATATATAAAATCAGGAATGACAGTTTTTGATGTTGGTGCAAATGTTGGCTACTACTCTTTGCTCGCTTCAGTACTTACAGGCAAGGAAGGTAAAGTATTTTCCTTTGAACCACTCCCGGAGAATATTTCTTATTTAAAAAAACACATAGCGCTAAACAAGCTTAAGAATGTAAGCGTTGTAGAAAAAGCTGTGAGCAATGAAATATCAAAGATGCGGTTCACTGCAACTGACAACTGATCGATGAGTCATATTTCCAATGAAGGTGAAATTGAAATTGAAACAACCAGTCTTGACGAATTTATTAAGGATGGTAATCCTCTTCCCGATCCGATTAAAATGGATATGGAGGGTGCTGAATATGAAGCACTCATTGGTGTAAAAAAAATATTAAAAACTAAAAAGCCGATTATCTTTCTTGCAACGCATAGCGCAGAACTTAGAGCTAAATGCTTAAAGCTTTTAGCTGATTTTGGTTACACCGTCACTTCGATAAATAATAAGCAGATTGAAGAATCTGATGAGTTTGTTTGTGAATAATTGAAATTTAGAAGGAGTATCATTGTTTACTTTCTACGGCGATGAACTGCACAACCTTATATTAGTTGCTGACAGAGGCATCAAAGAAATAATTGGCTTTACTTCAGTTTACGATTATCACCCGCCTGTTCAATACATTTTAAATAAAATTTTTCTGGAATTATTCTGCTTAAATGAGTTTTGGCTTGCTCTCCCTTCAATAATATTCCTACTGCTTTCGGTAATTATCTGCAGCAAGCTTGTTTACAAAATAACCAATTTATTTAGCTGGTCAGCCGCGAGTGGAATTATAATGTTACTGCATCCGCTCGTTTTTCTTTGGGGAAAATCAATTCGGTGGTATCCGTTCTGGACTTTCTTAACAATTCTTTCCATCTATTTATTTATATCTCTTTGGAACTCCGAAAAGAAAAGAAAAAGGATTGTTAAACCAATAGTCCTTATTGCTATTGTTGCAACTTCACTTTACACAAATTACCAAACGTTTATGGTAATTGCTTCAGTACTTCTTACTGTTTTGTTGCTCGATATAAAAGAAAAAACCTGGTTTCGGACTAAGCAAACTCTTATCGTACTAACCGGTGCTTTGCTTTTATTCCTGCCTTACATATCAACTTTTATTTCACACGCAGAGGGTTTTTTCATTCGCAAAGGTATATATGAAGAATTTATAGGAACATCACCATTAATTTCTGGCGGATATTATCTATACTCAATTCTATTTGGTCAAAGTTCATTTCCGTGGAATGTTTCATTCATTATTTTTTTAATCATTGGTTTAATAGCATTTATAGCCGGCATTGCTTTTTACTTTAAGGGAAGAAAAGAAATTAAAAATGAAATAAGCGGCACACCGAACATAGGTCATTCTTTTCTTAACATTCAATTATTTAATCCTGTTTTTTATATAACCGGTTTACTGTTTGTTCTCTCATTTGTCTATTCCCTGTTTGCAGGGATTTATGCACCACGTGGATTTATTGTTTTACCAATGCTAATTATCGCAGTGTTATCAGCTGTTGTATTTTATCTACATGGGAGTTACAAGTCAAAGATCATATTTGGAAAAGTTTTTCATCTTACTTCGCTATGTACTATATCAATTTTAGTTCTATGGCTTATCGGTTCGTATAATATTAACAGTAAACAGCACTTGCATAAAAATGGGCTTGCTATTCCTATTCAGGAAATAATAAGCATAATTAAATCAGATAAAACTGCAACAGATTCGAATCAAACAATAGTAACTACCGATTTTGTTTTGACTTATTATTTGATGAAGGATGGAAATGTAACAGTTTTATCACCTTATTCAACTGAATTAATGAAATTATTCATCAACAAAAAGCAACAGGAGCCTGGTTATATGGCCAGGATATTTTTCATAGAAAGTTATCCCGGTTCATTAATGCTATTGAAAGCAAAATTAGATAATTACAAGGATGGTCTGTTCAACTCTGGTGAAGTTATTTCAAGACCATTAAACCTCGCTTATGATCCAGACTATGAAATGAAAGAAAGATTTTTCCCTGCCTCGGGAATTGAAAAGTGGCGATATAAAATTTTTGTTTTAAGTACCAAAACAGGTTGGGATATAAACTTCTTAAAAAAGATTAGTAGTTTTAGGGTAGAATAAAATTTGCATTAATATTCCGTTATTAGTTGGTTGGTTTTATGTTAATACCTGACCTTCCAATGACAAGGAATGACCATTGACACGGCTTCGCTTTCCGGCTACGCGAATCTTCGTCGGGACGAGTCAGCTTCGCCGTTGCAAACTAATTAACTATTTCATTCATTCAATTCGGGAGGGTAAAATGGAACTACGTAAAAGGAATCTTGGTTTTGCACTTGGTCTGGTCTGGGGCTTGGCAGTAATGCTCGGAACGTGGTGGCTTTTATATTGGGGCTCACCGGGCGCAATCATTTCCAAACTAAGTGGCTTCTACTGGGGTTATACTTACAGCTTTGCCGGAGGCATAGTCGGTTTCATCTGGGGATTTGTAGATGGGTTTATTTGCGGAGTGCTTATAGCGTGGTTTTATAATTTCGGGAATAAGTTGTTCAAAAGTAAAACAGCTTAATTACTGGTTTTACAAATCAACTAATTTGAACTTTCATTCTTTTCTTAGCCCCGAATCACGTTCGGGATAAACTCCAGAAAAGAATCAACCTGCCTGCCGGCAGGCAGGAAGAAACAGGTGCTGAAAAATAATTGCTGAAATTTTATTTCGCGTCACTAAAACAAAATAACTTTTCCGCTTCGCGAAATTCGAACAGATTTTGTTTTTACGTTCTGCTACTTAAAATTTCTTTTCGCAATTCTTTTTAGGCACAGAGAATAATTTCTTAATCCTTCGGCAGGCTCAGGACAAGCGCAGTTCTTTTGAGGAGCATTTAAAATTATTTTTAGGCGCTGAATAATTTTCAAACAAATGACATAAATAAATCACGTTAGGAAAATTCACGGAATGAAGAGTTAAATAACAAAATCTGTTTGACCCCGCTTTGCGGGGGAGTTATTTTGTTATAACGCAATGAAGTGAATTTTTAGTAGTTTTTTTTAAAGTCTTGATTCTTTGCTACTTTCTGATCAAGCAGAAAGTTGAAGAAAAAAAATTGATTACTTTGAAGCCTGCTTGAATCAAAAGGATGCATTGCATAGAGAGAAATATTTAAAAACTCATTATGGGAAAATGTTTTTAGGCAACAGGCTCAAATCTTATTTGACAGGGTGAGTAGTTAGAAGTAAGATTGAAAACTGTTTACTGGTTACTAATTACTAATGACTATTTACTGTTACGCAATTAAAGAGTTTACCTTCTAAAATTGAAACTGGTTAAAGAATTAAGTAATAAAAAAAATTACTATTCATCCTCTCAGCGGGACTAGCGTTCCGGATTTACATATCATTCTTCTACGCTGAATCCTGGTACACTGCTGATTCGTGGGAGTATATTAATCAGGCACAAATGCTTCTAAATGGGAAATACCCGACTATGTTCCCGAACGGTTACCCGGGCATTATATCCCTTTTTCTATTTATTACGGGGAATATTCCTGCTGCCGGTTTGATATTGGTTCTGTTTAATATTATTCTCTCTGTGGTAATTATCTATTTAGTTTACAGGATTAGCTTTGTAATTTACAAAGAAGAAACACTTCCACTAATTGCTGCATTAATCGTAAGTCTTTACCCTAACCAGATAAATTATGTCAGGTATATTTTATCAGACGTCGCCTGCACTTTCTTCTTAGTACTTTCACTTTATTTGCTCTCATATTCAAATTACAAATTATCTGCATTGACAGCAGGAATCGCCTCAATAATAAGGACAACTTTTCTTCCGCCGGGAATTTTGTTATCAATTTTCTTATTCAGTCGGAAAGAATATAAAAATGGGAGGACATATTTGCTGTTTATACTGATACCGGTATGCACTCTTCTGATATATGGATTTTTGGTAAGCGGGAAGATCACTTTGGGTGTGAATGTATTTTATAATTTCACTCTAACAGCAAATCACTTTGAAGGAGATTATATTGATGCAGGCAGCTCGATAAATGATTATGTAACTTACATGGTCACGGAACCAGCAAAGTTTATAAAGGACAGACTTTTATCACTGTGGGATTTATGGGGTCCTCTGGCTTCAGTAAACAAATGGGAAAAGGCGAGTCTGCATTACAGAATCATAGCTGGATTAAGGTTTCCACTGCTTATCCTCGCAATTATAGGATTTCTAAAAATACCATTCAGCAAAGAAATATTTTTTATGAGCACAGCAGTTTTAATACTGACCTGTATACATTTTTTATACTTTTCGAATTCAAGGTATTCGCTCACCGTTGAACCATTCCTGGCAATACTGGCAGCACGAGGTGTGATGGAAGTCTACTACAGGTTTTTTAAGAAAAGTGCTTCAACCTGAATTTTAAGAATTATGAATTGTTAGTATATTTTTGCAAGGAAATAAATAAAATAGATAGGAAAGTTTTTATGGATTCTAATTTGATATTAAAGGAAGCCTTAAACCTTAGTCCTGCTGAAAGATTGCAATTGATTGAAATGTTGACCCGCAGTCTGAATAAACCTGATGAAAGTATTGAGAAGATATGGGCAAAAGAATCCGAGAAAAGATTTAAAGCTCTTGAAGAAGGCAGAATAAATGTCCTGGCATTTAAAGAAGTTATACAGCGCTATAAATAAATGCAGATTTATTTTACTGAATAATTTTTTATCTTTTCGAAAGAAAATAATTAAATGTGTATAAGTAATTAATATATGTAGGTTTAATAATGGCCCAATTAGCAAGAATAGAAATTAATCCGGAAGTACTCGCTGGTAAACCTATTATCAAAGGAACAAGGATTCCGGTTGAGCTGGTTATTAAATTAGTGGCGCAGCGATGGACAGATGAACAGATAATAGCAGAATACCCTGCTTTGAAGAAAGAAGACATCCGAGAAGCTCTGCTTTATGCCGAGAAGCTTGTGCAAAATGAGGAAGTTTATCCGTTTATCAGAAAGTGATGAAATTCCTGATTGATGAGAATATTGGCGTATCGCTTATCGATCATCTGCGTAATAATGGGCACGATGTAAAATCTGCAAGTGAATTTTTTCCTTCACGTGATGACATTTCTCTCATAAATATAGCTCATCGGGAAAACAGGATAATTATTACAAACGATAAAGATTTCGGTTATCTTACTTTTAAAACAAAACTGCCCCCTCCTTCTGTAATTTTATTCAGATTTAAACAAGAAATACCCGCGGAAAAAATTAATGCAATTAGTGCAATTCTAAATTTCCCGCAAGATAAAATCCTCAATCATTTCATAGTAGTTAGTGAAAATAAGATTCGTATCCGGCCATATGATAGTTCAGATAATTGAGGACTTCAGCCTTGATCAATTAGCAAGTAGTTAATTAAAATAAAATGAATTAAAGAAAGAGAACATAATTTGTACATACTTGGCTTAAACGCATATCACGGTGATTCATCTGCCTGTTTGATCAAGGACGGAAAGATAATTAATGCAATTGAAGAAGAAAGGATCCGCAGGATAAAACACTGGGCGGGTTTCCCTTCTGAAGCAATTAAATTTTGTCTTAATGATGCGGGCATTTCAATCGCCGACGTTGATTATATAACTATTGGAAGAAACCCGTCAGCACATCTGGTAAAAAAGCTGTTAAGTTCTGTAAGAAAACTGACTAACCCCGGTTTTTTAAAGGACAGGATTTCAAATGTCAGAAAAGTTAGTTCTTTAAAAACCGAAGTAGCGGCTGCGCTTGCCGTTGATGAAAAATTGGTTCGCGCTGAAATAAAACACATCGAACATCACCGCTCACATCTTGCTTCAGCATTTTTTGTCTCCCCTTTTAATGAAGCAGCCATTCTCTCCATTGACGGGTTCGGTGATTTTTCTTCAACAATGATCGCCATCGGAAATGGAAATAAAATTGAAGTGCTTGATTCTGTTACTTATCCCCACTCACTTGGAGTTTTTTATACTGCGTTCACACAGTTCCTTGGATTCCCTTGGTACGGCGATGAGTATAAAGTGATGGGTCTCGCTCCTTACGGCGAACCAAATTATGTTGATAAACTTAAGAACATAGTAAGGTTAAAAGTCAACGGATTGTTTGAACTGGATGAAAGTTATTTCATTCATTCAACAGAAGGAGTTGCAATGACGTGGAATAACGGCGCTCCGTTCATTGGGAGAATATTTTCTGATAAAGTAATTAAAGAATTTGGTAAGCCGCGTGATAAAGATGAACCGCTTACTCAATATCATAAGGATATTGCATCATCGGTTCAGAAACACTGTGAAAATGTGATCTTCCATATTCTTAATCATCTTCAGAAAAGAACAGGACTTAAGAATATTTGTATTGCCGGTGGTGTTGCACAAAACTCCGTTGCAAACGGAAAAGTTCTTCAGGTTACTGATTTTGAAAATGTTTATATCCCTTCCGCCGGTTATGATGCAGGAACAGCAATTGGCTCGGCTTTGTGGTTGTATCATCAAAATCTTGGCAATGAAAAAAAATATTTTGTCCGGGACGCTTACTTTGGCGCTCAATACTCCGATGATGAGATTGAACATGTTCTTAAAGAAAGCAGAGTTGATTACAAACGATTTTCTTCTGATGAAGAAACAATTGAGCTTACAGCAGATATGCTGGCAAACGGCGCAGTCTTAGGCTGGTTCCAGGGCAGAACCGAATTTGGTCCGCGGGCGCTTGGAAACAGGTCAGTTCTTGTTCATCCGGGAAGACCCGCCGCAAAAGACCTTATCAATTCCAAAATAAAGAGAAGAGAATCATTCCGTCCTTTTGCTCCTTCAATACTTCGTGAATATGTTAAAGAATATTTTGAGCAGGATGACGATGTTTACTTCATGGAAAAAGTTTTTATGATCAGACCGGAGAAGAGATCGGGGTTACCGGCAGTAACTCACGTTGATGGCAGCGGAAGATTACAGACAGTGCATAAAGATATTTCTCCAAAGTATTATGCATTGATTGACAGGTTCAGAGAAAAAACAGGCTTGCCGATTTTACTTAATACATCATTCAATGAAAACGAACCGATTGTAAACCACCCTAAAGAAGCAATTGATTGTTTCCTGCGTACAGAAATGGATGCGATCGTGCTGGGTAATTGTGTAGTAGTCAGGGAGAATAATTAGTAAAGAGTAAATAGTAAAAAGTAAGTTGTAGATTTTGTGAAAGATAAAAGAAAATATCGGGGCTTCAGAGATTTAATTGTTTATCAGTTATCTTATAAATTATCGCTTGAAATTCTCAAGACAACCATATCATTTCCTTTTGAAGACAAATATTCATTTATAGATCAAAGATGTCATCTCTTTACTGATTATTTTTGCGTAAAGAGACTTACTAACTACTTTATACTAACTACTCATTACTTTTTACTTTACCCTTGAAAATTTCAATAATAACTGCCACAAAAAACAACAAACCCGGTCTTCTCCGCGCAATAGAATGCGTGCGGGAACAAACGTATAAAAACGTTGAGCACATAATTGTGGATGGCGGTTCCACAGATGGCACCGTTGAATCAATTAAAAATGAACAGTTAACAATTAAGAATTTAAGTTATATAAGCGGGGAAGATTCCGGGATTTATGATGCAATCAACAAAGGAATAAATCTCGCCGGGGGTGATATTATCGGGCTGCTGCATTCGGATGATCTGTATGCACATGAAAATGTGATCAGTTCTGTTGCTGAAGTTTTTAATTCAACAGGTGCAGATGCAGTGTATGCAGATCTTCAGTATGTGGATAATAAAAATCCTGATAAAATATTCCGCAACTGGAAAGCAGGAGAGTTTGACCGAAAAGCTTTAAAGTACGGCTGGATGCCTCCTCACCCGGCTCTTTTTATAAAAAGACATTTGTTTAATCAGTACGGTTTTTATGATGAATCCCTCACGATAGCTGCCGACTATGAATTTGTGCTAAGAGTTTTCAACCAGATGGATTTTAAGCCTGCTTATTTACCGGAAGTTATTTATAAGATGAAAACCGGCGGGCAGAGCAATAAAAGCCCGGTTAATATTTTTAACAAGAGCAAAGAAGATTACAGAGCAATAAAAAAACATGGATTCACTTTCCCGATCTTTGTGCTTCTTTGCAAAAATTTTCGTAAGATTCCGCAGTTGTTTTAGCCTTATAAGTAAAGAATCGAATGAAAGGGTGCGTGAAAGACAGGCTTTGGAGTCCGGCCAAAAAAAATTAAAACAAATATTTTGCAGTATATAAAGTTTCGTAAATGATTTATCTCTTAACTTTTTTCACCGGTTTAATCTTTATAATATTTTTAACTCCGTATGTTATAAACTATCTTACGCGGGTAAAGGTGCTTGATGAACCGGGCGAAAGAAAGATACATACCAGCGCGGTGCCGAGAATGGGCGGGCTGCTCATATACATTATCGTTGTTGTTATCTTCTTTGCTTATTCCTCCGACCTTTATGAAACGAAGCTGATCATCTTTTCATCGAGCATAATAATTCTTTGCGGTATGTGGGATGATATGCGCGGGTTAAAATGGTTTGTCAAGTTTATCCTTCAGTTTGTGTCAGCAGGCTTGCTGATGTTTTTTCTTGGACCGGAAATACTGGCAGTAGAGTTTCTAGGTTATTCAATCCCCCCGCCTTTTGATTATATTATCCTGATGCTGTTTATTGTAGGCGTTATAAATTCTGTTAATATGATGGATGGAATGGACGGGCTTGTTACGGGATTTTCAATTTTGATATTTATGGTAATCTGGGCGCTCGCATATTCAGCGCAAAACAACTCGCTGCTTATACTTACATCAGCATTAGTCGGAAGCACAATCGGATTTCTTAAGTTCAATACATTCCCTGCAAGAATATTTCTTGGCGATACCGGTTCTCTTATGCTGGGCTTCTTTCTTGTTCTCTGTTCGCTTATGATCGGGTTGGATATGAACGGCGCGCAAATAGATCTTACTTTTCTTATTATAATGTTCGGCGTGCCCATAATTGATACTCTGAAGGTAATGACGCTGAGAATTTATCAGAAGCATAATCCGTTTTTACCGGACAAAAGACATCTCCATCATATCATTTTCGGCGCTAATGTAAGGCATAAAACAACCGTGTTCCTTATACTGACTTTTACACTGCCGTTCATGCTTACCGGGTTTTATTACCTGATGATTTCTAAAATAGCGGGTATGCTGATGTTCCTTGTTTTCGGCTTTATGCTGTTAATGATCAAATCGGAGATGAGATTTTTACAGGATACGGTTTTCCATAAGTTATATGCCAATAAGCTGCTTAATACGCCTACTTTACTGCTGGTTTTATTTAAAAGACTGTTTGTACCGGTTTCATTAATTACAATCTTTGTAATGGTGGCTTTTCTTTTACCCGGCAGGAGCGAAGTTGAAAGCAAATTTTTATTATCTCTGCTGCTTGTTTCAGTTCTCTTGTTAATAACCGCTTTGTTTCAGAAAAGGCAATCAAGATTATTCAGCGATGTTTATGTGTTTATTAATATAGTTTTATTCGTAATTCTCTCTCAAAAAACTCTCCCGCTTATCAGCCTCCTGGGTGTTAACGGGGATGTTACGTACACTATAATAAGAGCATGTTTAGTGATCCTGCTCGGATTGGTAACATTTTTTATAGTTACAAAAGAAAGCCTGGTTGGAAAGGGCAAAACCCTTCTGAGCGGAACCGACCTTGTAATTGTTGTGATAATATCCCTCCTTCTGCTGGTGCAGAATTTCTTGCCAAACCTCAGGAATGTCTTTGATGGCGGCAGCATAGCAATAGGTTTCATTTTTTATCTTTGGTATAAAATATTTATTCTGGTCAAAGAAGAAAATCAGCCGCTGCTATTTTACTCTTCATTCACATTACCAATAGTATCTGTTGTTCTGATGTTCTTGCGATTATGAAGATCAGGCGCTTTCTTCATATCTGAACCGCTGACGTTTGCATGGCAGCTTTCCGGTTGCCTCAACCTCATCAATACAATAAATTGTTTTTGTGATTTAAGTATTTATTTATGCTAACTACAAAAATTTTTTCTCTCAGTATTATTATCACGGTTGTATTAATAACAGGAGTTGTTAAAGCACAGGTTGTGTACGAGCCGGTATATAATAAAGATATTTACCGCTTTTTAGAACATTTGAATCTTAAAGGAATAATTGATTTTAAAAGTGAGATTAAACCGCTGCCAAGAAGTCTTATTGCACAAAAGCTAATAGATGCAGAATTGAAGCGTTCACTGCTCACAAAGGTTGAACAGGATGAACTTTCATTTTACGGCAAAGAATATTTTGACGAGATCAATTCTTTATCAGGCATAATAATTCGGGAATCTGAATTGGAATATCTTGAGAAAGGTAAACCTGACAGGTTCAGATTTTTCCGATACGTTGATAGTGATTTTTCATTTTATGCCGATCCGATACTTGGCTGCAAAATATCAAACCGGTATGAGAAAAATGCCCTGCACAGATGGAATGGCGCAAGGGGATTTGGATACTGGGGTAAGCATTTTGGTTTTTCGTTCGACTTCCGCGATAACTATGAGTCAGGTAAGCACATTGATGATATTAAATCCATGGTTCCTGAAACCGGCATCAATATTCTTAAGCGCGGTAAAAACAGCATCGAGTATTCTGAAGTGCGGGCGTCAATCACATTCTCCTGGCAGGGCGGCGGATTCACATTCGGAAAAGATTTTATTAATTGGGGAAGCGGAAGAGGCGGACAGATAATCCTTTCATCAAAAGCACCGTCATTTCCGTTTATAAGGCTCGATCTGAATCCTGTTGAGTGGTTAAGATTTTCTTACATACACGGCTGGCTTCATTCAGGTGTGATTGATTCATCAACAATACGCACAACGCTGGTGCCCGGACGGGAAAGTTACTCTGACGTTGATAAATTTATTGCTGCTCATCTTATCTCATTTGATATTACGAGAGATTTTACTTTTTCATTAGGTGAATCCGTTGTTTACAGCAGAAAGATTGAACCCATATACCTGATACCTGTTATGTTCTTCCGGCTTGCAGATCACTACCTTGGTAAAGAAGATAGTAATACCGGAAGCAATGCACAGGTATTTGCAGATGCTTCTTACAGGTTTACATCATTAAGATCAAAAGCTTATTCAACTCTGTTTATAGACGAGCTTTCGATTTCAAATATTTTAAAGGGAATAAATCATTCGGCAATTGGATATACTATCGGGCTGGAAACTGCAGAACCGCTTCTTGCTAATTCATCATTAACTATCGAGTATACAAAGATCAGCCCGTTCGTTTACATGAACTCGGATGATGCGGAACTGTACACCAATCACGGTTATCAGCTCGGGCACTGGATCGGAAGCAATGCCGATCAGATATTTATTCTATACAGCCAAAGAATAATAAGAGGGCTGATACTACAGCTAACATTTGAGCACATAAGAAAAGGTCAGACTGAAGAGCCTGAACAGCAATATCAATTACCATATCCGCCGTTTCTTTACGGAAGCAAACGGTTCGAAACAAATTTTTCTTTTGATATTTCTTATCAGATCATTCATAATCTTTTTGCTGGTGTGAGGTATCAATATTCGGATATAACAGATGCGGAAGCCTCACGAACGCCGGCATTTATGGAAGGCAAAAAGCATTCGGTTTTTACAGTTCTTTACTACGGTCTGTGAAGACAGAGCTTTAAGTTAAGCCCGCAAAATTCAGCTAAATGCTTTCAGATTTTCGTTTCCAATTAAGATTTTATTTATTAGTGAATCCTGTTAAATTTGCAGTGGTTTTAGGCAAATTTTACTCATTGGAAATCACGGTAGCATTATAAAGGTTGTACTGTCTGACAATCAAATGGCACAAGCATTGGGCACAGCGTATAATATCACGCTGTTCACGCCAGGTAAACTGTTCCAGCGCTAAATAAAGAAGTGAATTATAAAGCCGGCGGCTTTATTTTTTTATATTAATACATCTGTTGAACAGGCTTTAACCGTGAGTTCCAGTTTTGAGCACTTTGAAAATGTGACTCACCCGGCGAAGCTGTGCCCGGCACTATCTTTGCTTAATTCCGAGCGATTAAATTTTTATTGAAAAGGATTACAGGTTAAGAATTTGAAAAAGATTATTTCAGTAGTTGGTGCCCGTCCAAACTTTATGAAGGTTGCGCCGATACACAGGGCATTTCAAAAATATTCATCCGGCGCAGTTCATCTTATCTGTCATACAGGTCAGCATTATGATGAAAAGATGTCCAAAATATTTTTTGATGATCTCGAGCTGCCGCATCCGCATTTTTATCTCGGTGTAGGTTCCGGTTCACACGCAGAACAAACTGCAAAAATTATGATCGGGTTTGAAAAAGTTCTTCTGGATGAAAAACCCGATATGATAATAGTTGTTGGCGATGTGAACTCTACTATTGCTTGCAGCCTTGTTGCAGCAAAGCTGAACATTAAAGTTACGCATGTTGAAGCAGGTTTGAGAAGCTTCGACAGGCAAATGCCCGAAGAGATAAACAGACTTCTTACAGATGAAATTTCCGATTTACTTTTTGTTACCGAAAAAAGCGGGATAGAAAATCTTAAAAGAGAAGGCGTACCCGATGAAAAGATGTTCTTTGTTGGAAATGTTATGATTGATTCTCTTGTTCACTTTCTTCCGAAAGCTGAACAATCGGGTGTGCTTGGCGATTATAATTTAACACCGGGTGAGTTCGTACTCGTTACTCTTCATCGTCCATCGAATGTTGACTCGGAATCCTTTCTAAAACGGATTGCCGGTACATTTAACCTGATTGGCGAAAAGAAGAAGATCATTTTTCCTGTTCATCCAAGAACAAGAAAGAATATGGAATCCTTTGGTTTGAATGGTACCCTGACACCGAATCTTATAATGACCGATCCTATCGGCTATATAGATTTCCTCTCATTAACCAGGAATGCCGGGTTAATAATTACCGACAGCGGCGGCATTCAGGAAGAAAGCACTTTCCTCGGAGTGCAGTGCATTACAGTGCGCGAAAATACCGAGCGACCGGTTACTGTTGAAGTTGGTACCAATCAGCTTATAGGAACAAACCTTGATGCAGTTGAAGAAGCAGCGCTTTCTGTAATAAACGGTAATCTGAAAAAAGGAAGTATCCCCGAATTGTGGGATGGAAAAGCTGCTGAAAGAATTGCCGCCATCATAATGCAAAAGATATAATTTTAATATTATAAAGAATTAATAATGACCATTGAAAATCTGGAACAGAAAATTGAAAACAGGAATGTTGTAATCGGAATAATCGGGCTTGGTTACGTTGGGCTGCCGCTTGCAGCAGAATTTGCAAAGAAATTTCCTGTGATCGGTTTTGACATAAACGAAAAAAGAATTAATGAACTCAGGGCAGGCGAAGACAAAACACTTGAAGTAACAAAAGAAGAACTTGCCGAAGCAAAACATCTTTCCTTTACAACCGATCCGGCTGAGTTGAAGAATGCCGATGTTTATATTGTTACCGTCCCCACGCCGGTAGATGAATTTAAAAGACCTGATTTAACCCCGCTTATAAAAGCAAGCGAAACAGTCGGTAAAGTGATCAGCAGGGGCAAGGTTGTTGTTTATGAATCAACTGTTTATCCCGGATGCACTGAGGAAGATTGTATTCCGGTAATTGAAAAAGTAAGCGGGCTTAAATTCAATAATGACTTTTATGCCGGCTACAGCCCGGAAAGAATAAACCCCGGCGATAAACAGCATCGTGTAAGCACTATTAAAAAAATAGTAAGCGGAAGCACTCCTCAGATCGGCGAACTGTTGAATAAATTATATCAAACAATAATTACAGCAGGTACGCACCTTGCTTCATCAATTAAAGTTGCGGAAGCCGCAAAAGTAATTGAAAATGCCCAGCGCGATATTAACATCGCATTTGTTAATGAGCTGGCTAAACTTTTTGAAATGATGAACATTGATACTATTGAAGTGCTGCAGGCGGCGGGCACAAAATGGAACTTCCTTCCCTTCCGACCGGGGCTGGTAGGCGGGCACTGCATCGGGGTAGATCCGTATTACCTTACACATAAAGCTGTGCATCTCGGATATAATCCGGAAATAATTCTTGCCGGCAGAAGAATAAACGACAGCATGGGCACCTACGTTGCCAACCAGCTTGTTAAGCTAATGATAAAAAAAGCGCATAAAGTTCTTGATGCAAAAGTTCTGGTGCTTGGTATAACATTTAAAGAGAACTGCCCTGATATAAGAAACTCAAGAGTAATCGATATTATAAATGAACTCATTCAATTCGGCTGCATTGTAGAAGTGTATGATCCGCTTGCCGATAAAGAAGAAGTTAAACATGAATACGGGCTGGATATAATTTGTGATGAGAAGGAAATCGATTTTAACTCTTATTCAGGAATAGTACTTGCCGTTGCCCATGAAAAGTTCAGAGGAATGGATTACCCAAACATGCGCAGTAACGGAATAGTGATTTATGATGTTAAAGGTTTCTTACCAAAAGAAGTGATTGACAACAGGCTGTAAGAATGAAGCGGGTAGTGAACATCTCAAAGAATTATAAGGAAGCAGAACTGTGAGAAATACTTCAGCATATAACTTTGACTCCTGAAGAATGACAAAAAATCGCGATGGAATTAAAGAAAAGGTTCTACGGCGATAGAATGCCACCGATGCGAAAAAAGAAAATGATAAGAAAAGATTCTTAATTACGTTACTGAGTCACTGATACAAACAGCGAGTAAAAAAAATACTTACATAAAAAGGCACACTAACATTGAAGTTTTTAGTCACGGGAATCGGGGGATTCATTGGATCAAACCTGGCAATAGAATTACTAAAGCGCGGATTCTATGTCAGGGGTCTCGATAATTTTTCAACCGGAAGAAGAATAAATCTCCGGGGTATTGAAAAAGATATTGAGCTAATTGAAGGCGACATAAGAAATTATGATACCGTAAAAAAAGCAGTATCGGGAATTGATTATGTGCTTCACCAGGCAGCGCTTCCATCCGTACCCCGTTCCATCTCCGATCCCGTCACATCAAACGAAGTAAATATTAATGGCACGCTGAATGTACTGGAAACTTCCGGAAAATCCGGCGTTAAAAAATTCGTATTTGCATCCTCATCCTCTGTTTACGGCAATACGCCCGAACTGCCGAAACATGAAGCTATACTTCCCTCTCCGCTTTCACCATACGCAGTTACAAAACTTACAGGTGAAAAATATACCCAGGTATATTCCCGTGTGTTCGGACTAAAAACCATTTCACTAAGGTATTTTAATGTATTCGGACCGAGGCAGGACCCGGATTCACAATACTCAGCAGTTATTCCGAAGTTCATCAAGGCTATGAAGAATGGCAAGCCGCCTGTTGTTTTTGGTGATGGTGAGCAGAGCAGAGATTTCACTTACATTTCAAACGTTGTAGAAGCGAACATACTTGCTGCACTGTCTGATTCCGGCAGCGGTGCGGCTGTTAACTGTGCCTGCCACGACAGAATATCCATCAACGCTTTAATTAAAGAGCTGAATAAAATAATGAATACGAATATCCGCCCGGTATACTCAGAACCGCGCCCCGGCGATATACTTCATTCATTTGCTGATATAAGCCTTGCAGAAAAGGAAATCGGGTATAAACCGGTTTCTATGTTTGCCGATGGACTGAAAAAAACTGTTGAGTGGTTCACTTCAATTTAAATGCAGGAAAGGCTTTAGGCTGTTACCGGATCCTATAAACTAACATCAACTTAAATGAGAGATAAAAAATGAAAAACTTTGCTATAACAGGTGTAACCGGATATATAGTGCCGCGTCATCTCAAAGCAATTAAAGATACTGGTAACAATCTTGTTGCCGCTAGAGAGAAAGACAGCACCAACAGTAAATATTTAACAGAATAAATTAATCTCTAAAACCGCGAAGTATTAAAAGGAGTTATACTTGATTAACAAATCTTTTTATGTGAATGAATTTGCAGTGGTTGATGACAATGTTGATATAGGTGAAGGAACAAAGATATGGCACTTCTCGCACATTCAATCCGGTGCAAAGATCGGGAAGAAGTGTGTGCTTGGTCAGAATGTGAATGTGGGTAATAATGTTACCATCGGCAGTTACTGTAAAATACAGAACAATGTTTCGGTTTATGAAGGCGTTACATTGGAAGATTATGTTTTCTGTGGTCCCTCGATGGTATTTACAAACATTCTTAACCCGCGCTGTAAATATCCGCAGGTCGGATCATAATTTTATACAAAGACGCTGGTTAAAGCAGGCGCATCACTTGGTGCGAACAGTACTATTATATGTGGTGTTACAATAGGCAGGCATGCAATGGTCGGAGCCGGCTCAGTTGTTACAAAAGACGTCCCCGATTATGCGCTTGTAGTTGGAAGCCCTGCAAGAATTGTTGGATGGTAATCTGAAGGCAGTGAGAAGTTAGTGTTTGATAAAAACAATGAAGCCATATGTAAAAAATCTGGGAGAAAGTACAGTCTGAAAGATGGTATTGTGTCAGACGTCGGGGAAGCGTGAGGTTTGTGAGATTACCCGTCTACGCCAAAGCTCCGCCGTGCGGGCAAGATTATCTGTATGGATTTTTTGTGCCTTTGAAGTAAATTCATTTATAGTCAACAGGTCATTCGTGGTCATTTATTGTAATTACATATTATTAAAGTTAAAATGATAAAGTATAGCAGGCATGCAAGACGAAAAATGAAATTATATGATATTACTGAACCGGAAGTGGAGAAAGTAATTAAAGAGGGTGAGCAGATAAAACCGGATGATAATAATATAGAATTTATTTATAATCTATCCGGAAAAGAATTATTCCTACAAATCATTTGCGGAAAAACAGATGAGGGTTATCTTACAATAACCTGTTATCCATTAAAGAGAGGAGTACAATGATGAAAGTATCATATGATCAGGAAGCAGATGCTGTTTGTATAAAACTATCTGATGAAAAGCCGGAAGGAGTTATTGAAGTAAAGGAAGGTATCAATCTTGATGTGACGGCTGATGGAGTTATTGTAGGGATAGAATTCCTGGATGCCGGGAAGAAAATTCCGCTTAAATCATTCCTTTCTTATGAATTCGCACCTGAGTTTATAAATAATGTAATTATTGAATGATAATGTAGGACGTGCGTTAAACCGGCGCGTGTGGATTGGTTATTCGCTTTTAACCTGCTGCATTGTTATTATTATTAAACTGTTGCAGAACAGCTCAAACGAACTGCCAATGATAAGAAAATGGTTCTGTCATCCCCAGAAGGGGCAGGCGGTTTACATCCAGTTAGGGATGGTATCTCTCGCAACCTCACATCCATACGTTGATTCTCGCGGAAAAACAGGTGATTAGAGATTTAAGTTGTTTTACGGAAGGATGTGTTCAGGGTTAAAGACTTGATACAGCAGAACCGATAATTCTCGCAGGAACACAGTAACACAAAAATTGAAAAAAGAACCATCTTAGTTTTATTATGAATCACTATATAAAATATTTTTCACCGGAGAAAAAATTATTCCTTTCCCTGCAGCTCTATTATTCAGCTAAAGAACTTAAAACCGCATCGCTCAGGAAGTTTTATCCGGAAATGACGGAAAAAGAAATCAAAGAAAAAGTGAAAAGAATTTTTCTTTATGCAAGATCTTAATCTGTTCTCTGTTTATACCGGGCTGTTGAATGAAAATAATATCCCGTATTTTGTAACTGGTTCTGTTGCTTCCATCGTTTACGGCGATCCGAGAATGACACACGATATTGATCTGGTTCTAAGTCTGAAAAATGAAGATGTTGATCTTATAATGAAAATATTTCCTCCTGATAAGTTTTACTGTCCGCCGGAAGAAGTGATCAGAACAGAAATCAACAGAAGTGCAAGAGGACATTTTAATATCATTCATCATGAATCGGGTTTTAAAGCAGATATATACCTGAGTGGAAAAGAAGAATTTCAACATTGGGCTATGCAGAACAGCAGGCAAATAGATTTTGCGGGCGGGAAAATTAACATAGCTCCCCCTGAATATGTTATTGTAAAAAAACTGGAATTCTATATTGAAGGCAATGAAGAAAAGCATTTGACAGATATTAAATCAATGATAAACAATTCCGGCGAATTAATTGATAATAATTTATTGACTAAATTGATTAAGCAAAAGGCATTAGAGAGCGTGTGGAATACAAAAATAAAAAATGTATAGCACAAAGGGTGATTAAAGAACGTGAATGAGTGTTTTCATATTTTGATGGGATGAGATTGTAAGATTGTCCGTTTACGCCAAAGCTCCGCCGGGCGGGTAAGATTATCTGTATGAATTTTGTGCTTCTGAAGAGAGTTCATTTATAGTCAACAGGTCATTTATTGTTAGCTTGCTGCGTTGTTATATCATTGATGTACGACAGATCAATTGAACCGGCAATGAAAAGAAAACTATTCTGCCATACCCGCAATGGGATGAATAAGACTCAAAAACATACGCTAATGTGTTTTATTTTAAGGAATAAATAGAGAAATTACTACATCAATCATAAACAAATGCTAAAATCAAATAATCTACTTATATACTTTTTTCTCCTTCCGCTATTTACAATACAGGCACAGCAGGACATACAAATCGGCGCTGACCTCAGGAACATAAGGCAGGCTCAGGGTGCGTATTACGACTACTCTGACCCCGGCGGGAATAAACATACGCGTTCAGTTGTGGGGCTTTGTGCAGTATCCCGGCTATTACATAGTGCCGGCACGTACTACACTAAGCGAAATTATTACATTTGCCGGCGGTCCAAGCGATGCGGCACATATTGACGATATACGCATTTACCGTAATGATGAAGATTGCCAATATCAGTTCTTAAAATTTGACTATAATGAACTGCTTTGGAAAGAGGATTTAACAGGGGCTATTAATAATACAAGGATAAATGCAGGCGATATCATTCTTGTTCACGGTTCACCAAGATTCTATTTCAAAGATTATCTCCAGGTTGGATTGTCAATATTCTCCGCATGGATCTCACTCACCATATTAATATTGAATTTCACAAAATAAATTTAAAAGATTATGAACACTACAAATCCAAATGAATTGTTTGAAGGGCAATCTGGTTCCAACACCTTAAAGGATTACATAATCCTTATAAGGCAAAACATTGCACCGGTATTGCTGATAATAGCTGCAAGCCTTGCCGCCGCGCTGATCTATGCAGCAAGTGCTACGGATATATATAAAGCGGGCACTTCGCTCAAAATCAGCAAACCCGGCGGCAACATATTCCAGGCGCCGCCGCTGCCCGAAGTAAGCGACTTCGGAAGCGACTGGTTCATTGCAAACAAAATTGAAATTCTTAAAAGTTACAGGCTGAGACAACGTGTCGCAAAAGCGCTTGTTGATACTTTTGTAAGTATGAATAAACCCGAACATTTCGATCTTATATTCAAAAGAGAATTTACCGGTAACGGGCACGATCTTCTTTCAGTAACCCAGATTGCCGGTATCCTGAACAACGTTGTTGCTATTGAGCAGAAAAGAGGTTTGGATATAATTGAAATATTTGCTGAATCTCCTGCGCCTCAGGAAGCGGCTATGATCGCCAATATTTACACCAATGAATACAAAAGATACAATCTTGAAATTAACAGAGATCTATTGACATTCGTTAAAAACTTTCTTGAAAAACAGCGCGATGAAAAGAAAGACCAGTTGAATGAAGCAGAGGAGATACTGAGGAGCTACCAGGAGCGGGGCGGTATTATCGCATTAGACCAGCAGGCGCAAAATCTTATTCAACAAATATCGCAGTTTGAAGCTCAGAAAAATGCTGCACAGATCGAAATAATGGCTTCAAATGAAGTGCTTACGCAGTATAAGGAAGAGCTGTTAAGACAGGATCCGCGTTTGGCTGAATATCTTGAAAGCGCTGCATCGGAAGCATACATAACCGCGCTCCAAAATCAGATTGCTGAGCTGCAGATCAACAAAGACCTTGCTCTGGTAAGAGTTGAACCGGGTATTGATATTTCAGCTAAAGTTAAAGAATATGAAAGAAAGATAAGTGATTTGAAGAATAAGCTGAATGAAAATATAAAATCTTTGAAGAGCGCTATCTTTGCCGGCAGTCCCGAAGCCGTCAGAAACCTGAGCTAGAGATTAATTGAAGAGGAGGTAAAGAATCGTTCGCAGAAGATACAACTGAGCGGACTTGAAACGATAGTTGAGAGGTATGATCAAAGATTTAACCGGCTGCCGAAAACTTTGCTAGACCTTGCACGTTTTCAGAGGAACCGCGAGTCACTTGAAAAGCTGTACACCCTAGTAGAAGAAAAATACCAGGAAGCGCTGATAAACGAACAGTCACAGCCGGGCAATGTGCTTATTATTGATGATGCAAGAGAACCTGACAGTCCTTCAAAACCGAACAGGCTGCTGATAATCCTGGTTGGGATAATACTTGGCGGCGGACTCGCTTTCGGGTTTGTGTTTGCAAAAAATTATTTCGATGATTTGGTTAAATCACCCGAAGATATTGAAAAGAAAAACTTAAACGTTTTAACTTGGATACCGGAAATTGAAGGTATAGCTGAGAACGGGCTGAAAAAAAGCGAATTTGAATTTATTGTTGCATTGCGTCCTGATTCTATACCAAGCGAAGCATTCAGGGCATTGAGGACGCGCGTACAGTTTTCCAGACCGGATAAAGAAAACCTGAAAACAATCCTGATCACTTCACCCGCACCTCAGGAAGGTAAAACTACAATGGCAATTAACCTGGCAGGCAGCTTTGCGCATGCTAACAAAAAAACGCTTATCGTTGATTGTGATTTGAGAAAGCCAAGGCTTTACAACATAATTCAGCGGGATAAAAACCCGGGCTGATAGACTATATTTTCGGAGAAGCAAAGTTCGTTGATATAGTTCATCCAACAAAACTTAACAGCCTTAAAATGATAACTTCCGGAACAATACCTCCAAACCCTGTGAAAGTTCTGGACTCAGAATACATGGAAGAATTCCTGGCAAAAGTAAGGAAAGAGTATGATTACGTAATCCTTGACTCGCCCCCGATCATTGCAGTTACGGATGCGGAAATATTATCAAAGAAAGTTGACGGAACGCTGCTGGTTATCTCAGCAGGCGTTACTGATAAAAAGGTAATGGAAAGAGCTATTGAATTGCTGAGGCATGATAACAGCCGGCTTATCGGAAGTGTGCTTAACAATTTTACTGTTAAAACCGGTTACGGAAGCTGCTATAAGTACTACTACTATTATGCAGCACAGGAGAAGAAGTAGAGCAGGCAGTAGGTAAGCGGGAAGTAGTGAGTAGGCAGTAATGAGTAATGAGTAGGGAGTAGAGAGTAAAGGGCAAAGAGCAAAGGGCCGGGACTGATGGAATTTGGAATTTGAATTTTGGTAATTCACGGGAGTGTAAATAATTTTGTGTAAATGGTCATCTGTTTTGGACAGAGAGTCTGTAAAATAATTTGTGTAAATGGGATTTGGTGTTAAAGAACATTTTTTA
>JBBIGV010000046.1:0-28003 GCA_037447335.1 Ignavibacteria bacterium | reverse complement strand
ACTTAGCTAAACTATTGCTTTAACCATTTACACAAAATTATTTACACTCCCTTAACCTCTCTCAAAGTGTTGATAAAACTTGTTTATATATGGTCATAAACGATCTGAAGACATTTCCCTTCACATTGTCTCCCGGAAAATTTCGCTTCAAACAATAAATAAACTTAAGCTTTCTATTATCACCTTGTGAAAAATTAACAATGTAACTAGAACAGTTTTAGGTTAAAAGAAATTTATTAGAGGTTATTTCCTGCCTCATTATTTCTATTCTACTGACTATCCTTTAATTCATGGTAAGCAGCAAACCCGTCCCCATCCCAATACTTGATATTATTTTTCAGAATATTAAAATACTCCTCTGTATATGATAACGTCGGTGAAAGTTTGCCTTCTTTTACCAGTTTATCCCTCTCGTGCTGAAACCCATCTCCCATTTCTACAAAATTGATTGATAAGTCCGGGTTGAAATAGTAGTACAGATGTGTCCCAGTTATTCCCTCTCCGGTATGTTCACTGATTCCTATTCGCAATAGACGGTCTTTCTTTAAATGTGTTACATGCGCTGTTATTGCCAAGTTGTACCGGTTGTTGTTGTAAATGCAAAAATCTGTTGGCGGAATTAAAATAAATCTTTCCATAGTTTTTTATTTACATTATAAACTTTCAGGTGCTGGTTTTCGTATTTCAGAACTTTGGGATTTGTATCAAGTTCCCACAACCCTGATAGGAAGATGAAGAATGCTAACGCAATGGATAAAAGTCCGACAGCTAGTTCTTTTTTGCAAATTTTACCGAGCGTTCTTTAATGCTTCTCTTTTTTATTGCTACCAGATTCCTGCGTGCAATGAGGTCTTCAATATCTTCAACACCAATCAGTTTCAAATCCCTTCCGGGATATTTTTTCTTTAATTCACTTAGTTTTAACTGAGTTGTTTCAAGGTTTTCGATCGGCAAAGCAAATGCTGCAACACCTGAAAAGAACACTGCTTCTGTTTTCTTAATGACTGACTCTTCAGAAAGGCTTTTTGTTTTGCCGTCAATTTCAAATCTGCCTGAGTATGCTGTTCCCGGCAGCGCTCTGAACTGGACTACCGAATTATCGTAATTGAGAAGCTCTTCGATGAATTTAAGCGTAAGTATCAATCCGAGCGAATCACCAACATAATGACCATAACGCCTCTCGAAATTAATTATCACTTTGTGATGCTTATTTAATTTCCTTATATATTTTTTTACAAAACTAACCGCATAGTCCAATGATATTTTAATCTGGTCTTCTATACTTTCTTCTATGTCTTTCCCGCTCGGTATTATCACAAAATCATTTGCAATGCTTGATTCACTGATTATTACATTTATTTTTTCGAGGTAGGTGAAACGCGGCAGCTCAGGGTTATCGTGTTTGATTTCTGATACAGGAAACACCGTTGGAGATGGCTCTTTTATTTCTGCGCCGGAAAGAAGTTCTTTTAATGTATTTAGCTGATGCTCTATTCTTTGAAGTTTATTTGTAAGATGGGGAAAATCATTTTTCAGCTTTCCGGATTGTGTTAATTATTCTTTCGGTAATTTCAGGATGAATACAATGCGCATTGTAACCATCCAGAGAAGCATAAAAAATATCTATGAACTCGCTGCAGTAAGATTCTTTCAGCAGTGAATTATTTTCAGTGAAAAGCTCATCAAAAAATTGCGCAATAAGATAAGCTCTGAGATTATCAGAGTAGGCAGACTCCAGATTTGACAGCAGTTCCTGTCTGCGGGTTTCTATAGTTAAGAGTGCCACATATCGCCCCTTTTTATGAATGATTCCGTTAGGACTTAAGTTGATGAATCATTTAAATATTCTTTAATCAGAATTATAGTTTTTTCAGCTACAGACAAAATATTTTTAGCTGTCACCTGTGAGGGAAATCCATCAGGCAAAAGCCCGGGTTCTCCAGGGTACCTTGCATCAATGTAAATATCGTCTATCAGCCTTAATTCTTTACTTGAGATTATATTTCTACTCAATCCAATCTTTTGCCGCATCGTTCAATTTATGGCAACCCCGGTTTCTTTAATTCTACGGACGAACGAGCTATTCTTAAGCAGAAGACGTTCCCATTCATCTTTTGTATAAACTAAAACATCAAGCGGAATCTTTTTCCGAATGTCCGTCAGAAGTTTTGTAATCCGGGAACGTTTGGATATTTTGTCTTCATAATTTTTTGAAAATCCGCTTTCGTTAAGTATTACTATCAGATCAATATCGCTATCGTCTGTAACATTTCCATTCAAATAACTTCCAAAGACTATTAATTTGTGAATGTCCAGATTACTTTTTAATTGAACGCAAATCTGTTTTAATAGCTCGTCTGCCATAAGATAGCTGCTATTTCGTGTTAAAATATTCATTCAATTAAACTTGTGTTTGTTCAAAAATAGCAAATCAAGCAACCGATTACAATAATTATCTAACACCAGCAACTATTTCCCGACCCCCGCACTCAATTCATCTCTTATCCGGCGTTTCTTTTCTTCAAGTTCTCGGTTTGCTTTCATCATTTCGATATTTATTTCTTCGGAATCGCTTTCTTCCATTTTCTGAAAGTTTGATGCGATGAGCGAATCTATTCGCAACAGCTTGAATTTTCGTACAGTGTCTATTGTATCTTTCAGAATTATCTTAACCATTGACTGCCCCGGCAGCAGCTCTTCCCAGTTCTTGCTTATGCTGTATTTTTCAAGGGAAAGTTCGAGCAGGTATGACTGCACCGCTTCATCTTCTAACTGTTCAATTAGTACGCTCATCTGCACATTTTCTCCCTGATGAATGCTGTCAAAAATCAGAGAATAAATTCTTTTATGTATCTCAAGTTCAAAATCATCAGGATGAATATGATTTATTATAAGTGCTATCGTCTCATCATTTCCTTCTACAAGCAGTTTGATAATCTGCCGTTCAAGATTATAAATAACCAGACTGACATTTTTTCTAATCTGTTCTTCTGCGCTCAAATCTTTTCTTTTACGCTCAAGTTCGGAAGTAAGTGTGCTGCTTATTTTGTGACGGCTGATTGTCCGAAGCGCTTTATTCAGTTCTGCTTCAAGCAGCATTTCACGAAGATTGAATTTTTTCGCAATGGTTTTAAGCAGGATTGTTCTCTTCAGCTCATCACTTATAATTGCAAGCGGCTTAACAAGTTCGCGAATGGCTTCGGTTAGTTTTGCGGGGTCCTCAAACATTCCCTGCGATTCGAAATAAGCTGACTGGAACTCAAGAAAATTTTGTGCGCGTTTGATCATAACATCAAACTTGTCTTTGCCATGTTTGTTCACATAAGAATCAGGATCATCACCGCGTGGAAGAGAAGCTATTCTGATATCAAAATCTTTTCTTAACAGAAGTTCAATACTGCGCATAGAGGCTTTGATGCCCGCTGCGTCCGAATCAAAAAGCAGCACAATATTTTTAGTGTATCGTGAAAGGAGCAAAACCTGGTCTTCTGTTAAAGCTGTTCCGGAAACTGCAACAACATTCTTAATTCCATTTTGATAAAGAGAGATAAGATCCATATAACCTTCAACAAGAATCGCTTTGTCCGTTCTTCTGATCTCATCTTTAGCATGCGAAAGCCCGTAGAGGATTTTACCTTTATAATAAATCTGTGATTCGGGTGAATTGAGATACTTCGCAGTTCCTTCTTTGTTTTCAAGTATTCTTCCGGCAAAAGCAATAACTCTTCCGTTTGGAGAAAATATTGGGAAGATGATCCTCCCTGAAAATTTATCGAACAGTCTTCCGTCATTGCTGCTTCCGATTAGTCCAAGCTGAACCGCTCTTTCAAGATCAATGTTTTTGTCGCGGGCAAAGTTGACAAAAAATTCCCACCCCGGGAAAGCGTATCCAAGCCCGAAGGCTCTCATCGTTTGAACTTTAATTCTGCGTTTTTCGAAATACTGCCGTGCAACCTCACCATCGGGGTGATTAAGCAGGTTATCGGAAAAATATCTTGCGGCAGCAGTGTTAATATCATAAAGAATCTCCTGTTCGCTTTGAGTTTCAGGTTCTTCAGATTCCTGCACTTCAAGTTCAATTCCTAACTGCCCTGCAAGCTGCTGCACAGATTCGATAAAAGAAATTTTTTCATACTCCATAAGAAATTTGAAAACATTGCCGCCTGCATGGCATCCGAAACAATGAAAAATTTGCTTATCTTCGCTGACAGTAAAAGAAGGTGTTTTTTCACTGTGGAATGGGCACAACCCGATAAAATTTCTACCTCTTTTACGGAGTTGGACATAAGGCGCGATTATATCTACAATGTTTGCAGCACTCCGGACTTCTTCGATTTTATGTTCAGGTATTCTCATTTTTTACATCAGATGACTGTGTCAATTTAATAAAATATATTCTAATAAATTGAGGATACAAAATTATGTTAATTTGTCTGTTTTATCCATTTTAATACAACCAATTTTCTCTTACCCTTGTCACTAAAAATTCATAGTTCATACTAACGTTTCACCCAATTATTGTCTTTTAGTAAAAAGCATCAGCAAATAAACATTTAGGAAAAGGTAATAATAATCTTATATGAAAATCGGTATTGATATTTCTGCACTCAGTGCAAGACCAACGGGTACGGGAAGATATGTAGAAACCCTGCTTGAGAAGCTAAACAATTCAGAACATAAAATAATTACTTTTACCCCGGGTGAAGGAGAAATCAGAAACTCTGTTTTCAAAAAGCTGCCTTTTATAAGCAGAGGAGGATTCAGGAGGCATTCATACTTTTGGTTTTCGGTTAAGAATGAAATGATGCGGGAAGAAATTGATGCGGCAATTTTTCCTAATTATTTTTTACCGCGCTCATTTCAAAAACCTGCGGTGGTTATAATTCACGATCTTTCTTTTCTTTCACATCCGCATTTCTATTCTAAAGTATTCGTTAAGTATTACAAACTGCTGTTGAAGCAGACCTTAAATCAAAATCCGGTTATCGTAACAATCAGTAATCACTCAAAAGATAAAATTCATGAATATCTCGGAATACCAAAAGCAAATATATTCCTTCTTCAATCTTACTCAAGATTAAACGGGCAGTTATCTTCCGGCAAGAACGGACACAAGCCTTACTTTCTTTATGTGGGGCATGTTGAACCTCGAAAGAATCTGAACTTTCTTATAAAAAATTTTTTAAGGTGGAATGAAAAAAATAATAGCGGCTTCAAGCTGGTAATTGCCGGTGAAACATGGATCAGATCACGCGAAGTGAAGGATATGATCAGAAGTTCTGGCTCGCATCCTGAAATAGAATTCAAAGGATTTGTTGATGATGCATCACTGCATTCACTTTACAACAATGCCTCTGCGTTTGTGCATACAAGCTTTGAAGAGGGATTCGGACTGCCGGTACTCGAAGCAATGCATTACAGGCTGCCGATACTTTGCAGTTCAGGCACTGCAACTGAAGAAATCTCATCCCCGGATTCGGTTCTTGTTAATCCTTATGATGATCTTTCCTGCCAAAAAGGTTTTGACGTTTTATATCAAAAGTTGAACGGGACATCGGGAATTGATTATGATATAAAATACTCGCCCGTGCTTATGCAAAAACAGCTTGAAGAGATACTCTCTGCACTGGAATCGCATGTAAAACGTGTTATTGGTATCAATGTAACAAAAGCAGTTCAAGCTACAGAAGCTGTGAAAAAAACTTTGCTGTATGCAAGCCTGTTCAACTCCGGAATAAAAAAAGATGATCTGCTGAAAAATTTATTTGATATAAAAAGTAACGAGGGTGAAATCGGAATTGCAATTCAGAGTCTGCAATGTGAAGATAAAATTCTTGTTAACGGCGATTACATTTATCTTAAGAATTCAAGATACAAATATTATGATAAGAGAAAGCTGCAAATTGGCAGAAGAAGATTTTCACAGCTTATGAATATGCTTAACAAAATTCCTTTCACCTCTGCAATAGCATTCAGCGGCGGCTCGGCTAATTACTATGAAGAAGACCACGATGATATAGACCTGTTCATTATAACCAAACCAAATACTGTTTTTATTGTTTATTTCATAATTCATCTTCTCTCGTTAATGTTTAAGGCGCGCAACCAGATTTGTGTAAATCATATGATAGACGAAACAAATCTTGTTGTTAATTCACCCGGGGATTTTTTTGTGGCACATCAGATAATCTCTCTGAAGCCTTTTAAAAACGAATTGATGATCAGCAGGTTTCAAAATCAGAATGAATGGCTGAATGAATTCTTTCCGAATTTTAAATTGAAAACCACATCGGATATTAAATCATCAAAATTGTACGGGCTTTTTATTCCCATTAATAAGATATTAAAATACTTTTACCGGACACTTTATCGTGAAAAATTGCTTCGCTACGGTAAAGAAGGCTCTCTTAAGTTAAGCGACAATATTTTGAAGCTGCATACAAATGACCACCGCGCAAGAATCAGCTTGTTATTTGATGAAGCCTGGAATGATTACATGAGAATTTACAAATCAAATGAGAGCGCCCGGAATACCGGTAATGAAATAAATCCGGATAAAAAAATTGCTGCATTAAAATGAAAATACTGATCGGACAATCATACTTCAGAATTCTCGACCCGAAAGAGCTTGAGCGGAACATGCCTTATCCTCCGCTGGGCACTCTCTACGCTGCAACCATACTGAAGCAAAATGGATATGAGGTTAAATTCTTCGATGCAATGTTGAGTGAAGATACAAACGAATTCATTACGTTAATGAAAGTTGAGAAACCCGATCTTGTTTTAATTTATGATGATGAGTTTAACTATCTCACGAAGATGTGTTTGTCAAACATGCGGAACGCATCAGTACAATTCATTAAGGAAGCAAAAAAACTTGGCTTGCCGGTAATCATCTACAGTTCTGATGCAACGGATTATTCCTCTTACTATTTAAATGCAGGCTGCGACGCTATAATCGTTGGTGAAGGAGAAATTACTCTTAAGCAGGTTGTTGATTCTTTAGCTGCTGATAATTTTAACGCCGAAAAAGAAAATATTTATGGATTAAAATTTTTTAAAAACGGGGAAATTGTTTCTACGCCGAAGCAAAAATTAATAACTAACCTTGATGAAATACCGGATCCGGATTATGCATTCGTTGATATTAACCGTTATAAAAAGATCTGGTATGAGCATCATGGTTATTACTCGCTTAACATCTCAACAACACGCGGCTGTCCGTACAGATGCAACTGGTGCGCCAAGCCGTTATATGGACAGATTTATCACAGCCGTTCGCCGCTCAAAGCAGCAGAACAGATAAAACAACTAAAAAATGATTATCAGATTGATCATATCTGGATTACAGATGACATCTTCGGTTTAAAACCTGATTGGATAAAAGAATTTGCTGTTAAGTTGAAAAAGTTAAATACTATTGTTCCCTATAAATGTTTATCGCGCCCCGATCTTTTGCTTCGCGGCAATACTATAAATGATCTGAAAGAATCAGGCTGCGAAATCATTTGGGTTGGTGCAGAATCCGGAAGTCAGAAAATTCTCGATGCAATGGACAAAGGCACAACAGTTGAACAGATATATGAATCAGCAAAAAAGGTTCACAGAGCGGGAATGGAAATCGCATTCTTCATTCAGTTTGGATATACAGGTGAGGTTTGGACAGATATAAGCCTTACACGTAAAATGATCAGAGATTGTCTGCCGGAAGATATCGGTATTTCTGTCTCTTATCCTCTGCCCGGTACAAAATTTTATGAAAGGGTAAAAAGTGAATTGAAAGATAAAACAAACTGGGCCGATTCCGACGATCTCGATCTTATGTTCACCGGTACTTATGAAAGATCTTTCTATAAAATACTTCACCGGTTTGTTCATGCCGAATACAGAATTTATAAGATCATGAAAAATATTGAATTGAAAAATTTCATTAAACTTCCATATTATCTCCTCAAATTTATTCAGCTAAGGAGAAAGCTGATGCCATTCTTAAAGGAAGAAAAATTATCACCATCAATAAATTTGAAATGAGCAAAGTAAATCTTAACGCAGTTAACACCGGCTTCGGAAAAATGGCTGATGAGTACGATGCCATACAGGAAACAAATATACCTGTCAGGGTTATGCGCGAAAAATATTACGAGGTCGTTAATCTATACGTTTCGCCGCCGGCAAGCATGCTTGAGCTTAACTGCGGCAGCGGAATAGATGCTCACTACTTTGCAAATAAGGGCTACAATATTCTTGCTACTGACATTTCCGATAAGATGCTTGCCAATGCTGCAGCAAAAGGATTTCATCCCAACCTTCAGTTAAAAAAAATGAACTTTACAGAAATGGATGATCTTTACGGTCAGCAATTTGATGCAATACTTTCAAATCTTGGCGGACTAAACTGCGTTGGCGATCTTTCATTTCTTCCTGAAAAATTAAATAAGCTGCTTAAACCCGGTGGTTATTTTATAGCTGTTGTTATGCCGTCGTTTTGCCTGTGGGAGTTCCTGTTGATCTTTAAGGGAGAATTCAACAGAGCTTTCAGAAGAATGAGAAGTAAAGGTATTATAGCAAACGTTGGTAACGAAAAAATTTTTGTCCGATACCATTCTCCGAGGAAATTCAAAACTATATTTAAAGAAAATTTTAAAACTGAATCATTTAAAGCATTGAGAGTTTTTGCACCTACACCTCCTGCTGAACACTGGTACCGGAAATATCCGCGCATCAGCCGGATTCTTGATAAGATTGATAACCGTATTGAAAACATTTATCCGTTCTCATTCATAGGAGATTATTATATTGCCGTTGTAAAAAAAAATAATTAATGGCATGAAGAAAGCCGCATTACTTATCCTCGTTATACGTCCCCTGTTTATTTTATTTGCATTTTTATTCAGGTCTCAGATATACAAAATCTCTTTCACTTCGGAACTACACAGCATTTACAGAAAAGAACTGACAACTCTCGCACAAAAAGCGATTGAAGCGAATGATGTTCAGGCTGCGGCGTTTCTTCTGTATGATGGAAAGATAGTCGGTCGCGGTTATAATACCGTACTTCGGTACGGAAATGCCTGTGGTCATGCAGAGATAAATGCTATTTCGGATGCAATAAGCTCAATGGGCATGGATAATTTCAATTCGCTTGACAGGAATAAATTGATCATCCTTTCTACCTTCGAGCCGTGCCCGATGTGCATAGGCGCTATAAGAGAAGATAAAATCAAGTACGTTGAATTTCTTAAAGAAAAGTTGTTGGGGTACTGGCATCGGCATTACATTGGTGAGTTTTTCTATGAGATTAAGAAAAAGTAGATTGATGGAAGCAGTCTGCAGGATTCACTTTTTTTAGAACACAGGGGAAGCAAAGATACTCTCTAATACACTCAGCACGGAAAATGCCATTCCCAGCCACAAAATCTTTCCGCCACTTCCTTCACTTTCATTATATTTCATTGTTAACTTAAAACATTTTTACAAACTATGTACGACTTCATATTAAAACCCTTCCGTGAAATGACCGACGAGGATTACCAAAAAGTTGGATTTAAATCCGGTCTCGAAATTCATCAACAGTTATTTACAGAAAAAAAACTCTTCTGCCGCTGCCCGGCCGGTCAATACAGTAAAGAATACGATGCAGAAATATTGCGTCACATGCGTCCAACCCTCTCCGAGATGGGAGTTTATGACGGCACTGCACTAATGGAATTCAAAACAAAAAAGGAAATTATTTACCGGATCAAACGCGAAACTGTATGCACTTATGAAATGGATGACACACCGCCGTTTCTTATAAATGAAGAAGCGCTTGAAATTGCAATAGGAATTGGTATGCTTTACAATTGTAATATTGTTGATGAGCTTCACATTGCGCGCAAGCAATATCTTGATGGCAGCATACCTACCGGTTTTCAGCGCACTGCTATTTATGCACTTGATGGATGGATTCCATACAGAGACCGTAAAGTAAAAATTGTGCAGATGTCTATTGAAGAAGATTCCTGCCGCGAAGTTGCAGATATTGGTCACGACAGAATTTATCTGACAGACCGCCTTGGTATGCCGTTGATTGAAACTGTAACTGAACCTGCCATGCACACCCCGCACGAAGTTGCAGAAGTTGCATGGCTTTGCAGTAATCTTGTCAGAAGCACTCATCGTGTAAGACGCGGAATTGGCGCTGCACGCCAGGATGTAAATGTAAGTGTAACCGGAGGAACTCGTGTCGAAATAAAAGGCGTTTCAAAGATCGGTTACATTCCTTTGCTTACTCATAACGAAGCGATGCGTCAATGGAATCTTTTGCGCCTCCGTGAAGAATTGAAACGAAGAGGCATAACCGATCAAACATTTAAAGCTGAATCGTTCGACATTGCCAATCTTCTTAAAAAAGTTCATTACGCCCCGCTTAAAAATGCAGTTGATTCCGGGATGAAAATCCAATGCGTTGTTCTGAAGGGTTTTAATGAACTTCTTCACTGGCAGACTCAGACAAACACTTTCTTTTCAAAAGAAATATCTGACCGTGTCAGAGTTATTGCATGCCTTACGTCTATTCCGAATCTTATTCACTCGGATAGTAAAACAGATACTATTACTTCATCCGATTGGCAGAAAGTAAAAAAATTCACTAATGCTTCGGATGATGATACAATGGTGATTGTTTGGGGCGGTGAAGAAGATGCACAAACCGCTGTGAATGAAATTACAATTCGTGCAAAGGAAGCAACTATCGGAATTCCTTCAGAAACACGACAGGCATTAAGCGACGGAACTAACGGGTTCGAACGAATTCTCCCCGGCGCAGACAGAATGTATCCCGATACAGATCTTCCTCCAAAAAAAATTACAATGGAAAGATTGGATAAAATCCGCTCCTGGCTCCCCGAACAATTCTGGAAAAGACAGGAATGGTATAGGCAGCTTAAAATTCCAAAAGATACAATTGATGAACTTTCTGTTTCGAAGTATGCTGAATTATTCAGAAAAGCAGTAAATGAATGGAGGGTTAATCCCACTACAGCAGCAGTATTTCTGATCCAGTTTCCTAAACGATTGAAGCGGCTTGTATATTCTTCTGACTGGTTGAATGAAAATATTCCTGAAAATATTTTAAAAGCTTTTTCTGAAGGGAAGATTCCGCGTGATGCACTTTTCACTGCACTACAAAATGCTGTTGAACTTGGAGCATTCAGCGATGAAGTTATCCCTCCGCAAATAAATCTTAAAGAACTACAAAGTGAAATTAACTCTGCAAAAGCTGATTTGAAGGATATGAAGATTTATCACAATGGAAACGAACCGGTTATACTGATGGGTTTGCTTATGAAAAAACTCAGGGGAAGAATCCCGGCAAAACTTGTTGCAGAAAAAATCGGCTTTACGAAGGGAGTTCAATCATAATGAACAACAATAATGATTTCAAAGGTTACCGCGGCACTGCACTGCACGTGTTGAAAAAATTTAATTCGCCTGTATGGAGCGACGTTGAACTGATAACAAATGAAGGAAGCTATAAAGGTCTTATACTTCCCCGCTCCGAAACAGCAGATGAATTTCACATCGTGCTTAAGATGCCGATCGGATACAACATCGGTATTGCCGCAGAAAAAATTAAAGAAGTAAAAGTTCTGGGCAGACGTGAAGCCAAATACAAAATTCCTGAAAAGGATTTTCCCTGCGATCCTGCTAAACCGCGTGTAAAACTTCTCGGAACCGGAGGAACTATTGCATCACGTCTTGATTACAGAACCGGCGCAGTTATTCCTGCTTTCTCACCCGGTGAACTTTATGGTTCGGTACCTGAACTTGCGGATTACTGCAATCTCGAAACAGAAAAGCTTTACGGTGAGTTCAGCGAAAACATCGCACCGCAGCACTGGAAAGGGGTTGCTGAAGCTATAGGCAAAGAAATTGAAAAAGGCGTGCAGGGAATTGTGATTGGTCATGGTACAGATATAATGCATCACACTGCGGCTGCATTATCGTTTATGGTACAGAATTCTCCGGTACCTATAGTAATGGTTGGTTCGCAGCGCTCAAGCGACCGTCCATCATCGGATGCTGCACTGAATCTTATTCACGCGGTTAAAACTGCTTCTGAAAGTGATATTGCCGAGGTGATGGTTTGTATGTTCGGTCCTACTTCGGATATTTACGGACTGCTTCACCGCGGAACGCGTGTGAGAAAAATGCACTCAAGTTACCGTTCAACTTTCAGAACAATTGGTGATATCCCGATTGCAACTGTAAGCCGCGAAAAAATAACACCTCTTCGTGATGATTATAAAAGACGAAGAGATGATAAGAATGTACTCATCAATCCTGTATTTGAGGAGATGGTTTCTATCGTTTACTATTATCCTAATATGAAGCCGGACATAATTGATTCGCTGATTGACAACGGTTACAAAGGGATTGTGATTGCTGGAACAGGGCTTGGACATGTAAATAAGCCGATGTACCCTGCTCTTCAACGCGCAAAAGATGCCGGTGTTGCAGTATACATGACTGTTCAGACACTTTGGGGTTATGTGCAAATGTATGTGTACGAAACCGGAAGAGAAATGATGGATCTTGGCGTTATACCGGCAGCAAACATGCTTCCCGAAGCTGCGTATGTTAAACTTGGCTGGGCGCTCGGTCAAACCACTGATCCTGAAAAAGTAAGAGAGATAATGCTGACACCGATTGCAGGCGAAATAACCGAGCGCGAACCGAGCAATGGCTATCTCATTTACCAGGGTGGCTTACCGGAAGTTGAAGAGTTTATTAGGCAGTTCAGGAAGTGAATAATATCCTCAACCATATTTTTATTGTTTTGGTTGAGATTTCTATGAAAATATTTTATAAGCATAATAAGTACTTCCACCCCTTCATCCCTGTCTGCCGGCGGGTAGTCCCTCCAAAAAAGAGGCAACTCCGCTCTTTTAAAAGGGGTGTTGTTTTTTTGCGGGAGGCTTGCCTGTAAGAGATAGTATGAAAATTAGATTTTGATTTATAGATATTCAAAAATTGATTATGAGAATTTCTCTTAACAAACACATTATTTAGAACTATGGACAGGTGGAGCAAACGGACCTGATGGTGGTCTGTTTTGAATATTTGCAAGAGTTGCAGCAATAATATTAATAATGAAAAAGAAATACGGCAGGTAACAGCGGTTTGGCTTAACAGCGGGTGAAGTGGTTAAGTGAGGTACAGTGCTTCTATTGGACATTTGTGCAGGCTGACAGTCTCGTTACCGAAATCAGGTTATATCATTAAATAAGTTCCGGGTATAATCATCATTCACGTCTGGCATGGTTCTCACCGGCATTCATTCAATTCTTTGTTATATGCGCGCACAATTATATTCATGGAATCAGCTTTGAATTTCATACTCTTAATCATTTCGTCAAATTCTTTAATGCCGTTAAGATCATGCATGTATGGATAAATTTTATGAACCTTCCAATCATTCCAGCCTCGTTCAAGCGCTTTGTGCAACCAATACACGGATTTATCTTTGTCGCCCGTTATTGTATAAATATCGGCAAGCCTTTTTGCGTTAAGACTCAGCATGGTTGAAGTTTCATTTTCTAAGTCTAAATAATTTCTAATTTCATCGGCTAATATTTTATTTGCAGCATCATGCTGCTTTGATTTCATCAGCACGTATGCAAATTCATATTCACCATCCTTGTTAATCCTGTTCGCACTCCTGAAATATTTGCGTGATGCTGCTAGGTTGCCTTTAAGCATCTCTAACTTCCCTCCCTGAAACAGTACATAATAATTACCGGGATGAGCTGCGATCATTTTGTTAAAATATTTTTCTGCATTTACCGGATCATTATTAAGCAGAAAGTGCTCGGTTATATATAACAGTGCAAGCAGGTTTTCGCTGTCTAATGTTATTGCCTTCAGGAACCATTTCTCTGCAAGTTCATCACAGCCGAATTTCTGGTGTATCCCCCCGATTAACACGTGACTGAAAACATCATTCGGCTTCAACAGAATTGACTGCATTACCAGCCTGTACGCCTCATCAATACTACCCATATTAAAGTGAACCACTGCTAAATTGTGAATAGCAGTTGAGTAATTAGGATTAAGACGTATCGCCTGTTCATAATGATAAATTGCAAGCGTATACTCTTTCTCTCTTTTTGAATTTCTGACTGCCTTCTTTTCCATGATACCATGCCGCTAAAATTACGGTGATGAAACCAAAGCTGACCACTATAATCAGTATATCGAAAATGTAGAGGGGGAAATGATAACGCAGACTAAACAGATGGGTCAATGCAATAACAGTTATGCATGTGCTTATATAAATGCCAAGCCACTTTCGCAGCCGTCGTTCTTTGATCTCTTTGAACAGCTTTTTCATTTGGGGAATTGATTGTTTTTTACGGCTGTAAATTACAAAGTATTTCCGATTGCAGATTATGTTGGAAACGAGAGTGTCATTTGTTCACAGGTTTTTCACACAGCGTTAATAAATTTTTCATGATTAGCCAGAAGAAGAGCATCTGTGCAACAGGCTTATAATTCAGGTATCAGGTACGATATTAAATTATGTTTTAAAGTATGGCAGAATGTATATTTGATTTACAATATTTCAAATTAATTTTATCGAAAATCGATTAATAAACCTGAGTATCAGAACTTAACTATATGGCAACATCTGTTAAGCCGGCAGAAAGATTTTTCAGGAAGATATTTCCGGCGTACCGGCACCGCTGGGAAATTTATAACGAATTATTAAGAAAGAATATAAACAATGAAACTGTTTGGCTGGATGTGGGCTGCGGTAACAATGAATACGTTTCTGATTATGGAAGTAATGCAAAAGATGCTTTGGGTATTGATATTATTGACTATGATAATAGAGAAAATGCACCTTTCCTGAAATCAGATATACGAAAAATCCCGCTGCCATCTGCTTATGCAAATTTTATTACTTTACGCATGGTTGCCGAACATCTCGAAAGAATTCCTGAGGACCTTTCTGAAGTTGACCGGCTTTTAGCGCCGGGGGGGATCCTGGTGATCCTGACAACCAATATCTGGAGCCCGCTGATATTTTTGCCAAGGCTGCTTTCGTTCAGGTTAAAGAAGTGGCTTATCTTAAAATTTTTTGGCGCTGAAAGTGATGAGGTTTTTCCAACCTACCACAGATTCAATTCTTACCATAAAATAAAAAATGGTGTTTATAACCTTCAATTAAAATCTATTGAATATTTTGAACAGGTTTCGTTCCACTCCAATTTGCTTGCTGTTACTTTAGGATTATTGTACGCAGTTTTGAATTTAGGAATGTTCAGATTTTTTAGAAGTAATATTCTTGCTGTATTTGAAAAGCTGCCAGAAAAATCTTAAGCTAAAAAACTTCTCATCTGTTTATTCTCTGAAAAATTTTAAATTTAAAACCACAAATGACGTTTTTTCCCGATAATGAGTAACCGAAAACTAATTTTGTACATAGCAGCAAGCCTGGACGGCTACATCGCAAAACCCGGCAATGACCTCAGCTTTTTATCAATCGTTAATAAAGCAGGGGAAGACTAAGGTTATAATGATTTTATCCAAACCGTTGATGCTGTTATTCTTGGAAGGAAAGCTTATGATTGGGTGCTAAGTCATGCAGACTTTCCTCACAAGGATAAGGATACATATATCATTACAAGAACTGAAAGACCCGCTTCAGGGAAGATAAAATTTTTCACTGGCGATCTTAAAGAACTTGTTAGCCGGCTTAAATCGCAGGAAGGAAAAAATATTTTTTGTGACGGTGGTGCAGAAATAGTTAATGAGCTTCTAATGCATAAACTGATTGATGAATTCATCATTTCATTAATACCTGTTCCGGTTGGTGATGGTGTTAAGCTTTTTAAAGATAAAAGACCTGAATTATTTTTAGAATTAGTCTCCACAAGATCATTCGATTCCGGGCTGGTGCAGCTTCATTACAGAAAAAAGTAAACTGACCCATATATTCTAAAATCAAATGAAGAAAACAATTGAAACAGAAAATCTTTTCCTGATTGCCTGCGATAAGGAAATATTACAAGCCGCGGTAGAAGGTAATGAGCAATTAGAAAATCTTATTGGCGTAACTGTGCTTGATAACTGGACGGAATTCGGTAAGGGTGCCCTTATGTATTCTTTAGATAAGATTTCCGAAGTCAAAGATGAAGCTGGCTGGTGGACATATTTCCCCATCCATAAAGCTGATAACAAACTGATCGGCAGTGGCGGCTACAAAGGTAAGCCAACTGAGGATGGAACCGTAGAAATTGGTTATGAAATTACACCGGAATACAGAAACAAAGGGCTGGCAACTGAAATGACAAAGGCATTAATTTCAAATGCATTTTCCTTCAGGCAAGTAAATAGAATCATTGCGCATACTCTCGGCGAAGCAAATGCCTCAACAAAAGTTTTAACGAAATGTGGTTTCAAAAAAACTGACGAGATAAACGATCATGAAGAAGGGCTTATCTGGAAATGGGAATTGTTAAAATCCGATTACTATGGTTAATAATATTTCTTTTATTGAACATCTGATTCTCATGTTTTAAGATAAAGTAACCACCGGATATAAAAGCTCTCTCAGTAACATCTCAAATTTCATTATATTTGCACTTCAAAATTGATAAACTATAGAAAATGACGAATAACGCACTTAACGAAATTCCGAAGGCATATAATCCTTCTTCAACAGAAGCTAAGTGGTACAAATACTGGCTTGAAAAAAAATATTTTCACTCCGAACCTAATAAATCAAAAAATCCATACACAATAGTTATACCCCCTCCCAATATTACCGGAGTGCTGCATATGGGACACATCCTGAACAATACAATTCAGGATATTTACATCAGGCTAAAGCGAATGCAGGGTAATAACGCCTGCTGGGTACCCGGCACCGATCACGCTTCTATCGCAACTGAGACAAAAGTAATTGCGCATCTGAAAGAACTCGGAATAAGCAAGTATGAAATCGGCAGAGATGAATTTCTTAAACATTGCTGGGAATGGCGTGAAAAGTATGGCGGTATCATTATTCAACAATTAAAAAAACTTGGTGTAAGCTGCGATTGGGATCGGATCCGCTTCACTCTTGATGATGATTACTATAAAGCAGTATTAAAAGCTTTTGTTCAGCTTTATAATGAAGGCTATATCTACCGCGGATACAGGATGGTGAACTGGTGCCCCGCTTCAAAATCTGCTATATCAGATGAGGAAGTTGACTATAAAACTGTTAACGGCAAGCTGTATTATTTCCGCTATCCTCTTAAAGACAGCGATGAATACATTGTAGTAGCAACCACGCGCCCTGAAACAATGCTCGGCGATACAGGTGTTGCTGTGAACCCTGACGATGAGCGATACAAAAAGTTTATTGATAAGAAGGTTATCCTGCCGCTGGTGAACCGTGAGATCCCGGTATTTGCAGATGAATATGTTGATAAAGAATTCGGCACAGGCGCTGTTAAAGTGACTCCCGCTCACGATGTTAATGATTATGAAATGGGAATCAGACACAAGCTCGAAATAATAAATATTTTTAATGAAGATGCTTCTTTTAACAACAATGTACCTGAAGAATTCCGCGGGCTCGATCGTTTTAATGCACGTAAAAAAGTTATTCAAAAACTTGATGAAGCAAGGCTTCTCGCAAAAACAGAAGACTATCAGAACAAAGTCGGATACTCACAACGCGGCGGTGTTCCGATAGAACCGTATCTCTCAGAGCAATGGTTTATGAAAATGGATGAACTCGCAAAACCTGCTCTTGATGTGGTAAAGGAAGGTAAAATTAAATTTCATCCATCACATTGGGTCAAAACTTACGAGCACTGGATGTCTAACATAAAAGACTGGTGCATCTCACGTCAGTTATGGTGGGGGCACAGGATACCGGTTTGGTATTGTATTGGAGACGACCACTGCAAGCTCGAATGCAAGCAGCCGATCGTTTCGGTTGAAACTCCGGCTGAATGCCAGCACTGTGGTTCAAAAAATCTTAAACAGGACGAAGACGTGCTTGATACCTGGGCTTCAAGCTGGTTATGGGCTTATGACGTGTTCCGCGATGAGAAGGAACAACAATATTATTATCCTACCGATTTGCTTGTTACTGCACCTGATATAATTTTCTTCTGGGTTGCCCGCATGATTATAGCCGGACTTCACTTTAAAAATAACATTCCGTTCCGTGATGTTTATTTCACAAGCGTGATAAGAGATGAAGTCGGGAGAAAGATGAGCAAGTCGCTCGGCAACTCTCCTGATCCGCTTGATGTAATTGAAGAATATGGCGCTGATGCATTAAGGTTTACAGTAATTTATCTCGCACCGTTGGGGCAGGATGTTCTCTTCTCTGTTGATAAATGTGAAATCGGAAGAAACTTTGCAAATAAAATCTGGAATGCCGGAAGATTTCTTATGATGAATGCACAGAATATTCCGGTTAACAAATCGCTTGCTGATAAACATTCTGATTTTTCGGATGAATGGATAATTTCCCGCTTCAATCATACTCTTATTGATTTTACCCGTGCGATGGATAATTATGAAATAAATAACGCAACGAAAATTATTTATGCTTTTGTATGGAATGACTTCTGCGATTGGTATATCGAGCTTGCAAAGAACAGGTTGTATTCCAGCAGCGATGAGGTCAAATCTGCCTTGCTTACTCGTGCGCTTTCTTTGTTTGGAGAAATGCTGAAGATGATCCATCCGTTCATGCCTTTCATTTCGGAAGAGTTGTGGCATTTAATTGAAAAACGAAAAGACGGTGAAAGTATTTCTGTCAGTCATTTCCCTGCTGCCGATAAAAACCGGATAAATCCTTCTGCTGAACATGAAATGGAGTTTGTTCAGGAAATTATTACTGCAATAAGAAATATCCGCGGAGAAATGAATATTCCGCCCTCAAAGTTGATTACCGCTCACTTAAAATCTGCTGAGGTAAAATCCTACCAGGCAGATTACATTAAAAAACTGGCTAAGGTTGATGAGCTTGTAATAAGCGCTGATGTTAAAAAACCAAAAGCAAGTGCATCAGCCGTTATAAAAGATTGTGAAATATATATCCCTTTAGAAGGATTAATTGATCTTGAGGCAGAGAAGCAACGGCTTCAAAAAGAAATTATACGCCTTGAAGGTGCACTGGCGGGTATTGATAAAAAATTATCAAATGAAAAATTCGTTCAGAACGCCAATCCTGATGTGGTAAAGAAAGAACGCTTAAAACGTGATGACTGGCAAACCCAGCTCGAGAAGCTGCAGGAAAACCTGAACAGCCTGAATTGAATTCATATTGTGATTTTTAATGATAATAACAATTCATATATTTGAAAAGCGGTGGTCTTTCAGGTTTTCTTCTCTTTGCCGCAATTGAACTTTTTTACAATCAAAATGTTTTGTTAAGTATAGTATGTTTGAATCAATTAAAAATACAAAATCTTACTGCGATAGCTTGACCAAATACTCCCGCTACAAAACACGGGTAGTAAGCATAGGTGATATCCCTTGCGGCGGCGATTATCCGATACGCATTCAGTCTATGACCATTACCGACACCATGGATACCAAAGCAACAGTTGAGCAAACCATCAGGATGGTTGAGTCGGGTTGTGATTATGTCAGAATTACCGCACCAAGCAAACTCGAAGCCGAAAATCTTGCGAATATAAAAAAGGAGCTTCGCGCAAGAGGTTACAATGTTCCGTTAGTTGCAGATATTCACTTCACTCCTAATGCCGCAGAACTTGCGGCTACAATAGTAGAAAAGGTAAGAGTTAATCCGGGGAACTACATCGACAGAAAAAAATTTCAGCAAATAGAATACTCCGATGCAGAGTATGAAGCAGAAATTGACAGGATAAGAAAAGGATTTTCACCGCTCGTAAGAATTTGTAAAGAATACGGAACCGCAATGCGCATCGGAACAAACCATGGCTCGCTTTCCGATCGCATAATGAGCCGGTACGGCGATACCCCGCTTGGAATGGTTGAATCAGCGCTTGAATTTGTACGCATCTGCCAGGAACTGGATTATCACCAGATTGTTCTTTCAATGAAAGCGAGCAACCCGCAGGTAATGGTTCAGGCTTACAGGCTGCTTGTTCAGAAAATGGAAGCGGAAGGAATGAATTACCCGCTTCATCTTGGTGTTACTGAAGCCGGCGGTGGTGAAGACGGAAGGATTAAGTCTGCTGTTGGAATTGGCTGTCTGCTTGAAGACGGACTTGGCGATACAATCAGAGTTTCTCTTACCGAAGATCCGGAATACGAAGCCCCGGTTGCAATTGCACTTGCCAACCGGTATAAGGAGCGTATAAATCATAACCCTATTAAACCCGTTGATGAACTTCCGCACGATCCTTTTTCCTATCAACGCAGGCAGTCGTTTGAAGTTTCGGGAATTGGCGGCAGCAGCGTTCCCCAGGTTGTTGCTGATTTCAGCAGAAGGGAGGTTAAATCTCATAACGACCTTAATGATATCGGATATTTCTATAATGCAGAAACAGATAAATGGAATATGAACGACAGCGCTGCGGATTTGATTTATCTTGAAACTACCGATCTTCCATTCGATATACCCAACGGTCTGAGACCCATCTATGAATATAATAGCTGGCAAAAGCACAAAAAGGGCAATCCCCTGCTAACTGCTGAACAGTATTTCTCTTCCGGGCAATTTTCCCGTTCACTGAATTTTATTCTAACTCATATTAACGATTTAACAGATACTTTTCTTACTAAAATAAAAAATGACAGGACTGCGGTATTAGTAGTTCACACAGATAATAATCATGCAATGCCGGAACTGCGCAGAATATTTATCGAACTCATAAACCAAAAAATCGAAAATCCGGTTATCATCAAACGAGATTATCAAAATACAAGCACTGATGATCTGAGATTATATTCGGCAACAGATTTTGGCTCGCTGCTAATTGATGGTTTTGGAGATGGCGTTTGGGCAACCGTTCACAATACTTCAGAACAGCAGAACAGAGGTGACTATGTAAGAAGCTTTGTTAAGGTTAAAGAAACATCTGAAAAAATTATTAACCGGATGCTGTTTGGAATACTGCAGGCAGCAAGAGTGCGTATTTCCAAAACTGAGTACATTGCATGTCCATCCTGCGGAAGAACTCTTTTCGATTTACAGGAAACAACCGAAATGATACGTAAACAAACCGAGCACCTTAAAGGTGTTAAGATAGCCATTATGGGCTGCATTGTTAATGGACCGGGTGAAATGGCTGATGCAGATTATGGTTATGTTGGATCAGGAGTCGGCAAAATTACTCTCTATAAGGAAAAGGATATTGTAAAGAAGAACGTCCCTTCTGAAAATGCTGTGACCGAACTCATAAATCTGATTAAAGAAGATGGACGTTGGATTGACCCTAAAACAGATAACTGATTTTTATTAAATAAGTTACACCAAAATAAAATTTTTTTGACCTGATTGGCTCGATTGTTGACACTGACTCTTGATTATTCTATATTTGACCTGTCAATATGAATGAACGTAAAAACGATATTTTAAAATACCTCAAGATTGTGAACAGTCCGAAAACCGGACAAACGATCTCCAGAATTTAAAAATGCACCCCGAACTAATCTTTCGGGGTGCTTTTTTTGTTATGACTTGTAATGATATAATCAAATATCTTGAACAGTGGGCGCCTCCCGGAATTGCCTGGCAGAAAGATAATGTTGGGCTGCAGGTTGGTTCATTAAAAAACAAAATAAAAAACATTATGCTTGCCCTCGAATTAACTGACAATGTAGTTGCAGACGCAATTAAAAAGGATTGCAGCTTAATTATTACTCATCACCCCTTATTATTTTATCCCCTGAAAAAAATTGATACCGGGAACGACCAGAACTCAAAGCTGATAAAAACATTAATTCAAAAAGATATTACTCTTTATTCGGCACACACTAATCTTGATTTTACCAGGGATGGGGTTAGCTTCAGGCTTGCGCGGCAATTAAAGCTAAAGAATATACGTTTTCTGAAAAATCTTAAATCAAATCAGGTAAAGCTGGTTGTCTTTGTTCCGGAGCAGAGTGTTGAAAAAGTGGCTTCAGCAATCTTTAACTCCGGCGGTGGAAAAATCGGAGATTACGAATACTGCAGCTTCAGGCTTAACGGGCAGGGATCTTTCAAAGGTTCGGATTCAACTAATCCTGCTGTCGGACAAAAGGGCATCTATGAAAAAGTAGAAGAAGTACGTTTTGAAGTGCTTGTGGATTCATGGAATCTTGGGAAGGTTTTAAAGGCTATGATAAGCGCACATCCGTATGAAGAGCCGGCATTCGATATCTACCCGCTCGAAAATGAAAATGTGAACTACGGAATCGGTGCAATAGGTGAGCTTGAAACTTCTCTTACTGAAACAAAATTTTTAAATCATGTAGTGGATTGCCTGAATGTTTCACATCTCAGGCATACAAAAGTGAAAAATCAAAAAATCAAAACTGTTGCTGTTTGCGGCGGGTCCGGAAGTGAACTGCTGAATGAAGCAATTGCAGCCGGTGCCAACGCCTTTGTTACTGCTGATGTAAAATATCACACTTTTCAGGATGCAGCCGGCAAGTTGATGCTTGTGGATGCCGGTCACTACGAAACAGAAATTTTTTCACTTGATGAAATTAAAAAACGACTGAAATCTTTTACAGGGAAAGAACAAATAAAGGTTTTTAAATACGGCGGGAGCACAAATCCCGTGAATTACTTTAACAAATAAGGAGTAACTATAAATTGTTAACCAGACTAAAAATCCTTTACGAGCTTCAACTGATTGACGATCAACTTGATGAGCTTGAAGAGCTGAGGGGAGATTTGCCAAATGCAGTTCGCGCTCTTGAAGATAAAATTAAGGAGCTTAAAGCCGATATTGAGTCTAAAAACAAGCAGCGGACCGAATCACTCGCCAAGCGTGAAGAGAATGAAGAAGAAATTGAAAAGCTTAGAGCTAACCAGCAGAAATTCAAAGCTCAGTTATACCAGGTCAGGAATAACAAAGAATATGATGCCCTGACAAAAGAGATTGATCATTCCGAAACCCAGATTAACAAACTTATGGCAGAAAATGATGCAATGGCTGATCTGAGCAAAAGACTGAGTGACGAGATTGATACTATAAATCCGATGCTCGAAGAGTTGACGGAAGAACTGAAAACAAAAGAAGCCGAACTCAAAGAGATAATAAAGGCTAACGAAAAAGAAGAATCCAAGCTCCTTGCAAAACGTAAAAGCGTTGAAGAAAATGTTAAGAAACCTGATTATTCAGCATATATGAGAATCCGGAAAGCCAAAAGAGGCAAGGCAGTTGCAACAATTAAGCGTTCAGCTTGTTCGGGATGCCATAATGTTGTACCACCCCAGCGCCAGCTTGAAATCAGAAGAAATAACAAGTTGTTCTTTTGCGAGTATTGCGGAAGAATTCTCGTTTCTTTAGAAGTTACTGAAGCCGTAAACGTTTAAAAACCCGGAAACAGCCGGGGTGAATTATTCTCCTAAGGCAGAAACCTGCTTTTAATTACCAATTAAGCAGGCACCCCTGCTGTAGGGCATAGTTTTAAAGCTCGGTTTATAGCAAGACCTATGCTGCTCTTCTAATCAAATCTTTTCTGCTGAATTAACCACTTCTATTTATTATATTCCCGCTAGTAAAATATTGTTTTTTTGCTAAAACTAAATAACAGTTTTTTTAATAATAAATGTAAATCGGAAAGTATACTGTTACAGACAGTATAAAAATCAGAAAGACTTCAGTATAGTTCAGATCGGGCAATTGCTCTTACAAATTATGTAAGGGAGGAAAGTCCGGACTTCACAGAACAGGGTGCCGGGTAACACCCGGGGTCCCGAATTAAGGGATACGGAAAGTGCCACAGAAATATACCGCCCCGTTAAAAGCGGGGTAAGGGTGAAAAGGCAGGGTAAGAGCCTACCGCAGCAATGGTAACATTGCTGGTCCAGTTAAGGATTTTATATCGTTTTTCGATATAAAACAAGGTAAACCCCACCCGAAGCAAGGTCAAATAGGGAAGCCTTTCTCATCGCTTCTTTGAAAGTTATGAGTTCAGGGTTGTTCGCTCTGATGCTGGCTTTTGCCGGCTGGGTTTCCGGGTAGACCGCTAGAGGCAGGCAGCAATGTCTGTCCCAGATAAATAATTGCCGTCCCGCTTTGCGGGATACAGAATTCGGCTTACAGATCTGAACTATATTGTGTGTTCCTTCTGCTGCTTTCCAGGATGGATTAAATTTTTATGTTGAGCAAGCGTTGGAAAATTACAGAAATAGAAGATGAATATGCTGTACAATCGCTTTCCGATTCTCTCAACATTCCCATAATTTTAAGCCGTTTGCTTGTTAGCCGGGGCATAGACAATTTTTCTAAAGCAAAAACCTTCTTCAGACCATCAATAGATTCTCTTCATAATCCTTTTCTTATGGACGGGATGGAAGCCGCTACTTACCGGGTAATTAAGGCGCTCACAGAAAACCAGCTTATTGCCATTTATGGAGATTATGATGTTGACGGCACCTGTGCTACTGCTCTGATGTATCTTTTTCTTAAACAGCTTGGTGCTAATGTGGAGATTTATATTCCTAAACGACTTACTGAAGGCTACGGAATATCAATTCAAAGTATTGATCAAATTAAAAACTGGGGAACATCGCTTCTGATTTCAGTAGACTGCGGCATCACAGCTATTGAAGAAATTGATTATGCAAATCAGCTTGGTATTGATGTCATTATTTGCGATCATCATCAGCCAAAGGATAAAATACCGGAAGCCATTGCAGTTCTCGATCCCTTAAAACCGGATTGTACTTATCCCTTTAAATACCTTTCAGGTGCCGGTGTTGCATTTAAACTTGCAACCGGTGTTGCTGAGAGAATCGGCAAGAGAGACTTAACTCTTCAATATCTTGATCTTGTAGCGCTTGCAAGCGCTGCCGATATTGTGCCGCTTATAGACGAAAACAGAATTATTGTCAGAGAAGGACTGAACCTTATTAATAATAATCCGCGTCCCGGTATCGAAGCCCTTATCAAAGCAAGCGGTATTGAACCGGGTAATCTTACCTCCGGTCAGATTGTTTTTACTCTTGCGCCAAGAATAAATGCTGTTGGCAGACTTGGCGATGCACAACGTGCTGTTGATCTGATTATTACCCAGGACAGAACCGAAGCGCTCGAACTTGCAAAGGTTCTCGAAACGGAAAATTACGAGCGGCGAAAAATTGACGTTGATACTTTTGACCACGCCGTTGAAATTGTTGAAACATCAATCGACCTGACCGATGACCTCGCAATAATTCTTCACGAAGAAAACTGGCATCCCGGAGTTATTGGTATTGTAGCCTCCAGGCTTGTTGAAAAATATTACCGCCCTACAATAATGCTTACTACAATTGACGGTGTTGCAAAAGGCTCAGCAAGGAGTATCTCAAAGTTCAACATTTATGAAGCATTAAAAAAATGCGAGGACCTCCTTCTCCACTTTGGAGGGCATCAGGCAGCAGCCGGGCTTGCAGTAGAAGTGGATAAACTGGAAGATTTCAGGGCTAAGTTTAACCAGGTTGTTAAGGAAAGCCTCGTTGGCGATGACCTTCAACCCGAAATAAAAATTGATGCAAAGCTTCGCTTATCTGAAATTACACCGAAGTTTTTAAGGATTATAGACCAGTTCTCACCTTTTGGTCCGGGTAATATGCGGCCTGTTTTCCTTTCAGAAAAAGTTGAGGTAGTAAATACGCCGCGTGTTGTTGGCAATAATCATCTCATAACCACACTTCGTCAGCAGGGTTCTGATAAGGTATTTGACTGTATAGGCTTTAATATGGGAAGGTACTGCGATCCTATAATCAATTACAGAACTCTGGATGTAGTCTATACTATTGATAAGTCAAACAGGGATGGACGGTCTTATCCGCAATTCAGATTGAAAGATTTAAAAATTAAGGAAACAGTATAGGAGCAGTTTAATGTCAGGTCATTCAAAATGGGCAACGATAAAAAGAAAAAAGGCAGCAATTGATGCCAAGCGAGGAAAAATATTCACCAGGCTGATCAAAGAGATAACCATCGCCGCCCGTGAAGGTGGAGGTGACATAAACGGTAACCCACGATTAAGACTTGCGGTTGACAATGCCAAAGCCGCAAACATGCCGCAGGATAATATTGAACGCGCTATTAAAAAAGCTACCGGCGAACTTCAGGGAGTTACTTACCACGAATTAATTTATGAAGGATATGGTCCCGCAGGTGTTGCTGTGCTGGTTGAAGTTGCCACAGATAATAAAAACAGAACCGTTGCAGAGGTAAGACATCTCTTCAGTAAGTATGGCGGTAATCTCGGAGAAAACGGCTCGGTTGCATGGATGTTTGATCGTAATGGTGTGATAACTCTTCCCAAACAGGATAAGTCCGAAGATGAAATAATGGAAATTTCTCTCGAAGCAGGAGCCGATGATATTCAAACAGAAGAAGATTTTTATGAAATTCAGACGCCGCTTGAAGCTTTCGAATCAGTCCGGAAATCTCTCGCCGAAAATAATATTACGGTTGAAAATGCTTCCCTTCAATGGATTGCAAAAAACATGATTTCTGTAACCGGTGAAGATGCTGAGAAAGTAGTTAAACTTATCGAAGCTCTCGAAGATAGCGATGACGTTCAGAATGTTTATTCAAATGCTGACATCGACGAGAACTCAATAAAATAATCAAAGAATTTGTGGTTCGTATAATATTACGGCATATTTCTTCTTTCATTACTCATTCGATTATATTATGGTCATCATTGGCGTAGACCCCGGAACAATCCTTACAGGTTTTGGAGTAATCAGTTTTGATAGGAATAACTTTAATTGTTTACAAACTGGTTTAATAAAACTTCATTCGAAATTATCCGTCCCTCAACGACTAGAAATCATTTACAATGAACTTGATAAGCTCATAAAATTCTATAAGCCTGATGAGTTTGCTATTGAGACCGCATTTTACGGTAAGAATGTTCAGTCAGCTATGAAGATAGGATATGCAAGAGGGGTTTCATTGCTTGCTGCTGTACATAATCGAATCCCTGCAAGCGAATACAGCCCGCGCGAAATTAAAAAGGCTGTAGTCGGAACCGGCGCTGCAAGCAAAGAACAGGTCAATTATATGATAAAGACTTTGCTTAATTTAAAGTCAAAAAAATTAAAGATTGATGAAAGTGATGCCCTTGCGGTTGCTCTTTGTCATGCATTCAGGATGAAAACTCCATCAGGAAAAACAAAAAGCTGGAAGTCATTTATCGAAGCATATCCTGAAAAAGTAATTTCATAATTGAACAATACAGAATCTTATTTATGATTGGCTATTTAACGGGAAAAATTATAACTCTGAAACCAACGCGCCTTCTGCTTGATGTAAATGGTGTCGGGTATGCCATACTAACTTCCATTAATACTTTTGAAGAAATAAGCAATCAGGAAAGTGTTTCGCTTCACATCCACACAAGCGTTAAGGAAGATTCGATTACTCTGTTCGGATTCTATACCGAATCGGAAAAAGAAATGTTCGAACTTTTAATCAGTATTACAGGGATCGGACCCAAACTCGCATTAAATACTCTTTCGGGTATAAGAGTTGATGATTTGAAAAATGCAATTCAATCAGGAGATGTATCAAGAATTGTAGCTGTGCCCGGTATCGGAAGAAAAACTGCTGAAAGATTGGTGCTTGAACTTAAAAGCAAAGTTGACCAGATTGTTGAAGAAGGTGAGAAAGGTATTCCTTTCAGTATTAAAAATGAAGCGGTTTCTGCTCTGACTACCCTTGGCTATAATTTTAAAGTTGCTGATAATGCAGTGAGAGATATTCTTAGTACAGATGCAAACATTTCAATTGAAGATTTAATTAAGAAAGCATTGGGAAATCTGAATCAGTAATGATTGATTTTTAGGAATCACAAACTTTAT
>JBBIGV010000045.1:0-28154 GCA_037447335.1 Ignavibacteria bacterium | reverse complement strand
GTCTCTTCCTTTTTTACAATAAAAAAATATTTCAACTAAGAACTAATTTATACCTTCTCAGGGAAAGAAATAATTTTTATCCAAGTCATATAAAACCAGTAAAATATGCTTCTAAATGTAACAAGCTAATAGTTAAACACTTACCCATAAATATTGGGCAATTGTTCAATAAAAATTCCTTCTTCTATAAATAAAAAAACCGTTACAAAATACATCTACTTTTACTTTAAAGATTAAGTATAACAGATTTATACGACTCATTACTCGCTCCTAAGTTTGTTGATCGCTATCTGTAAATACAAAATTCTGCCGGAATAATTATCACATTTTCGTAACTACTAAAATTTTACCCTGTTTTATAAATAAAAAAGCGCTGCACAAACAGCGCTTAATTTTTTACTTTTCATAAAACAATTACGCTTTTGCTTCAGCAAGCAATTCGTTTTCAACAGCTTCTTTGAACGCATCTTTAGGCAAAGCGCCAACAGCCATTTTCGGCTGTCCTTCAATCGGTACGAACAGCAATGAAGGAATGCTTCTTATTCCGAACATACCTGCAACCTCCTGTTCTTCATCAGTATTAACTTTATAGAAGTTAACTTTACCTTTGTATTCTTCGGATAATTCATCAACTATGGGTCCGACCATTCTGCACGGACCGCACCAGGGCGCCCAAAAGTCTATTACTGCCGGTATAGTTCCTTCAAACTTCCAGTCTTTATTTTTTTCAAAGTCGAATACTTTTTCTTTGAATGTTTCTTTCGTTAAATGTTCTGCTGCCATTTTTTCTCCTGATTTGAATTAAGTAATTATTAAACTGCTTCAAGAACTTTTTTAAGCTTGCTTTGAACTTCCATCGCAATAGGTTTCATCTTCTCATTATCGATTACACGGGTCATAACCATCGGATCAAAAACTGAAATCATTGTTTCATCATTTTTTTCATAAACAACTACATTGCACGGAAGTAACAATCCAAGCTCTTCTTCCTCCTGCAAAGCTTTGTGAGCAATGGGCGGATTGCAGGCGCCAAGAATTGTGTACTTTTTAAAATCAACGTTGATTTTATTTTTAAGAGTTTCCTTTACATCAATAGAGGTTAATACTCCAAATCCTTCTTTCTTTAATTCGTCGGTAACTTTCTGAATTGCTGTTTCAAACGGGAGGTTAACCGTTTTTGAAAAACCGTATTCCACTTCTCTCCTGAATTATTATTTCTTAAGTGTAGATATTTTGAATAATTTATACAGCGGGCAAAATCCGCTAAACGAACTGAATAAAAACGCTGAACCGAAAACTCCCAGAATTATTGCCGCTAGTCCGCTGATCTGATCCGTTAAGAATAACAGTGCTATCACAACTACAAGTAATAGCCGGATTATTCTGTCAATATTTGCCATGTTCTTTATCATTTATACCTCCTTTGTTTTTTGTTTTGATTTTGTTTTCCAGTTTACAAACACCAATCCGATTAACGAGCCGTAAATTGTGCTTGACCATGGATTTCCGGTAATAGAACATCCCTGGTTGCATCCGACATAAAAATAGTAGAGATAGCCGCCGATTGCACCGATAAGTACCGGCAGTATTCTCAATGACCATTTAAACATTTTTGATTTCATTAATTCCATTTGTTAAAACCTCCTCTAAGGTTTGCAGCATTGAAGCCCGCTTTATTCAGCTTTATTGCAGCGCTTAAGCTTCTGTTGCCGCTGCGGCAATAACATATAATTTCTTTATCCCGGAATTTTTTTAACTCATCCAGTTTGTGTGTAAGTGAATGAAGCGGGATGTGAAATGAGCCTCTGATCTTACCCGATTTTCTTTCATTATCTGTTCTAACATCAAGCATTATAACATTGGGTCCGCTTTTTAATCTTTGCTTTGCTTCATCTGCGCGGTATTGTTTGATCTTTCTGGCTGCCAGTCTTCTTCTTACAAATAAAAACACTATCAGGGCAATAACCCCGTAAAGAATAATCTGTCCTGCTGTCATTCTGATCCTGAATTAAATCTTTGATTTTTCACAACCGTAAGATACACTATCCCTTAAAAGGGTTCAGTGTAATATTGAATGGTGTTAAATCTCAATTTCTGTGTTGGAATTAAGGGATAAAATCTCAATATTTACAGCATTATTATTAACTAAAAAATTATTGAGGAGCTATGAGTTTCAGGAAATACTTTCTCGTACCGGCTATAATGTTTACACTTTTGGTTTTCGGAACCGGCTTTAATACCGGCAGTTCTAACCAGGAAATTATTCAAAACGGAGATGTTTACTATTTCGCCAACACTATTGTAATGAAAGTAAAAACCAACAATGGTGAATCAGTGCTGCTTGCCGATTTGCCGGTATTGCTGAATGAGGCTAACAGCAGCTTCAGATTTACAAATGCTGAATTTCTTTTCCCCCGAAAAAATACCGATCGTGATTTCGGGCTTGATAATATTGTTATTGTGAATTATGAATCCGAAAGCGACCCGAATTTCGTTGCTTCAAAAATAAGAGGATTAAAGGAAGTCGAATGGGCAGAACCCCGATTTTTATATTCGCTATTATTCGATCCGAACGATCCAAGTTATGCCTCTCAATGGAATCTTCATAAAATACAAGCCGCAAATGCATGGGATATAAACCAGGGCGATACATCTATAGTTATTGCAATAATAGATACCGGAGTAGATTGGGATCATCCAGATCTCGCAGCTAATATCTGGATAAATCATGGTGAAATACCCGATAACGGAATTGATGATGGCGGCAACGGATACATTGACGATGTGCGCGGCTGGGACTTCGGCGGGCTTACCGGAATACCCGACAATGACCCGATGGAAGACAGACCTGACCACGGAACTCACGTTGCAGGTATTGCTTCAGCAGTTACTAACAACGGAATCGGTATTGCAGCCATCGGCTTCAAATGTAAAATAATGGCTGTTAAAACTTCACAGGATAATATTCGCAATCCGCAGGGTCAGGCTTTGATTGCATATGGTTATGAAGGCATTGTTTATGCAACTGATAACGGTGCACATGTTATCAACTGCAGTTGGGGAGGCGGCAACTTCTCCATACTTGCACAGGAAGTAATTAACTATGCAACCGCAAACGGCTCGCTTGTAGTTGCGGCAGCAGGAAACTCCGGTAATTCGAGCAGCTTTTATCCTGCCGGTTACGACAACGTGCTTTCAGTTGCATCTACTACAACTAATGATACAAAATCGGGCTTCTCTACCTTCGGTCCATCGGTTGATATATCAGCCCCCGGCTCAAATATTTATTCCACATGGCAGGATAATGTTTATGCAACATTAAGCGGCACTTCAATGGCTTCACCGTTAGCGGCAGGAACTGCGGCGCTTGTATTTGCGCAGTTCCCGAATTACTCGCCCCTGCAGGTTGGTGAACAGGTGCGTGTTACATCAGATAATATAGATCATCTCAATCCTAACTTTCAGAATCTTATCGGTAAAGGAAGAATAAACGCACACAATGCGCTCATTACCACAAATGCAATTTCGGTAAGAGGTATTGAGTTTGTCTTTTCAGACGATCCTCCGGGCGGTAACGGCGATGGGATTTTTCAGGCTGGTGAAACTATCTCGCTTGGTATCAGAGTTAAGAACTATCTGAATCCTGTAAACAATCTTACTATTACGCTTCAAAGCAAAAACAATTATTCTACCATACAGAACGGAATGTTCAATGTCAGTTCTTTAGGTATGCTTCAGACAGCCGATAACTTCAGCAATAAATTTACTTTTACACTCTCGACTATGCCGGCTAATGCAAGGCTGCCATTCATTCTTAATTTCAGTGCGGGTAGTTACACAGATTATCAATGGACAGAAACTCTCGGCAATCCGACTTATGCAACCCAATCCGGTAATGATGTGTCGCTTACTATAACAAGCAAAGGTACTCTTGCTTATAATGACTTTCCCAATAACATTCAGGGCGATGGATTCAGATACCAGGAAGGTCCGAATCTTTTATTCGAAGGCGCCATAATACTTGCAACATCAGCAGCACAGGTTTCAGATGCTGCAAGAGGAGCTAATCAAAGTTTTCAAAATACCGACTTCACGGTCATTCAGCCCTTCATTCTGAACGTGCCCGGGCAGCACGCCGATTACCAGGGCACAGGAGTTTTTTCTGATGATGCTGCCGGTTCAAATAAAATAGGAATTACTTCAACACTAAATTCATATTCCTATGTGAATGCGCCGCATAACAACTATATTATTTTAAGATACTCCCTGAAGAATACTACTTCATCGGTTATTTCAAATCTTCATGCCGGATTATTTTTTGACTGGGATATTATAGACGGCTCCGGCGAGGGAGATATTACTCAATGGGATGAAACAGGCAAACTTGGTTATGTAAGAAATACAACATCAGGACCTCCGACTTTGGTGGCATCTGCTTTAATTTCTTCAGAAGACCATGGATTCTGGGCAATCAAAAACGATGGCGGGGATGGCGGCTTTTCTATTTACGATGGATTTACTGATGCAGAAAAGTGGCAGGCTCTTTCGAATGGTATTGGAAAACCAAATGCCGGTCCCGGTGATGTTTCTCATGTTATTTCAGGAGGACCGTTTACAATTGCACCCGGTGATACAATTGATGTTGCATTTGTTGTTGCCGCCGGTTCGAATCTTGAAGAGCTCAGAACAAGCATTGCAAATGCAAGGATAAGATTTGAAGGAATCCTGACATTCACACATGAAGAAGAACCGGGAGTTCCGCTTACGTTCGGACTATCCCAAAACTACCCCAATCCCTTCAATCCAGGCACAGTAATAAGTTGGCAGTCTCCGGTCGGCAGTCTGCAATCACTAAAAGTTTATGATGTTTTGGGCAGAGAAGTTGCAGCGCTTGTTAATGAATACAAGCAAGCAGGCACACACTCTGTTGAGTTTAATGCAACGGGACTTCCTTCCGGAGTTTACTTTTACAGATTAAATGCCGGCAGCTTCTCAGAAACAAAGAAGATGATATTGCTGCGGTAAAAAAAGATGACATCTTTCGATGTGCAAAGCAGTTGCATAAAAGATGTCATCTTTATTTTTAATGAAGATAATATTACTGCTGCAATAAAGAATTCCAAACCCAGCCACGCAGCACAGATTAAGCGAAGCTATTCGGGTGTCGAAATCTGTGCTGCGGCGGCTATGCTGAATTTATCTTTAAATTCACCGCGAATATCTTATCTCATACCACGGCAGGTATTGCAGTCCGTCAGGATGGTATAAAGTTGTATACACCTTAACACCCCTTATTTCATACCATGGAAACTCGGAATACCCGTCAGGATGTGTAACGGCATTATAAAACTTTCCGCCGCGCAAATCATAAAAGTGCAGCCCGATAAAACCAAAAGGATGACCAACGGCTGTAAATATCTTTGTATCCTTCATACCGAACCATGGCAAAGGATCAAAGCCTTTAGGGTGATGCACTGTGGTGAAAATTTTATCCAAAGCCCGTTACCGCATTTAATTGATTCTGAAAATCAGTGCAAATATCGCTATTCTTTTATTAAACCAAAACATTGTGATCGAAATCGTACTCTTCAATTCCGCAAGCATCACCACATAAAAGAAATTCGGCTGTAAGAATGAGGAGTTCTTAAATTCAATATTATTTATTCTAAAAATCCGTTTCTCAATTGTTAGAATGCCGGCGTATTTACTTTCAACGGATTGCCAAATCTGACAAAAAAAACGCGCTTTTTCGCCTTAATTAAATTGTTTCGGGTGGTATAATGTTTGCCAAAATCATTACTCTACTAAAGTGAAATTTTTATCATAACTTCAATGGAACTATAAAATGAAGCGAAATAAAGTAACGATTGACGGAAATGAAGCTGCTGCGTATGTAGCCTATAACACGAACGAAGTAATAGCAATTTATCCCATCACACCATCCTCAAATATGGGTGAGTGGTGCGATGCATGGTCGGCATCCGGTTTAAAGAACATCTGGGGAATTGTTCCATCTGTAAGTGAACTTCAAAGCGAAGGAGGCGCATCCGGAAGTATTCACGGTGCATTGCAAACCGGCGCGCTGGCAACAACATTCACCGCATCACAGGGTTTGCTGCTAATGATACCAAATATGTTTAAAATTGCCGGCGAACTTACCTCGACAGTATTTCACGTATCTGCCAGATCAATTGCTGCACAGGCACTTTCGATTTTTGGTGATCACAGCGATGTGATGGCAACACGCTCTACAGGATTTGCACTTATCGCTTCAAATTCGATACAGGAAGTGATGGACTTTGCTCTGATTGCACAAGCTGCAACTTTAAGAAGCCGCATTCCTTTCCTTCACTTCTTTGATGGTTTCCGATCTTCTCATGAAGTGATGAAAATAGAAGAACTCTCCGTTGAAGATATGCATGCAATGATAGATGATGAATTAATATTTGAACACAGGAAAAGAGCATTATCTCCTGATAATCCTGTTATAAGAGGCACTGCACAAAATCCTGATGTTTACTTCCAGGGAAGAGAAACAGTTAATAAGTTTTATAATGCCTGCCCGGGTATAGTTCAGCAAGAGATGAATAAATTCGCAAAGATTACCGGCAGACAATATCATCTGTTTGATTATGTAGGCGCGCCGGATGCTGAACGTATTATTGTTATTATGAGTTCGGGCGCTCAGGCTGTAGAAGAAACGGTTGACTATCTGACAAAAAGTAATGAAGAAAAGATCGGTGTGTTGAAAGTCAGGTTGTATCGTCCTTTCTCAATAGAACACTTTATCAATGCGCTGCCTGCAACCACTAAATCCATTGCAGTTTTAGACAGAACAAAAGAGCCGGGCTCTGCGGGCGAACCGCTATACCTTGATGTGGTTAATGCAATATCCGAAAAACACATTGAAGGAACTTTGCCATTCAACTATCCGAAAATTATTGGCGGAAGATATGGCTTATCATCTAAGGAATTCACCCCCGCAATGATAAAAGCGGTGTTTGATCAGTTGAAGGAAGAAAAACCAAAAAATCATTTCACCGTTGGAATTATTGATGATGTAACATTTACCAGCTTAGATTATGATCCGTCATTCTCTGTTGAATCTGAAAAAACATTCCGCGGTAAGTTTTATGGGCTTGGCGCTGACGGAACCGTTGGTGCAAACAAAAACTCCATCAAGATAATTGGTGAAGGAACTGATTATCATGCTCAGGGATATTTTGTTTACGATTCAAAGAAATCCGGTTCAACTACTGTATCTCACCTGAGATTTGGCCCTGACGAAATAAAATCGACATACCTGATAAGTCGTGCCAATTTCATTGCATGCCATCAGCAGGTCTTCCTCGAAAAAATGGATATGCTGAATGAAGCGATCGAAGGTGCAACATTTCTTCTTAACACACAAGTGCCTCAGGAAAAAGTTTGGGATTCACTCCCCGAAAAAGTTCAGAAAGACCTTATTAATAAAAAGATGAAGCTCTACATTATAGATGCCTATAAAGTTGCCCACGAAACGGGAATGGGCGTAAGGATAAATACTATAATGCAAACCTGCTTCTTCGCTATATCGAATATCTTCCCGAAAGAAGAAGCGATTGCGCTGATAAAGGACTCCATCAAAAAAACCTACGGTTCAAAAGGCGACAAAATTGTTCAGATGAATTTTGATGCAGTAGATAAAACTCTTGCAAACCTGCATGAAGTGCCAGTGCCGGATAAAATAACAAGCAAAATTCAACTTCAGCCGCCTGTTTCAGGAAACGCCCCTGAATTTATAAAAGATGTAACGGCATCAATAATCTCCGGGCACGGTGATTCTATACCTGTAAGTAAAATGCCGGTTGACGGAACATATCCTGTTTCTTCTTCAAGATGGGAGAAAAGAAATATTGCGCTCGAAGTTCCGGTATGGGATGAGGAAGTATGTATCCAGTGCAATAAGTGCGTAATGGTTTGCCCTCATGCCACTATACGCGCTAAAGTATTCGGGGAAGAATATACAAAGAATGTCCCTCCGACATTTAAGTTCACAAAATTCCGCGCAAAAGATTACGGCGAAAATATGTATTACTCACTCCAGGTTGCAGTAGAAGATTGCACCGGCTGTGCACTTTGCGTTGATGTTTGTCCGGCAAAGAATAAAAAAGAAACCAGGCTAAAAGCAATAAATATGGCAGACCAGCTTCCACTGCGCGAAACCGAAAGAGCAAACTGGGATTACTTCCTCAGCATTCCTGATATTGACAGAAGAGAGGTTAATGTAACGAAGGTAAAAGATTCACAATTCCTTGAACCGCTGTTCGAGTTTTCCGGTGCATGTTCCGGCTGCGGTGAAACTCCTTATGTTAAACTTGTCAGCCAGTTATTCGGAGACAGAACCATAGTTGCAAACGCTACCGGTTGTTCATCCATTTATGGCGGTAATTTACCAACTACACCATGGTCAACAAATAATGATGGCAGAGGTCCGGCTTGGTCAAATTCTTTATTTGAAGACAATGCGGAGTTTGGATTCGGTTTCAGGCTCGCAATAGATAAGCATAACGCACAGGCTAAAATGCTGCTCGAAAAACTTGCCTCCGATCTTGGTGAGGTTCTTGTAAAAGAACTCATCGAATCAAAACAGAAAGATGAAGCAGAAATCTATGAGCAGCGCCAGCGCGTTGATATACTGAAGAAAAAGTTAAACCATCTTCTTAAAGCCAAATCAAATGAAAAAACAAATGACTTCAAACATTTGTTGAGTATTGCTGATTACCTTGTAAAGAAATCTGTATGGATAATGGGCGGAGACGGCTGGGCTTATGATATTGGCTACGGCGGTTTGGACCATGTTCTTGCATCGGGTAAAGACGTCAACGTGCTCGTGCTTGATACAGAAGTATACTCGAATACAGGCGGACAATGTTCTAAAGCAACACCAAGAGGCGCAGTGGCTAAGTTTGCGGCAGCAGGTAAACCAATGGCTAAGAAGGATCTCGGTTTGATGGCGATGATGTATGGAAATGTTTATGTCGCAAAGGTTGCTATGGGTGCAAACGATCAGCATACACTGCGCGCATTTCTGGAAGCGGAGGCATATGATGGTCCTTCACTGATAATTGCGTACAGTCATTGTATTGCGCACGGCATTGAAATGTCTACAGCAATGAAAAACCAAAAAGCTGCTGTTGATTCGGGTTACTGGCAATTATACAGATTCAATCCTGATCTTGTAGATGAAGGAAAAAATCCGTTTATGCTCGACTCAAAAGGATTAAAAATCCCGCTGAAAGATTTTGCATATATGGAAACCAGGTACAAGATGCTTACAAAATCTCATCCGAAAGAAGCAGCCGAGCTTATTAAGCTGGCACAGGCAGATGTAGAAAAATCCTGGAGAACGTACGAAGCCATGGCTGCTCAAAGCAATGGTAAAGAAGCTAATGAATAGAGTAAAACTTAAAATAATTTATAAGGGTATTCTGTATGGATCTTAGAACAAATTACCTCGGCTTGCAATTAAAAAATCCGATTGTTCCTTCCGCAGGACCACTGTCCGAGGATATCGGCAACATTAAAGCAATGGAAGATGCAGGTGCAGCAGCGGTTGTGCTTTATTCATTATTCGAAGAGCAGATCGAACTGGAATCGTTAGAATTGCACCATCATACTACATCTCACACAGAAAGCTTTGCTGAAGCAACAAGCTATTTTCCCGAACCGTTCTCCTTCAAGCTTGGTCCGGAAGAATACCTGGAGCATATCCGCAAAGCAAAACAGGCTGTTGATATACCTATCATTGCCAGTCTTAACGGAAAATCATTAGGCGGATGGGTTGATTATGCAAAGAAGATTGAGCTTGCCGGAGCCGATGCATTGGAGTTGAATATATATCAGCTTGCTGCTGATCTTAATAAAACAGGCGCTGAAATCGAACAGATTTATATTGAAGTGTTGAGAGCAATAAAGACTGTTGTGGAAATACCCGTTGCAGTAAAACTTTCTCCATATTTCAGTTCGATGGGAAATATGGCAGCCCAGCTTGATAAAAATGGCGCCGATGGTTTGGTTTTGTTTAACAGATTTTATCAGCCGGATATTGATCTTGACAATCTTGAAGTTGTTCCTAACGTATTACTCAGCACGCCTATGGCAATGAGGCTGCCGTTACGATGGATTGCAATTCTTTACGGTCGTATTGATGCCGATCTTGCCGGCACTAGCGGAATAACTGATGAAAAAGATGTACTAAAGATGATCATGGCAGGCGCAAAAGTCACACAAATGCTTTCAGCATTACTGAAGTTCGGTGTTGGTCATATTGCGGATGTTCTTTCAAAGATGGTTTACTGGATGGAAGTAAATGAATACGAATCCTTGGATCAGATGCGCGGTAGTATGAGCTATCTTAATGTGCCGGATTCATCCCAGTTTGAACGCGCTAATTATATGAAGGTTCTTAATTCTATAAGAAGATAAGTTCCCCTCCAGCCATTGCGTTAGTATAATGCCAGGGGGAGACGGTTAAATTGTATGTGCCCTATTAAGTGATCCTGACCGCGCTAAAGACTATCGCAATGGCTTTCTTCTCAAATTGCCCGGCGCAATTTAATCCGCAGTTTTTTATTAAGCAATTATTCTGCTCAATAAATCTTGAATTTATCTTCACTGCCGGCAATACTTGACTCACTTAAGTATTTGCGTCAGCAGTCCTGAAAAAATGAACTAAATTTTTTGTTCAACTGGAATTAAAATCTTTTAAATTGTGTTTAAACTTCAAAACTTTTCATGGGAATTATGGTAATATTCTTTGCGGTTTTTTTCATTATTTATGCAGCAGTAAACTTTTATATTTTCAGAAGAGCTTCACAAAGTTTAAAATTATTTCCGGGAATACGTCCAGTCATTCTTTTAGCCGGCATTATTGCTGCACTTTCTTATGTAACCGCAAAGTTTTTTTCATTATCATTACATCCGCTTCTTTATGAAGCATTAATATGGACGGGTTCTTTCTGGTTCGCATATATTTTATATCTCGTTCTCTTTCTAATCCTGATTGACAGCACACGTTTTATTTTGAATAAAGCCGGTTTACTTACTCCCAAAGAAAGCTCTGGTTATCTTAGATTAAAAGCTTTTACCGGTATAGCCGTATTTATTATTACAACAGCAATCATCTTTGCGGGTTACCTGAACTCAAACAGAATTGTAATTAATGAAACCTCAATAGAAATTTTTAAAGGAAAGTCTCAGCTTGATGAACTCAGGATTGCCCTTGTTGCAGATATTCATCTCTCAGTAATGAATGATGAAAAATTTCTTGAAGAGGTTGTAAGGAAAATAAATTCAGTTAAGCCCGATATTGTTCTGATGCCGGGTGACATAGTTGACGATAAGCCGGTTCTGCTTAACCAAAGAGGAATCGGACCGGCACTAAGTAAAATAAATTCGAAATACGGCACATATATTTCAAACGGAAATCATGAATTCATCAGCGGTGTTGAAGAATCTGTAGAATACCTTACACGTTTTGGCGCAATCGTTATTCGTGATAGTGCGATAATGATAGACAGCAGTTTTTATGTGATCGGGAGAGAAGACCGCGTAATGCCCCGTTTTACCAGCAAGGATAGAAAATCACTGTTTGAAATTATGAAATTTGTTGAGACGGGTTATCCGGTATTTCTGATCGATCACACACCCTCTGACCTGAAGGAAGCAGAAAAATTCGGAATTGATTTACAACTTTCAGGGCACACACATCATGGACAGATGTTTCCCGCCAGCCTTGTTACCTCATTAATATATGAGGTTAGCTGGGGTTATTTCAGACGGGGAAGTACACAATATTATGTAACTTCCGGTGCCGGCACATGGGGTCCGAAAGTGCGGCTCGGAAGTGATTCGGAAATAGTAGTTCTGAACATAAAGTTTGTGAAATAAAAAGAGGCCGATTTTTTTGAATCAACCTCTTTTATAAAAATTTAAAAAATGAATGTCACACCAAATTTAAATTGATCATACATCCTATTGGTCCGGCATAGGGTGATGACAGCGTAATTTTGCTTATGAATGAATCGAGTAATCCTTGTGCAGCGCTTTCAATTAATGCACTGCCTGCCCATTTCCAGAACAAGTGTCTTTGGAATACGGCAGACCTTTCGTATGCTGCATCAACCGAGAGGTTTTCGATTATTCTTATTTTGATTCCACCGTTGGAGCTTGTTCCAAACCGGAATGATTCGTTGAAAAGGTCTAACCTTGCTTTATCAAGTGAATCGGCTGGTGTGGTTTTTAAGTTAAGACGGGACCAATCGAAGCTGTATGCGTAATATGGAATGATTGAGACAGAACCGGCTTTATAACCGTATCCGCTTTCACGTCCGAATCCAAATCTCCATATTGATGATTCATAACCGGTTGATTTAGATGTGCCCGAAAAGTCAGTTGAGAAATTACTAAGATGTAAGTTGCTGTATTTGTAGCGCGATATGTTTTCTGTGGACCGGGTGTTCCGTTCAGATATAAAACCAAGTTTTACCCCGATAAGGTTCGGGTCTTTAAATGATCCATTAAGACCATCTAACGATTGATTTGAAATTCCGTAAAGTATTGAGATTGCCGGAGAGCCTTTAAGCCTCCATCCATCAAACCTGAAGTCTTCCCATTCCCAGTTCCAGTCGTTTTCTTCCCAAACTTTGGCCGTATCGCCTTCGGTTTGAGAGTAAATATTGGAGCCGGCAAGTAAACAGATAAGTGATAAGATGAGTAATCGTTGAATTAACATTTTTTCTCCTTATTAATACTGCGGTTTTGATTTTCAGTTAGTGATCAAACCAATTCCTGTGCCTGATAAATCCTGTAAGCATTTAGTAAATTTCGCACTGTAATAATAAACACTGCTCACTTTATTGTTCAACTCTTACTAATTGTCTGGACAAAAACAATGATTAGTGGTTTATAAATTAGCTTTAATCCATCAGTGCCTTTTATTACCTGGTTACATTGAATAATATTGAATAATTTTGGATAAAGTGATCTATAAGAAATGAGTCTGAATACCATAATTAGATCGGTATGCGGTTAATGCTGAAAATTAAAATCCCTCTTTATATAAAAATGAAATTTTATGGATATATTTGCCCTCCGCTTTAAGAGATTATAAATGAAGTTGTCTGATACCGAAAAATCGAGGCTTGCCGGTGAATGCAGGCTGCAAAAAAGTTATCCGTCTTACAAGAAGATAATGGAACTGCACAGAGAAGCTGTGAAAGAAGAGAAAAGTTTTTATACCGACCCGCAGACCGGGCTTACGGTTTTTACTGCAATTTATCTCTATAAAAAAGGAGCTTGCTGCGGAAGCGGATGCCGGCATTGCCCGTTTTAATTATAACTTCAGCCTGATAACGTTTTTCGTAATTGAAACGATCTATGCTTACAATATAAACTTACTGAGATCCCGGTTCTTAACAATTGCGTCGAGCTTATTTTTTACTGTATCTCCGTCAATAACAACCACATTTTTGGGCATCCTGTCCGGAACATCAAACAGAATTTCATCAAGAAGCGTGGTAAGAATCGTATGAAGACGCCTTGCACCGATATTCTCCACCTGCTCATTTACTTCGGTGGATATCCGCGCTATTTCTCTGATCCCATCTTCGGTAAATTTTAATTTTACACCTTCAGTTGCGAGCAATGCACAGTATTGTTTAAGTAAAGCATTTTCTGTTGCGGTGAGTATTTTTACGAAATCATCTTCATTAAGGCTTCGTAACTCAACACGAATAGGAAACCTGCCTTGCAGTTCCGGGATAAGATCGGAAGGCTTGGAAACATGGAACGCACCGGAGGCGATAAAAAGAATATGATCGGTTCTAACAACTCCGTATTTTGTATTTACATTCGATCCTTCAACAATCGGAAGAAGATCACGCTGAACGCCTTCGCGTGATACATCCGGACCATGAGATTTTGAATTGCCTGCAATTTTATCTATCTCATCAATAAAAATAATTCCAGAATTTTCTACACGTGAGATAGCTTCTTTCTGAACGGCTTCCATATCAATAAGCTTCTGGGCTTCTTCCTGTGCAATTATTTCGCGGGCTTCGGCAATAGTTGTTTTTCTCTTCTTTTTCTTCTTTGGCATAATGTTGCCCATTATCTCCTGAAGGTTTATTCCCATATCATCCATTCCAAAAGGACCCAGCACTTGCATTGCAATATTATTTTGTGCTGAAGAGTCGAATTCTATCAACTTATCATCCATCTCGCCATTCTTCAGTTTTCTTCTCATCCATTCACGGGTTTTCTGATTCTGGACTGCTTCATCAATCATTTCATTTTCTGTATTTGCAGGCGCTGCAGGCTGTACCTTACGTTTAACCGGCGGAATAAGTATATCAATGATTTTTTCTTCAGCAAGCGCAATTGCTTTTTCCTGAACTTCTTTTGTCTTTTCGGATTTTACCATATTGACCGAATAGTCTGTAAGATCGCGCACCATTGATTCAACATCTCTGCCTACATAACCAACTTCAGTAAATTTTGAAGCTTCAACTTTAATAAAGGGTGCGTTAGCAAGCTTTGCAAGCCTGCGCGCAATTTCGGTTTTACCAACACCGGTGGGTCCGATAAGGATAATATTATTAGGCATGATTTCATCTTTAAGCACATCCTGTATTTGCTGCCTGCGCCAGCGGTTTCTTAAGGCAATAGCAACTGCACGTTTTGCATCTTTTTGCCCTATGATGTACTTATTCAGTTCGTTTACAATTTCTGTGGGTGTAAGTTCTTTTTTATATTCTTCCATTATAACTCTGTTCTCTATTAATCAATTATTTCAACATTTATTTTGTCATTTGTATAGATGCAAATTTCTGAAGCTGCTTTCAAAGATTCACTAACAATTTCCTCAGCGCTAAGATTGCTGTACTTCTTAAGCATCTTGGCTGCTGAAAGCGCATACATTCCTCCGGAGCCAATTGCAACAATTTTATCATCAGGTTCAATTACATCGCCATTGCCTGAAACTATTAATGCGGTATCGTTGGTTACAACAGCAAGCAATGCTTCAAGTCTTCTGAGGAATTTATCCGTTCGCCAGTCTTTTGCAAGTTCAACGGCTGCCCGGTGAACATTACCGCGGTACTGTTCAAGCTTATCCTCAAATCTTTCCATTAACGTGAAGGCATCTGCAGAAGCGCCTGCAAAACCACAAAGTGCTTTACCGTTTCCAATCTTTCGTATTTTTACGGCATTATGCTTCATTATTGTGTTCCCTAGTGAAACCTGACCATCTCCGCCAAGAGCAGCTTTACCATTATGAATTATTCCTACAATTGTTGTTGCTTTAAACTGTTCCATTCATTCTCCAGAAAAAATTTGGTTCGGAAGGACAAAACTAAAGATTTTTAAGATAAAAAGTTGTATTACAGGGATACCGAAAATAATCGCTTAAAATGAGAGGGCTTTATCTATGAGTGGATAGAGTAATTACCCCGATGCAAATTGTTTGATACTAACCATATCTGTCCAAAACAATTTTTTTTATTTCGTCCCTACGGGACTCCGAATTCTCTGTCTGTCGAATTTAACTATAAATATTCAGTCCCGACAGTAGTCGGGACTCTTTATTGTCTTAATATTAAAATTTAATGGTTATTTGTCCCGTCAGTAGGGGCGTTCAATTGAACGCCCCTACTTTACCTAGTGGATCAAATCCCGTTAGGGACGAAATAAGGATCCATTTTAAACTGCATAAAATTCATCGGAAATTTAAGTGTCTTTCAAATTTAATTGGATATTTAAAAAATATTTTGAACAGCACTGATACTAACAAATGATATTTGTTTTGTTTTAATTTATAATGTTTTTATCTTTCTGCCCGGTTTTCGCAGGAAAACCAAGGTAATTTATTCATTTATTGTTAGAGGTATGTTCGTGAGTACTAAATTGTTTGTGGGCTCTTTACCTTGGGTAGTAAACGACGATACATTAAAAGAGGCTTTTGAAGCACATGGAACCGTCGTTTCTGCAAAGGTAATTACTGATCGGCAGACCGGTCGCTCAAGAGGCTTTGGATTCGTTGAAATGGAAGATGAATCTGCGGCTAATAATGCTATTCAGGCTTTGAACGGCACTGAGTTACAGGGACGTAACATCATCGTCAGTGAAGCTAAACCGAAATCGTAAAAGAAATTGGGAAACGGCATTGTAAAGGCGCTTCGGGCGCCTTTTTTATTTTAGCCCGGGAATGATTAAGACGCAGGGTTATGGAAAATAACCGGATTTAAATCACATCTTTAATATAAAGCCATCAATTGCGATGGCTTTTTATTTATTTGTTAATACACAATATGGATTTAACCTGATCTGATATCTATATTTCATTCAATTAATTAAAACTTATGAAAATACTCTTAACCGGCGCTACCGGATATATCGGCAAAAGACTTCTTCCCGTTTTGATTGATCAGGGACACGAAGCTGCTTGCTGTGTGCGAGGCAAAAACAGATTCCCCACAGATGGAATTTATAAGCATCCAAATATTTCTTTATTTGAAGTTGATTTCCTGAAAGAAATTCAGAGTTCAAGCCTGTCTGCGGCTAAGGCAGATTTAAATAATATTAAAGATATTGATGCCGCTTATTATCTCATCCACTAAATGAGTTCTAATGTAAAAGACTTTGCTTCATTAGAAAAATCTTCAGCAAATAATTTTATAAAACTTGTTAAGCAAACTTCCATTAAACAAATTATTTATCTCGGCGGAATTACTAACGAAGAAAAACTCTCAAAGCATCTTGCATTAAGAAAGTGAGTTGAAGAAATTCTTTCATCAAGCGGAATTCCATTAACATCTGTTAAAGCAGGAATAATAGTCGGCTCCGGAAGTGCATCATTCGAAATCATTCGTGATTTGGTTGAGAATCTTCCGATAATGATTGCACCACAATGGCTTAATATAAAACATCAGCCGATTGCAATCAGGAACATCCTTGAATATCTGACCGGAGTATTACTTAAACCTGAAACATTTAATAAATCTTACAATGTTGGCGGACCGGATATTTTATCTTATAAAGAAATGCTTCTTCAGTTTGCTTAAGTGCGGGGTTTGAAACGATTTATTTTTACTGTGCCCGTTATGACGCCGCGACTTTCTTCATACTGGCTTTACTTCGTTACATCTACATCATATATGCTTGCAATAAATCTTGTTAACAGTATGAAAGTTAAAGTCGTCGTAAAAGATAATAAACTGGAAAAAATGCTTGGCACAAAACCAATATCATACAAAGAAGCTGTGCGGCTTGCGTTCCAGAAAATTGAACAGAACAATGTTGTATCGAGCTGGAAAGATTCTCTTGTATCAAGTTATGCAGATAATTCATTGCTTGAACATATAAATGTTCCAACAGATGGATGCTTTATTGATAAAAGAGAAAAAGAAATTACAACAAGTGTAGAGCAGGTGATGAATAACATCTGGTCAATCGGTGGTGAGCGCGGATGGTATTACGGTGATAGGCTCTGGAACCTGCGCGGATTTTTTAGATAAACTTTTTGGTGGTGTTGGACTTAGAAGAGGAAGAACAAATGCAAATGCAAATACAATCAATACGGGAGATACACTTGATTTCTGGCGCGTTATTGCCGCTGATAAATCAAACAAACGTTTACTTCTCTATGCAGAAATGAAACTACCCGGCGAAGCGTGGCTAGAGTTTAAAGTTATCGTAAAGAGTGGAAAATATTTTTTACGGCAAACCGCAACATTTCGTCCCAAAAGGATTACTTGGAAGATTATACTGGTATTCTGTTTTGCCATTTCACTTTTTTGTGTTTGATGGAATGGCGGGGAATATGACAAAGTTTTAAAACCTCTTAAAATCAGCGTGATTGATTTCATTACTCATCTCTTTTTTGTATTATTGCAGCAAATAGCAGGTAGAAACTTGTAAAATCGCTGACAGGCAGCAAAGCAAATAATACAGCTAATATCAGAATGACTTCTTTAAAAAACTTTCTTTTCAAAACATATCACATATTCCTGTATGGGATTTCAATAGCCGTTTTAATATTAGTCTTGAAATGGCTCCAGTGGAAATTCTTGATCGTCGATCATTCTCTCGAGATTTACATCGGTCTTATCGCTGTGTTTTTTACCATATTTGGTATATGGCTGGCAACTCAACTTGTAAAACCAAAAGTGCAGAAGGTTGTTGTAGAAAAAGAAGTAATCGTACCGCTGCCTGATGATTTTACAATAAACGAGAAAGAACTTAAGAATCTGAATCTGACTAATCGTGAATATGAAGTATTACAGCTTCTTACAAAAGGTTACAGCAATTCTGACATCGCTGAAAATTTATATCTCTCTTTAAGCACTGTCAAAACTCACGTCTCCAATCTGTTTTCAAAAATGAATGTTAAAAGCAGGACACAAGCAATAGAAAAAGCCAAGCGCCTGAGAATTGTTGAGTGATTATCTCATACTTTGGTATGAAATAGAAGATCATTGGTACTAAAGTATGATGTGATTTCTATTTATTGATCTTATTTTTGCAGAAATTTTTTATTAACAAAAAGCGTATAGCGGATAATGAAAAAAAATATATTGATTTTCGGTTCGGTCCTTGGGGCATTCCTGTGCATAAACGTAATTATTATGATGAACCTTCTTTATAATAATCCCACCATGGAAACTCACGATTTCCTTGGCTACATTGCTCTTGTTATTGTTCATTCGCTTCTTTTCTTCGGTGTCAGAAATTACCGCAATAAACAACTCGATGGATTTATTTCATTCGGGAAAGCATTTAATACAGGACTTTTAATCACACTGTTAGCCTCTACAATTTATGTTGTTGTCGGGTTATTATATTATTATCTGTTTCTTCCGGATTTTATAGATAAATTTATTGAGAATGTTCTGCATTATACACCGGCAGATGAATTAGCCGCCAAAACCGAGCAGATGGAGAGTTTTAAGGAAATGTATAAAAATCCGTTTTTTGCCATCATATTTACTTATGCGGAAGTATTTCCGATAGGATTGGTAGTTTCACTTATAAGTGCATTCATTTTAAAAAAGAAAAGGAAAATCATTGAAACAGAAAATTAAACTATTAGTTATGATCATTTCGTTTGCTTTATCGGCTTACGGACAATCAAATGAAATAATAAGTCGCACAGATTTAATAACCGACAAACAACAATTTATAGAAATCAAAAATAGGTCTGATATGAATCAACAGTTAGCAATATCTCTTACGTTTCAAAAAAACGATGCTGAACAAGCAATGAACTTTTACGTGGACTTGTTTGACAATTCCAGAATTATTGACGTCCAACGCTGGGGAGAAGGCGGACCAGGAAAAGAAGGAGCTATTATGATCGCTAAATTTGAGTTGAACGGAATGAGATTTATTTGCAGTGACAGTCCTCCTGTTCACAATTGGGATTTCTCACCTGCTGTTTCAATTTATGTTGAATGCAAAAACGAAGAAGAAATTGAAAGGCTCTTTTCTAAACTTTCTGAAAATGGCACAGCAGCAATGACGCTGAACAATTATGGATTCAGTCAAAAATTCGGATGGGTTATAGATCAGTTTGGTGTTTCATGGCAATTGAATTTAAATTGAATAATTGTAAGAATAACTAAAAGAAATCAGGAAATAATTTAACGGATCATTAGACACTAGAAGGATTAAAAGTTATGAAAACAACACCCGAATACGATGAACGAATTGCAAAAATGATCTTTGCTTCAGTATATCCGCATTACGTAACAAAAGTTGAAAAAAAAGGCAGAACGAAAAAGGAACTGCTCCAGGTAATCGAATGGCTCACCGGTTATAATGATAAAAAGCTCAAAAATCTGATAGACGAGAAAGTGACTTTTGAACAATTTTTTAAGAAAGCCAAACTTAACCCTAACGCTCAACTTATTACAGGTGTAATTTGCGGCTATCGGATAGAAGAAATTGAAACTCCTTTAACAAAACAAGCAAGGTATCTGGACAAACTGGTGGACGAACTGGCTAAAGGTCGTAAGATGGAAAAGATTTTAAGAAAGTAAATGAACAAGGAAATTCTGAAATACAATAAATCTCAATCAACCGAAGACAGAATAATCTGCAATCTGCTAGCAAAGGAAATCAGCAGCAGTCTGCCTGAAGCCATGACCCTTGCAGATTATCTGCATTACTCCTGCTGGGATAAAAAGTTTAACTATAAATTATCAGCCGGCTTGAAAACTTACTTTTTATTCGATTTAAAAAATCCCCAGGTTTCTATCCCTTCATCTAATTTAGTGTGACCAACTAACTCATATCCAAGATGAAGATAGAAATTTATATTTGATTCTGATTTAGTGTTGAGACTTACACCTGTACTGAATGGATGAGAGTAAACTAATTCTTCAACCACATTTACTAGCAGGCGGGCTAAACCCTTTCCCTGATAATCATTCCTGACTCCGATCATATTTAAATGGTGATGCGGTTCTTTTGGCAGCAAGCCGGAAGCAGCATTTCCATATTTCTTATAACGCGCTTTTTCTGCTGAGCCAAGCTCTGACCATAGTTTATTACTTTGCTCTATCAATTCTGTTGGATGAGTTATATCGCCCGGCAATGTTACAATCGCCGACGCAACAATTTTATTTCCAGAATTATAAATCCCAAACATCGGCTCGTTTCTCAAAGCTCTTGTTGAAACAAAAAATTCAACAGTTTTACGGAGCCGAATATCGTAATCCTCTTTTTCTCCGAGAACATATTTCATTACCGGGTAATTGTAGAAAGCTTCGCAGAGGACGTCTGTGACTTCTTCAATATTCTATTCTGATAGAATTAATGCAGTCATTTTTTTAATACTGATTTATGATGTGTCTGGAATTTACTGAAACAATTTCATTCTGAAAAAACTAATATCAGGAAACATGCCAAATTTAAAGCCACAAAGGGCATCGTGGTGATGCCCTTTCAAGGTTTATAGTCTGAGATTCTTCGCTAATCGCTCAGAATGACAATCGTTTTGTTTACTTCAAATCAAATCTGTCAAGGTTCATTACTTTATTCCACGCGGCAACAAAATCCTTAACAAATTTTTCTTTAGCATCGTCCTGTGCATAAACTTCAGCAAGTGCGCGCAACTGTGAGTTTGAACCGAAGATCAAGTCCACTCGTGTTGCTGTCCACTTAGCTTTTCCTGTCTTGCGATCACGACCTTCATAAGTATCTGCTTTATCAGACATTGGTTTCCAAACGGTTCCCATATCGAGGAGGTTGACAAAAAAGTCGTTTGTCAGTTTTCCAACCTGATCTGTAAATACTCCGTGCCTGGAACCATTATAGTTAGTGCCAAGCACACGCATACCACCCACAAGCACTGTCATTTCGGGCGCACTTAGCTTAAGCAACTGCGCTTTATCAACAAGCATTTCTTCTGCTGAAACGGTGTATTTCGTCTTCTGGTAATTACGGAAACCATCTGCTTCAGGTTCCAAAACTTCGAATGATTCTACATCGGTTTGCTCTTGCCTGGCATCTGCACGTCCGGGAGTGAACGGAACTTCGATATCGAAACCGGCTGCTTTTGCTGCAGCTTCTACTGCCGCACATCCGCCAAGAACAATCATATCTGCAAGTGAAACTTTCTTTCCATCTTTCAGAGTCTTATTGAATGCCTTACGAACCTTTTCAAGTGTATTAAGTACCTTTGCAAGTTGTTCAGGTTGGTTCACTTCCCAATCCTTTTGCGGTTCCAAACGAATGCGGGCGCCATTCGCGCCGCCGCGCATATCGGAACCACGGAAAGTTGATGCTGAAGACCATGCGGTGTAAACAAGCTCTTGTACAGATAATCCGGAATCCAGAATTTTCTTCTTAAGAGAAGCGATCTCCCTTTTGTTTATAAGTTTGTGCTTTACTGCCGGTATCGGATCCTGCCAGATCAAATCTTCTTTCGGAACTTCCGGTCCAAGGTATCGGGATTTTGGTCCCATATCGCGGTGAGTAAGTTTAAACCATGCTCTTGCAAATGCATCAGCAAAAGCCTTTGGATCTTTATGAAATCTTCTTGAGATTGGTTCATAAATAGGATCGAACCGTAGAGATAAATCTGCTGTTGTCATCGTTGGCGGATGTTTCTTTGAAGGATCGTGAGCATCGGGAATCATATGTTCCGGCTTAACGTCTTTAGCCTGCCATTGCCATGCACCGGCAGGACTTTTAACCAACTCCCACTCGTAGCCAAACAGAATATCAAAGTAACCCATATCCCACTTAGTTGGATTAGGTTTCCATGCGCCTTCCAAACCGCTGGTTGTTGTATGAGCGCCTTTACCAGTTCCAAATTTATTTATCCATCCAAAACCCTGCACTTCTATAGGTGCAGCTTCCGGTTCAGGACCAACTAACTTTGGATCACCTGCGCCATGCATTTTTCCAAATGTGTGTCCGCCTGCAGTCAGTGCAACAGTCTCTTCATCATTCATACCCATACGTTTAAATGTTTCGCGAACATCACGACCGGATGCAAGAGGATCGGGATTTCCATCAGGACCTTCAGGGTTGACGTAAATCAGACCCATCTGAACAGCCGCCAGGGGGCTTTCCAGTTCACGGTCACCGGAGTAACGGCTCTGGGGTTTATCACTTGCAGCTAACCATTCCTTTTCAGCGCCCCAGTAAATATCTTCTTCGGGCTGATAAATATCTTCGCGTCCGCCGCCGAAGCCGAATGTCTTGAAGCCCATTGATTCCATTGCGCAGTTCCCGGCTAAGATAAAAAGGTCAGCCCAGGAAATTTTATTGCCATATTTCTGCTTGATAGGCCAGAGCAGTCTTCTTGCTTTATCAAGATTACCGTTGTCGGGCCAGCTATTTACAGGTGCAAAACGCAGATTTCCTGTACCGGCGCCGGCACGACCATCAGCAGTTCGGTAAGTACCTGCACTATGCCATGCCATTCGAATAAACAGCCCGCCGTAGTGACCCCAGTCGGCAGGCCACCAATCCTGTGAGTCTGTCATCAACGCAACCAGATCTTTCTTCAGAGCTTTGTAATCAATCTTGCTGAATTCTTTTGCATAGTTAAATTTAGGACCCAAAGGGTTAGAAGCCGGATGGTGCTGGTGAAGTATTCCAAGATTGAGTTGGTTAGGCCACCAGTCTTTATTTGAAGTACCCCTTCCGAAAGAAGTTCTTCCGGTTACGGGGCATTTGCTTTCATCACTCATATTATTTCTCCTGATAGTTTTAAGGTTAATAAATTATTCAGTTATTTTTTTTGTTATTAAATGTTCCGACAATCTGAAGCTTTATATCTTTTACTTTAAAGTTGGGTATTTTCTTTTTCTTAAAATATTCTTCAAGTATTGCGTTCAGCTTATCGTCAAAAAAGTCTTCTATTCGTTCAGTCTCTTCGCAATACAGATGATGATGGTTATCCAGTATCGCATCATACCGCATTACATCTCCGTCTGTCTTAACTTTTTTGACCCATCCTCTTTCAACAAATGTTTCAAGTGTTTTATATATTGTACCAACAGCAACATTGGGGTGATTTTTAACTACGTATTCTTTGATTTTATCGGCAGTGGGATGATCCTTAAGACTGGTTAATGCTTCCAGAACAGCAATCCTTTGAGGAGTAACCTTTAAATTGCTGTTCTTTAGTTCGATTCCGATATTTTCTTTTTTCACAGGTAAATATTATTAAATAAGAATTATTCTTAGCAAAGATAAATGATTATTTAACGGATGTCAAGATTCGTGGTTTATTGTTAGACCAAAATTTTAATGCCGGTCGATTTTCCAAAGATATACTTAAACAGATGTCGAACCGCGTATATGATTGTTTCCCGATATTTGAAGAGAAGAAATTCTTTTGTTTGAAATTATCCTGGCAGTATTGCAAAAAATTATTGTTTTATTTTAGAGATTGTGCAATATTGCCTAAAGAAATTCGTCTAATGCAGAACGATTAGATACGAAATCCCAACCGGACAGACAAACCTCATTTTTAATCAACTAATTTGAAATTCTTAATTAATATTACTGATTTGTGAGTCATGTGGCGAAGCACTGATTATGACCTGGACAGCAAAACTTATCAAGCATAAAAACGAAAATCGCATTGCTGTTTACTTTAAAAAGGACACAGATTGGAATTCCAGGATAAAAAAGCTGCCGGGCGCCAGATGGAGTAATACACTTAAGGCATGGCATCTGCCGGACACAAAAGAGAACCGACAAAAATTTGGTTTAGCTATTGATAAAAATTCAGATGTGAATCATCAACATGAAATATCAAAGTTTATTAAATGGCTTCGTTCAAAGCGATACAGCAAAAACACTGTAAAAACTTACTCTGATGCAATAAAATCCTTTTTAGTATTTTTCAATGATAAGCCTCTTTATGGAATAACAAATGAGGATGTAATTCTTTACAATAACGAATATATTTTAAGAAAATGTCTGTCAGATTCTTATCAAAATCAAATTGTCAACGCCATTAAATTATTTTTTATTACTGTTCAGAATAAAAGAATAGAAATTGAAAAAATACACAGACCTAAAAAATCAAGAAAGCTGCCAAATGTTTTAAGTAAAGAAGAAGTAAAGTTGATTTTAAATGCACACAACAATAATAAACACAGAACTATGCTTTGCCTGATTTATGCGTGTGGTTTACGAAGAGGTGAGTTGTTATATTTGCGTCTGAATGATATTGATAGTAAGCGGGGTTTATTATTTATCAAACAGTCAAAAGGAAGGAACGACAGAGTAGTACCGATTTCAGAAAAAATTATTGGAATGCTCCGTGAGTATTATAAAATGTATAAACCTAAAGTTTGGTTATTCGAAGGTCAAAGTGCCGGAGAAAGGTACAGTGAAAAAAGTTTACAGAACGTTCTTAAGCAAGCATTGGAAAAAGCAAAAATAAAAAAACCGGTTACATTGCACTGGCTACGACACTCTTATGCAACACATTTACTAGAGGCCGGTACAGATCTACGATACATTCAAGAGTTATTAGGACACAAAAGCAGTAAAACAACCGAGATTTATACACACGTGTCCACTAAAATCTTACAAAAAATTAAATCTCCGTTTGATGATTTATAATAATTCTTTAATTTATTTTTGAGAAAATAAAAGCTCACACATATGAGACATATACATCCAATAATGGTTGTATATGACTGGTTTTGTGAGACATATAAACGAGTTAACTGCAACCGTGCAAAACCGACAGCACAACCATTGACGAGAGTAACAATTAGACACTGAATGACTGTCCCCGTGTCGGATTTTTTTGGCAGACTTTGACGTAGGTTTTTAGAGTTGTGCTTTTTATTTCAGTTCGGTTTCGGGGGACAGTAATTCATTGTCTTACGGACTTGGTTAACGACAGGACAATCAATTTCGCACGACTACAATTAACGCTTCGGGCAGGCAACTCGACAAATTCCCGAGACGATTTTTTCCGTTTTCTATTTTTGGTTTTTAGCAACATTTTTTTTCGGTTGACAACAACTCTTTTTTACATCACAACTTTTAGGCAAACAAATTTTCGGACTTTAACGGCAACGACTTTTCAGGACAACTCGACAGTTCAACAACGACTTTGCAATGGCTGACTTTTATGCAACAACTTTTTTAGCGGACGACTTTTTCATCGGTTGACAGCGACACTTTTCACCACGACTTTCAGACTTTAACAGCATTGATTTTTCATTCTCGACAGTTTGACAACACTTTTTTACGACTGACTTCTATGTTTTCTCTGCGACAATTTGGTTCAAACTTTTCGACTTTGCAGACAACAACCAACTTTGTGTTTTGCGGACAACAACAAAATATTTTTCACTTGCAGACAATGTAACTCGACACACAGAAACGCCAATAAAATCAAAGGTTACAGCGGACACAGACAAGAACGGCAGCAGTTAACATCGGTTTTGCGTCAGGCGGGGTGACGTGCTTCTATTGACAATTTTGCGTATAATTGAAGTGCGGTTCTTCGTATCGAGTTCAGTGCTAAAAAGCCCGCCCGAACGCAAAGCCGAAAAACGTTAGCGGTCAGCTTAAAAGACGACACTTCAATAAATAATTGACTGAATAGAATGAATAAAATTTCAACGATAACAAGACGAGACATTTTTGACACAATGACTGTTGAAGGTATCAGTTGGAATGGACGTTTAGAAGAAACAGAATTTCTTTCCCGACTTTACGACCTGAGCAAAATGCCTTCAACCGACAGCAGATTTAAAGATGCAAGTGGTGACATTTGGCAACACAGAGTAAACAATTACGACTGGGAAGACAATTGGATTTTTTCGGACAGTAGATTTAATTTGATGCATTGTGACGATGCGACTTTCTTACAATTTTTATGTGAGATGCTTCACCCAATAGTTCGGAGCGACACGACTCAAGTTTCAAAACTTCACCAACTTTTTAATGAGTATCTATCAAAAGACAACTTTGAATTAGTTGAAAAAACACGAATTTCAGACAGACCAATTTTTATTGGCAGACATAAGATTTTAGGAAAAGGAACAATTGAAAAATCCAAAAAAGAAATTGAAGATTACCTTTCGGACGAGTATGTTGTGAAGCAAATTAATATAATGGAAAGTGCAATTGAAAATTCTCCTGAATTAGCAATTGGGACAGCAAAGGAATTAATTGAAACAATTTGCCACACGATTTTGACTGAACGAAAAATTGAAACAGATAAGAATTGGGACTTATTACAACTTTTAAAACAAACGACCAAGCAATTAAATCTGACACCAGAAGGAATACCTGACGAAGCAAAAGCATCTAAGTCAATAAAAAGTATTTTAGGCAGTTTGACGACAGTTGTTCAAGGAATTGGAGAACTCCGAAATCAATATGGAAGCGGACACGGAAAAAAAGCGAGTTTTAAAGGTTTGACTGCAAGACACGCAAAATTATCCGTTGGTGCAGCTTCGACACTTGCTATATTTTTACTTGAAACTCATAAGCACAGACAATGAAACAAATTAACGAAAGACAAGAACAACGCCTGCTAACACGGGTTTTGCGTCAGGCGGGGTAACGTGCAAACTTGGAGCTTTGTGCTTCTATTCAAGTTCAGTGCTGGTTGACAGTTTTGTGCTCCGAAACCCGCCCGAACGCAAAGCCCGAAACCGTTAGCGGTCATTTTTGGAGACGACTGTGCAAACAATAAATTCTATGACAAAAGACTTCTTTAAAATAGAAATTGACGGACGACAATTTAAAAGTGCATATCTGGTTTACATAGTTAGACTGACTTCGGTTACTCACGGACAATATTTTTATGTTGGGCAAACTGGCGACAGACACTACTTAACTGCAAGACCTGCGTTTCGAAGGTTGGCAGGTCATCTTAGTGACCAAGGTAACTCAACAGAAAATCAAATTTACAGACAAATTGCTGTTAAAATATTGGGTATTGACAGTGCAAAAGAAAAGCGACCATTTGACAACAACACAAAGGACGCAGTAACGACATTTTTGACTAATTGCAAAATTGAAATGTATGTTCATCCGCTTGCCAATTTTTCATCAAACTCAAACCTTGACAACCATAAATTAAACCGACAGTTAACAGAGAGAATAGAGAACGAATTAATTAACTATTTCATTGGACAGTTCGGAGTTGAAAAAATTCTGAACAAGAAGTTTACTGTGACGAAATCCACGGCATTTGACAGTCTGACTTCCGACATTATTAATCACCTAAATTCAAACTAATATGAGCAATTATCCAGTTTCAACAGAGGAAAACTATGACGCTATCTGTAAAGAAATGAAACAACTTGCAGACGAGTTGGAGCAAAATCCCAATATGCCTGAAGACAGGTTTCGCAAAATACTTGAGCGGTATGGACGACTTGGGAAAATGTTGGAACAATACGGACAAATGATGTGGAAAAAGTAAAACGAACCGCTAACAAGGGCTTAGCGATAGCGGGCGGGACGTGGTTAATTGAAGTGTTGTGCTTCTATTTTACATTTGTGCTTGCCGACAGTTTTGTGCTTCGTAATGCCCGCCATCGCCAAGCCCCGAAACGTTAGCGGGCATTGTAGGACGACAGTGTAAACATTAACCAATTGACATTAAAAAG
>JBBIGV010000044.1:0-28304 GCA_037447335.1 Ignavibacteria bacterium | reverse complement strand
GAACTGCGCAGTAAAATGCATCCATTTTATGCTCTATATCGGATTTAAGATATTTTATTTGGTTATAAATATGGATTGAAACAAATTTCAACTACGGTTTTTGAACTTTATCTTCTTGAAATTGTTTTATATGAAAATCATTTAATAAACGGGCAGACAAATGAAAATTTTATTGCTGATGCTATCATTGATTATTACTTATCCCGCGCTAAGTCAGCCTGAGGATCCGGGCCCCTACTTTGCAGGCTGGAAAAACGAAACACTCCAAAGAAACGGAAGAAATTTAAGCAGCATAATACACTATCCTGCTTTAAGTGAAGGAAGCCAGGCTCCGATAAATAATGTTGATGGACCTTACCCGGTTATAGCTTTCGGTCATGGTTTCTTTATGCAAACCAGTTATTACTTATCAATTTTCAAACATCTGGCAACACATGGATACATAGTTATTGCGCCTCAGTTTCCTGATATACAACACGGCGAACTGGCTGATGACCTGATTTTTTGTATTAATCATATTAAAGTATCCAATTCAAATCCGGCATCGATCTTTTTCGGTTTGGTAGATGTCGAAAAAACCGGGGTCAGCGGGCATTCAATGGGTGGAGGGGCATCTCTGCTTGCTGCATCGCGTGATTCTTCCATAAACCTAGCTGCACCTTTAGCAGCAGCCGAAACTAATCCTTCTGCAATAGCGGTAATGAACTTAATTAAAGGTGTAGTCTATCTTATTACCGGTCAGAATGATGGTATCACGCCTCCGGCAAATCATCAAATACCTATGTACAATGCTGCCAATCCGATAAAAGGACTACCTGTTATAAAAGGCGGCAATCACACAAAGTTCATGGATACGGCTGCGTTTGATTGGACAGACCCCCGCGGGTACAGAACAAGAGCAGAACAACTAATGCTTACGAGAAGATATCTGACTGCAGTTTATAATTTGTTCTTAAAAGAGCAAAGGGAAATGTGGTATTATGCTTTTGGTGATGGTATCGAAACAGATACGATGATGATCTTTTCAAAAGAATTGAAGCCGCTCACTCCTTTACCGTTTGACCTGGTTTCTCCTGATAGCTTGATCTCGCCTCTGCCGGTAATTTTCGAATGGGAGAGTTCATATTCTCTTAATGGAGAGGATAGTGTCAGCTATATTCTTGAAATATCAACTGATGCTTCATTCTCAAATATCATATATATGTCCGGTGAAATAATTGATACCAGCTTTACCCTGACAGAACTGCCTGATGGTAATTATTATTGGAGGGTGACAAGTAAAACATCTGAATCAACTTTCAGATATTCCAACCAGGTTTTTTATTTTGGTATTACTTCTACAACCTCTGTAAACGATGAAAAGTTTTTGCAAAGAGATTTTACGCTTGAGCAAAACTATCCTAATCCTTTTAATCCATCTACTGTAATAACATTTACGCTTCCTGATTTAACCGGTCCGGACAAAGAATTAATGTATGTAAGCCTGAAAATATTCGATATAACCGGAGCAGAGATAGCTGAATTGATCAGCGAATATAAATTTCCCGGCAGCTATTCAGTTGTCTTCAACAGTGATATGCTTGGAAACGGGCGTGCATTAACCAGTGGCGTTTATATTTACAGATTGACTGTCAGGAGTTCATCAGGCGCTTCCGTTGATAAAGAATTTTCACACAGCAGGAAAATGATCTTGCTTAGATAAGAAATTTGCAGGCAGACTTCTGCTTTCGTTTAATTGGAAAACTTTTGTAACTTAGTTAAGAAGTTTTTAATGTAAAAATGCCGAACTCCTTTTCAATTAACGGAAGGATGCATGACGAAAGTTGAACTCATCTTCTTTGTTTCAGATCAAAAAAAAAGTAAAGACTTTTACAGCGCCGTGCTGAACACCGACCCCAGCCTTGATGTGCCTGGTATGACAGAATTTCAGCTAAGCAATGATTGCAAGCTGGGACTTATGCCTTCCGACGGAATAGTAAAATTATTAGAAAATAAAATCCTCCACCCGGATTCGGCAGCAGGTATTCCGAGAAGTGAACTTTATCTATATGTTGATAAACCTGTAGAGTACTTCGACCGTGCTATTAAAGCAGGTGCTGAACCGGTAAGTGATTATCAACTCCGCAACTGGGGTGATCATGTTTGTTATTGTAAAGACTTTGATGGTCACTTAGTTGCATTCGCTAAAAAACAGAGTTAGTCTAAAAAAAACTCAGAGTCTTAAGATACCTTAAAGGGAAAGCCGAAACCCTAAACAGTAGGCATTACCAAAAGGAAGGAAGTAATTATGGATAACCAGCTACAAGGCTCCCAACATCAGCCAATGAGTGTCGGAGATTGGCTTATTACTCTTATCATTACAGCATTACCTCTTATTGGCATCATAATGCTTTTTGTTTGGGCATTTGGCGGAGATACAAATCCTACAAAAGCTAACTGGGCAAAAGCAAATCTAATCCTATTCCTGATTGCAATAGTTCTGGTAATAATTTTCTTTGCTGCATTCAGCGCTTTTCTTTCAGCAATGTTCAGCGGATATTAAAATCAATATTAACATATGAGAGAAATCTGCCCCGGTATTTCTTAATGAATAATTTGCCGGGGCATTTTTCATTTGTTTAAGAAGAAACTTTATAGTCTATTATCAAATGCAGTACTTAAGACAATACTTATCCGGAGATAATCTGCCCATAACAATACTAGCAGTAACAAATCTACTCCTTCATCTTTTTGTAAATCTGACCGGTGGCTATGGATATTTCAGAGATGAACTTTACTACATTGCATGTAGTGAAAATCTTGCTCCCGGCTATGTTGATCATCCCCCGCTTTCTATTTTTATTCTTTGGCTAAACCGGATCTTGTTTGGTGAATCGATTTTTGCCTTAAGATTTTTACCCGCTGTTTCAGGGGCATTTTTAATTTTTCTTACTGCATTGCTCGTGAGAGAATTGGGTGGAAATAACCGAGCACAAATTATCGCTGCATTAGTAATATTTGTTTCGCCGATATTTCTTGCGATAAATGATTTCTATTCTATGAACGCTTTCGAACCCCTTTTCTGGATGGCTGCATCCTTATTACTGATAAGAATTCTGAAATCCGGCAACGCAAATCTTTGGATCTGGTTTGGAATTGTTACCGGGTTAGGTCTTCTAAACAAATACAGTATGGCGTTTTTCGTTCTTGCCTTGTTAATAGGTTCAGCACTCTCCGGGCACTTTAAATTACTTATGAACAGACAATTTCTTTACGGGATGATAATTGTTTTTTTGATTTTTCTGCCTCATATCATCTGGCAGATTATCTACAACTTCCCGACCTTAGAGTTTATCACTAATGCCAAACAATATAAAAATATTATAATGCCTCCTGCAGATTTTATTTCGGCTGTTATACTTATTCAACATCCGTTTTCATTTCCACTTTGGTTTGCAGGACTTTTTGGTTTATTCGTTAACAAAGATTTAAAAGCATACAAACCGTTTGGCATAACTTTTTTGATTTTATTGATTTTGTTTATTGTGCAAAATGGTAAACCATATTATTTATCACCGGTTTTCCCTGTGCTGATTGCTTCAGGTGCGGTAATATTCGCCAAATTTTCTGTTCATCCTAAACTGAAATGGATATCGAAGACTTACATCGCTGCGCTGTTCATATTTGGTTTAATTTTCATTCCGGTTTCTTTACCGGTTCTTCCTGTTGAAAGTTATATTCGTTACTCGAATGCATTGGGAATAAGTCAGCCTAAAATGGAAAAGCATTCAGACACGCCTTTGCCGCAGGTACTGGCAGACAGATTCGGTTGGGAAGAAATGGTAAAGGAAGTATCAGATGCTTATTACTCTCTCTCAGGGGAAGAGCAAAACAATACGATCATTTATGCCCAGAATTATGGACAGGCAGGCGCAGTTGATTTTTTTGGCAAAAAGTTTGGTCTGCCGCCTGCATCTTCAGGACATAATAACTACTGGTTATGGGGTCCCGCTTTAAGTAAACCTGAGGTTGCTATAATTATTGGTGGTGAAGAAAAAGATCATCTCCAAGTTTTTGAATCAGTTGAAATTTTTTCTGTTCACATTAATGACTTCGCTATGCCGTATGAAACGAACCTTCCTATTTTCATATGCCGTCATCCCAAAATGACGTTGGACAAAGTATGGGAAAAAGTTAAACTTTTTATCTGAATCAATCTTAAGAATTAATACAAGGTGATGCAATGCAAAACAAACTATTTTTAAGTTTCAGCATTTTACTTATTCTTTTGATGATTAATTGCTGTGAAATACTCTTTGCTCAGGGCGCAAAGAATGATGATACACCATTTACACTCGATTACTTCATGGGTAAATGGGAAGGCACAAACACAGGCGTTTCCGGCAGCGCTTCGGTTGAAAGGGAATACACTTCTATTTTGAGAGGGAGATATTTACAGGGTATTAGTATTTCAGTTTACGATCGGCAGGCAAAAAAACCAAAGGGCGATGTTCGTGAACAGATTGATATTTTCAGTTACGACAAGTTCAGGAAAAAATTTGTGCTGCGGCAGTTCCACCTGGATGGTTTCGTGAATCACTACACAAATGATTCTGTTTCTGCCGACGGGATGTACCTATACTTTGACAGTGAAAGCATTGAAAATATACCAGACGGATGGCGGGCGAGAGAAACTTACACTATCCTCAATCAAAATGAATTTAAAGTAGTATATGAAGTTGCTGCACCTAATCAGGATTTTCAGGTTTATTCTGAAACTACTTTGAAGAGAAAATTGAATTAGCTGCTTTAAATCATAAATCAATTTTCCTTTGTTTGTTCAGTTCGCTGAAGTCGGGTAATTCACGCGGATATTCTGACCACATCAATGGTGATGAAATAATAAAATCCGCAGATGACTTATTACAAGCAACCGGTATATTATAAACAACTGCAATTCTAAGCAGTGCCTTAACATCCGGATCATGTGGATGCGGCTCTAAAGGATCCCAGAAAAAAATCAGAAAATCAATTTCGCCTTCAGCAATTTTTGCCCCGACCTGCTGGTCGCCACCAAGAGGTCCGCTCTTGTAAGTATGCACAATTAATCCCAGCTCGTTCTGAATTATTGTCCCGGTTGTTCCGGTTCCGAACAAATTATGTTCACTTAGCAAATCTTTATTAAACTTTGCCCATTCAAGCAGATCACTCTTTTTATTATCATGAGCAATCAAGGCAATCTGTTTTCTTTTTGATGATAGAATTGTTTTCTTTGTCATATCTTTTCCTTTCCGGTAAAAATCGTATTTTTATCAACAAAGCATAGAGGGTTATCAAATGGGTCAATACAATAGAATGACCTTTCACCCCAGGGCTTAACCGTAATTTCGGAATCAATATTCTTAAATCCGGCATTTTTAGCTTTCATAAAAAACTGATCGAGATCATCCACTGAAAAATAAATATGTTCCGGATTAGGAGAGAATGGAACATCATCACCATCTGCTTCTGCATCGTAGCAAGCGAGTATTACACCACAGCAATTAAAGTAATGTCGTCCGGAAGAGACCCTGAATCCCGAATTCTCAAAAAGCCGGCTGTAAAATACCTCAGCTTTTTCTATATCATTCACGGGCAGGATAATTCTGAATATTTTGGGCAGCATATTGTTCACCTGATAATTACTATCATTAAAATATAGTCACAGGCAAAAGAAATCAACTTTTCTGTATTATTTAATAATTATCATTAAAAATGATTGACTTGATTTGTTAAAACTTCCTAAATTCGAACTCACTTTTCTTTTTGCAGTCCGGTTTACCCGGTAAATAAATCAACATTTTCATAATTTTCTATGGAGGCACTATGCAATCGTTACTATTAAAAATTTGTTTTGTAGCAATTTTTACAGGGCAATCACTCTTGGCAGTTACCGGTGATGAGGATTGGTCCAAAGTAAAAGCTAAAATACAGGAAATCAACAAGCAATGGGAAGCAGCTTTGATTCAGGGTGACAAAGAGTTCATGATGAATATCTATGTTGACGATGTGATCTCTCTTCCCAATTTCGATAAAATGCTGAAGGGTAAAGATGCTGTTGCTGCACACTTTGAGGGAATGATGGAAGCCGGTTTTAAAGCATTGAAAGTTAGCTTTAATACTATGGAACTTTTTGGAGCCGGCGATCTTGCAATTGAAATCGGAACATACAGCATGACTTTCCAGATGCCTGGCATGGAATCTGAAATGGATGATACCGGCAAATACCTTAATGTTTGGAAAAAACAAGACGACGGTTCTTGGAAAGTAAAAACGGAAATCTGGAATACCGATATGAATCCTATGCAAATGGAACATTAATCCGCATCAGAATTTATTCCCGATTTGTATCCGTGCCGGTTTCATCTGAGAAACCGGCATTTTTATTTCCGCTTATCAAAACTCTTATCTATATCATTATTCTTTTTATTAGATTTGACCATAAACTTATACGTGAAAGGAAAGGATATGCTTAAATCTGCTCTTTTAGCATTGCTATTAATTTCGTTTATCAGTGTGAATGCACAGGATAAACTGCCGCAATTCATAACAGACAATCTTGATGAATATGTTGAAGAAGCGCTAAGCAAATGGAACATCCCCGGAATTGCAGTTTGTATTGTGAAAGATGGAAAGGTAATTGTTTCAAAAGGTTATGGCGTCCGTGAACTTGGCAAGGGTGATAGTGTTGATGAGAATACGCTTTTCATGATTGCCTCAAATACAAAAGCTTTTGTCGGTACTGCTCTTGTATTGCTTGAACATGAAGGTAAATGTTCAATGGATGATAAAGTAAAAAAATATCTGCCAGATTTTACAATGAATGATCCGTGGGTTGCAGAGAATGTTAACTTAACAGATATTATAACTCACAGAATGGGTATGGAAACTTTTCAGGGTGATTTTATGTACTGGACATCCGCTCTTACGATGGACCAGGTAATTGAAAAATTCGGAAAACTTACTCCGCTTTACGACTTCAGAGCTAAATGGGGATATACAAATGCCGGCTATGCGGTTGCTGCTAAATGTATTGAGAAAATCAGCGGACTTTCGTGGCATGAATTTTTCAGAAAGAAATTTTTTGAACCGCTTAACATGACAAGAACTCTCGCTCTAAGCGAAGAAATTTTTACAGCAGAAAACGTTTCTAAGCCGCATACTTTTTTTGGAGAGGAATTAAAACCCATTCCATTTCCTGTAATTGATAATCTTGGTCCTGCCGGCAGCATAAGCTCTTCAGTAAAAGACATAAGCAAATGGCTTATTGCTCAGCTCGATAGCGGCAGATTGAACGGAGAACAGGTAATTCCTTACCAGGTGATTCAGAAAACCCGCCAGCCGCAATCAATTGTTAGAAGAAGCGGGCATCCATTCAACAGAACAAATTACAACCTTTATGGACTTGGCTGGAATTTGCAGGATTATGAGGGTCGTGAAATTGTAGCTCATACCGGAGGAGCAAATGGTTTTGTAACTTCTGTCGCACTTGTACCGAAAGAAAACCTTGGTATAGCTGTTTTTACAAACACTGATCAGAATGGCTTCTTCTTTGCATTACAGTGGGAAATTATTGACGCTTTCCTCAATCTCCCTTTCAGAGATTACAGTAATTTTTATTTTGAAAGATTTAAAAGGAATAAGGATAAACAAAAAGAAGAATTAGCCGCCCTTAAAGATACAGTTAATATGCAGCTCCGTCCCGATTTAAGTCCCGATGATTATGCAGGAAATTATATTCACGATGTATATGGTTATCTAAATATTAATCGTGAAGATAATGTATTAAAGATGACCTTCGAGCATCATCCTGGTCTGGAAGCTGTACTCGAAAGCCTTGGAGGAAACAGATTCCTTAGCACATTTAGTGATCCGATTTACGGAATCAGAGTTATACCATTTACTATAGAAGATAACCGGGTTAAGTCACTTACTTTAAGTGTTGACGACTTTGTTGAATTCACTACTTACGAATTTACCAAGCAGTAAAATTTTATCGGAATCATTAATTACATCTAAACGTGTGCAAGATTTTTTTCCAGATAAACCTGCCTGTAAGATAAAATTTCTTTCACACGTTTAGCAATTAGTAGTTTGTTCAGTATTCTTCCTATCAAACCGAATGGAAGAGCATAATGAACTATATCTTTCATTAGCACACCGCCTTCTGTCTCTTCAAAAATATGCTGGTGATGCCAGAATCTATACGGACCAAACCTCTGTTCATCTACAAAATAGAAAGGCTCATTAACATGTGTTATTTCTGTTACCCAGTTTACCGGTATATTCAGCAATGGTCTTACATTGTAGGTAATAATCATGCCTTGATACATCTTATCAAATTCTCGTGAAGTCATTTTGAATTTCAGGTGTCCGGGTGTGATTTTATTTAAATTGCGCGGGTCTGAAAAAAAACTCCATGCTTCATGGATTGTAATTGGCAGCTTTTGAACTGCTGTAAATGTGTATAATTTCATTGTGATTCCTTTCTGAAGTGCTAACAATCTTTTGTGATAAACAATTCCCCGTTGATATGCTATCATCTGATAAACCCTGATAAAAAAAATTATAGTAGGGGCGTTCAATTGAACGCCCCTACCAGCGGGACAAATCACCACTAAATTTTAATATTAAGACAATAAAGAGTCCTTTTAGGGCCTGAATTTTTACAAGATAAATTCGACAGACAGAAAAATCGGAGTCCCGAAGAGACAAAATAAAAAAATTGTTTTGGACAGATCTGAGTTATACCAAATAAATCTCAGTTTAACTTGCGATTGTATTAAATAACCTTATAATATAACATTAGCATAACTATGAATATATTATGAAACGAATTACTTCAATCGGGGAAATACTATTCGATATTTATCCCGAAACAAAGAAAATAGGCGGCGCACCGTTTAACTTTATTTATCACATTTTAAAGCTTACCGGAACAGGCAGCTTTATAAGCCGGGTCGGCGATGATGAAAATGGCAGGGAGATATTAAGCTTTTTAAAAGAACATGGGATTCCGTCAGATTACATTCAGGTTGATAAAAAGTATCCGACCGGTCTATCAGTTGCAAACCTGGATGAGAATAAAATCCCGCACTGGACAATAATAGAAAACAGCGCTTATGATTATATTGAACTTAATAATGAAATAGAATCCCACATAAACCATAATACAGATTGTTTTTACTTTGGCACTCTGGCACAAAGAAGGACAACTTCAAGAACATCTATTCAGCATTTCTTCGATAAAAGAATAAAGCATCTTTGTGATTTAAATATCCGGCAGCATTTTTTTTCAATTCACACAATTGAAGAGACACTTAAGGCTGTGGATGTTCTCAAACTTAATCTAGATGAATTAAAGTTACTGAACGATCTTTTTTACGGAATTCATTTCAAACAGGATGATGTTGTTAAAAGATTAAGCGAACAATACAGCATCGGATTAATTTCTGTTACAATGGGCGGGGATGGTGCAATTATTTATGCCGGGGATAAAAAGCACGAATGCAGAATAAGTGTAACCGATATAGTTGATACGGTTGGCGCGGGAGATGCTTATGCCTCAATTTTGTGTATTGGTTATATTAATAATTGGGAGATTGAAAAGATAAACTTATTGGCTTCCGGGTTTGCCGCAGAAATTACAAAAATTAACGGGGCGCTCCCTCTTAACGATGATTTTTATAACAACTTCAGAGAAAAAATCAAATGAGTGAAAACAAAAGGCTCTTTATACAGCTTTACAGTATTCACGGGCTTATCAGAGGTGACGACCTTGAGCTCGGCAGGGATGCTGATACCGGCGGACAGACAAAGTATGTTGTAGAACTCGCTAAAGCATTAAGTGAAAATGAATCGGTTGAAAAAGTTGAGCTTATTACCAGGCAAGTAAAAGATAAAAGAGTTTCCGGAGATTATTCGGCAGAAGTTGAACAACTTAATGCCAATTGCAGTATTATCAGGATAAGAAGCGGCGGCGGTAAATACATTCGTAAAGAATTATTATGGCCTCACCTTGAAGAGTTTGTTGATAAAAGTATTAAACACATAAAATCATCCGGCAGAATGCCGGATATAATTCACAGCCATTACGCCGATGCCGGATATGTTTGTGCAGAGCTTACTAAATTTTTCGGGATCCTTTCGTCCATACCGGTCACTCGCTTGGCAGAGATAAATTAAGAAAACTGCTGAATGACGGAATACCTTTTGAAGAAATTGAAAAACGTTATAAGATAAGTCACCGGATCAAAGTTGAAGAAAATGTTATTGATCTTGCCGATAGGATAATTACATGCACCAATCAGGAAATTCAAAAACAGTATGGCGATTATAATAATTTTTCCGAAGCTAAGAGATTTAAAGTTATACCACCCGGTGTTTATATAGATAAATTCTATCCATACAACCACATTCCTGATGATGAAGCGGCATTAAAAGTCCGTGAAGTGATCGAATCAAAGCTAAAACGATTCTTTATGGATGTAGATAAGCCGCTGATACTTACTCTATGCAGACCTGATAAAAGAAAAAATATTTCCGGTGTGATTAAAGCGTATGGTGAAGATAACGAGCTACAGAAAAAAGCAAATCTTGCAATCTTTGCCGGCATTCGCGAAGATATACAGACAATGGAAGAAAATGAGCGTGAAGTATTAACCGAAATTTTATTGCTGATGGATAAATATAATCTGTACGGCAAGATGGCAATCCCAAAAAGACATGACACAAGCCTTGAAGTTCCCGAACTTTACCGGATAGCAGCGTCAACCGGCGGATTGTTCGTCAATGCTGCCCTTACAGAACCATTCGGATTAACATTAATTGAAGCTGCTGCATCAGGTGTTCTGGTTGTTGCTACAGGAAGAACGGTTGATTCTGCAGTTAAAGTCCTCAAAGAAAATTACGTCCCTGTGCCTATTGTGATAATTTCTTCAGTCGGTTCTGAAATTTATTACAACTACAAAAAAGAGTTGATTTATTAAACCGGATGGGAAGCGCATATCTCGCATTTATGGAACAGACAAAAGATAGTTGATTTATTAAACCGTTTTGACTTTTTAGAATATCAGGAAGAATCCACGCAGCGCAGGTTTAAAGTAAGTTATTATATGGAAAAGAATGAAAAACGATTGAGCCGGATTCGTGAAGCTCTTCTTAAAAATAAGATCAGAGCAAATGTAATTTATAGCCATAACCAGTTTCTTGATATTCTTCCATATCGTGCTTCTAAAGGAAAAGCTATAAGGTATTTATCTTACAGATGGAACATTCCCTATGAACGAATTTTAGTAGCCGGCGATTCGGGCAAAGACAGAGAAATGCTTAAAGGCGAACTGCTCAGCGTAGTAGTAGGAAATTACAGCAGCGAACTCGAATCGCTTAAAGGCAGTAAACGGATTTATTTCGCAAAGCGTGAATATGCCGGCGGAATTATTGAAGGCATTGAACATTATAATTTTTTACATGATGAAAGGAGTGTTTTACAGGAATGAATTTACTGCAAATGATTGATGAAAACAGAAATGATTTTTTCAGTTACTTGAATAAAGTTGCTTCTTGTGAAAATAAACTGCTTGTAAAAGGAAACCTGCTTGATATTCTCGAGCAATTAAAACTGGATGATAAAAACGGAAATCATTCTGCAACAGAGCAAATTGTAAAACATATTACAGAATCAGTTTGTATTGATAACTACATCTATTTTGAATTCAGGGAGAAAATCGGCGAATAGTTTTTCTGCCTTTTCAACATTGAAGAAAAATATTATGAAAAGGTTGTTGTTTCAGAATATCTTAAAGCAAAAGAAAAATTTATAAGTGGTTCGACTGGTGATGATGTTCTCACAATCAACTTTAAAAATTTCTACTATAAATTTCCGTGAACAACAGAACCAAAAAATATTGGCAGAGGCGTAGAATACCTTAACCGCTATCTCTCAAGTAAAATGTTCACCGAACCCGAAAAGCTCAGTAAGGCATTGTTTGATTATCTTTTTCTGCATAAGCACAATTCTGAACAGCTTGTTTTAAATGACCGTATTAAAGATACTCAATCTCTAAGCAATGCAATTGACAAAGCGCTGAAACTTATCAGAAAAAAACCTGAGGGTGAATCATATTCCAAATTTAAACACGATCTTCAACACCTCGGCTTTGAAGCAGGGCTCGGTAATACTGCAGGGGTTATTACCGAAAGCCTTGAGTTACTCGACAGGCTTATGCAAACACCCGATCACGAAGCACTTAAAAATTTTCTCTCTCGTTTACCGATGATATTCAATATTGCAATCATTTCACCTCATGGGTATTTCGGACAGGAAGGTGTGCTCGGGATGCCCGCCACAGGCGGTCAGGTTGTTTACATTCTTGATCAGGTTAAAGCTCTCGAAAAGTCGATTAGAGAATCTCTGAAATTATCCGGCGTTAATGCCAAACCCAGAATAATTATTCGTAAACGTTTGATTCCGAATGCCGGTAAAACAAAATGTAATCAACGGCTTGAAAAAGTTCACGAAACAAAAAACTCATGGATTTTGCGCGTTCCTTTCAGAACCTTCAACAAAAATGTAACCGATAACTGGATTTCACGTTTTGAAATCTGGCCGTACCTCGAATCGTTTGCTGAAGATGCACCCCGCGAATTGCTGGCTGAGTTTGGTGGAATACCCGACCTGATTATCGGCAATTATTCTGATGGAAATATGGTTGGTTATATTCTCTCAAGAAAATTCTGGGTTACACAATGCAATATTGCTCATGCGCTTGAAAAGAGTAAATATCTTTACAGCACTTTGTACTGGAAAAACCTTGAAGACCAGTATCACTTCTCAACACAGTTTACTGCTGACCTGCCCGCAATGAATGCAGCTAACTTCATAATCACATCTTCGTACCAGGAGATTGCCGGTACAGCAGAAAGCATCGGGCAGTATGAATCATACCGCAATTTTACAATGCCCGATTTGTATCGTGCTGAAGGAGGGATAGATCTTTTTCATCCGAAGTTCAACATTGGCCCGCCGGGTGTTAATACTAAGATTTATTTTACTTACTCTAATGAAACCGACAGGCTGAAGGAAACAAGAGATGAACTTCACAAGCTGTTGTTTGAGAACGCTGAAGACCCTGATGTGATCGGTAAACTTGAAAAACCTGAATTGATTCCAATATTTTCTATTGCAAGATTGGATAAAATTAAAAACCTTACTTCACTTGTAAAATGGTTTGGTGAAAGCCAGAAACTGCAGAAGCAGGCAAACCTGATTATTGTTGCCGGCAATGTAAATCCCGATAAATCAGGCGATAGTGAAGAACGAGAGCAAATTCAGTTAATGCGTGATCTCATAAATAAATATAAACTTCACAATAAAATCAGATGGATAGGTAAGCTGTTCAGAAAAGATCAGACAGGTGAAGTTTACAGATTAATTGCCGATCACAAGGGAATATTTGTCCAGCCCGCATTATTTGAAGGCTTCGGATGAACTGTACTTGAGGCGATGAGATCCGGATTGCCTGTTTTTGCCACACAATACGGTGGTCCTCTCGAAATAATTGAAGATGAAATTTGCGGTTTCCACATTGATCCGATAAACGGAAAGGAAACTACTGCAAGAATTATTTCCTTCTTTGAGAAATGTAAACGGGACAAAAACTACTGGAATAAAATTTCAGATAAAGCTATAAAGCGCGTTGATACAACTTATAATTGGGAACTCTACTCCAATAACCTATTATCACTTGCCAAGATTTACGGCTTCTGGAAGTTCGCTTCAAATCTTGATGTAAAAGAACTGCTCTCCTATCTCGATGTTTTGTATCATTTGTTATATAAGCCTTATGCAAACAGTATACTTGAGGTGCATAAAAACAGGTGAGTGTTTTTTAACAGTAATTTTGTTGAAAGATTTTTTGATAGTAACCTATTCCGTTTTCAATCTGTCCAAGATCCAATCTTCTTTTTGTTTCCGGGCATCTTCAAAAGTTTTAAAGCGAAATACTCCATGCGGAAACTTTTTGTTAAATAATTTGCCAAAAGTTTCATAAAAATCTGAAAGCATTCTGTAATAACGCTCATCAGGTTTGTTAACAATAAGAGCGTCTCTTGCTTCATTAAAAGATTTGTATTTATAGACCGGCATTTTTTTTCTTTAGTTCTTTAAGAAAATAAATATCATCATTATCAATAATCCTGTAAGTATTTTCTTTCAATTTTATCAGCGAATCAATGTCAGCAATTCTGACTGTTATCTTTTCTATTTCAACTTCCTGAAAAGTAATATTGTAGTAATTATAAAGTTCACCAAGTTGAGTCATTATGTCTATAGCATATCCTTCGGGTGTTCCGTATCTGGTAACCTGATAATCTTCCTTGTCTGATAATGTTATATCGGCAACTGCCTCATCATTAAAAACTTCATATAGAGCATTTCTAAGTTTAACAAAATTCTCTTCAACCGGCTTTACAATAATATCAATATCATTAGTAGCGCGAGGCACACCATATAATGCAACAGCATAACCGCCTATAAGAATATAATCAACTTCATGTTTTTCAAGCGCTGCCAGAACTTTATTGAATGAGGTATAATAGTTCAAAGTTTAGAGTCCGATTGTTTATTCAAAAATAAGAATTATTTCGATAATAATACTTCCTTACAAGGTCATTTATCAGATAATAATTTTTATACAGCAATGCTTTTTTCAGTTTTTGTTACAAACAATGTTTGCGTGGGATAGGCAAACTCAATTCGGCGCTGTTCAAACTCTTCAAAAATTTTCAGATTGATATATTGCTGAATATCCATATACCGGTTATAATCTGCGCCAACCACATAATAAACAAACTCAAAGTTCAGGCTGAAATCACCATAAGCGGCAAAGTGACCGCGGTCAAAATCAGCGCCTTCCTGCTCATCAATAATTTTTTTTACGATTGAGGGAATTTCTTTTAATAGTTTGAGGCTTGTCTGATAAACCACTCCGATATTGAAAACAACTCTCCTTTTTTCCATCTTCTTAAAGTTGTGCACTCTTGAGTTAGTCAGATCTGTATTTGAAAACACGAGCTGTTCTCCGCTCAGGCTTTTGATTCTTGTAGTTTTAATACCTATGTGTTCAACAACTCCGAGCTTGTTATCAATAATGATAAAGTCACCAATTTCAAAAGGTCTGTCGAAAAAAAAATCACGAAATAACTAAAAAGATCTCCGAGAATAGTTTGAGCGGCAAGTGCAACTGCAATGCCGCCAATTCCAAGCCCGGCAATCACAGCAGAAATTTTGAAGCCGAGATTATCCAAAAGAAACATCAAACCGATACCCCAAACAACAAGCGTTATCAGCGTTGTTATTTCTTTCATTTGTTTTTATTTAGATTCAGCATATCCCCTTTTCTTCATGTATGAACCAAGCGAAAATTTTAAAGCTGATGTAATAGTTCGCAATAATAAAAATGTGATCAGGATTGCCGCAATTATCTCTATCCACCGGTCTATCTTTTGCGGCAGTGTAAGATATTGTAATGCCAGGAAGAGTGAGGCGAGGTACAGCAGCGGAATGAGAGTCTTTTCAACCGCTTTAATTAATAAATTATCAACCGATGTTTCCGTTTGTTCTGCCCATTTTTTCAGGCGGAATAGAATAATTGTCTTAAAGATATGTATTGCAGCTATCGCAATAATAAAAATCCCGAGTGCGGTTATATATTCAATTACAGTATTCTCAAAATATGAGTGATATAAAAAATCCTTCATTACTTGTAATTCTCTTTATTATTTTAAGTTCTTAAGAAATTAAAAATATATTTAAGAATAACAAGGCAGGAATTATATTAAGAAACAGCGAGAGTGTTTGTCTGTGTGTTGATGTGTTTAAAAAATGAGGGGGATCAGATAGCGTATTTCTCTATTATTTCCTGGGGAATCCTAACCGGTTTACCTGTATCAATTGAAATCATTGTATAAAGAAAATTTCCCTGCGCTGCAATCTTGCCGCTGCGTTTTATTTCAATCCGGAAATTGACTTTGCATTGTGCACCGTAAATAGAATCAAGCTGCGTTTTAACAACTGCAACATCACCAGGCACGAGCGCACGTTTATAATCTATAAAAACCGAGCTGACAACCCAATTGTACCCGAGCTTGTAAAATTCACTCATTGACATCTTATAATCTTTTATCATCTGATCATATCGGGCAGCCATAACGTAATCAAGATACTTTGAGTTATGGACATGATTGTTCATATCAATATCATCCGGACGAACAACTATTTCTGTTTGGAAGATTGAATACATAGCATTTACTATTGTTAAAAAAAATCCACCGAAAAGCCTATACCAAACCTCTTTACCCGTCTCTGGTAATAAGAATTAAAAACGTCAAACCCGTTATAGTAAGCAGCATAAAGTATTAAACCTTTCCCGTTCCACTTACCAAATTTAACTCCTGACATTACCTGGTAGCTGCCTGAATAAACCTCTTCACCATTAATTCCCATATGGAAGGCAGTAAATAAATATTCATCCTTATCAAAAAATTTACCGAATAAATTTTTAAAAGATAACTCAGCGCCGGTTAAATAATTCCATCTTTTCAAAGATGAGGGTCTTACCAGCGAGGCATAAGAAAGTCCGCCGTAATATTTAAAAAATATAAAATTCAAATTTAACTCGTGAGCAAAAACGATTTCACCGAAATCTTTTGTGAAAGGAATAGGTTCATAATCATCAATCCATTTGGAATTATTTGAATCCCAGTGTCCGTCAACTAAATGCGCACTGTTATGGATTATTCTGAAACGTGCTAAAATGTTTCCATCATCGGATTCTTTTCTGAAAGAAATATTGCCGCCAAAAAATCCGTCCACGGCATCAATCTGTAGCCTCTTTCCCGCAAAACTTGTTGAGAGTGCATACGCCATGAAATCAATACCCGCTGTTAAAGTGATCTCGGAGGATGGTATTACATACACAAAAAGGTCTATTGTGTTGCCAATGTCAACTTTAAGATTTCTGTTTTCTGTAATGTATAAAACGCCTATTCTTGCTTCCTGGTGATTAGCTTTTAACGGCATAAAGTTCAACCCGCCCGGAAAGAGGCTGAATTCTGAATCACTTTGCGCGATTACTGATATATTAAGAGCCAAAAAAAATATTGATGCTGTAAAAGATATTTTCATAATTAATTATGCTGCAATATTGAAGTTATTTCCGGTTTCAAATTTATGAATTAGTGAGGCTAATACAATCAATTTCTTCTTACTCTTTCTGATTGATTTTAGAAATGCCATCATCTATTTTTTAAGGAAAATTCTGTCAGTGTTCTTACACGAGCTATTCACCAAAGAACAAAATTAAAGAATGTCTGAAAAACCACGTAAAAAATCTGAATCATCAGGGCAGGAAATGGAAAGAGTTCTTAATGCATTGAACAATTTCCCATCTGCTTTAAATACCACTGAGAAATATGAAGATTACTATTCCCTGCTTGCTCAAAATTCTTCACTACTATACCAGATCATTTCCCGTGAGCTAGTGTGGTTCAAACCATGGAAAAAAATTAAAGAAGGAAAGTCTCTTTATGCTAAATGGTTTAGCGGAGGTAAAACCAATTTATCATTCAACTGCCTTGACAGGCACGTTAACAGTTCTGCCAGAAACAAAGCAGCAATTATATGGGAAGGAGAAAACGGTGAGAGTGAAATATTTACATACCAGATATTATTAAGCAAGGTAGAGCAGTTTGCGAATGTCCTGAAAAACTCAGGAGTTAAAAAAGGCGATGTGGTGATGATCTACATGGGAATGATCCCTGCACTAATAATTTCCGTGCTTGCCTGTGCAAGAATTGGCGCAATTCATTCCATAGTTTTTGCAGGTTACGGCAAAGGCGCAACAAGGAAGAGAATTGAACACAGCAAACCTAATATTATTATTACTGCTGATGCTGCTGTCAGACGCGGGCAGATAATTCCATTAAAAGAAAACCTTGACGCTGCCGCCGAAGGCTTTGACTGGATAAAAAAAATATTTGTCATCAGAAGAATCCCCGGTCATCAGGTTGAAATGCATGCCGGCAGAGATTTTTACTGGAACGAATTAATGTCTGCTGCTTCCGATACCTGCGATGCTGAAGAGCTTGAAGCTGATCATCCATTGTCGCTTTGTTTCATAAGCACGGGCAATGATGAACCGGTTATGATCCGGCACAATACATCCGGCATAATGATTCAAACTCTTCTTTCGTCAAAACTGATTTTTGATTTTAAAGACAATGATATTTCATGGTGCACTGTTGATACTGCCTGGCTGAGCGGTTTAACTTTCTCTGTTTATGCGCCATTGCTTAATGGAATTACTTCGGTTATTTATGAAGGCGTTCCGAATCATCCTGCCCCTGACAGATACTGGAATATCATCTCAAAGTATAAGGTGAATGTATTTTGCACTATCCCGACTTTTTTAAGAGCAAGTAATGACTGGGGAATGAACTGGCTTAACAGGCATGATCTTTCAAGCCTGAGAATAATTGCCTCTATCGGCGAGCCGCTCACAACCGAACTGAAACAATGGTACTACAAGAATATCGGCAATGGTAAATCAAAACTTATTGACTGCTGGTACCAGACAGAAGCAGGTTCTGTGCTGTTTGCATCCTCAGCAACAAACTTAAAAGAATGCAAAGATAATTTTCTTAAACCTCTTCCGGCTGTTGATTGTGAAATCCTGAACCTTCAATCAAAACCTGTAAAGGATGAGGGTTATGGCTGCCTTGTTCTGAATAATTCTCTGCCTTCAATGTCAGATTATTTTTTTTCAGAAGAATTTAATAACAGCAGCAGTCCAATCCGTTTGTTTAAAAACAGGTTCTTCATTAATGAGATAGCACAATATCAAAACCGCGGTTTAAGAATATCCGGGAGGTCTGACCGGACCGCTAAGATTGCCGGGCATCGCATTAGTCTGAATGAAATTGCGAAAGTATTAAAATCTCATCCTGCATCGGCTGAAGCAATAGTTATAGCCAGACCTGATAAAATTAAAGGATATGGATTATCTGCATTTGTTGTTTTACACGATAAACAGAATGAATCAATGCTTCTTAAAGAAGAGCTAAGAGATTTTGTTATGAACGAGATAGGGGCTATTGCAAAACCGGATGAAGTAAAGTTTATTGATGCAATTCCCTCAAAAGAAATTTTGCTTGATACTGCATCAGGTGCGATGAAAATCAGAATACCGGATATAAAACAACTGCTTGCAATTACATTAAACGAAGAAGAACCCGCTGGCGATGAAATTACTTATTTAGAAAAAATGAGAGAAGAACTTATTATTCATCATCTCAGTCTGACGGCTAAAGTTTAATCAGTATTTTTTGCTTCGGGATCAGACTTATCTTTCATCTGCTTGTGTGTTTTTTCCAGATGATTTACAATTTCACTGAGTTCAATTTTTTCACTGGCAAGCATAACAAACAAATGATAGATCATATCGGAAACTTCATCAATTATCTTTTCTTTTTTCCCGTCATTTACGGCAAGCAGAGTATTAATTGATTTCTCCCCGAATCGTTTAACTATTTTATCTTTACCGCTTTTAAATAAATGCGTGGTATATGAACCTTCGGGCATTTCCAGTTTTCTGCTTTTAACAAGTGTGAACAGATCATAAAGGTAATTTGAGGTAGTGATTACCTCATCACCAAAACATGAATAAGTTCCTTTATGGCAGGCATTTCCTTTGGGTATTACCGAAAGCAGCAAAGCATCCTTATCACAGTCATGTTTTATTTCAACAACATTCAGGTATTCACCGGATACACTTCCTTTTGTCCACAGACTTTTTTGAGTTCGGCTGTAAAAAGTTGCAACGCGTTTAACCATTGTTTTTTCAAGAGCTTCCCTGTTCATGAAAGAAAGCATCAGCAGGTTATTATTACGATGATCGACTACTGCCACCGGCAGAACACCGTTCATCTTATCGAACTTCAGTTCATCAATCTTGAAATTGTTTTTTGATTTGAACAACATAACTCTCTCTGTTTTTTTGTGGGTTCAGAAATAAAGCTATATACAACCATAAGATTTTAAATACTAACTGCCCGTATAAGCCGCAGCATCTTTAATATCAATCCAGCCTTCGTGAAGCGCCCTTCCGATTATAACAGCATACGGATTCAACTCTGCAAATTGTTTTACTTCATCAATATTGCTTATACCGCCTGAGATGATGAGTTCAAGTTCAGGGAAGCTGCTCACTAAAGATTTGTAAAACGGAATTTTATCCGTTACTGATTCTTTTTCCGGGGAATAATCTGTGCAGATAATCTTAATGATTCCGAGAGAGAGACAATATTCAATATGTGATTTAACATCGGGGGGTTCAATATCATGATCATTAATGATGATCTTGTTATTCGAGAATTCTATATCTGCAATTATTTTTTCCGGTCTAAAATTCTTTATGACAAGTTCAAATTCAGTTTTATCGGTAACGGAAAATTTTCCTATAACAGCATAATCAACACCTGTGGAATAAACTTCATGCGCAGATTTTGTGTCATGAATACCGGCTCCCAACTGAATTTGAAGATTAGTATTTTCTTTAAATTCTTTTATAGAATCAGAAACCGTGAACTTACCTGTTTTTTGTGCAAGCATATCCACAACGTGTATCAGCCTGAAGCCTGCTTCTTCGAAAGCTTGTGCCTGAAACAATGGCGTTCGCCTGTAAAATGTTACGCTGCCTAAGCCTTCTTTGGAAAGTTTTACGAGCTTCTGCTGATATATGTCTATGGCAGGTATAATTATCATAAATCAATAAAGTTTTGAAGAATTCTTAAGCCGGGTTCACCGGATTTTTCGGGATGAAACTGTACGGCATAACTGTTTCCTTTTTCTGCGGAAGCTGAAAATTTTTTCCGTTAACCGATTCCGAAGAGGTATATCCATTAACGGGCAGATAATATCCATGATCGAAGAGAAAAGAATCTGATGCTTTGACACCATTCAACAGTATGCTGTCTGAAACGATCGTGATTTTGTCCTTCCCGCTATGCCTTGGTTCAGAAGATGACCCGTTAAACTTTTCGGTAGAGCCGGGAAAGAAGCCCAGACAGGAGACATTCCCTTCAGCCGAGTAATGCGCCATAAGATGCATACCAAGCCCAATGCCCAGCATAGGCTTTTTTATCATCCTTATAACTGAAAACAGATTTAGTAAATGGAGCTGCTTTATTCCGTAAGAAGCCTCGCCATATCCGGCAAGGATTACTTTATCTGCCTTACAAATCTCAATTTCATTTGTAGTTATTCTAAAATCCCCTAAGAGTTTTTTAAGTGCTTCGGCAAGATGTGAAATATGCTCCTCGCCAAGATCAATCACAGCGATCATAATAAATAAGTGAATCCTTTATAAATAAAAACATTCAACATCAGTGGCAAACTTAATTAAAATAGTAATTCAAGGGAAGCACATGGAATTTCAATTGTTTTGTGCAGCACAGATTAAATGGAGCAGCTTATGTGGTGTAATCTGTGCTTTTATTTTTGGCAGCAGCACAGATTTCGAAACCCAATCCGGTTCGCGTAATCTGTGCTACGGCTATTTTGAATTAAATTATTGATAGAAAATGATCACAAAATTAAAAAATCCCGGCGGCAATATGTGTGTTCCCATTCATCCCAGGTATTCACCAATCCTGCTTTAACCGGATTGGTTAAAACATACTTTAAGATATTATACAATTCTGTTTCGTCTCTAACTAAACGATCAAAACTTTCTTCCTGCCAGAATTTACCTCTCCTGTGCAAAATACGATTACAGTCCCTTGCAGATATGCGTTTTATGGATTGCATTATTTTGCTTATGCTTCTGCTGCCATTTAATAATTTAATAACTATATGAACATGGTTAGGCATAATACAATAACAAATAAGCAGGTAATCTTTGCCATCGGGAAAATGAAGTGTATGTTTAACTACTTTTATGATTTGCGGAAGGGTTAATAACTTTTCGCCGTATCTGCCGGTATCAAGAAGTGAATCGTATTTTCTAAATATTCGTTTTTGACCGGCAGCCGAAAGTCTCAATTCTTTAGAAGTAAGAATGCGTGTTGATTCATTTTCAGTAATTTGGTTGCTATCAAGTCTGAGTTCTTTCAGAAGTTTAAGAGGAATGGAGTCCTTAAGTCTGAACGTAATGAAATAAATTCCATCATTATAGTACAAATGAGGCAAATTTCTGCGGTGAAATGAACGATTCATATTCAGATTATTCATTAAATATTCGTAGCACGGATTAAATGGAGCAGCTTATGTGGTGTAATCTGTGCTTTTATTTTTGGCAGCAGCACAGATTTCGAAACCCAATCCGGTTCGCGTAATCTGTGCTACGTTAAATTTTAAAAACAATCTTCTTTAACAATCTCCCCGTTTATTATTACTGTGCATACGTGTGAGGTGTATTCGAAAGGATTGCCGTCAAATAATACCAGGTCTGCATCCTTTCCCGGCTCAATCGAACCAATACGGTTATCAACCCCTAAAATTTTAGCAGCATTTATTGTAATTGAAGCAAGCGCATCTTCAAATGATAATCCATTTGCATGTGCAATGGCAGCTTCAAAAAGAACTATTCTTGTTTTGGGCACATAACTTTCGTATCCGCTCTGCAATGCTATCATTACACCTTCTTCAGTAAGCTTTGCCGCCGTTTCAAGAGAAACATTTTTTGTTTCGCCATAACTCCTAACCATTGTCGGATGAATGATTACCGGAACACCGGACTTCTTTATTTCATCAATTACAAGATAAGATTCAGCGACGCCGTCAAGAATCATTTTGAAACCGAACTCCTGCTGCAATCTTAATGCAGTAATAATATCCGCAGATTTTTGGGCAGTAAATAATGCAGCTATTTCACCGGATAAAATTTTGACAAGGGTTTCGAGTTTAATATCCCTTGAAGGCTTTTTGTCATCCACTTCACTAGAAAGTTTTTCTGCATATACTTTTGCTTTAAGAAATTCCTGCCTGAGCATAGCAACACCCTTTGAGCGTGTTCCGGGCTTTTTATAATTCCTGCTGACACCAGTCCCGAGCGTGAATGAAACGGTTGTTACGGAATCAATAATTACATCACCAAGAGTTTCGCCATAAGTCTTTACTACCATTGTTTGTCCGCTTGCAAGCGCGCCGGGTGCGTGTCCTGTATGAAGTGTTGTTACACCAATGTTTCTTACAAACTCTACAAGTTTTTCATTCATATTATAGGCATCAAAAGCTCTTAGTTCCGGTTGAATTGCATCGGATTTTTCGAGCTGGTCCTGATCGTGTGCATAATTGTATATCCCTGACAATCCGACGACAGAATGTGCATCAATAAGTCCGGGTGTAACTATTTTTCCTTCAATCTTTTTATAATGTGCGGGAACAATAATATTATTATGTTCTCCAACGCTTTCAATCTTTCCATTATTAATAAGCACAACACCGTTGATAATTTTTTCCCCTGCCATTGTATAGACTGTTTCGCCGTATACAGCCATCTGAGCGTAAAGTGTGCATACAGGTATTAAAAAATATGCTGCAAGTATGATAAAAAGTAATCTGCCTTTCATTGGTCCTCTCCACAATTATGAATTTCAGTATAATCTCCTCTGAAAACCTCGTAACCGCCAACAGAATATTTTCTATCCTCCGGATTTTCGATATCAAAAACTTTTTTGCCTTCAACCCAGGTTTGTTCAACTTTTGTGTAGACGCTTAAAGGATCACCTGACAGAATTATAAAATCAGCATCTTTACCTTTTTCAAGAGAACCGATTTTGTCTTCAAGCCCAAGCATTCTTGCACCCGCAAGAGTTAAAGCTTCGAGTGACTTATTAAAACTCATTCCGGCTCTTACACCAAATGCAGCCGAACGAAGGAACAGCCGGGAATCTGTTATTCCATCATCGGTATGATATGCAACATCAACGCCGGCTTTTTCGAGAACGGCACCGGTTTTATAGATCAGATCAACCGCTTCAAGTTTTCCACCGGGAGAATCAATCATAATAATTGAGCAAGGCACATCTGCTTCTGCAATCTGCTCAGCTACTTTCCATCCATCACTAACATGATGAAGTACAACTTTAAAGCCGAATTCTTCTTTTAATCTCAACACCGTTATTATATCATCAGCTCTGTGTGTATGATGCTGAACGATTCTCTTACCCTCAAGAACTTCAACAAGGGTTTCCATTTCGAGATCACGTTTCGGCATTTTATCAGGATCGCCTTTTGCCTTCTCTAATTTATCTTTATACTCCTGAGCTTTAATAAAAAGCTGTCGGATAATTGCAGCGGATTTTGCACGGGTACCTGAGAAAGGGGCTGTACGGAGCGAGTTGGTTCCGTTAGCCATTTTCAAACCACCGCAAATACCTGTAAGAATATCTTCACAGAAAAGCATATCATTTATTGTCTTTGCATCTTTACGCAGCTTCAGATAGACTGTTTGTCCGCTCATCAAATGACCTGAGCCGGGCATAACATTCACTGTTGTAATGCCTCCGGCAATTGCTTTTTTAAAACTATCACTGTTCGGATCAATCGCATCCAGAATTCTTACTTCAGGATGTGTTGTTGAAGACCCGTCACCGCCGTCGCCTTCACCAATATGTGAGTGTGTATCAACAAGACCGGGCATTATAACTTTGCCACCCGCATCAATTATTAATAAATCAGCTTCGGCTTCTGAGGTAAACCCGGTCATACTGCCAACAGCTTCAATTATTCCGTTATGGACTCTTAAGAAACCGTTTTTAATTGGTTCACCTGATATAGTGTATATCTTTGCATTGAGAATCGCAACCGGCTGCGATTGAGCAAATGCAGAAAATGAGATAAGTATAAATAAAATTATTAGGTACATTCTTATATATAACCTGTTAAGTTGTTGATATAATTTGACGAAATAAATTATTGAAATGAATTTTGAATTCCTATAAATAATATTACAAAATATCTGATAAGTAGTTGATGCCGTTGACTTTGGCAAAAATTAATTACTAATTATAAATGGTAGTTTTCAATTCATTAAGATGAAAGAAAAACAAAATGTCAACCACGGTTAAAAAAGTTCAATATTATTATTGCACTGTGGAGGATCAGTTAGGCGAAGCATATAAATTACTGTCTCTGCTGGCTGATGTTGGTGTTAATTTATTTGCATTCACAGCAGTGCCTAGCGGATTACTTAACGCACAATTTACATTATTTCCTGAGGATCCGGAGAAACTAAAAACCGAGGCGCATAAAGCAGGATTGAACATTAACGGTCCCGTGCCCGCTTTACTCGTACAGGGAGATGATCAAATCGGAGTTCTTGCCGAAATTCATAAAAAGTTATTAGATGCCGGCGTTAATGTAGTGGCATCGAATGCTGTTACTGATGGGAAAGGCGGCTTTGGTTATATCATTTACCTCAGAACTGAAGAGTTTGCTAAAGCAGCTGATGTGCTTGGAATTTAAACTTATTACAGTTAAGAGATAATTTCCTCATCAGGTGTAATTTCGCTCCACACTTCCCAGCCTGGCGCTACAGACACAATAAACCTTGGTGTTGGAGTCTGGTCTGATTGGAATCGGTGGGGAACAGGACAAACACACGTTAACAACTTTTACAAGTGGTTCATTAGCAAGCACGGGTTATTTCCAAAAAGTATTTAAATTTCCTCATAACAACTTTTTGGAGGTACTATGTTTTACTCTGGTATCGATCAGCATAAACTTTTTTCTTACATTACTACCGTTGATTGTGACGGTATAATTATTAAAGAAGCTAAACTAAACAATAACAGCTTCGAAATCCTTAACTACTTTTCATCTCTTGGAAAAGAACACACTGCCACCGTTGAAACCACAGGCGGTTGGTACTGGATAAATGATCTGCTTTCTTCTCAAGGCATTGATCTTAAACTCGCTCACGCTAAGTATGTTAAAGCCATTGCTTATGCTAAGGTTAAAACCGATAAAGTGGATTCCCGTATTCTTGCTCAGCTGCTTCGTCTTAATTTTATTCCCGAGGCTTACAAAATATCCGATGATATCCGCACTCTTCGCGATACTCTCAGAGCAAGACTTAGACTTTCCGTAAAAAGAACAAGCTGCATTAACTTTATGCACAGGATGCTTGAGAAGTTTAATATCACAGATCCTTCTCTGCTCAATGATTTCTACAAGCTTCAATACCAGCAGTTTGATATCCAGGCTAATTTACTCAAAGAACAGATGCTTACTTTAGAAAAATCTCTTTATCCAACTCTTATCCCTAATGATGATATTCAGCGCCTGCTCTGGATTCCCGGTATCGGTAAAATGAATGCTTTTACCATCCTTTTGGAAGTAGGTGATATAAATCGTTTTCCAACAGAGAAAAATTTTTTCTCCTACTGTCGTCTTACTCCTTCGGCACGTAACTCTGGCGGTAAAGTAAGACAAAAGTCTTCTTCTAAAGACGGCAACAAATACCTTAAGATTGTTTTCTCAGATGCTGCTGTGCACGCCCTGCAATATTATTCTGTTATTAAACATTACCATTACTCTAAGCTCAGAAAAAAGAAAAAACAGGTTGCTAAAGCCATTATCTCCAAAGAAATTGCACGCATAGTTTATTACGTCTTAAAGAATAAATCAGACTTTAATAACAAATTCAAAGGTGTTGACCTTAAGCAAAAGAAATCCGTTCAATTGCCGCGCATTACAAGCCCCGAGGTCTAACTAGTAGCTCTTTAGCAGGCTCTTTGCGCTGGAATGGGAAGTAATGCGCCAGCCTTAAATATATCTGGGATAATTTTAAGCCCCTTAAGCGGTTTGGCTGCCAGCTTTCTTTATTGTTTGTTTGGTTAGCTCAATTGATGATATCACTAAGGCTTTTAGTTTTCAGTAATTCAAAGAACTTTTTGGGATCTCTGTCCCCTTAAATTTTTACGCCCTATTGACTTTTAACTTTTTTAAGCGGTTAGGTTGCCTATTTATATTTTTTAATAAAATTCCAAAGTCCTAAGTTATTTGCGGACTTACAAATTTCTTCACAAAATTTTATTGCAGAATCTATCTTTTTGTTTACATCATCATTATCATTTATTTCCCAAAATACTTTTTCTTCTTTTTGCATCTCTTCAAGGTGTTTTGAAAATTCTTCATCGGTCATAGGTTTTCGACCTTGATTCTTCCAATATACTTTCCCAAGCATATTCGCTGCAGCAAATATTTCTGCAATAACTCTTCTAATTATTTTGAATGGTTCTTCGGAGCTTTTGCCAAAGTTCGCCATATATCTGTATTTTAGTTTGTAGAAATTATTAAACACATCTTTGTGTTTATCATATCTTTCATAAACTACGAAAGCACTGTCTAGTATTTTACTCTCCTCCTCAATTTCAAAATCAGCGCGTTTTCTAGTCGAGCCTTCGCCGACGAAACCAAATGGCCTTCTTATATTTCTTATAGCATCTTTAATTTCATAAATTGAACACAACACTTCTTCGGACAAATCTATTTTTCTTTTACCAATGTGTTCTTTCCGCCAAGATATTATTCCGTAAACTGCGGCTAAGCTGGCAATAATTATTGATATGTTTTGTAATATATCACTCATAAACTTTCAGCAACCTAACGGCGTTGCCGCTAACCGGCAGCCCAAAACAGCAATACCGAATAACAGCAACAACTTTTTTATTTATAAAAATGTTTATTAGAACAAACTACCTTAAAGAACAACTTGGTTTTCCAAACACAACTTTATAATTACACAAATGCTGCACTGAAAAACGCTGTCCGTGTTGAGTCCACAATGATAGCATTTGCCACCAAGTTTTTATTTAATGACAATTTTCGTCTCATATCTAGCATGCGTTGATTTCCATCAAAATTCGTAATTTTTTCAAGTAATATTTACCTTGTCATTAGCAGCGGCTTGTTATAACGCATTTCTAATTTATGGACAATTACAAAATTCTAATTGCATTGAATCTTGTTTTACTTTTCCATTTCCATTGATGACAAATTCAAAGTGCTTTAAGATTTTTTTCTTATCTATAAATTCAATTTGTGTGTGGTCGATTTCGCGGTTATTTTGAGGGAGTAAATAATATTTGGATAATCCTTCCCAATCTATATCTCTGAGAGAAACAATATCTTTTAGGAAAAAACTAATCCAGTATTCGCCAAGTTTTGAATTTGGTTGCTCGTATTTAAGCTTATTGTTTGCTATAGTTACATATTTATTATC
>JBBIGV010000043.1:0-28944 GCA_037447335.1 Ignavibacteria bacterium | reverse complement strand
TTAAAATAAAAAAGCCCGAATAGATTTCATATTCAGGCAGATTCTTAGTAGCGGGGGCAGTCCGCCGCGGCGGATTGAACCTACAACAAAGAATAAATTTTTAAAACAAAAAACCCAGCCTAATGGCTGGATTTTTTTGTCTTAGTAGCGGGGGCAGGACTTGAACCTACAACCTTCGGGTTATGAGCCCGACGAGCTACCAATTGCTCCACCCCGCGGTTTAAAATTCAATTTAAAGAACATCAAAATTGGATTGCAAATATACTCAACTATTGGCGGTATGTCAAACGATGACACACGAATTCAGGGAGTACATTTATGAATTGAGATGAATAAACCGGTATTTCGTTTATCCGTCAATGTTGTTAAAACTTGATACTACGCCATCAAGCGCCTGAGCACGAACATGAAGCTCGTTGAGTTTTTGGATAAGTTTCAGTATTCCCTGTCTTTTTTCTTCAACGAGATTGGTCATAAAGCTGCTTACCTCCGGGAAATTGCAGTCTTCAAGCACACCTTCATAAAATCTTATCATAGCGGTTTCTTTGCGTAATGCTTCGTTGAGCATTGCACAAGTATTCCTGCAGGCATGCATGCATTTTAAATCTTTCTCTTTCATAAATTTCCTCACTTAGATGTATGTGTATTCTGTGTTTATACTGATATTTTTTCTCTTGCCATCTCCTGCCCGATAATTAATGCTTTTTCATTAATGGGCAGCAGATGATGATGTCTTTCGGGCAGCACTTCCTTTAATGCTTTCATGATATTTTCAATTTTAACAAGCAGACGTTTCTCAAGAAATGCTCCTAACATTATCATGTTCGCTACCTGGCGTTTCTGCAGTTTATTTGCTTCGTCTGTTGCAGGGATGCTTAAAACTTCAACATCTCTTCTTTTTGGGGGAGTGATAATAGTTGATTCTTCATATAATATCAGACCGCCCGGTTTTACAGTATTTTCAAATTTTTCTAAAGACGGCTGGTTAAGCACAATAGCCGAATCGAATGTTGAGATTATTGGTGAACTGATCCTGCTGTTTGAAACGATAACCGTACAGTTAGCCGTTCCTCCTCTCATCTCAGGACCGTAAGAAGGCATCCAGCTTACTTCTTTACCTTCCATCAAAGCTGAGGATGCAAGTATTTGTCCCATTGATAGGATCCCCTGTCCTCCGAATCCTGCAAAAATTATTTCGTGTGCTTTATCCATTTTTAAAATCCTTTTTAATTCCAATCAACCGTTTGCAAATTATTCCTTAGGTACTTTCAGATCGCCAGGCGGATAATCCGGAAACATTATTTCTTCAAGATATTTAATTGTCTCAACAGGCGTCATCTTCCATCCTGAAGGGCAGTTAGAAACCACTTCAATGAATGATGTTCCTTTTTTTCTTTCCTGGTACTTAAATCCTTTTTCAACTGCTTTTTTGAATTTACGAACAGCGCTTGCCGTGTGAACAGCCTGCCGTGTTACATAATAAGCGCCGGGAAGGTGAGCCAGTAGTTCTGTAATTTTTAACGGGTGACCGGTAACATGTATATCACGCCCATAAGGCGAGGTTGATGTAACCTGTCCCTCAAGCGTGGTTGGAGCCATTTGCCCGCCTGTCATTCCATAAATTCCGTTATTGATGAAGATCATCAAAATGTTTTCGCCCCTGTTAACAGTGTGAACCGTTTCGGCGGTACCAATTGCAGCAAGATCGCCGTCACCCTGGTATGAAAAAACATACCGATCAGGTAAAACTCTTTTTATTCCAGTTGCGACTGCACTTGCTCTGCCGTGTGCCGCTTCCTGCATATCGACATTCATATAGTGGTAAGCAAATACTGAACACCCGACAGGCGCAACACCAATTGTTTTATCCTGAATGTTCAGCTCCGCAACAACTTCCATTAAAACTCTGTGAACGACACTATGTCCGCAGCCCGGGCAGTAATGAAATGGAGTATCTGTAAGGGTTTCCATCGGACTGCAATAGACCATATCCATACCTTCTGCTTCCGGTGGAAAATCTAATGTTGATGGTCTTTCAATTGACATAAATTAATCTCCTGTAAAATCTTCTTTATCATTAAATTATTTAACCAAAATCATTTTCTTGGTTTGCTGAAATTCTTTTGCTGTGATTGTGTAGAAATAAATTCCGCTTGAAAGATTTCCCGCATCAAATGTAACTGTGTATTCACCTGCTAGTTTTTCTGCATTAACAAGTCCTGCGACTTCTTTTCCTAATACATCGTAAACCTTCAGTGTCACTAATCCGTTTTCTTTCACAGAATATTTTATTTGTGTGGTTGGATTGAACGGATTCGGATAGTTCTCAAACAGCTTGTTCTCTTTCGGAATTAAATCTTCCTCACCTGTGCTTGTTAATTTGTTAAATGCAAAAGTTGTATCTGTTTCATATCTGCCTACTGTTTTAATGATAAATGCTATTCGTTCAGAGGGCACATAATCAAATTGAAAATTAAAATCAATCGATTCCCCTGGGAATATCTCAGTATAATTCTGATCAATACTGCTTAATAGACTTTTAACGTCTCCTTGTTGGCTGTGGACAGCACCGAGTAAATTAAGTGTTCTTGTTCTTGCCGTCCTTATGTTTCTTACAACTGCCAGATAATCAAGAACAAGCTCCTTATTTATTTCTATTTCAATATTACCGGGAGGGACATTTCTCAAACTTTTTGCAATAACACTTCTCTTCGGTCTGAAGAATAAGCCACCAATCGGCGGGTCATCACCATCTTTACTTTCAATACTTCCATCAATGTTAGTTTGTTGTGTTAATCTTAAAGTGATTGATTCCTGATCTTTAATTGGATCGGTACCACCTAATACAATATCTCCGTCACTATCATCTTCTGGAGATTGTGAGTTCCTTATAACTGTTAATACGTCTCCTTCCGTTAATGTTATATCAATTGAATCCATAGCTGTAAGAATTTCAGTGATATCTGTCTCTCCATTTAGTAGTACTGTTACGGGTGCTGTTGACTCTTTATAATTTATTATTTCTCCATCATCGTTTACTGCTACAAGTTCATCTCTTCTTACTCTGGTTAATATCAGTTCAGCATAATCGAGCCAGGTATGCTCTGTCTGTGGTTCGTGAATGCGTAGATTTATTTGGTTACTGACTGGTGTAATTGGATTTTGCAAAAGGTAATAATCTGTTATATCAACTCCCGGATTGCTTAGTGAAGTAATGAGCAGTGGATTGTCATCAGTCATCTCTCCGCCAACATTGAAGGCAAGTGTTGGGCAGCCTGAACAATTATTATCGATAATTAAACCATACATCCTTATATTAGTTCCATATTGAGTTGAAACTGTACAAGAAACAGAAGGTTGTGGTGCTAAAAATTTTTGTGATCCAGTTCCTATGTTAATAGTACAATAATTGTTAACCCAACTAATACTAGACCCAGAAGGTAAATCACTCGCACTCCAACTATATGATCTTGTACCCTCACCTAATACGCGCGCTTCGACCACACAAGTAAAACCCTTGCATACTGGATTTGGTGATTGGATAAACTCTGTTATATAGGGAGGGGCTAATGATATAGGATTTGGCAAATAAGTTTTCACATAATTATTATATCTATCTTTAGCCGGAATATTATGGCCAGTAAATTCTGGTCCAATTGATGGAAATGTATAACCACTGCTCAAAAACGTTGGGCGGTTTGAATAGTAATATGATACATCATGTAGATGCATGAAATCTTTGTAGTAGTACCAATTTTGTGCTAATAAGGAGTGACTTATTAATATTCCTGTTTCATATGTATTATAAGGTGGATCTTGATAAATTACTATTCCATATAAATCTCGCGCTAAAGATGTAGTACCGGAAGTAACAATGGGCGTAAAGGTCTCATCTAATCTTAACTCACAGCCAAGTACGCTAGAATTTGGTGCATCTTCAAGAGTCATTGTATGCATTATGCCATCTTCGTCCTGGACACAATTTCTAACAAATGCATTATATGGACCATTAACTCGATCATTCCAGTTGTCTGCCCAAATTTTCTCAACCCAATTATGTTCAATCAAATTAGAATAAGGGTAATTACCATGAAGTGTAAGATCACTCCCCATACCTGTAATCCAGGAAGGCCAGTGGTAATTTGTCCAGTACTGCTCACGAGAATAATTATATATGAAAACATTACAATTAGCTCCACCTTGTAAAAGCATTGCATGACGCAATTTTTTAAAAATGTTGTTTTGAACCAAACAATTTGTAGAACCAAAGTATATATTAACACCATAACCCCTGCCACCAACATCATAATTTTGAGCATCATGAAAATAACAACCACTGATTTCAATATGTGAACTTTTGGAAATAGAAATGTGGTGTTGGCAAGTATTATTTAATTCTACACCCTTAACCCAACAATTCACTGCATATTGGAATAAAATATTTTCTCCATTGTCTGAACTTCCTGAATCTAAACGATATATTTGCAAGTTTTCAATTCCTACATTCACGATAGGCGATATTCTCTGAATTAATATGTTATAATTTGTAGAATACAATTTAGAAGCTTTATCCTTAAGGGTTCCAGAATTTCCATTTTTTCCAATTACTTGAGTTATTTGCCCAACGCAATTATCAAAATTAGGTGCTACAAATGGAAAATTGTCTTCGAAAAAATGAACCCAATCAGAATAATTAAATAGATTACTAAAATTATAAACATTAATGGTGTTGCTTCCTTTATTGATATTATTAATTATTGAATAAGTATTCGAAGAAGTTGTACCAGAAATATTAAAGCAACGATTATTATTCCCAATAGTAAATTTTAGAATGGATAATTTTGAACCAGCGCCTTGGAAAACTATGTTGTCTCTTCCATTACTTGTAGTTACGTTAATGGGTGAATTTATATTATACGTACCTGAAGGGAAATAAATTATACTAAGCCCTTGAGCATTCTGTGCATCACTTAGAGCACTTTCGACAGCGTTAAAATCATTTAATCCATCATTTGGTATAGCACCATAATTAGTCACATCAAAAATATTATTAGCTTGAGTTGGAGAAGTTGGTAATAAACCTGCTTTATACCACTCAGCTTGGTAAGATGCGGGTATGTGTCCAATTCCATTGTAAATAGATTGTGAGTATATAATGTTAGTTCCCGAATATAAGTAAGCAATAGAAAGCACTAAAATCTTTTTCATATTATTTATATCCTCAAAAATTTAATATTGAATAACCTAAAAGAATTTGTATAGAATGAAATTTAAAATCCAAAGATTTTATATTTAGAACACCGTCTATTTTATCCATAGCACTATAGTATCTAAATTCTATCAAAAATTTATTATAGCTAAAAGTTAAACTTGCATTTAATCCAATTAAAGAATTAATGTCCGTGGATTCATCTACATACTGTCCAGTAAATTGCTGAATATCATCATACTCAATTATTTTTTCATTCTTGGTTTCAGATTTATCTTGCCATGGTAATGGCACAGAATAAGAAATACCGATTGCTGGAATTAATGACAGTTCTTCATTAAATATTTGTTTAAATTTCAACCAAATTGGAAACTCTAAATATTCATTTAGAGCATAAAGATCAATTGTATAATAGTCATTTGGATTGGGATTAGATGGGCTCGGTCTCGGTGTAATTTTTCTGAGTATTCCCCCTTTTTGCGTATAATCAATTTCTAAGGAAAATCCAATATTTTTGTAAAAATAAATATCACCAAATATTCCAACTGTAATTCCTGTTATAAAGTCGCTATCTCCAGTTGTAAACTGTGAACTACAAATACCACCTATAATGTTTAAAGAATATTGACTGTTTTTTAATTGTTGTGCTGGGGCAGTTGTTATAATAACAACTACCATCCATAATGTGATTTTCATTTTATTCATTTGACTTTATCAATCTTTATTTACATTTCCGACATTCAAATAAAACTCTTTATTAATCCTGAAGCACTTTGTGATTATCCATTATCGCTTCAACCTCATGAAGTACGTCATCCGGGGAAGGTATCATTCCTCCCATCCTTCCTTTGAAAAGCACGGGTACCTTTCCTTCAACACCAAGCCTTACATCTTCAACCATTTGTCCAGCATTCATTTCAATGACGAGCATGAAATTTACTCTTTCAGCAAGCTCCGCAATTTTTTTGTAAGGGAAGGGGAACAAAGTGATTGGTCTTAGCAAGCCTATCCTTATTCCTTTTTCTCTGGCGATGTCAACAGCTTTCTGACAAATTCTTGCAGACAAACCGAAAGCAAGTAAAACTATCTCAGCATCTTCAAGATGAAATTCTTCAAACCTGACTTCATTCTCCTGTATCTTTTTGTACTTTGCCTGAAGCTCTAAATTAACAGCTTCCATTTGTTCCGGTTTAATGAATAGGGATGTAATAATATTCTGCTGTCTGCCGGAGGTTTTACCTGTTGTAGCCCATGCGGGTGTTGATTTTGGAAGCGAACCTTCTTCGGGCAGAATTACTTTTTCCATCATCTGTCCAAGAGCGCCATCGGATAATATCAATGCAGGGTTTCTATATTTTTCTGCAAGGCGGAAACCTTCAAATACAAAGTCTGCCATTTCCTGAACTGAAGCAGGTGCTAATACTATAAGTTTGTAATCACCGTGCCCGCCTCCTTTTGTAGCCTGGAAATAATCTCCTTGTGATGGTTGAATAGTTCCGAGTCCCGGTCCACCTCGTGTAATATTAACAACAAGGCAGGGCAGTTGTGCAGCAGCAATGTATGAAAGACCTTCCTGCATCAGGCTTATGCCCGGTCCGGAAGATGAAGTCATAACTCTTGCGCCTGCACCAGCAGCGCCGTAGATCATATTGATTGATGCAATTTCACTTTCTGCCTGTAATACAAGTCCTTTCCTCTTCGGGATTTGTTCTGTGAAATACTCTAGTATTTCAGATTGCGGAGTGATAGGATAACCGAAGTATGCATCCATACCAGCACGTATTGCAGCTTCTGCGAGGGCTTCATTGCCCTTCATCAGGCGAATATCTTTATTTTTATTATTCATTTATAAACCTTTTACATTTAGCCAATTTGAACTTCTTTAACGGCTGCTTTTTTTGCAGCTTTAGGCTGCCGATAAACTGTTAGTGCAACATCCGGACAAACAAGCGCACAGTTAGTGCATCCCGTACAGTTGTCCTTAACTAATTCAATATACCTGTAACCGTTAACATTAATCTTTTTTGATAATGCAAGACTTTCCTGCGGGCAGGCAACAATACAAAGTTCGCACCCTTTGCATATTGCCGTATTTACGATCACTGTTCCTTTAATCATTTTCTAAACCGATGTTTAGTGAGAAAATTTGATTATTTCTTATTGTTTTGACAATATATATGCCAGAAGTGCCGTATCGAATATTATTGTATTAAGTGCAATATACTGCAAATCATTTTTTTTTATTTTCATTATTAAGAAAGTGATTTAATGCATTTTTTAATATTCGAGAAGCTAAAGAGATATTTTGGGAGGAATGTTCTTAGCTGTAATTGTTTACATTTTCAACAATTACAGGTGTTTAGCAAATCGGATTAAGGGATGATAATGAATGAATCTTTTAAGAAAAATTGCTTTTTTTTTATTAGCGTTTTACCTCTGAAACAGCATCTGAAAATCCCGCAAAGCCGCAATTAATTTTTTGTATAACTGCGGCTTTACTGGTAAGTATCGTATTTGATATTTCTGTCAACGAAGAAGAATCATTTTATTTGTCTTTATGAATTTTCCGCTTCGAAGTGTGTAGAAGAAAACTCCGCTTGCAAGTCCGCCTGCAACGGATGAAGCATCAAAAGTAATTGAATGAAAGCCTGCTTCCATTTCTTTATTAACGAGAGCTGCAACTTCCTGACCGGTAACATCATATACTTTAAGAGAAACGAAACCCGATTGAGCAATCTGCCAGTTTATTACTGTAGAAGGATTGAAAGGATTCGGATAATTCTGAGCAAGATGGAATGTTAATGGCGATCCGATCTCAATTGTTTCAGCAAGATTGTAATATTTAAATGTTCCATCGAAGTCTGTTTGCTTTATTCTGTATTGATATGTACCCGGATTGAGATTATCATCAATAAAAGAATAATAATTAGTTTCGGTAGTTGTACCGTTACCCTGTACAAAGCCAATTTTAATCCAGTCACTCCAGCCTCCATACTTCTCGCTGTCAGTTCGTCTTTCAACGTCAAAACCAAGATTATTTAATTCGGAAGATGTTAACCAGCTTAAAGTAACATTGTTCGAATTTACCGATGCAGAAAAACTATTAAGTTCTACCGGAATATTCCCCGGTTCATAATATTTCAGAACAAGTCCGCTGTTACCAACAAACCATGCATTAGCAGCATCAGTCATCCACACATCATCCATTGTTGAAATTGAAAAGCGCGGCTGCAGTGCCCAGTTCATTCCGCCATCAGTAGAGAGATAAACATACGCACTTGCACAGGCTGTAATAGCTACGGAACCAAGCACAGGTGATTCGGCAATGTGAATTCCCCATACGGTATTTCCGGGCGGTGTTACAGCGGCATTCCAGTTTACTCCGCCGTTGGTTGTGTAATATGTGTTGCCACCTGTACCTCCTGCAACACCGATTTCTCTGTCAATAAAAGAAACGCCATACGTACCTAAACCACCGCCGGCAAACTGAAGCTCCCATGTAAAACCGCCATCTGTAGTTCTTAAGATTCGTTCACCGACACCAACAATCCATGCGTATAATGAATCAACCATATGCATATCCCATGGATTTGTACCGGTGATGGTAGAGATGATATTCCACGTAACGCCGCCATCGGTAGTTCGTGCAACAGAACCATTATACGCAGCAACTAACCCGATGTTTTCTTTTGCGAAATCAATAGCAAGTATTGTTGAATTAGTACCGGTAATTCCTGTAGGAACAAGCTGCCAATCTGTTCCGCCGTTAGTTGTTCGTATAATATTTCCATTGGCGCATCCGGCAACCGCAAAGTCGGGAGTTACAGCAACAATTTCATTTATATCAGCTGTAGTTGGAGAGGTCTGAAGTGTCCACGTTGTACCACCGTTTGTTGACCTTGCGGCAAAACCAGTACCCACTACATAACCGTTATCATTATCAGCGAAACTTACATCACGGATTCTGGAACCTGTGAAACGATAACCAAGCTCTGTCCATGTTGCACCGCCGTCGGTTGATTTAAAGAAGTAACCATTAGCGCCTGAAAGATAGGCTGCATTATCAGCGCCGAATCTTACAGAATAAAAAATCTGGCTTGGTAATCCGGCAACGGGATTCCAGGTATCGCCGCCGTCAGTAGAGCGAAGCACCGTACCTGCAGCGCCGCAGGCAAGTCCGATCTGATTAGTGCTGTTGAAATCAATTGCCCAAAGTTGGGTTGTTCCGCCCGGATTGTGGACGGCAGTCCATGTATTACCGCCATCTGTTGTTTTAACAATTCTGCTGCGATGACCAACGGCAAATCCGATAAGTCCGGTTGCAGTAGGTGGAAAGTAAATCCCTCTGAAGTCTGTTGTTGTGGCAAACATGGGCGGGATCACAGTCCAGTTTGTTCCGCCGTCGGTAGATTTCAGGAATGCATCCTGATTGCCTGCAACGTAAACAGTGTTCATGTCTGTAGCGAAGACACTGTATAAAGTTCTTGTTGTTAATGCCGTGTTTGTTTGCGAGAACCAGTGATCGCCGCCATTAGTGGTTTTGATAATAAACCCATTAAAACCAACCGACCATCCGATGTTCGGGTCAATGAAGAATACATCATACTTGGTAGTATCAGGTGCATTTGGCTGATGTGTCCAGGTCAATCCGCCGTCGGTTGTTTTATGCAAACGCGGATTAAATGAGCCAACCGCCCAGCCTAAGTCAGCATCGTGAAAATATGCAGCCCTGTATATACCATCGCCACCAATCTGGATAACATTCCAAGTTGACCCGCCATCGTGTGTTACAATAGCTTCACCCTGACCGGTTACGGTTATGTATCTGTCGGCAGTTGGCGCAGAACCTATATATGTTGTATTACCGGTTGGATGAGGATTTAATACAGTCCATTGTGAATAAACGTTGTTGATAAAAAGAAGAGCGAAAAACAAAGTAAATAATTTGAACATTGAAACACCTGTTAAATTAAAGAACAAATATTAATTAACGATTGTAAACTTACGGAGACTGCTTATTGCAATCAATTTATTTCGGGAAAGTACCGGCTGATTGACCGCATAGAAAACAAATTAACAATTTTCAAATTTCAAATTATAAAAGCGTAAGACAGCGACATTTGTTAAAATGAAATCTATACAGTTTGCTTATGAGGGCAGCCTTAAACGATAGTGTGTTGTTACAATTTGTGTATGGGATAAATCCCAAATAGAACCTGATGAAAGCGAAAACCTTAAAAATTCGGTTGGCGAACAATTACAAAATATAAAACCACCAATCCAATTTTTTAATACAAACTATCTTTTTATTATCTTTTGTTCAACCTAATCTTCTCTTCCGGTTCTTTTCCGAAATGATCAATATACATCTGCCTGTATTTAAGAAAAATTTCTTCACTAAGTTTTATTCCATTCAATATCATTTCATCTTTGCTTAATTCGAGATCGAGTTCTGAATCAATATCATCTATCAGTTCATCTTTTACGAGTTCAGATTTTAATTCTTCAATAAAAGAACCGAGTTTTTTAAGGTTCATATCAACATCTCGTAATCTTATATAAATACCCTTCAGCTTTTCATCCAGCTTTTCCATACGAAAATTGATTTCAGGTATTTCAAAATCAAAATCAAATCCCTCAAGGTTGAAATAAAGCTCATCAGGATCAGGAATTAAATCATCGGTGTCGATTTCAATTTTAATTTTCCTTTTTTCCTTAAGACGTTCTTTAAGCTTTTTCATTTCTTCGCGGATTTTTTCTCTGTCATTCTTTAATTTGATTTTATGATCCTTCATTGCCGACATTTTCTCTTTGAATTTTTCCATTCTTTCTTTAAAGGCCTCGTGATCAAAGTATGAGCTGAAACCGGGCAGGCTGTCTCTGAAAAATTTAAAATTTTTTCCGAAGTTTTTTAATTCGGGTGCAGGTTCTTTCATTCTAAACGAATAAAAGTGCACTGGTGATAAATAATATGGAAGATTTTTGTAAATGAGATCTTCATACAATTCGATTTCTTCGTCGGGGATTTTTACCCCGTCTCTGTAAATCGATCGAATTTCGTCATCCTTAAATACAACTATCCATCCTGAACCTTTACCATTATATTCATCGGTAAAAGTGAAGGTTTTATCACCTTCGGAGAGGCTTAGTTTCTCAGTATGATCAAACCTTTGATCCATTTCAGATGCGGCACATCCGTTCATCATAATTAAAGTTAAGGAAGAAAGGAATGAAATAAGAACCGCAATATATTTTTGAGTAAAGAATGTCATATTATCCTCCGGAGTTAAATTGTGTTATCTTAAATTTTGTTCTCTGGTGTTAAGACGCATCAATTCAGGAATAGTTGTTTTAAATAGCGCTGCTTTGTATGAAAGAGCTATTGTAATGATGAATGGATTACCCGGCGGATATCTAAAAAGGAAATAAATAGTTAAGCGGCAAAATTATTATTATTTATAAAAAAAGGACGATGGTTAATGAACAGCCATCGTCCCGGTAAGTTATTTCTTAATTAAGAACAAATTTAATTTGTCAATTCCTTGAATTCTCCGACTGTTTTAACGAAAATCAGTATGGCAAACATTCCAAGGATTGTATGTGCTGCAAGAACATACATAATATTTTCCGGATTACCCGCAGTTTCAAAACTTCCCATTATTCCGGTGTAAATACCACTCAGAGTTGCGCCGATAAAAACGGCGAGGAAATTTGTTCCCATGTATAAACCGGCTTTTTCTTTAGGCGCTATCCACATAATGTATTCCTGAATTCTTGGTGAAGAAATCATTTCGCCAACTGCAAAAAGAAACACTCCTAGATATACGAGATTATTATTTCCGGTTACAGCCAATGCAAGAGTAACAAAACCTAGAGCTGCAACAAAAAGCCCGAAAAGGAATGACGGAATTGCCGGTCTTTTTTCAAATGTTCTTGAAATGAGGACCTGAAAAATAATTATGATGTAGCCTGTATGCGAAATAGCTTCTGCATTTATTCTCCACACGCCATCGACGGGAGCTGAGATTATTTTTGTTATTCCTTCACCGAGCACGGAAGCCGTACTGACGAACAATGCAGCAGTATCCATATGATCATTTATGTAAACGGCAAGCACATTAAAGAAAGCCCAGAAAGGCATCCAGAAAAAAACACCCAGAAGAACAAGGAACACTAAAAATTTTATATCGGATAAGGCTTCACCCATATCCTTAAATTTTTTCTTTAGTGAAACGCCTTCAATCTCTCTTGGCGGTTCTTTATAGAAAAATATTGTAACAAGCAGCATAACACCAACTGCTGCCGCCGCAGTAATAAAAACATAATCCCACGACCATCCTCTCAGCTTACCCATTACAATAGGACCGAAAGACGCGCCGACGTTAACCATCATATAAAAAATTCCGAAGCCAAGGGTTTTATTTGTTGAATCGGTTGTTGCACGCACCGTTGCGGATATAAGCGGTTTAAATATTCCTGCGGCAAATCCTATGCTTAACATGGTTATTGCAATACCGGAGAAGGATTCTGTAACGATAAGCATTAAGATTGATGGCAGATATGCAAGGTATGCTATGATGAGAACTTTTTTAAATCCATATTTATCGGCAAACGTTCCGGAAAAAAGAGGAACCAGATAAGATAACGCAAGGAAGATACTTTGAATAAAACCAAGATCACCCCTGGAATAGCCGAGTTGAGCCAGATAAATTCCAAAGCCCATATAAATACCGTAGTAAGTAAATCTTTCGAGAACTTCTACTCCATTTGCTACCCAGAAAACCGGCGGGAAAGGCGTTCGTTTGTTCATAATGTTCCTGAAAAATGTTTTTTAAATAAATCGTTATGTGCAATCCTTAATTGCATCGGTAAATTTCGTTCAGAATTAATCTTAATCAAAATAAAATTTCTTCAGGCATTAATGATTGTGAGGTGGGGATAATAAAGCGCCGGAGCGGTACTTCAAATAAAAAAGCCCCGAAAAGCGGGGCTTTAAATCCGAATGATAAGATAAACTTACTTGTTCAGTATCATCTTACGTGTAGAATTGAAGCTGCTTCCGTCAACTCCATCAGCAACGATGTTATAGAAATAAACACCGCTGTTCAGTTCGGCTGCTGTGAAATCAATTTGATGCGAACCGGCATTCATCATACCGTTTACGATAGATGCAACTTCCTGACCTAATACGTTAAACACCCTCAGTGAAACATTAGCATCTGCCTTCAGGCTGAAGGTAATGGTAGTGCTAGGGTTGAACGGATTAGGGAAGTTTTGAGTAAGTGAGTATTCAGCAGGCGGGGTAACATCAACTTCAATTACATCTGAATATTCGAAAGTTCCGTTATAGTCAACTTGTTTTAGTCTATAGCTGTAAGTTCCGACACTCAAGTTTTTATCAACATAAGCATAATTATGAGTTTCGGTTGAGGTGCCGTTTCCATTTACAAAACCAACTGCTAAAAATTCACCGCCTTCGGCTTTTCTCTGAATTTCAAATCCGCGGTTGTTTAATTCGCTTGCTGTTGACCAGTTTAGCTGAACGCCGTTATCAATAACATTAGCTGAGAAAGAAACAAGTTCAACAGGAACGTAAGGACCGCCAGCCCAAACAAGGTCAATAAACACAGCATCACCATCAACAAAATTATCGGCTACGTGTTCTCTGAAACCTATGTAAATGTTTGAACCTTCGGGGAAGAGGTTTCCAATATGATATTGGTGATAAACCCAACCGGTATCAGTAGTTGCGAACACAATATTAGCTACGGTAATATTAAAAGCTGCTGCATTATTATTTACAGTGGTTGATATTTTTACATCAACATTATCTGCATAGTTGAAGACTTTTCTAATCCAGAATTTAAGAGAGTCTCCTGGTCCTACATTAATAAGTTGAGGAGTAATCAACATTAAGTTTTTAAATACACGTGCATTTGTTGCATAAGATATTTTCCGGAAATAATTTTTAGATGTAAACTGAAAATATTAGGAAGTCTTTTATGAAATTATTGCTGCCGGTTCTTCTTTGTTCTTTTTTGAGGGGCTGACCAAAATGTAGCACAGATTACTAATCTGTGCTACAATGAATTTGAATTTAATCTGAAATCAGACATATAAATTCAGAGTTGTTTGCAAAATTTACTTTTTGGTCAGCCCCAATATTTCACTTGAAGACGAAGTGCTAAATCAGCGGCTGATCGGTTCATGGAAAGCAAAGAACTATGAAACATTAACATTTAATCCCGACGGGACCTTTATTGACACTCTCTGGGCAGATATCCCCTACACATCAACTGTTTATGCGCCTGTTTATGTTATTGAAGGTAATTATTCAGTAAAAAATGGTTTATTAAATTTTTATGATGCAACTTTTACTTACGTAAGAGCGGCTGCCGATAAATTTGCTTTGCAATATTATTCAATACTTTATCCAAGATATGTTAGAATGGATTCTGATGATATGTTCTTACAGGTAACGCCGGTTTTAAGCAGTCGTAATGACAGTACTTTATTGAACGGTGAATGGGAAATGACAAACTGGATTTGTGTGTATAATAAAAATTATGATCCGCAAATTGTAGGCGGCAAAATTAAAGAGTCCTATAACTTTGTGAGTTCCGAATTAAAATGTAATTACAACCGCACCTATTTTTTTGATGCCGGAGTTGAAAACATAAGTATCATCTCAGCTTACACGTATGAACACCCGCGGATAAATTTTCAAACGCCGGATCTTGATTTTGGCTCATTCTTCGGAGTAATGATAGCTCATCACACTGAAAATGAAATGAGGTGGGTTGCTAGCGATGCAGTATATTATACAAGAATAAAATAATTTATTTATTCAAAGTTAAGAAAGCAGGATGCAGATGATGAGCGATAAATTGGTTCGTACATTTTTTTACGGCTCTTATATAAACTCTGAAGTATTAAAGCAATTAAACTTTACTGCTATTGAACCGGAAACAGCAAAGCTTTACGGATATGATATCGTAATAAAACCGATTGCTAATCTTATAAAATCGGATGGCGGTTGTGTCTACGGAATACTTGCTTCTTCAACTCATTCTGAATTAAACCGTTTATATTCTCTTACAAAAGAAATTTTTGGAGTGGAATATTTGCCTGAACCGGTGCTTGTTGAAACCATTAACGGAAAATTTGTGCCGGCTTTGTGCTATATCTGTCCTGAAATAAAAGAAGTGCAGGCAACGAATGAATATGTGGATAAAATTTTTCATCCTGCAAAAAAATCCGGCTTCCCTCAGTGGTATCTGAATAAATTAAACAGCTTCAGACCGGCAGGGCCGCGGACTACCAAGGGTTCAGAATGAATAAACCGCAAACTGAATTATCGAATGAACCGCTCGACTTCTGCCGCGTAAAAAAAATTGATGAAAAAGGATTCGGATTTCTTAAAAGCCTGCATTATTCTGTTGATATCTTCTTTCATTTTTCTCAAATCAAAAAAGAAGATTTCCGTGAAAAACTTAATGACATGAAAAGAGGAGAATATTTCCTTTATTTTATTTCCAAAGAACAGCGTGACGGAAGACGTAAAGCAGCGAGAATATGGTATTCGGTAAATGCAGTTCCCGAAGAGTATCTGGATGGTTTCATTAATACACTTATCAGGGAATTTAATGAGGGAAGTACAAATGTATTTGATCTTCTGTTCGCTTTCATTGAACTCCGGAAGATAAATAAGATAAATGATTTGCAGCTTCAATCGGTGCTCACATCTAAAAAGGTAATGAATCTGCCAACGACAATCCTTCCTCATCTTACAAAAGAAGAAGTGGCGCAATTTAAAAAACTGCTAAGGATGGATGAACTGGAAAAAACAAAATCCAAACCATTCTGGTTCGATGATGTTAAAAATTTCTGAGATGCGGAAACGAATTTAGCTATTACCCGGAATTCAATAAACTCCGGAACTTGCCCAATCAACAGCCGGATTATCAGTTTTTCTGAATAATTGAAATGTTAAACGTGACAAGAAATAAACCGGATAACTTATTGTTTTACTGACAATCACTGAATTAAGTTATATTATGCTGTCGCAAACACTAAAATCAGAGCTGCTGATAATATAGTATGATTGCATATTATCATTAAAATATTTTCATTTGAAGAGTTAATTAAACACAGAAAACTAAGATGTCAGTTTTTTACTGATTATTTTTACGAAAGGTGACTTAATAAGTTATAAGAATCAACCATTGTTAATGTAATGAAGAAAATCATTTATATAATATTGGGGTCAATTTTCGTTGCTATTGGCGTAATAGGAATTTTTGTGCCCGGATTACCCGCAACATCATTTCTTCTGCTTGCGTCTTATTTTTATGTTCGGAGTTCCCCTCGTCTTAATAACTGGCTGATAAATCATAAAGTGCTTGGTAAGTTCATTAAAGATTTTCAGAAGCACAGAGCAATGACTGTTAAGCATAAAGTTATATCAATAACGAGTATGTGGTTCTTTATCAGTATGTCGGTTGTTTTTTTTATTGAGAATATTTATATAAATGGTATAGTTCTTCTGGCTGGATTGATAGGTACGGTTGTAATTCTGTCTATTAAAACGCTTCGCCCAGAAAACATTTAAGCAGGGTTAGCAAGCTTCGAAGAAAGATTAGAATGATTGAACGAGAAAAAAAATTATTCATCTGGCATTTAACTGTAGCTCTCACAAATTTGACAAGTACCTGGCCGGTTAAGTAATTATGTAGAAGCGTTTAAAAGGAATTTTGCGGAGAGTCAGGGATTCGAACCCCGGAAGGACTTGCATCCTTAACGGTTTTCAAGACCGCCGCATTCAACCACTCTGCCAACTCTCCGAACTGTTAACAGAACAAAAAAACCTTCTTTCAGAAGGCACCGCAAATATACTAAATCATTTTGCTTTCAGCAAAAATCATTTTGTTCTTACCATAGTTCTGTTTGTCCGCTTTCCGATAATCCTTACTAACTCTAAAGCGTATTTGTAATGAAGCAATAAACCTGTAAAAAATTCCTGCTATTACAATTTACTGTGAAGGAATGTTTCCGATTAGTTAAATTGAATTCAAACTTTCAGAATAATTTTATGAATGAACTAATCGAATTCAAAAAATTTGCAAAAGAACTTTCAATTATCAGCGGTAATATAATCCGGTCTTATTTCAGGAAAAAAATAAATGTTGAGTCCAAATCAGATCAGTCGCCCGTAACAATTGCAGATAAAAAAGCCGAAGAGAGAATGCGTGAATTAATTATGATAGAATTTCCTTCACACGGAATAATCGGTGAGGAGTTTGGTGAGTTCAATCCTGATGCTGACTATAAGTGGATTCTTGATCCGATTGACGGCACTAAAAGTTTTATTGCCGGAACAGTTACATTCGGAACTTTGATTGCACTGTTAAAGAATGGTGAACCTGTAATCGGCGTAATAAACCAGCCTGTGCTTAATGAGTTTTTAATCGGCGATAACCTGACCACTGAACTGAATAACGAAACAGTAAAAGTACGCAGTTGCAATAGTTTATCTGATGCTTGGCTTCTTACAACAGATCATCTGCTTATTGAAAAATACCGGGATATAAAAAAGTTTGAGCAGCTGATTCGGAAGGTAAAAGTGTACAGGCAGTGGGGCGACTGTTACGGTTATTATCTTGTTGCAACCGGGTATGCGGATGTAATGATTGACCCGATAATGAACATCTGGGATACCGCAGCTTTGGTTCCGGTTATTAAGGGTGCAGGCGGCATTATAACTGATTACAACGGAAATGATCCGATGGAAGGAAACAGCGTTGTTGCTGCATCACCGAATATTCATACTTTGGTTTTTAATGAGTTAAATTAGTTCGCAAAATCTTTCTACTGATATAATCACATAAAGAGAAAAAGCATTATCGTAACTATACCGAACACCAACGAATGGAATCGTGGTTTCTTCACATTAAAAAAAGTTATTACCGCAGCTATCCATACTAATAAAAATAATAAAGACTGAATATCGAATATTGCTGTAATCTCCGGCACATTTTTATTAACAGCCCCGAGTTCGAAACTCTTTTTAAGCGGATTCATAAAAAGTGAATGCATCGAAAAGAAAATCAAAGTGAACAGCGATAACTTTTTTATTTTTTGATTTTCATTAAAGAATTCCAATCCTGTTCTGGCTGCAAGAAGCAATCCCCCGAATAAAAAAATGAAATGTAATATGGAAATTGCACCGGGCACTTCCCCCAGAAATAAAATTGTTACAGGCTGGTTATCTGCAGGCAGTGAATATTTTTTATTGTTGTAGTTTAGTACTGCTTTATACTCGCATTCAGTTAAAGGAGATTGTGCAGGTATTGAAGCTGTAAGAATACCTTTGTCCTCATAAATATCAACACTGTTCCATTCATTATTATCATTTATTTTTTTCCAGAGTAATGTTCCGGTTACATCAGTTTTATCACTTCTGATAAAAATATTGTAATCTTCATTAGTGCGGATAATCCTGTCAAACTTAAAAGAAACTTTTTCGCCTTCAATTCCTATAGTTCCGGTAACAGGGTAGTATTTTCCGGTTGCACTGTTAAAGTAACCGGCCAGGTAAATCATTACTGCTGCCCCCAGCCATAAAATAATTAATTGTTTCATTGTAAAAGGATAAATTTTAACTTTCAACACAAACATAAAAAAATTTCATGAATTGATTTCAGATGGAATTCATTGTTATATCCCTCGTTGCCCTTTTTGCTTCAGGCTTGACGCTGTTTTCAGGCTTTGGATTGGGTACGATCCTGCTTCCGGCATTTGCGTTGTTTTTCCCGATTGATATTGCGATAACACTTACTGCTATTGTGCATCTGCTTAACAATTTTTTCAAACTTACTTTATTAGGTAAGTATGCAAATCTTAAAGTGGTATTAAGATTTGGACTGCCGGCAATACTTGCTGCTTTTGCAGGAGCTTATCTCTTAACATTAATGAAGGGAACGGATCCGCTGTTTACATATACTATTGCCGGATCAGAAAGACACATTGAACTTGTAAAGTTTGTTATAGGTATTCTTGTTATAATTTTTGCATTAATGGAATTTCTGCCCCGGTTTGAAAATCTTTCATTCGAAGCAAAATATTTGCCTTTTGGCGGTGTATTGAGCGGCTTTTTCGGCGGGTTATCCGGTCACCAGGGAGCCTTAAGGAGTGCGTTCCTTATCAAGCTTAATCTTTCAAAGGAAACCTTCATTGCAACCGGAGTAGTTATTGCCGTTATGATTGATATTTCAAGGATTTCCGTTTACAGTACATCATTCCTCGCTTCGCATGTTAATGAAAATATTGCTTTACTTATAACTGCAACTCTGGCTGCATTTGCAGGCGCTTATGCCGGAAGAAATCTTCTTAAGAAGGTTACTTATAAAACAGTAAGAATTATAGTTGGTATAATGCTGATTTTTATCGGGATCGGGATAAGTTCAGGAATGATTTAAAATAAAAAAAGCGCTCCGAGATTTTGCCGAAGCGCGTTTTCCTGATTCTGATTATTTCATCAGAATGATGTTCCCACCTTAAGTCGTACGTTTGCAAAGACAGATGCAAAACCAATCTTACCGCTTTCAAGTGTTGTTATAACGGCTGAAGGTCCAAATGCCAGCGCACTGAAGCCCCATCCTTCAGCTATCTTCTGAACCATAATATCGATCAGGTACTGCGGCTGTCGGATGTCACTTTTAGGCATTACGTCAATCCTGAGATCGAAGGTGCTGCCTGCGAGCGAGAGTTCTCTGCCTGTATAACCAATATGCCATTCGTTAAGATACTGGGCTACATAAAACTTACCTCTTGTGGAGCCCATAAAACTGAATGGATAACGGAATTCCCAGTTAACATACGAGGAGGTAACAAACTTCGAAGAATATTTAATTGTTCCGTCATTCTTGCGTACTATTGCACCCTTTCGTTCATAGCTGGCTAATTGAGAATCCGAGAATTTTTTTAAAGTGCTTGTATAGCTAACCTGGAAAAAATTTCCGAAGGGGATCACATAACCAATCTGAACGCCTGAAGTTACATAAATATTGTTATGGTTTTCATCTGTTTTAAGATCAGTTATAGCATCGACTGCATTATAAACACCGCCGAAAAATCCGAGTATGTGAAAATTCAATTCAATCATGTTCGATTCAAGAACTCCGGAGTAGGGTGTACCTATACCAAATGAAGCTCCAATATCTTTTTTAATTGAAACACCGAATCTTTCTCCGCCAAATATCTGCAAAAAAGGATTTACAAAGTACTGTGTGGGTGATATCTGCATTAGTGTAGGTGGTCCAGCGATTCTTGAAAACCGCATTCTCTCAAACACACGTGTGAACACACTTGCGTAATGAATGCCCTCTTCAAGATTAATTTTAAATGGATATGTTTGAATCCTTGCTCTTATCTCAGGAGAAAAAGCAAGGAAAGGATACAGCGCGCCCTTTATAGATACAGTTTGATTTGCCGGGTCGCGGAGATCAACAATTATTTCAGCTTTAGGATCCGGTGGATCAATAAATATTTCAAGCTGTATATTGATGAACAGACTGTCATCTAGAGGTTCCATCTGGAAATAGAGTATTGGCTCCTCCTCTTCCTGAGCCAGCAGCCCCGGCTGATAAGAAATAAAAATGAACACTAATATGAACAGGTATTTTGTATATCTCATGAGTGGTTCCAATGATTATTATTTAGAAAAATGTGTAAAGAAGAACGAATCTCCTACCTGAACCATGTCTTTGGAACGTTCGTCAACCACAGTGAAAAAGAAATTAACTTTGTACCTGCCATCAGGTTCGCGTAAATTACCGAAACGATCTAACCACTCATTGAATCTTGCTTCTGTAGGCGCAATGTTAAGAGAAACATTGTAAACAAGATTTCCTTTTGAATCTCTTTGAGGACCGGTAACAGAAATAGGACCGGTATAAGTTACTTTAAGCTGATCGGGTCTCTCGTCAATGATTGTAACTGTGAATACTGTAATTCGCTGAAGTTCCTGAACATAAATTCTTGATGTGTTCATTTTCGTAGTAACACGATCTATTTTTACTTCCGCAGGTCTGTTAGGAACAACTTTAATAATTTCCTGCTGCGTACCGAACTTAACAATTACTTCTGTCTGGTCGGTAAGATCAAAAGTTCTTTCCTGCCCCGGTGGAATCAAAATGATCGGGGTATTCATATTTTTAGGATCGAATATCTGAGTTGGAACAGTACCGTTATTCTTAGCTTTATTCCATGTATGCTGGATAAATGTTTGTGTCATCGAAATAGGCGAGGGCATTCGTGTTTGCTCTTCTATTATTTCCTCCGGTTCGGGTATTTCCGGCTCAACAATTCTTTCGGAAATATCCCTGATCTGCTCATTAAGAGAAGCAAGCTTTCTGCGCAATTCGATATTTTCTACTTCTACGTTAGGATCAATTTCAATGGTAAACTTAAGTCCGAGTGCATTAAGCGAATCAAGCATAACAAGAAGAGAATCTCTTACTTTCTTATCAACGGTATCTTCTTCAGAAACAACCCTTCTGAGATCCAGGTCAGCGCCTTTAAGAGCCAGAACGGTAATAACGAAGATGTAGAGTACCTGATAAATAACAAATTTACTGTCTCTGTTCTTTTTAGTCATTTTAAAACTCTATTTCTTAACAATTGATTCTAAATATTTTAGTCCTGTTACTGTTTTTTCATCACTTAATGAGGCTGAAGCCTGTGTAATTGAATTTGCAAGCTGCCTCAATTGTTCAATTTTTTCCGAGCTGATGTTCTGGGTATGGTTCATCTTTTCAAGAATGTAATTGATTGAGCTGAAGTTTTTGTGAATTTGTTCACTCAGCTTGTTGGTATGCTCAAGGAGTGTTTTGTACAGTTCAAGGTCTTTTGCAGAAAAATCTGCTCTTCCGGTTTGCTGCCCTAATTGCTTGATGATGTTCTTCGAATTCTCAATCTGAATTCTTGAGAAGTATCTTTCCTTAATATCACTTACATTGTTTACAATATTCTGGAATTCAACGCCAAGCTGATCCATGACTGGCTCGAAAAGTTTTCCGAGTGCAAGCACTATCAACGCTTTTACTTCAAACGGTACAGACAAACCAAGAAATATTTCTTCACCTAATTTGATACTGATAAGCAGTAATGCTGCACCTATAAGAGGAAGTGCAGTTGCTATACTATCTACAACGCTTGTATATGAGTTTATTACGCGGTCAATAGTTTCTGAAGCCGGTGTTCGGATAATTTCAACTTTGAGTTTGTTATATGCCAGGAATGCCATAAAGAGGAAAAAGGCATATACAACTACCGGCAGCCACCAGAAGCTGTATGGTGAAATAACTTCTTCAGCCGGGATCCAGGCAGGGAATAGCACCCTAGCAATATCAACTGATATATTGCCCAGTATTGGAACTGAAGATAAATCTAAGAAGAAAGAAATGATTAATGCTGCAAAAGAAATTATTGCAGGCTTTATAATAACTGCAAACTTAATTTCTTCTACAGCAGTTCGCGTGTACTGTTCAAGCTCTTCTTCCAAACCGTTCTTTGAATATGCATCCAGACTTTTACCGGATTCAGTAAGTTTGCTTGTTTTGATTAGTTCTGTTTGTGACATTAGTTTCCTCTAGCGTTTACTTATTTAGTCTGTTAATTATTAATTATTTGCGGTTCATTACTTATGTACAATGCCCTGTAAACAGGCAGTAGACTCCAATTTATCCGTATGGAATTGTCAACAATAATGCCAGAATATTGGTTTTTAGATAAGTATTTAGGTTTATCCGGGTTCTTTTTTGTCAGACCCGATTCTTTATTATTCAACGTGGTATATTCAAAAAATCTTAAATAATCCGGCTCTTACCTTGTTTTTCGTAAGAACTGAAAATATCCTTACTTGTTACTGATCCGAATCAATTGACTCTGGAAGTAAAAAATGCCGCTGCCCAAACCCCTGATTTTCAGAAGATTTATTGGCATGACTCCATGGTTTTATTAATCAATCCGATTTCGACAATTACATTTTGTAATCTTATAGGTAAAAATTACGGAATATCTATAACATATCTAAATAATTTTCCGTATAAAAATAATCGACTCTGCTCTGAACAATCCGGTTAATTAAATCAGTTGTAAATTAAGAAGGAATGTAAGAACAGAAATGGCTTTCGAAGCACCGGCAAAACTTAAACATGATTTCCCAGAAAAAAAAGCCTTAATTCATTTCTTACTTATTTTTTTCGTGTGTCAAATATGGTTCTGTATTTACTTTACGTTCATATATAATTTTAGTACAATTGGATTGTATTATTAAGCAGTTGGCGATACTCTAATTTTGGCTTTAAGAAATGATCAATCCTAAATTATATGAGGTTAACAGCAGGGTCTGGATAAAACGCTTCGGCGAAAATGCAAATCTGTCGGACCTTCCCGATGATTTTATCTCCAACCTTGCCTCAAGTGGAATTAACATCCTCTGGCTGATGGGCATATGGGAAACCTGTACCGGAATTATAAATAAATACTGTTTTGAAGTTGATCTGGTATCTTCTTATAGCCGTGCACTTAAAGACTGGAGGGACGAGGATGTTATTGGTTCACCATATTCTATTAACCGGTATGAAATTAATCCTCTTCTCGGTACACGCGATGATCTTTTATCTTTCCGTAAAAGACTGAACAAATCCGGGATCAAGCTTATTCTGGATTTTGCAGCCAACCATTTTGGCGCTGATAGTTTGCTTATTAAAACTAATCCGGAAATTTTTCTTCAGGCTGATGAAGAATTAATGCAAAGAGATTCTTACACATTCTTCCGACCGTCTATTGCACCCGATAAAGTTTTTGCACACGGACGCGATCCGCTGTTTCCTCCATGGAAAGATACTATACAGGTAAATTTTTTCAGCGAACAAACCCGGGAATTCTTAACCGGTTTACTTCTTCAACTCACAGAGCTTTGTGACGGCGTAAGATGCGATATGGCAATGCTTCCTCTCAATAATGTCTTTTATAATACGTGGGTTGGCGTTCTTAATAAATTCGGTATCCCAAAACCGCAAAATGAATTTTGGCAGACAGCCATTACAAAAGTAAAGACCAAAAAAAAGGATTTTATTTTTCTTGCCGAGGCTTATTGGGATCTTGAATGGAATCTGCAGCAGCTCGGTTTTGACTTTACGTACGATAAAAGATTGACCGATAGACTGGCTGCTTCAGACATACAGGGAGTTAAATTACATCTTGATGCAGGAATGGACTATCAGCTTAAATCCGCAAGGTTTATCGAAAATCATGATGAAGAACGTGCAGTTGCCAAATTTGGCAAATACCGTTCACTGGCAGCCGCCGCAGTGATAAGTACAATACCCGGAATGCGATTTTATCATGATGGTCAGTTTGAAGGAAAAAGAATAAAACTGCCTGTTCAGCTTGGAAGGGAACCCGTTGAAAAGCCTTCAAAAACAGTAAGCAATTTTTATACGAAGCTGCTCTCAGCTACTAACAATAAAATTTTTTCAGAGGGGGAATGGAGTAAGCTTGAACCTTTTTCAGCCGGCGGCGGAAATCAATCTTATGAAAATATGTTTGCTTGGCAGTGGAAGCTGAAAGATGAACGATGTGTTATTTTAATTAATTATTCGGAAAATACTTCACTGTGCAGGATCAGGTTCAACATCCCGAATCAGAATGATGATGTTTTGCTTACTGATCTGCTGACCGGCAAAAAATATAAGCGCAAAGCAAAAGAAATTTTAATCCCCGGTCTGTTCATCGAATTGAAAAGCTATCACACTCACATCTTTTTAGTTGAGTGATCTGATAAAGTATCAGGACACATCATCAAAATCCGGTTGATCGGAACCAATTTTATATTCTGTAACCAGAATCGTTTTTATGTCATCAATTAAAATAAAAGGCCGCGGCGCTCAGTCGAATTATAAAAACCGGTTTGAGCGTTTGCACATCGAACCTGATGATTCACAACCTGAAAATGAAATTGAACCGGAACGAAAAATCCCCACGATCTTTTTAAAGGATGAATCAAAATCTATAATTGCACGTAATGACAGTGAAGACCTCTTCTTCAATTATTCAATAAATCCTTACAGAGGTTGTGAACACGGTTGTATTTACTGCTATGCAAGACCATCACACGAGTACCTTGGTTTTTCAGCCGGATTGGATTTTGAATCAAAGATAATGATTAAGCCTAAGGCTCCTGAACTTCTTGCAAAGGAATTTGAAAAGAAAAGTTATAAACCCGATGTTCTGATGTTATCGGGAAATACCGATTGTTATCAACCTATCGAGCGGACACTTAAGCTTACGCGGGGGCTTTTGCAGGTTTGCCTGGATTACCGTAATCCCGTTGCGATAATTACTAAAAACAGCCTTATCGAAAGAGACCTTGATATATTATCTGAACTGAATGATTATAATAGCACCTCCGTCATGATTTCCATCACCAGTCTTGATGAAAATCTTATCAGAATACTGGAACCCAGAACGTCAACCCCTTCTAAAAGGTTACGAACAATAGAAACTCTTTCAAAGCACAAAATTCCTGTTGGAGTAATGGCAGCCCCGGTAATTCCCGGTCTTACAGATGAAGAAATCCCAAATATTCTTAAAGCAGCATCTGAACACGGTGCAGCTTTCGCAGGTAGAATTATGCTGCGGCTTCCATATAGTGTTAAGGATATGTTCATCGACTGGCTTAAACGTGAATACCCCGAAAGAGCAAAAAAAGTAATTAACCGGATAAAAGAAATAAGAGGTGGAAAATTAAATCACTCAGAGCCGGCGCTTAGATTTACGGGAGAGGGAACAATTGCAGAATCAATTCATAATTTGTTTAAGCTTAGTTGCAGGCAGTATGGATTAGAAAAGAGCAATATCAATCTGACAACTGCTCATTTCAGGCGAAAAGCAGGTAATCAGCTAAATATGTTTGGAGAATAATTTATCCACCTTAGAATAAAAAACATTTTTTATATCTTTGCGAATCGAAATCAGGCTATTAACATCATACGCAAGGCAGAGAAAAAGTAATGGCAAAATACAAAAACAATGCATCCCGGAATTTTGGGAATAAAAAAGAAAGACAGATCGGGAAAAAACAGAACGATCCTGATAAGCTTCTGAAAAAGAAGCGCAATAACACTATATGGACAATAGCAATCCTGGTTTTATTGCTGATAGCTTTCATTGTTAACAATACCAGGGATGTTCCCGAATCCGGACCTTACCCGCCGTTCTATGATCCGGCAAAGGTAAGCAATAATAACTAAAAGTGATTTTTACATTTACATAACTATTGAGGAAATATTAATGAAAAAAAGATTTCTCCTGATTGCTGTTTTTGCTTTTTCAATAGCAGTAGCAGGATGTCAGAAAAAATCCATTGATGATGTCCCGTCAATTGAGGAAAGTCAGCCAATTGTCGATTCAGACATGCGATTAGACCAGGCGCCCGAATTTAATCTCAAAACTGTTGACGGAAAGGATGTTAAACTTTCGGACTTTAAAGGCAAAATTGTGCTGATAGATTTCTGGGCTACATGGTGCGCTCCTTGCAGAAAAGGTGTTCCCGATTTAGTTGAACTACAGGAAGAATATAAAGATGAGCTAGTTGTGATTGGAATTTCTCTCGACAGGGTATCAGGAACAGAAAAAGATTTACTTCCTTTCATGCAGCAGTATAAAATTAATTATATAGTTGCACATGGAACTGATGAGGTTTCAATCAGATACGGAAATATTCAGGCAATTCCCACATCATTTATAATAGATAAGGACGGGAACATTCAGAATAAATTTGTGGGGCTTGTGCCCAAATCAACTTATGTTGAACAATTAAAAAAGTTATCGGGTAAATCGTAATTTGAACTTTCGTTTGAAGATCAAAAAGCGTGGGTATTTACCCGCGCTTTTTATTTTTTAAAGAGATAGATGATTAGTGAGATAATAAGACTAAGCAGAATAGACGTGGCTATGGGAAAGTAAAATGTAAACTTCTCCCCTTTAATATGAATATCGCCGGGCAATTTGCCAATAAATGGAATCTTCTGTAAAAAATTAGGAGAGCCGCCAGCAATCATAAAGAATAAACCAAGCGCCACAACGATCACCCCAGCAATAACAAGTATCTTTCCTATTTGCTGAATTTCAGGGGGCATAGGACCTCAAACAAAAATTCGATTAAGCATTTCAATGCATGTCATAAAGAAACCCCGAAACATCAGTTAGGGGGCTGTCTAAAAATTGTCATTCCGTCCTGAATGCTTTCGGGATCTCAATAATTCAGATGAGGCTGACCAAAAAGTAAATTTTGCAAACAACTTTGAATTTTTGTTTCTGATTTCAGATTAAATTCAAATTCATCGTAGCACAGATTAGTAATCTGTGCTACATTTTGGTCAGCCTCATGACAAATTGAAAATACGCAACAGCCCCTTAACGGACGGGGTTACAAATTCAACCTGAACAATAAACTATTTTCCTTATCACATACCGGTTCTGAGGAACCTTGTTTCTTCAAGAGTAAGAATGATTGAAATTCTATGGGTGTCGGGAAGCCTGTCAAGCTCCGATTGAGTAAACCGGGCAAAGGAATAATCTATATTCAGCTTTGGAAGCTTTACCCCTGCACCAACCGTAAATTGTTTAACATCGTTATATCCGCCGCGGATTGAGAAAAGATCTTTAAAGTTATATTCTAAACCTGCATGCATATCGAAGCTGACCGGACCGATATTAAAGTTTGAAGCGAATCGTCTGTTCTCGAACCTCAGATCAAAATCAACAGCCGGTGTGATCCTCCCGCCCAATACATACCATGCATATGCAGCGCCGATTTTGGCAGTAGGCGATACAAGCTCATTTCTTCCGGTGTTCCATGCTATTAAAGTTGTTGTCACATCCTGAATATTAGCTCCGAGGAAGAGGTTTTCCATCGGCATATAAAATGCGCCGACATCAAACCCAACGCCGGTAGCTCCGAACTCAGCAATATCCCTTCTTATAATCTTAACATTTGCGCCGTAGTAAAAATTTTCAGAATGTCTTTTAGCAAAGGTAAGATAGAACGCCCAGTCCTGGTTGCTGAACTCTGTTATACGGGATACATCCAGCCTTGCATTGGGATTTCTTATATCGTTTATTAGTTGTCCGGTAGCCCCGTCAATTAAAGCGTTTCTTGTATCGGGTATGCCGTCAATTCCAAGCCTCATCACGCTTATACCGAAGCTCATATCCGTTCCGTACGGAATAGCAACAGCACCATAATCATAATTAACAAGATTTCCGAACTGCTCTGCATGCATTAAAGATATTTGGGGATAATTAAGATTTGCAAGACCGGCGGGATTGTAGTAAGCGGTAGTAATATCATTTGCAACCGCAACGAAAGCGCCACCCATACCCAGGGCTCTTCCCCCGACACCGATAGCCATAAACTCGCCGGCATATTTGCTGATAACGGTTTGAGCGCTTACCGGAAAGTAAAGTAAAAGAACAAGCAACGCTGAAGCTAAAATTCTCTTAATCATTTAAGAAACTCCCGAATAGTATATAGATTATTAAAAAACTTGCGAAAAGATTGTCAATTAGGTTTTGAAAGTCAAGGCTAATTTCTGCGATTATGGGGGACAAAATTTTCTTAATTCCGAGATAGAAATATCAGAAGGTCTGTTTAAAGAGCCAAAAAT